>JAICSS010000017.1 GCA_025936755.1 Solirubrobacterales bacterium | reverse complement strand
GCCGACGATCTCTTCGGCGAGGCGGCCGGCTTCGGTCGCCTCGTGGGCGAGCCGGTGCGAGCGCTCGGCGAAGCGGTCCATGTCGACGCGGGTGATCTCGAGCTCGTTGCCGACCTCGCTCGCCTCGTTGATCATCTGCTTTTCGGTGAAGGGGTTGGTCAGCCCGTCGTGCGTCATCGCGTCGAGCGCCTGCACGTCGCCCATCCGGAACCCGAAGCGGGCGTTCGGCAGCAGGTAGGGCGCCTGGCTCATCGACTCCATGCCGCCGGTGACGGCGACGTTGGAGTCGCCGGCGCGGATCGCCTGGTCGGCGAGGCCGAGCGAGCGCATGCCCGAGGCGCAGACCTTGTTGATCGTCTCCGAGGGGACCTCCTTCGGGATCCCGCCCTTGATCTGGGCCTGGCGCGAGGGGATCTGGCCCTGGCCGGCCTGCAGCACCTGGCCGAAGACGACCTGCTCGACCTGCTCGGGGGCGACGCCGGAGCGGTCGAGAGCGGCCTCGATCACGGTGCCGCCGAGGTCGGTGGCGTCGAGGGATTTGAGACCGCCGCCCATCTTGCCGAAGGGCGTGCGCGCGGTTCCGAGAATCACTGAGCTGGGCATCTACTGCCTTTCCTTTCCGAAGTTCGCTGGCCTGGCCCCTGTCCGCCAGGTCCAGCGGATGACGATACCGACAGGGCGTAGACTCGCGGCCGATGAAGGTCGGAGTCGAGCAGGGGGAGCTGGAGGACGTCCAGGCCGATCTGCTGGCGATCGGGCTTCCCGAGGGAGCCGATCTGCCGGCCGGAATCGGCGCGGCTGACGGCGCCGGCGCGGCCAAGGGCGGCTTCAAGAAGCTCTCGCTGCTGCGGCCGGAGGGCTTCCCGCCGACGCTGGTCGTCGGCCTTGGCGATCGCGACGATCTCGACGCCGAGCGGCTGCGCGTGGCCGCCGCGCTTGCCGCCAAGGAGGCGAAGCGGCTGGAGGCCGCCTCGCTCGCCTGGGCGCTGCCCGACAGCGGGGATGACGCCACGGCCGCGGCGGCTCTGGCCACGGGGGCGATCCTCGCCGCCTACCGCTTCGACCGCTTCAAGTCCGAGAGCGACGACGAGGCGCCCCGGCTGGGGTCGCTGACGATCCTCGGCTCGGCCGAGCTCGCCGATGCGGTGGAGACCGCGCGGATCGTCGCCGAGGCCCAGAACCGGGCCCGCGACCTGCAGAACACCCCGGCCAACATCGCCACGCCGAGCTTCCTCGCCGCGCGAGCCGAGGAGATCGCCGCCGGCTTCGACTCCCTCTCGGTCGATGTCCTCGGCCGCTCCGAGCTCGAGGAGAAGGGAATGGGCGGCATCCTCGCGGTCAGCCAGGGCGGCCCGGAGGAGCCGAAGATGATCGTCCTGCGTTACGCCGGCGGCGGCTCGGCCCCCACCCTCGGCCTGATCGGCAAGGGGGTCACCTTCGACACCGGCGGCATCTCGCTCAAGCCCGGCGCCGGGATGCAGGAGATGAAGATGGACATGTCCGGCGCCGCCGCGGTGCTGGAGACGGTCGCCGCGATCGCCGAGCTGGAGCTTCCGCTCGACCTGATCGCGGTCGTCCCCTCGACCGAGAACATGCCCTCCGGAAGCGCGATCAAGCCCGGAGACGTCATCACCCAGTACAACGGCAAGACGGTCGAGGTCAACAACACCGACGCCGAGGGGCGGCTGATCCTCGCCGACGCCCTCGCCTACGCCGCCGAGCTCGGAGCCGAGCGGCTGGTCGACATCGCCACCCTGACCGGGGCCGTGGAGGTCGCTCTCGGTTCGACTTACGCCGGCCTCGTCGCCAACGACGACGAGCTCGCCGCCGCGGTCGCCCGGGCCGGCGAGGCGACCGGGGAGCTGGCCTGGCGGCTGCCGCTGCACCCCGAGTACAAGGAGCTGATGAAGGGGACCGTCGCCGACCTCTCCAACCTGGGGAAGAAGCGCAAGGCCGGGACGATCACCGCCGCCTCCTTCCTCGAGGAGTTCGTCGGCGAGGTGCCCTGGGCGCACCTCGACATCGCCGGCAGCGCCTGGGACATCGGCCGCGAGTACGTCGGCAGCGGAGCCAACGGCTTCGGCGTCCGCCTCCTGGTCGAGCTCGCCCGCCAGCACGCTTCTTAGGCCTCCCCGAGGATCATGCAGGTGGCGACGCCGTGGGCGAGCAGCCTGGGGGCTACGGGAGTTGTACGGGAGTTGTCGGGGCCGGCCGCCGCGAACGCCTCGGCGACGGCCGCCGCCGTGCCCTCGGGCGCGGTGACCACGCCGTTTTCGCTCATCTGACCGAAGGCCTCCGGCCATCCCCGGCAGGCGCCGCGCGCGGCTGGCTCGCCGGGTAGTGCAGGTCGGCGCTGATCTCGGCTTCGCTGATCGAGATTCGCGGTCCCCTGGGGCGCCGGTTGTGCCTGTGTCGTGGGATCAACCTCATCTGCGGGCCTCCAAACGCTCGGTTGCATGATGCAACTCTGGACTGGCCGAGCCTAGCGGAGATAGTTGCTTGATGCAACCTAGTGTGCGATGATTCACACGTGCTGCGTCGCGACTATCCCGGCCTCGACGACTCCGTCGCCAAGGCGCTGGAGGTGATCGGGGAGCGCTGGTCGCTGCTGATCGTGCGCACGGCAATGCACGGCAACCGCCGCTTCGGCGAGATGCAGGAGGCGCTGGGGATCGCCCGCAACGTGCTCTCGGCCCGCCTGCAGCGCCTGATCGACGAAGACATCCTCGAGCGGCGCGCCTACCAGGAAAACCCGCCCCGATACGAGTACTTCCTGACCCAGAAGGGCCTTGACCTCTGGCCGGCGCTGATCGCCCTCCTGCACTGGGGCGACCGCTACTCCCCCAACCCCGGCGGGCCGCTGCGGCAGATCGTCCACAAGGAGTGCGGCGGCACCGTCAGCGAGCGCGGCATCTGCGAACGCTGCGGGAAGGTGCTGACCGCGCGGGACGCCAAGCAGGTGCCGGGACCCGGAGCGGCCTCAGCCGCCCCCGGAGAGGTACTTGTCGGTGAAGAGCTCTGAGACGGGGGGCTGGCGCTGGATCATGCCTTCCTCGTGCATCCAGCTCGTGAGCCTGCGAGCCTGATCGAGGTCGACATGCCCGGTCGGAGACAGGAGCGGCAACGTCGCCCGCACCTGGGCGTTTATTTCCTTCTTGCTGATCTGGAATTCGTGCGGACCGCTCTCGACCAGCTTCGCGGCGAGCCCGGGGTTTCTCTTCACCGCCCTGACCGCACGGGTCAGCGCTGACATGAACTTGCGAATCACCCCCGGCTCCCTTGCCGCACGATCGGCGCGGGTTATGACCATGACTTCGTCGTAGGAGGGCACCCCGAGATCCTGAACCCGCTTGATCACCGGCTTCACCCCCCTGGCCCGCAGCGCCGCCCCCTCGACATTCCAGGATCCTCCGAAGATGGCATCGGCCTTCCCATGCAACAGGGCCGGCAACAGCCTGTAGCCGAAGGTCATCACTTCGACGTCGTCGGGGTTGACACCGGCTCGTTCCAAGATCGATTCGAGCATCTGTTCCTGGTACGGGATTCCGGGGACCGCGATCGTCTTGTTCCTGAGGTCGGCGATCGTTCGAATCCCCGATTCCTTCAGCCAGATCAGCGCCGCGGTCGGCTGCGAGATCAGGCTCCCCACTGCGACGACGGGCGCGCCGTGGTCCTCGCCCAGGGCCACCTGGGGCTGTTGCGCGATCGCGATGTCGTCGGTATAGGCGGCGACATAGCTGACCGGCCGTCGCGGAATGACCGGGCTGCTGGGATACACCGTGAGCCCGACATCGGTGAAGAACCCTTTTGTCACCGCCATCAGAATGGCGACGTTGGCGGGGGTCACCTGACCGTCGTAGGAGAGGTTCAGCTGCCGGGGGAACGTCGGGCTCGGCTTTCCGGCGAATTCCGGCCTCGCTTCCCGGGTGGTCGTCGAGAGGGTCGTATCGACAGCCGCCTGGCCGCCCCCACAACCGCCGAGCAGGACGGCGGCTACGATCAGCGCAGCACAAGAGAAAGAGAACTCCCGCCTCACTACTCAGACTATACGGAGTAAATATGCGAGGGGGACCGAGGAGGAGAGAAAATGGCTACGGCGGCAGAGCTTCAGGTCAAGGACAGGATCTTCATCGGCGGCGCCTGGGTGGCGCCGAGCGGAGCCGAGCCGATCGCGGTCGTCAACCCGGCGACGGAGGAGGTGCTGGGGACGATTCCGGGCTGCTCGCCCGAGGACGCCGACCGCGCTGTCGCCGCCGCCCGCGACGCCTTCGAGTCCTGGTCGCAGACCCCGCACGAGCAGCGCGCCGGCTACCTCGCCGCGATCGCCGAAGGGCTGAACCGGCGCGGCGACGAGATCGCGGCGACGATCACCCAGGAGCTGGGGATGCCGCTGAAGTTGAGCCGGATCATCCAGGTGGGCCTGCCCGCCTCCCAGTTCGCCTCGATGCCGAAGCTGATCGAGGAGGTCGCCTGGGAAGAGGAGATCGGCAACTCGCGGGTGCTGCGGGAGCCGGTCGGGGTGCTCGGCGCGATCACGCCCTGGAACTACCCGCTGAACCAGATCGCCGCCAAGGTCGCCCCCGCGCTCGCCGCCGGCTGCACCGTGGTCCTGAAGCCGAGCGAGGTGACGCCGCTGAACGCCTTCCTCCTCGCCGAGGTCGTCGAGGCCGCCGGCCTCCCCGCCGGCGTCTTCAACCTCGTCACCGGCACCGGGCCGGTCGTCGGCGAGGCGATCGCCGCCCACCCCGGCGTCGACATGGTCTCCTTCACCGGCTCGACCCGCGCCGGGCGCCGCGTCTCCGAGCTCGCCTCGGCGACCGTGAAGCCGGTGGCGATGGAGCTCGGCGGCAAGTCGCCGAACGTGATCCTCGACGACGCCGACCTCGCGAAGGCGGTTCCCGACGGAGTCGCCAAGTGCTTCCTCAACAGCGGCCAGACCTGCAGCGCCCTGACCCGGATGCTGGTCCCGCGCCAGCGCCTGGCCGAGGCCGAGGAGCTGGCGAAGGCGGCGGCGGAGACCTTCACCCCCGGCGATCCCTTCGAGCCCTCGACCCGGCTCGGGCCGCTCGTCTCCGAGGTCCAGCGCGAGCGCGTCCGCGGCTACGTCGAGAAGGGAGTCGAGGAGGGCGCGCGCCTGATCAGCGGCGGCGCCGAGCCGCCCGAGGGCCTCGAGCGCGGCTACTTCGTCCGACCCACCGTCTTCTCCGAGGTCGAGGCCGAGATGACGATCGGCCAGGAGGAGATCTTCGGCCCGGTCCTGGCGATCCAGCCCTACGAGGGCGAGGACGACGCCGTCCGCATCGCCAACTCGACCGAGTACGGCCTCGCCGGCGGCGTCTGGTCCGCCGATGCCGAGCGGGCGATCGCCGTCGCCCGCCGCATCCGCACCGGCCAGATCGAGATCAACGGCGGCGCCTTCAATCCCCTCGCCCCCTTCGGCGGCTACGGCCAGTCCGGCCATGGCCGCGAGAACGGCCGCTTCGGGATCGAGGAGCTGCTGCAGGTCAAGAGCCTGCAGCTGTAGGGCCCAGGCTAGGAGCCCGGCAGCAGTTCCGCGGCCGGGTAGTCCTTTTCGATCAGCTTGTTTTCGGACATCCAGTCGATCAGGCGCTGGAGGCGGGCCGGGTCGACGCGGCCGCTGCCCGACAGCATTCCTACCGTGGCATCCACCTGCGCCTTCATCGCCGGGCGGCTGATTTCGGGATTTTTTTCGCCGGAGCCCTGGAGGGCCCGCGTCGCCGCCTGCGGTTCCGCGGCCGCCGCAGCAGCGCCGCGAGCGAGGGCCGAGACGAAGTCCTCCATCAGCTTCGGGTTCGCTTCCGCGACATCCTGACGCGCCACCAGGACCAGTTCGTCGTAATCGGGAGCTCCGAGGGCGGTGACGGGGGTCACGACCGGCTGGAAACCCCGTGACCTCAGGTCGACCCCCTCGACGTTCCCGGAGCCGCCGAAGATGGCGTCGGCCCGTCCCTTGACCAAGGCCGGGACCAGGTCGTTGCCGACGCTGATCACTTTGACCTTCGCCGGATCCAGCCCTTCTTCGGCCAGGATGTGTTCGAGCAGGCTCCTCTGCGAGGAGAGACCCGGAATCGCGACCGTCCTGCCCTCGAGGTCGGCGATGCCCGTGATGCCCGATTCCTTCGTCCAGATCAGGGCGGCCGTCGCCCGCTGAAGCACGTTGCCGACGACCACGATCGGCGCCCCCCGGTCCCTTGCCGCAACCGCCTCGGGTCCGGAGGCAACGCCGACGACGTCCTGCCCTTTGACGACGTCGGGAATCGTCAACCTCGGCGTCACCGGGCTGAGGGTGAGGGGGGAGATCTTCACCTGGGCGAAGTAGCCGCGTTTTTCGGCGACCAGGAACGACACCGTTTCGGCGCTGTCGAAGCCGTCCATCGCCACCCACACGGTCTCGGGCTCGTTCCCTTCTCGATTGTCCAGGTCGGGGCCCTTCTGGGTGCTCGACGCCTGGGTGCCTTCTGCGGACCCGGATTCGCTCGTGTCGGCTCCGCCCCCTCCCCCGCATCCGGCCGCCAGCAGGGCGACGAGGGCCAGTGCCGCGAGCCAGTGGTTCTTCATCCCGGATCCCCCTCGAGGAGCAGCGCTCAAGGCGCCAGGTAGTCGTTGGTAAACAGCTGGCGGACCGGCGGCTTCCGCTTGAGAATCCCCTTTTCGTACATCCAGTCCGCCAGGTGCGCCACTCGACCGAGGTTCATGTGGGCATCGGCGGAGAGCAGCGGCGCCGACACCTTGAGCGGAACCCGCACGTCGGTGCGCATGCGGAACCGGGGATCGAACCCATAGTTCTCCGAGATCAAGCTCACGGCCACGCCGTGATGGTTCCGCACCTCTTCCGGCCCTCTCGCGAGGGCCCTCATGAAGTCGCGATACACGGCCGGGTGCTTCGCCACGCATTTGGCCGGGGCGATCACCACCAGTTCTTCGTAGCCGGGGATGCCCAGGCTCTGCGCCCGCTTGATCACCGGTTCGGCGCCCCTCGCTTCCAGCGCCGCCCCCTCGACGTTCCAGGTGACCCCGAAGATGGCGTCCACGCGTCCTTCGAGCAGGGCGGCCATCGATCTGAAGTTCGTCCGCTTGACTTCCACGTCTTCGAGCGTGAGGCCTGCCCGCGACAGGATCTCTCCGAGAAAGGCTTCCTGAAAGGGAACGCCGGGGATGCCGATCGTCTTCCCCTTGAGATCGGCGATGTCTCCGATCCCCGATTTCGGCAGCCAGATCATCGCCGCGTTGTTCTGCTTGATCACGCTGCCGATGGCGAGGAGGGGCGCTCCAACTTCTTCTTCCGTCGCGAGCAGGACCTGCGGCTGCTGGGCGACGCCGATCGCATCGATCCCGAGGGCGACGTACTTCACCGCCCGGGCCGAGTTTTTCGGGCCCCCGACGGAGACCGTCAGGCCGGCGTCTTCGAAGTGCTTCTCGGCCTCGGCCATCACCGTCCCTATGTTCTCGGCGTTGGGATCGGCATCCAGCGTCACCGGCATCTCCGTGGAGTGCGTGGGGCACCGGAGCGGCCCTCGGTCCTTGAAGACTTCCGGGACCGTGGTTTCCCCCTTCGGGGCCGTCGTTTCCTGCTTCGAGGTGCTGGCCGCTTCCGGATGGGTGGCGGCGATGTTCGACGTCCCTCCTCCCCCGCAACCGGCGAGCAGGAATACGGCTGCCGCCAGCCCCCCCAGCACATAGGCGATCCTCATTACTCAAATCTCCAGTAAGAGGTGGCCGCTGGTCAAGCAGCGCCAAAAAATCGCGTGTAAGCCTGCTTCGGTTCAGGCGGGGTGCGGCGGGGTGGCGGTGATCCCGCCCTCTTCCCGCCCGGCGACCGCCGCCGCCCGGCCGACCCTCTCGCCGATCCCGAAGTGGGCGCAGATCATCAACTCGTGCTCGCGGCGCAGGGGCCGCGTGGGGTCGACCACCGGGGCGCTGCGGATCGCGTCGGCCTCCTGGGCGACCCAGACGCCGAAGGGCGCCCCCGCGCAGGTGGCGGCTGGGAGGGCGACGACGCGGGCGCGACGGCGCCGCCCGAGGCGGACGATCAGCCAGACCGGCTCGCCGCCCTCGGCGTCGACGTAAAAGCCCTGCACCTGGCCGACCGAGCTGCCGTCCAGCTCGGCGGCCTCGGCCCCGAGCCAGCTCGCCGCCTCGGCGGCCGAGAGCCCCCCCTCCTCAGCCATCGACGTGCTTCTCCAGCAGCTCGCCGGCCGCCGTCGCCGGGTCGAGCTCGCGCCGCACCACGCGGTCGAGCAGCTCGGCGGTCGCCGGGTCCTCGGAGACGGCCTGCTCGAGCCGGCGGCGCATCCGCGAGGTGGCGATGCCGAGGACCTCGCTGCGCAGGTTGCGGGCCCGGCGCTCGGCCAGGGTCCCCGCCTGCTCGATGAACTTCCGGTGCGCGTCGATCTGCGCGGCCAGTTCCTCGACGCCCTCGCCGCGGGCGGCCTCGGTGCGGAGGATCGGCACCTTCCAGCCCTCGGGATCCTGGGAGAGCGCCAGGACTCCGCGCACCTCGCGGACCATCGTGTCGGTCATCGGGTGGTCGGCCTTGTTGACGACGATCACGTCGGGAATCTCCATCACCCCGGCCTTCAGCGCCTGGATCGAGTCGCCGGAGCCGGGCATCAGCGCCAGCACGATCGTGTCGGCGTGGTCGACGATGTCGATCTCCGCCTGGCCGACGCCGACGGTCTCGATCAGGACGTCGTCTTTGCCGGCGGCGTCCATGATCAGCGCCACCTGCAGGGCCGCCTCCGAGAGGCCGCCGAGGGCGCCGCGCGAGGCCATCGAGCGGATGAAGACGCCGGGGTCGAGAAAATGGTCGGTGAGGCGGATCCGGTCGCCGAGCAGGGCGCCGCGGGTGAAGGGGCTGGAGGGGTCGATCGAGAGCACCGCGACCTCGCGCTCGGCCTTGCGCAGCTCGCCGGTGAGGGCGCCGATCAGGGTGCTCTTCCCCACTCCGGGAGGACCGGTGAAGCCGATGATCCGCGCCTTGCCCGTGCGCGGGTAGAGCTCGCGGACCAGCTCCCAGCCGGCGGGGTCGTCGGACTCGATCAGCGTGATCGCCCGCGCCAGCGCCCGCTTTTCGCCGGCGAGGAGGCGCTCGGCGAGCGAGGCGGATTTGGCGACGTCTGCCACAGGCCGGTTGAGTCTAAAGTTGCCCCGCCGTGCTCCGCTTCCTGGCCCGCAACCGGATGCTGAACCCGCGCTACGCGCGGCTCCTCTGGCGTTACCTCTGGCGGCGGCTGCTGACGCCGGCCGGCCGGCGCTGGCGCTCGGACGGGCCCTTCTTCCTCGGCCGGGGCCTGGAACTGAAGGTCGAGCCGCGGGGCGAGATCCGCTTCGGCCGCTTCGTCTGGATCGGCGACGAGACCAAGATCCGCTGTCACGAGGGCGTCGTCGAGATCGGCGCCAAGACGGTGATGGGCCAGGAGTGCACGATCTCCGCCTACCAGCGGGTGCGGATCGGCGAGGAGTGCGTGATCGCCGACCGGGCGATGTTCATCGACTTCGACCACGGCATCGTCGAGGTCGAGCGCCCGATCCGCCTCCAGGGCATCTACAAGCGCGACGTCGAGGTCGGCAACAACGTCTGGATCGGCTACGGCGCCTGCATCCTCCGCGGGGTCAGCGTCGGCGACAACTCGGTGATCGGCACCAACGCGGTCGTCACCAAGGACGTCCCCGCCAACGCCGTCGTCGCCGGCATCCCGGCCCGGATCATCCGCATGCGCGAGGCCCCGCGGGATCTGCGCTGGAAGCGCCCGGTCGAACCGGATCCGGGCGCCTGGACGACGATGCAGCCGCAGCAGTACGCCGGCCGCGACGAGTAGCTCCTGCAAGAAGTCCGTCAGGATGGAAATGTATTGTCTGGCCGACAATGAACCGTCTGAGGAACAGTCCCTGCATGGCCCGCGACGGGAGAATTCGGTCGGAGGAGGTGGCGGTCAGGTTCGGGCGCAACCTCTTCCGCTGCCGCCGCCGGGCGGCGATGTCCCAGGAAGAGCTGGGGGCGCTCGCTTCGCTGCACCGGACCGAGATCGGGATGCTCGAGCAGGGGACGCGCCTGGCCCGGGCCGACACGCTGATGAAGCTCGCCGGCGCCCTCTCGATCTCGCCGCTGGAGCTGCTCGACGGCATCCACTGGACGCCCGCCAGCAGCGCCGACGGCAGCTTCACGATCAGCGACCGCAGCCTCTCCCGGCGGCGCGACGGTTGCTGAACGCGGAGGCGCCCTACGCGGTCTTGGCGCCGGCCAGCTCGGCGTAGACGGCGGCGGTCTGCTCGGCGACGTCGCCCCAGTCGAAGCGGCGCAGGTGCTCGTAGGCTTCGGCGACCAGGCGGCGGCCGAGCTCGTCGTCGGAGAGGACGCGGATCGCGACCTCGGCCAGCGCTTCGGGGTCGTGGGCGCGGAAGCGCAGGCCCGCCTCCTCGTGGGGGACGACCTCCCGCAGGCCGCCGGTGTCGGCGACGATGCAGGGACAGCCCGAGGCCATCGCCTCCAGCGCGACGAGGCCGAACGGCTCGTAGATCGAGGGGACCACCGTGAGGTCGGCGATCCGGTAGAGCGAGTGCAGGACGTCGTCGCCGATCCAGCCGAGGAAGGTGCCGTGCTCCATCAGCCCCAGCTCCTGCGCCTGGCGCTTCAGTTCGGCCTCGTGGGTGCCGGAGCCGGCGACGAGGAAGCGCGTCCCGGGCGCCTCCTCCAGCACCCGCGGCATCGCCTCCAGCGCCAGCTGGAATCCCTTCTCGTAGACGAGGCGGCCGATCAGCAGGACCAGCTTCTCGCCGGGCGCCGCGAACTCCGAGCGCAGGCGCGCCAGCTCCTCGGCCGGCTGGGCGGGCAGGTCGTCGGGGTCGATCCCGTTCGGGATCACGCTGATCCGCCCCTCCTCGACGCCGAAGATGTCGGCGACCTGTTCGCGCATGTAGTGGGAGCAGGCGATGACCCGGTCGGAGCGGTTGGTGATCCAGCGCTCGACCCCGTGGATGTAGGTCTGCGGGTGCTTGTCGACCCAGCCCTGGTGGCGGCCGTACTCGGTCGCGTGGATGGTCGTCACCAGCGGCGCGCCGAAGCGCTTGGCGAGGTGGTCGCAGGCGTTGGCGACGAGCCAGTCGTGGCCGTGGACGAGGTCGTAGCTGTAGCGGTCGCCGAGCTCGACCCCGGCGGCGAGCATGTCGGAGTTCATCCGTTCGATCCAGGCGACGAACTCGCCGAGGTCGGTCGGCCGCTTCGGCTCGCGGATGCGGTGGATGACGACGCCGCCGCGGCCCTCGGTCGCCGGCGACTCCTCGCCGCCGCGGGTCAGCACGTGCACCTCGACGCCGCGCTCGACCAGCGCCTCGGAGAGCTTGCGCACGTGGCGGGCGAGGCCGCCCTCGATCAGCGGCGGGTACTCCCAGGAGAGGATCAGGACGCGGGTCAAGTTCGAGGAGGCTGGTCCGGTTGGTGGCTGTCCTAGGGCTCCAGGAGCGGAGCGAGGCTGAGGTCCGGGGCGAGGGAACGCATACGCGGATCGATGGGGCGGTCGCAGTCTATGGCCTCCAACAGGGCCCGTGAGTGATCGGTCGCCCGTTGATACGCGTAATCGCCGGCCTGCTTGCGCTGATCGAGAAAGGCCCAGTCGCTGGACTGAGCGGCGAGGAGCTCGCGCGCCGCCCGCTCCAGGCGCTCGCCACGCAGGCCCCCTGAGACCGCTCGCAGCAGGCGCAGCTCCATCCGCCGCGCGCCCCAGGCGAGGTCGGCGACCGGCGGCGAGTCCCAGGTGCCGAGGTCCTTGTCCTCGCCCCAGGTCGAGGCGTGCAGCGGCCGGGAGACCGGCTCGTGCTCGGCCAGCGCCTGCGGCACGGTCAGCAGCCGGATCCCCGCCGCCTCCGCACCCTCGAGCACGCTGCGCAGCCAGATCGGCCCCTCCGACCACCAGTGCCCGAGCAGCTCGGTGTCGATCGCGAAGACGAGCAGGCCGCGACGGCCGCGGCTCTCGGCGTAGGCGCGCAGCCGCTCCGCGGCGGCGGCGAGGAACTCCCCGGCCTGGCGCCGCGCCGCCGCCGCCGCCGCATCGGGGTCGTAGGCGCCTCCCCCGACCCGCCAGATTCGGATCCCGCGCAGGGATTTGCCGGCGAACTGGGCGTGGGCGGGGTCGGAGGGATAGCCGCCGAGCGACCAGAGCCAGGAGATCGCCTCCCAGTCGATCGGCAGCGCCGTCGGGCCGGCCCCGGTCGCGACCGGCCCGAGCGCCTCCAGCGGCTCGGCGTGCCGGCTCTGGTCGACGCAGAACCAGCGCACCCCCTGCGCAGCCAGCTCGTCCTCCAGCCCGGGAACGTAGGCGCACTCCGGCAGCCAGAGCCCCCCGTCCCAGCCGAAGCGGCGGCGGTGCGAGCGAATCCCCGTCTCCAGCTGCAGTCGCACCCCCTCCGCCGTCGCCAGCAGCGGCAGGACCGCATGGGTCGCGGCGGAGGCGGCGAGGGCGACCCGGCCCTCCGCCGCCGCTCGCTGGAAGGGGACGAGCGGGTCGCCGCCGGCCGCTTCGAGCAGCTCCAGCGCGTGGGCGTAGCGCTGCCGCTCTCCCTCGCAGGCGGCCCGGCACTCCTCCGGCACCTGCGGCAGATCCGCTTCGGCCGCGCCGATCCGCCACTCGACCAGGAACCGCCGCAGGCGCTCGGCCGCCCCCGCGTCCTCGAGCTGGTCGGCGAGCACCGGCGTCACCGTCATCGTCAGGTCCCGCGCCGCCTCCAGCACCGGCAGGTAGGAGCGGATCACCGCGTCGAACAGCCACTCCTCGCCGAAGGGGTAGGTGCCGAAGCCCTCGACGTAGGGCATGTGGCTGTGCAGGACGATCGCCAGGTCCCCGGCCGTCCCCTCTCGGTCCATCAACCCGAGTGGCAGACCGCGAGGAAGTCGAGGGAGCGGTCGAGCTCGGCCGGTCGCAGCCGGAAGTCGGAGGCGGCGATCGCCGGGGTGAAGCGGTCGTAGAAGGGCTTGGTCAGCCGCAGGGCTTTGTGGACCGAGTCCCAGCCGAGCCCGATCGCCAGCTCGTGGGCGCGCAGCTTGCCGGCATGGAAGAGGCCGAACATCTCCACCCGCGGGAAGTGCGCCTCGCAGAGCGCCCGGAACTCCTCGGCCCGGTACTCCTTGACGTGCCAGGGGTTGTCGGACTTCTCCGCCCCCGGCGGCGCCAGCGTCAGCAGGTTCGGGGTCGAGACGTAGGCGATGCCGCCCGGCGCCAGCATCGACTTGAAGTGCTCGAGGATCGCGCTCGGGTCCTGAACGTGCTCGATCGTCTGCAGGAAGACGACGGCGTCGCAGGGCTCGGAGAAGCTCTCGACCAGGTCGCGCTCGAAGCGCAGGTTCGGGCGCCGGTAGCGGAGCCGCGCGTGGTCGTGCGCTTCGGGGTTGGCGTCGACGCCGACGACGCTCGCGGCCGTCCCGGCGAGGACGTCGGAGCCGTACCCCTCGCCGCAGGCCATGTCGACCGCCCGCAGCCCGCGAACCCGCCCCGCGATCCACTCGTAGACGACCAGGTGGCGCCGGAACCAGTAGTTCTCCTCGGGCACGTCGGGCAGCGTCCGCTCGCCGGTCAACGGCAGCGGCGGCACCCCGGGCGGCTGGTTCGACTGGAGGTAGTGACGCTCCACGGGCGGGACGCTATTAGAGTTCCCGCCCCATGCCAGCCTCCCCCACCGCCACCCACGAGCACATCAAGGACGTCAACACCCGCTACCACGACGCGGCCGCCGAGGAGTACGACGCCAAGTGGGGCATCGACTTCGGCGAGGTCGGCCAGCGGCAGGTGCGCCTGAAGCTGGTCAAGGCGCTGGGCGGGCTGAAGGGCCGCTGCTTCGGCGACGCGCTGGAGATCGGCTCCGGCACCGGCTACTTCTCGCTCAACCTCGTCCAGCTCGGGGCGATCGAGCGGCTGACCGCGACCGACATCTCGCCGGGGATGCTGCAGCGTCTGGCGGCGACCGCCGAGGCGCTCGGAATCGAGGGCGTGACCACGGTCGAGACCGAGGCTGAGGTCCTGCCCTTCGAGGACGAGAGCTTCGACCTCGTCCTCGGCCACGCCGTCCTCCACCACATCCCCGACCTCGACCGGGCCTTCGCCGAATTCCGCCGCGTCCTGCGGCCGGGCGGGATGATCGCCTTCGCCGGCGAGCCCTCCCGCTACGGCGACCGGCTGGCGGCATTGCCGAAGCGCGCCGGCCTGGCGCTGGCGCCGGCCTGGCGGCGGGCGATCGGCGCCCATGTTCGCAGCACCCCCGAGCACGAGCAGTCGGAGGGGCATTCGCTCGAGGGCGAGGTCGACGTCCACGCCTTCGCCCCCGCCGACCTCCGCCGCCTGCTCAAGAACGCCGGCTTCGAGCAGCGCCGCGTCGGCGGCGAGGAGCTCCTCTCCAATGCCTGGGGCTGGGGGCTGCGCACGGTCGAGTCGAGCGCCGAGCCCGAGTCGATCTCCTTCGGCTGGCGCCGCTTCGCCTTCAACAGCTACATCGCCCTGCAGAAGGTCGACACCAAGGTGCTCGAGCCCCACCTCCCGGCCGAGCTCTTCTACAACCTCCTGGTCTCGGCGCGGAAGCCGGCCTAGCGCCCTAGCGCCGGCCGCCGTCCTTCCGTTCGCCCGGGGTCCGCGCCCGGAACAGCTTCACCCGGTAGTCGAGCCCCTTGAGGCGGCGCTCGCCGACGTAGGAGTAGTCGAAGCCCTCGCCGGCGGCCTCCTTGGTCGCCTCGTCGAGGACGGCGCTGCCGGGACGGGCGACGTTGGTGATGCGGCTGGCGAGGTTGACGGCGCGGCCGTAGTAGTCGCCCGCCTGCGGCAGGGTCGGGCCGCTGGCGATGCCGGCGCGGAGCCAGGGAAACTGCTGGCCTTCGGCCTCGGCGGCGTGGATCAGCGCCAGCGCCGCGCCGACCATCGGCTCCGGCTCGGGGGAGATCAGCATCACCGCGTCGCCGATCGTCTTCACCAGCCGCACCGGCGGCTCGGCGACGGCGGTCGCCATCTCCTCGAGGCGGCCGGCGACCATCCCCAGCTCCTCGGGGGCGATCTCCTCGCCGAGGCGGGTGAACTCGACCAGGTCGGCGAAGCAGACGGTCAGCTCGACAGCGCCGCCGAGCTCCCCCGAGGCGATGTCGGTGGCGCCGATCACGTCGCGGCGGATCTGTTCCAGCAGGTGGGCCTGCAGGGCGTAGACGACGGTCGGGCCGGCCAGCGGCAGCATGTACTCGGCGGCGGCGGCGAAGCGCAGGGCGACGTCGCGCTCGGTGTCGCCGGGCTGGGTCAGCGTGCGGATTATCAGCTCGCGGTTGGATTCGGCGATCCGGGCCGTCCCCATCCCGATCGTCCGCGCCACCTGCAGCATCCCGTCTTCGGGCAGGCCGAGCTCGAGGAACCGCTTCATCGCCCGCGCCGCCTCGACGTCGGCGTCGGTGCCGAGGTGCTCGTCGGGGTCGGGGACCGGGATCCCCAGGGCCGAGCGGAAGCGCAGCAGCATCTCGAGGTCGAGGTCGGCGATCTCGGCGACTTCGCGGGCGGTGTAGCGCGGGCCCTCCCCGGCCAGCGCCCGCTCGACCGGGAGCAGGGTCAGCCGACCGGCCGCAACCGCCTCCCTCAGCTCCTCCAGCGAGCAGCCTTCGCCCGCAAGCTGCTCGAGCAGTTCCAGCCGCGCCTGCCGCGACTGACCCTCGACGCCTTCCAGCAGCCCCTCGGCCTCGAAGTCGATCTTGGGCCCACCCGCCATGGGCGCATTGTCCCGGCTCAGTCGGCGTAGGCGACGGCCCCGCCGCGGCGGGGGTCGCCGCCGCCGCTGAGCTCGCCGCCGGCGGGGTCGCGGGCCACCGCCTGGAGACCGCCGAAGAAGAGGTTGAGCGAGGGCCAGCGAGCGATCTCGAGACCGCGCGATTCCAGCCGGTTCAGCGCCTCGGCGTCCACCCCCGCCTCGGCCTGGACGATCCCCTGCTCGAAGTGCAGCCGCGGCGCCTCGATCGCCGCCGCCACCGGGTAGCCCTGCTCGACCGCCCGCACCACCGTCTGCAGGATCGCCGAGCGGATCCGGTTGGAGCCGGCGCTGCCGAGGGCGAGGACGATCTCACCGTCGCGCAGGACCACCGTCGGCGCCATCATCGACGGCACCCGCCGCCCCGGCCCGATCAGGTGGAAACCGGCCGGGTTGAGGTCCTCCTCGCCGAGCATGTTGTTGAGGATCACCCCGGTTCCGGGAACGAGCACGCCGGAGCCGGAGCCGTTGGAGCAGGTGACGCTGGCGCAGTTGCCGTCGGCGTCGAGGACCGAGATGTGGGTGGTCGAGCCGAGCAGGTCGGCGGCGGCGAGGTCGAGCCCGGCCGAGTCGAGGAAGGCGACCTCCATCCCCTCCTCGTAGAGGGACTCGGCGAAGGCGAGGTCGCGGCGCGAGTTGGCCGCCGCCATCGCCGCGACCAGCTGCTCGGGGCCGCTGCGGGGGCCGAGGCGCTCGAGCAGCCCGAGGCAGTAGGAGATCAGGATCCCCCCCGAGGAGGGCGGCGGGTTGGTCAGGACTTCGGTGCCGCGGAAGGGGGTGCCGATCGGCTTGCGCTCGATCGCCTCGTAGGAGGCCAGGTCCCCCGGTCCGATCAGGCCGCCGTGGCCGACGACGAAGTCGCTGATCGCCGCCGCGATCTCGCCCTTGTAGAAGAGGTCGGGGCCCTCGGCCGCGTAGCGTTCGAGGGCGTCGGCGAGTTCGGGGAAGCGGAAGACGTCCCCTTCGCCGAGGCGCCGTCCCCGCGGTGCGTAGAGCTCCCGCGTCCCGGCCATCCGCTCGTGGATCGGGCCGAGGATGTCGAGGATGTAGGCTTGCCCGCGGTTGACCGGGGCGCCCTCGCGGGCCAGGCGCACCCCGGGCCCGATCAGGTCGCGCAGGGGCTGCGTCCCGAAGCGCGCCAGCGCGTGGGCGAGACCGGCGGCGGTCCCCGGCACGCCGCAGGAGGCGGGGCCGACGTAGAACGTCTGCGTCGTCTCGGCGTCGAAGCGGACGGGCACGGGGACCAGCTCGGTGGTGCGCTCGATCCCGTCGAGCCCGGGGGCGGCGACGAAGAAGTCGATCAGGGTCGTCTCGCCCCCCAGGTGGACCATCATGTGGCCGCCGGCGCCGAACCCGGTCAGCGGGCTCTCGACCGCGAAGGAGGCGAGCACCGCGCAGACGGCGGCGTCGACCGCGTTGCCGCCCTCGCGCAGGACGGCGGCGCCGGCCTCGGCGGTGAGCGGGTGTCCGGCTGCGACGACTCCCTTCATCGGCCGGGTTTTACCGGGTGGCGTCAGCCAGGGAGGAACTCGGGAACGTCGATGCCGAGCTCGCGATCGCGGCCGCGGCCGCGGCGGCCCGCCTCGGCGTCTTTGGTGCGGCGGATCGTCGGCTCGGCGGCGCGACGCGGCGGCTGCGTGCGGCCGTCGAAGCGGGTGGCGACGACGGTGACCCAGATCTGCTCGGAGAGCTCCTCGTCGACGTTGGCGCCGAAGATGATGTTGGCGTCGGGGTGGGCGGCCTCGCCGACGACCTTGGCGGCCTCGGAGACCTCGACCAGCGAGAGGTCGGCGCCCCCGGTGATCGAGAGCAGGATCGAGCGGGCGCCGTCCATCGAGGTCTCCAGCAGCGGCGAGGAGATCGCTTTTTCGGCGGCCAGGACGGCGCGGTCGTCGCCGTAGGCCATCCCGATCCCGAGCAGGGCCCGACCGGCTTCGGACATGATCGACCGCACGTCGGCGAAGTCGAGGTTGATCACGGCGGGCAGGGTGACCAGGTCGGAGATTCCCTGGACGCCCTGGCGGAGGACGTCGTCGGCGACCTTGAAGGCCTCGACCATCGAGGTCTGCTGGTCGAGGACGTCGAGCAGGCGGTCGTTGGGGACGACGATCAGGGTGTCGACCTCGGCGGCCAGTTCCTCGATCCCCTTTTCGGCCTGACCGCCGCGGCGGCTGCCCTCGAAGCTGAACGGCTTGGTGACGATGCCGACGGTCAGCGCCCCCACCTCGCGGGCGAGGCGGGCGACCACCGGGGCGGCGCCCGAACCGGTGCCGCCGCCGGCGCCGGCGGCGACGAAGACCATGTCGGAGCCCTTCAGCAGGCGCTTGATCTTGTCCTGCTCCTCGAAGGCGGAGCGGTGGCCGACCTCGGGATCGGCGCCGGCGCCGAGGCCGCGCGTCTGCTCGTCGCCGATGTGGACGGTGACGTCGGCGACGCAGAGCTGCAGCGACTGCAGGTCGGTGTTGACGGCCATGAACTCGACCCCGGGGATGCGGGCGTCGACCATGCGGTTGACGGCGTTGACGCCGGCCCCGCCGACGCCGACGACTTTGATCACCGGCTGGTGCGGCTCGCCGCTTCCCGGCGGCTCGTAAGCGGGCTCCTCGCGCCCGTAGCGCGGGTTCTCGGTCGAGAACTGCTCCCGCCGCGGCAGCGGCTCCTCGTTGAAGACCCTTTTCAGCCGCTCGGGCGCGGACTCGGCCGAGCTCTCGATCTCATCCTGGTCGTAGAGGGCCGGGGCCTCGTCCTGGCGGAGGGGGACGTCGGCCTGGATGGGCTTTTCCGCGGCTGGCTCGGGGGCGAGTTCCTCCTGCGGAGGCGGAGCCGGCGCGGCCTCCTCCTGCTCGATCCTGCGCGCCTCGGCCGGGTCTTCCCGGCCGTACCGCGGCGCCTCCGGCGGATCGATCGGCGCGTCCTCGGAGGTCGACTTGAAGAGGTCGGAAAGCGGCCCCTCGCGCATGCTTGCGCGCTTGTTACGGCGAGCCATGGGACAGAACCTCCTTCGCCAGATCCCGGTAGTAGTTCGCGGCGCTCGAAGCCGAATCGTACTTGAGCACGGAGGCGCCTTTGACGGGGGCCTCGGCGAATTTGATCGCCTTCTTGATCCGGGACTGGAAAACGAGGTCGCCGAAGTTCTCCTCGAGGATCTCCACCGCCTCCTTGGCGTGGATCGTCCGCGAGTCGAGCATCGTCGGCAGGATCCCCTCGATCTTGACGTCGGGGTTGAGGTTCTCCTGGATCATCCGCAGCGTGTTCTGGAGCTGGACCAGGCCGCGCATCGAGAGGTACTCGCACTGGACCGGGACGATCACCTTGTTGGCGGCGGTGAGCGCGTTGATCGTCAGCAGGCCGAGGCTCGGCGGCGTGTCGATGCAGACGAAGTCGTAGTCGCCGGCGACCTCTTTCAGCGCTTTCTCCAGCGAGCGCTCGCGGCCGATCTTGGTGCTCATCGCGATCTCGGCTCCGGCGAGGTCGATCGAGGCGACGGCGATGTCGATCTCCCGCTTGACGATGATCTCGGAGATCGGCATGTCGTTGACGAGGACGTCGTAGAGGCTTCTCTCGACCTTGTCGGGGTCGATCCCCTGGCTCATCGTCAGGTTCCCCTGCGGGTCGAGGTCGATGCAGAGGACGCGGTAGCCGGACTCGGCGAAGGCGACGGCGAGGTTCAGGGTCGTGGTCGTCTTCGCGACCCCGCCCTTCTGGTTGGCGAAGGCGATCACCTCGGCCGTCTTCACCGGCTCCCGCTCCGCAGTCTCCTTCTCCGCCAGGAAGTCCAACCGGGTAGGCGCGATCAGGTCGATCGCCTTCATCCGCCCGTCCCCCTCGGCCTCGGGAGATTCCTCCGGCTCCGGCTCGGGCTCGGCGGCGTTGAGGGGAGCCTCCTCCGGCTCCTCGTCGACCGCCGGCTGGGGAATGTCCTCGATCTCGGTCCGAGGCTGCTCCGCGACCCTCTCGGGCACGGCCTGCTCCATCTCGTGGAGCTCGTCGACGATCGGGTGCTCCTCCTGAATCTCGACGGGAGCGGACTTTGGCTTCTTGCGGCTTAGAAATCCCATTGCGCGGATATTCGTATGGGACCTCGCTTTTCCTGCCGGCCTCCGAAATTGCTAGGAATCAGCCAATCCCCGACCTCTTAGACAAGCGACTGGTGATCGTCACCGGCAAGGGCGGTGTCGGCAAGACGACGGTGGCGGTGGCGCTCGGGCTGCGCGCGGCCTCCGAAGGCAAGCGGACGATCGTCTGCGAGGTCGCCGCGCAGGAGAACGCCTCGCGGATGTTCGCCCACACCGAAGTCGGCTTCCACGAGGTCGAGATGGAGGAGAACCTCTGGTCGATCTCGATCGATCCCGACGAGTCGATGCGCGAGTACGTCCTGCTGCAGCTGAAGGTGCGGGCGATGCGCGACATGCTCTTCCGCAGCCGCATCTTCAACTACCTCGCCGCGGCGACGCCGGGGCTGAAGGAGCTGGTCACGATCGGGAAGATCTGGGAGCTGGCGCAGCTCGACCGCAAGGTGAAGAGCGGCCGCAAGTACGACCTGGTGATCGTCGACGCGCCGGCGACCGGGCACGGGGTCGGCTTCCTGCAGACGCCGCGCACCTTCGCCTCGATCGCCCGCGTCGGGCCGATCCACTCCCAGGCGCAGACCCTCGACCGCTTCATCACCGACCACGAGCACACCGGCACCGCGATCGTCGCCCTGCCGGAGGAGATGCCGGTCAACGAGTCCGTCTCCCTGGAGCGGGACCTGCGGGAGGAGGTCGGCGTCGCGGTCGACCGCGTCTACCTCAACGGCCTCTACCCCGAGCGGTTCAAGAAGGAGGAGGCGGAGAAGCTCTCGGCGCTGGCCGAGAACGAGAACGGCGCCGCCCGGGCGGCGGCGCGGGCGGCGCTCTCCGAGCACGGGCGGGCGCGCTCGCAGCGCCAGCAGCTCTCGCGCCTGAAGAAGGGCGTCAGCGCCCCCGTGAAGACCCTGCCCTTCCTCTTCGAGCCCGAGCTCGACGTCGAGGCGGCCCGCAAGCTGGCGGGGAAGCTCGGCTGATGGCGTCGCTGAACGAAGTCCTCGAGGGCAAGTCGATCTGCATCTGCGCCGGCTCGGGCGGGGTCGGCAAGACGACGACCTCGGCGGCGATCGCGACCGGGATGGCGGCGCAGGGGCTGAAGGTCTGCGTGCTGACGATCGATCCGGCGAAGCGGCTGGCCGACTCGCTCGGGCTCGAGGAGCTCGGCAACGAAGCGCGCCGAGTCGACCCCGCCCTGATCGAGGAGCAGGGCGTGGAGATGAAGGGGGAGCTGTGGGCGATGATGCTCGACGCGAAGGCGACCTTCGACGAGCTGATCGCCCGCCAGGCGCCCGACGAGGAGTCCCGCGACCGGGTTCTGGACAACCGGATCTACCAGCAGATCTCCAGCGCCCTGGCCGGCTCGCAGGAGTACATGGCGATGGAGAAGCTGTTCGAGCTGCACACCGAAGGCGGGTTCGACCTGCTCGTCCTCGACACCCCGCCCACGCGCAACGCCCTCGACTTCCTCGAGGCGCCGAAACGCCTCACCCAGTTCATCGAGGGCAAATCCTTGCGCGTCTTCATGAAGCCGACCGGGCTGGCGGCGAAGGTGACCGGCCGCGGCGTCTCCGTCGCCCTCGGCATCTTCAAGAAGATCGTCGGCTTCGACCTCCTCGCCGACCTGGCCGAGTTCTTCAACGCCTTCAGCGGCATGGTCGACGGCTTCCAGGCCCGCGCCAAGCGCGTGAACAAGCTCCTCGCCGACCCCGAGACCTGCTTCCTCGTCGTCTGCGGCCCGCAGGGCGAGCCGATCGACGAGGCCGTCTACTTCCACCGCAAACTGGTCGAGGCGAAGCTCCCCTTCGGCGGCGTCATCGTCAACAAGGTCCACTACCCCGCCGACGAGCTGCGGACCGAGGTCGAAGACCTGCCGGAGGCCCTCGCCGAGAAGCTCGGCGACGAGAAGCTGGCCAAGCGCGTCGCCGAGAACTTCGCCGACTACCAGGCCCTCTCCGAGCGCGACGCCCGCAACATCGACCACCTCGCCGCCGAGCTCCGGACCAGCTGCGTGATCCGCGTCCCCTACCTGGACGAGGACGTCCACGACCTCCACGGCCTCACCGAGATCGACCGCTACCTCTTCGCAACCGCGGAGGAGCGAGTCGAGATGGCGGCGGGTCGGGCTTAACCCAGCGTCGCAGCTAGCTCGCGAACCCAAGCTTCGAAGGCAGACCAATACTCGTCCCCGGTCGCGGCGGCTGGACCGGCAGTGCGCCCGGCGAATAGAAGGTCTTTGCTCATTTCCTCGACAAGCTCCCGAGCGTTGCTCGCCCGCATGTAATCCGAGAGGTGCTCGGTCTCGGGATCGCGAAGCCACCGCAGCAGCAAACGCAATGCATGGAACAGCTGGGGCCAGTCAACCTGGAGCGGTGGACGATCGAGGGAGAGCATCTGAAGCCAGGCCTCCCGTGGAAGATCGAAACGCTGTTCATTTCCCAGGGTCCAGGAGTTAGCGGCTCCAGCCGCCCGCAAAGCAGCAGCCGCCTCCTGCACGTTGCGCTTGTTGAAGCCGCTGCTGGCGGCAATCGCTTGAAGTGACAACGCAGGCGCGTCCACGGTCAGAAGCACCCGCACCACCTCTGCCCGCGCCCCCACTCCAAGCAGGCTTCGCATTCGAAAGGCAAAGTTGATGGGTAGCCTCAGGTCCGGCTGCACAGATCGACGGGCCGGCTCGTGCCAACTCTTGAGAAACCCGTTGGCGCGAAAAGCAGGGTCGGCCCGCTCCACCGGGATCCTCTCGCGGAGGAAAAGAGGGACCACGTCCAGCCGAGAGTCGAGTTCCGCCGGAAGCTGCTGCTCGTTTTTTCGCCGCCACTGACCAAGCCACTGAATCACCGCCCTGGAAAGGGCCTGATCCTCCTCGCCCACAGCGAGGTTCCGCAAGCGATGAAGGCTGACCAAGCGCTCGTTTACTAGGAGCCAATCGAGCGTCTCATCGAAGAGCCTTGGTTCTTCCCGGCCAATCTCAAAGGTGAGAAGCAGAAGGGCCTCGGGATCCGCCGCCCACGGATCGGTCCGAGACGAGGAAGCAAGCATCCCCATCTGGCCCCACTGCGACCACACGAAATCGACAAGGTGATCTTGGAGCTCTTGCCTCAGCCTAGAAATCTGCATCGTTCACTCCGTAGTAAGAGAGAACGCGGCGCAACACTCCCTCGAAACCTGGCGAGGGGTCATGGGTACGGGTCCAGCGCGCGGCCAGCAACAGCTCCTCCGAGGTTGGTTCAAGAGCCTCTAGATCCCGGGAGTGCTTCCCAGGGCCGGCGTCTACGGCTGCATAGAGCTTGAAATGGATCTGGTCGAGCCGCGAAGCGAAGTGGACGGTGAGATGACCTCCGTACCGACGCGACTCGACCCGGTCGAGGAATCCGTCGGGAAGCTCGAAGTCCAGCAAGCTGGCCGGGCCAGGATTGAGCCAATGCTCCGGAAGGGAGAAATCTCGTGCCACCCGATTGCGAGCTTTTCGCAGGGGAGCGGGAAGTGGTACAGGCTTCTCCAAGGTCGACCCTGCTCTGAGGGCGACAAGGTCCACATCCTGGGTCGACCGGTCGATCATCCCGAGAACCAGCAAACCCGAGCCGCCGACCACTACGAGATCGAAGGCCTCTTCAGCCGCATCCAGATGCTCGCCAAGAGCTTCGAGAACGCGTTCTGCAACTTCTCGATTCGCGATGTTGTTCATCTCGAATCGAGATGTTAAGCATCTCTCAGGAGAGGTGCCGCAATTTTAGTTGCGACTACTGCCGCGCGCGGCCGCGCGAGTACTCGAACTCGAGGTGGCTGACTTCCCAGTCGGCGTCCTCGGGTACCGGGAAGAGATGGCGCACGCGGGGGGTGTCGATCTTCTCGCGGTGCTGGATGTCGCGGTCGGAGTCGGCCGGCCAGTCGATCGTCTCGCCGCCGCGCGGATCGGAGACCTCCTCCAGCCACGGGGTGGCGGTGATCCTGATCTCGTCCTCGGCCGGGACCGGCTCCATGATGCGGGTCTCCTGCTCCACGTACTCCTCCTCCGGTAGTGCGTCGACGGGCAGTTGAAGTTCGGCGGAAGGCAGGGGCTCGACCGCTTCGATCGAGATCTCCTCCGACTCGGGCTCGGGGACGAAGTCCGGCTCCGGCGCCGTCTCCTCGGCCGAGACCATGATCTCGGCGTCGCCTTCGGCGAGGCCGCTGACGATCAGGGTCTCGTCGGCGACGGTGCTGAGGTCGTTGCCGAGCTCCCCAAGGGCCGCCTGGCGCAGCAACCTGCGGGCGTTCTCCTCGAGCCAGGTCGCGAGCGCGACGGCGCCTTCGACGGGACGGCCGTTCATCATCGCCCGCTCCAGCCCGAGCACCTCCTCGACCCGTTCGCCGGCCTCGATCCGGTCCATCTCCTCGTCGGCGATCAGCGCCGCCGCGCGCAGCGGCAGCGAGGCGCCGACCGGCCCGTGCCCCTCGAGCACGGCGCGCATCGCCAGCAGGTGGTCGCTGAGGCCCTCGAGCGCGGTGCCGCGCTCGCAGCCCATCTCGAAGCGCCCGACCGCCCAGGTGAGGGCGTTGTCGGGGTCCGGCCGGGCCTCCAGCGCGGCGCAGAACTCGATCAGCTCTTCGCCCTCCTCCTCGTCGAGGCGGTAGCCGCCAGGGCGGGTGGCCGGGGCGCCGGTGGCGATCCGCCGCCAGCAGCCCTCGCCGGTGGGGGCGAAGGCGTAGGGGCCGAGGCCGATCCCTCCCCCCTTGAACATCCTCATCACGCTGATCAGCTCGCGCAGCTGCTGCAGGGCGCTCTCGACCCCGCCCTCGGGATCCTGCTCGGCGACGGCCAGGTACTGCGGCTCCCAGGCGGCGCGACCCATGCCCTCGCTGCGCATCGACTCGACCGGGGCCTCGATCGAGTCGGCGCGGACGATGCGGACGTCGTGCGGCAGCTGCAGCCGCGGCATCGGCATCCGCAGGCCGACGAGCGGGACCATCAGCACCTCGGCCTCGTCGGCGTCGCGGGATTCGGCGTCGAGGGTCGCCAGCGCCGCCTCCAGGCGCTCGCGATCGAGCACGAAGCCCGCGGATCCTTCCCAAAGCTCGGCGAAGAACGTGATCAGCATCAGCTCGGCCCGGGCGCCCGGGTCGGCGGGAACGCCCTGCCCCCGCGCCTCCAGATAGGGAGCGGCGACGCCGGCTTCCACGGTCGCCTCCCGCGCCGGCCCGAAGCTCGGCAGCCGACGCAGCTCCTCGGCGTGCTCGCTGACGTAGCGACCGGTCATCGGCACGTAGCTGTAGAAGGCCGAATCGTCGCCGCCGTCGGCGGCGACGTCGAAGGGAATCTCCTCTCCCATCGCCACCAGGGAGCTCAACCGCGTCGCGGCCTCGGTCGCAAGGCGTTTGATCGATTCGTTGAGGAGGAAATCCCGCACGGCTCAGGCTTCCGCTCGGGCGTGAGCCCTCCTGCGCCTGCACAAACGCTTGCAGGCGGTAACTAGACGGCGGCGGGCTGACGCGCGTCGGCCGCGTCGCCCAGCAGCCAGCGCATGCCGTAGCGGCGCATGTCCTCGACCAGCGGCACCAGGGCCTTGCCCTTGGCGGTGAGCGCGTACTCGACTCGCGGCGGCACCTCGGGGTAGGTGTGGCGCTCGACGACGCCCTCCTCCTCCAGCGCCCGCAGGCGCAGGGAGAGGGTCCGGGGGCTGATCCCCTCCAGCGAGCGCTCGAGCTCGCAGAAGCGGGCGTTGCCCTCGGCCAGGTCGCGGATCAGCAGCAGCGTCCACTTCCCGCAAACAACTTCGGCGGTCTTGCAGACGGGGCAGGTTGAGTTGCTCTCGGCACTCATGATCGGAAGGAGAAAGGCGGTGGGACCAATCTCGCTTCAAGAAGTGTAGCGCCATGGCTTCACTTACTGAAGCCTTGGGGAAACGGCGCTGGGATCAGGATTTATGAGTGACGACGGGGACGATCTTGAGCACGTTGATCTTGTAGCGAACCTTGTTTTCGCCGTATTCGAAGATCTCCGGGATCCCCGGTTCCAGTTCGATCAGCTGGCAGCGACCGGTGCCCGAGACGCACTTGCCTTCGCCGAACACGGCGCTGACTTCTTCGGAGACCATGAACAAGGGGTTGTGGCCCTTGTCGCCGAGGCCGAGATAGGTGACGACCGGGGTCTTCTCCCCCGGGAGCGCGGCCGGCGCGAGCACTTTTTCGCGGTCTTCCGGTTCCGATTTTTCCAGCGTCCCGTCCGGCTTCGTCCGCACCTTGCCGATCCGCACGTCGACCGCAAAGGAGAAGAAGATCAGCCGGTGCCGCGTGGTGGTCGTGACCGTGCCGCCGCTCGACGAGGGAGCTTCCGGGCCGCTGCTCGAGCCTTCTTCGACCGTCGAGGTCGTCGTGCTGGCTTCGTTGAGTTGCGAGCCCTGGAGGACGGGGCCCGTGTAGTGCTGCCTGAAGGGGTTCGAAGGCTCGCGACGCCGCAGGCGTTCCTTGTAGTCGCGCAGCCCCGGTGAGGATTTGACCACGGTCAGGGTCTTGGCGGAAGCGCCCGCGATGCCCGGGTTTCCAGCGGGCGGAGCGGGCGGCGCGGATGCCTTGTCGCTTTCGTCCTTGAGCAGGACGGGGGCGGCGAGGATCGCGACGACGATCAGCGCGATCACGGGCAGCAGCCCGCGGTCGCGGATGTCGTGGTAGAGGTCCGCGAGGAAGGGCGGGACCTTCGTCTCGCCGCCCTTGAACTTCGGCATCTTCAGCTCCGGGCCGAGCCGCTTCACGGGGTCCCTCCGATCGTCGTCGAGACCTGGGTGGTCGAAGGTTCGGGGCTGCTCGGGGTGGCCCCCGCGGTGACTCCCTGTTCGGGGGGGACGAGGAAGGTGGTGACCGTGAAGCTCGCTTCCAGGGCAGGGAACCTCTTGACGCTGTCTTCGGTGAGGGTGAACCCGTTGATCGTGACCAGGCGGCCCGTCACCTCGACCTTTTCGTTGTTCGACCGAACGAGCGAGTCGAGCCCGTGGATGAAGTCGGCGACGTTGAAGAAGTTGCCTTTGAAGGTGAGCGTGTACGGCATCACCGCCAGCCCGGCCGGGCCGATCGAGGCGCCGATCGGCATCGTCGAGGCCGCGACCTCGGTTGGCGAGACGAAGGAGGAGGGCTGCCCTGGTTCGGGAGCCGCAACCGGTTCGGGGGCTTTCGATTCGCCGCCGCTGGCGGGGGCGAGAACGAAGGTCTCGAACCGCACCCCCGAGCTTCGTGCGATCTGGCTCAACTGCACGATCAGCGAGGCGGTGTCGTCGTCGGCCGGCGCGGCCTTGCCGAGCACTACGAGGTCCCGGTAGGCGCTCGGGAAGGACTTCTGCGCAGCAAGGCCTCGCTGGGCTTCCGCCTGGTGGGCAGAGAGAAGCTGTTCCTGTTTCGCGACCTGCTGGTCGAGTTTGCTTACTTCTTCCTTCTTCGGGCTGAGAAGCAGCATCCAGAACCCGATCGCGAGGGCGACGAGGGCGAGCATGGCGACGATGATGCGATTGCTTTGGCTCATCCTTCTTCGCCTTCGGTCGATTCGGTTTCGGTCGAGGTCGTTTCCGCCGTTTCAGTCGCGGTCGCCGGAGCTTCGCCTTCGCCTTCGGCGGTGATCGGGACCGGAGCGGCGTCGAAGGCGACGACGATGCTGAATTTGGCGATGTATTTGCGCGTCCGGCACTCGCTCCCGCCTTCGGATTCCCCGCCTTCCGAGGAGGCTTCCCCTTCGCCGCTGGAGGGCAGTTCAGAGGAGGCGACGGCGACGCGGGTGACCCCGTCGATGTCCTTCAGCACGGTGACGAAGCGTGCGACCGACTCCTGACCGACGGCGCAGCCTTCGAGTTCCATCGCCGGACCGGCGATCGAGCTCCGCAGGCCGCTGTCGCCCCCTTCGGCTTCAGCCGAAGCCGAGGCCTTCAGTTCGGTCAGCCAGACGTCGGCGGGAAGGACCAGGGAGAGTTCGCGGACCACGCGTTCCCAGTCGAAGCGGCTGTCGGCGAGGCTGGAGACCGTCGCCAGCCGCTGTTCGTGCAGGGTCTGGAATTGCACATAGGGCGCCAGCCGGCGGGCTTCCTGCTTGGCGGCCGAGTCTTCGCGCTTCAACTGCGCCACTTCGGTTTCCCGTTCGGAGACCTGGTTGCCGGTGGTGACCAGCAGGGCGACGCCGGCGAGGACGGCGACGAGGGCGCCGAGGAGGATGTAGGGAATCGGGCCGGTGCGCATCGGGGCGCGGGCGCCCTGGCGCATCTCCGAGGGAGTGAGGTCGATCGGACGCATGCCTCAGCTCTCCAGTCCCAGGCCCAGCGGCAGCACCAGCCGCGCCGCCGTGGCCTCGTCGAGCCCTGAAAGCGCCGCCGGACGCGGCGCCGAGATCGGCAGCCCGACCTGCTCTTCCATCGCCGGGGCGAGGCCCGCGATCGCGCTGCCCGTCCCGCAGAGAACGACGCGCGAGACCGGGACGGCGCTGTCGAGCGCGCGGTAGTAATCGAGGGAGAGGCGCAGCTCGTCGACCATCGCGGTGACCCCCTCTTCGTTCGCCCGCCGGGCGGCGGCGACGATCTCGGGGTCCCCCTGGATCTCGGCGACCGGCGTCTCCAGGCCGACGAAGAGCAGCCATTGCTCGGCGTGTTCGGGGCTGAGGGCGCGCTCGGTCGAGAGCCGGGCGACCATCGACTCCATCCCGATCCCCGAGACGCGGGTGAAGAGGCAGGAGCGGCCGCGGGCGACCGCCAGGTTCATCACGTCGCCGACGTTGCAGTAGAGGATCGACTCCTGGGAGGCCGCGGCGCCGTCCTCGGCCTGCGCCGGCTGGGCGGCCAGCGGCGCCAGCGCCCGGATCATCCCGAAGGCGGAGAGGTCGATGCCGGCGGGCTCGAGCCCGGCCCGGCGCAGCGGCTCGAGGAAGGAGGCGACCATCTCGCGGCGGGCGGCGACGACGACGACGTCGACCTGAGGGGTGGCCCCCTCCTCGGCCGGAACGCCGCCGACCACCTGGTGCTGGAGCACCGCCTGGTCGAGCGGCATCGGGATCTGCTCCTGGGCCTGGAAGCGGATCGCCGCCTCCATCTCCTTCGGGTCCCCGATCAGGGGCAGCCGCAGGGCGCGGACGATCACCCGCTGGTTGCCGATCCCGAGCCGCACCTGCTTGGGCAGCTTCTGCCGCGAGTAGAGCTCCTTGACCGCGGCCGTGAGCCCGCTGGGGTCGATCACCTCGCCCTCGTGGAAGACGCCAGGCCGCAGGGGCTGCACGGCCGAGGCGGTCAGCTGGGGGCTGCCGTTGACCGCCACCCCGGCCACCGCCAGGCTGCCGGCCTCGATGCTGAGGCCGGCGAGGCTGCCGTTCTTCTTGCCGCGGCGCAGGGCGCCCAGCGAGCCGAGCGAGGGCTTCGGAAGGTTGATCGGTTTCGTCAGTTGCATGGGAATGTCATTCGCCCCGGTGCGGAGCGCATTCCCTGAATCGGCAGATTCCGCCGAAAACTTTCGCCGTGCAACTACTTGAAACTAGGAGAAGGTCGAGAGGTACAGGTCGACCAGCTGATCGCCCGCCAGCAAGCCGACCACGCCGCCGACTGCAAGAAACGGCCCAAACGGGATCGCCTGCTTGCGGGCGGCCGCGCCGTGGCGGGCGATCATCGCCAGGCCGACGATCGAGCCGAGCAGCAGCGCGACCAGAACGGCGGGGGCGACGTTGCGCCCCAGGTAGAGACCCATCAGCGCGGTCAGCTTGACGTCGCCGAGGCCCATCCCGCGGGGATAGGCGAGGACGACGAGGAAGAGGACGCCTCCGGCGGCCGCGGCCGCGAGCAGTCTCTCGGGCAGGCTCGAGGGATCGCCCACCGCGGCGATGGCCAGGCCGGCGATCGCCGCCGCGAGAAGGATCTTGTTGGGGATGACCCGCCGCTCGAGGTCGGTCAGCGTCACCGCCAGCAGCGTGAAGACGAAGACGAGCCCGAGGGCGATTTCGGCCGGGTCCTCCCAGAGAACGGCGACCGTCGCCGTCCAGAGCGCCGCCAGAGCGAGCTCGGTGAGCGGGTAGCGCGGTGAGATCGGCTCCCCGCAGCAGCGGCTGCGACCCCGCAGCAGCAGCCATGAGAGCACCGGCACGTTGTCGTAGGCGGCGATCTGCGCCCCGCAGTGGGGGCAGTGCGAGCGGCCGCCGACGACCGATTCCCCGCGCGGGACCCGGTGGGCGACGACGGTGAGGAAGCTGCCGAAGATCAACCCCCCGGCGAAGGCGAGGGCCAGGGCTGCGGCCAAGGTTCAGCCCCCGTCGATCGGCGTGGGGGTGTCGACCTCGATCCGGGTCGGGGCTTGTGGGTGGTCGTACATGAAGGAGAGTGCGTCGGCCGGGGTCGACTGGCGTTCGACGCTGAACGCCACCCCGAGCCGGTCGCCGGCCGGGATCGTATACGGCGCTTCGCCGAGGGCCATCGTCAGGGTTTTGGGCTTCAGTTCGGTCGTCCAGATCGGCGATTCGAAGTAGGTCCAGTAGGGGGTCCCGCCGAGCGAGTCGGTCAGCATCGTGTCGGTCGCGACCGGCGGCGACCCGACTTCGTGCCGTTTGAAGAGGTAGATGCAGAGCTTGCCGGAGGACTGGGCTTTGTTGATCGACTGGGTGAAGACTTCGAGCGTCACCTTGCTGTTGAGGACGAAGCTTTCGGCCATCGGGTCGGTGACCCAGCGGTGCACCTGCGACTCGGGATTGGTCGTTCCGGTCGGCGTGTAGTGGCAGCCGTTGGTGTCGTCTTTGCGGATCTGCACGCCGACGCCGGCGTCGGGCGAGGTGTCGAGGTAGGAATCGTTGGCGTAGTCGTACTTGAGCGGGTCATTGATGTCTTCGGGGTCGGGATCGGGCGGGCTGCCGAGCAGGAGCGCGTCCGGCGCGCCCGGGGTCGTCCCCGTCTGCGGGCCGCTGGCACAGGTGCCTAGGGTGTTGTGGAGGAGGTGGTTGGCGGTCGGTTCCTGGCGCGAGGTCGACCCGGACGCCGAGCACGGCGTGTCGGTGAGGAAGAACTGCTGGGCGGTGATCACTTCCCCGTTCTCATTCGGCAGCGGGTCGTTTTCCTTGTTGTCGGTCGGGCTGACGAAGTTCGACTGCACTTCCACGTATCCGCGTTCCGCCGCCTGGTTGGGTGGCGTGTCCAGCCGCACCGCGACGACGATCTGTTTGTAGTCCTGTTTGCCGGGACAGTTCGTTTCCGAGCATTTTTCGTCGTTGCGCCAGACGATGTAGCGGTAGACCCGGCCGCTGACGTCGCCGCTGGTGAATTTGGTCGGGCCCGGGTTGACGGTGCCGCCGGCGACGTAGCTGCCTCCGTAGAGGCTGCCGCCGTTGACCACCAGGTTGCGGTAGTTGCCGAGCGGCTGCCGCGAGAGCGCGAAGGTCCCGTTGTCGACGCGGCTGTTGGGGCTGTTGGGGTTGGTCGAGGTGGACGGCGACGCGGTCAGGGCAAGGTTTTTGTCTTCCATGCTCCGCAGCAGCTCGAGTTCCTGTTCGGCGTAATCGAGCGCGACCTGGCTGGCCTCGGCTCGCTGCGCGTTGCGGGTCGCGGCCGACATCAGGGTGAAGGTCGTCATCGACGCGATCGAGACGATCAGGATCGCGATCAGGACCTCGATGATCGTGAACCCGGCCTCCCTGTCCTCCCGGCAGCCCATCAGTACCCCAGGGTGGCGTTGCGGAGGCTGGCGCCGCTCGAGATCACGAGCGGGGAGCCGGCGTCGGTCGGATCGGGGAACTGAAGGGTCGCTTTGACGTAGGTGGCGTTCGCCGCGCTGGGCACGTAGGTGAAGATCTGATTGCTGATCAAGCCGCTGAAGACCGGCTCGGCGGTCCCGCTGGTGGTTTCCGGGCTGGTCTCCTTGCGGGTGCAGGCGGTGGTCGAGCATTCGTAGGTGATGCGGCACTTGATCGCCGGGCTGGCCGCGGCAAGTGGCGTCGACCCTCCGCAGGTGGTGCGGCGGACGTAGCCTTCGAAGGAGATTTTGCTGGCGGTCCCTTCCTTGACCGCGACCCCGTTGCGGAGTTCGTGGGTGAGGCGTTCGAGCATCCAGCGGGCGTTGCTGACGTTCTGGACTTCCTTGCTGATCTTCGGCTGCTCCCGCACGGCGCTGATCACGAGGGAGGCGACCGCGCCCATGACGACGACGCCCATCATCGAGGAGACCAGCAGCTCGACGAGCGTGAAGCCCCCCTCCCCGCTCTGCTTCCGCAGCCTGGCGATCACCGGCGCACCACCTTGAAGGCCCGCTTCAGCGGCCGGGCCCCGGGAGTCCCGACGGCGTTGACCGCCTTGACCGCGAAGACGTGGCGGCCGAGCTTCAGCTTCTTCAACTTCGTCGGCGAGGTGCACCCCTTCCACCGGTGCCTGTCGACGCGGCAGAAGAAGTTCGTGCCCGGCTGCCCGGTGAGGTCGGCGAAGCGGAAGACCGGCCGCCGCTTGCGGGTCTTGAAGGCGGGGCCGAAGGTGATCTTCAGCTGCGGGGCGACGTATTCGATCCCGCTCTTGCCGCCGCCGGGAGCCTTGCCGCCGGTCTTCGTTCCCGTGGTCCCGGTTCCCCCGCCGCCGGCCGGGGTTTCGCCACCACCGCCGCCGCCGCCGGATTCTTCTTCCGCCGGCGGGGGCGGGTCTTCCTGCCTGTAGGCGATCGGCGCGGAGCAGGCCGAAACCACGCCTTCGGCTTCCGCCGTCGCCCTGTAGGTGGTGGTTGAACCCGCGGCGACGGGAACGGTGACGGTGAGGCCGGGGCTGGCAAGCTGCGCGGCGGATCCCTGGGCGACCGCTTCGCCCGAGCAGTCCGAGGTCTTGTAGACCTTGACCAGCGAGCCCGCGGCCGCCTGGCCGACGATCGCCGGGTTCGTCGACGGGTTCGGCGAAGTCGGGTTGGTTTTTTCCAGTGCGGGCGGCGGCGGGCCGATCACCAGGTCGGGCGAGTTCTCGACCGAGACGAGGAGGGTGCCGGATTCGGTCCAGCCGTAGACGTCCTGCTCGCCGGCGAAGTCGTCGTCGACGGTGAGCCGCTCCTGGGTGGTGAAGAAAGCGCGAGAGCCCGAGCTCGAGACTCCTCGCAGCCCGGCGGAGAAGGGGCCGTTGCCGCCGACCTGGCCGCCGGAGACGAGCGTCGTCTCGCCGCCCGAGCGCATGTACACGTCCTGGCTGGAGTCGGTGTCTTCGGCGACCAGCGGCTCGGCGGTGGTGATGAAGATCTTCGAGCCGTCGTCGGCGGCGCCGGCGAAGATGGCGTTGAATTCGCCGTTGCCGCCGTCGGGCCCGGTCGAGAGCAACGTCGTGGTCCCGCCCGAGCGCATGTAGACGTCCTGGCTGGAGTCGGTGTCTTCGGCGACCAGCGGCTCGGCGGTGGTGAAGGCGACGACCTGGGGTTCGGAGAGCGAGACCCACTCGAAGGAGGCGGCGACCGCAAGGTTCCCCCTGCCGGCTTCGCCCGAGGAGACGAGGGTGGTCGTTCCGCCCGAGCGCCGGTAGACGTCCTGCGCGAGGTCGGCGTCGGCGAGGAGGAGCGACTCGCTGGTCTCGAAGAACGCAGCCCCGCCGTCCGGCGTGGTACCGGCGAAGGTGACGTTGAAGTCGCCGTTGCCGCCGTCCGGCCCGGTCGAGGCGAGCGAGACGGCCCCTTCGGACCAGTCGTAGACGTCCTGGGAATTATCGGTGTCGGCACCGAGGATCCGGTCGTTGGTCTCGAAGAAGACGTGGGACCCGTCGGCGGAGGCGCCGCCGTAGGACGGTTCGCAATTCTGGCCGACCGCAAGGTTCGGCGGACAGGTCCCCGGCTCCGAGACGAGGGCAGTGGTCCCGGCCGCGAGGTCGCGGGCGTAGATGTCCGATTCGCCGGCATCGGTGTCGGCGCTCGCCAGCTTTTCAGCGGTGGTGAAGAACGCCCGGTCGCCGCTGGCGTCGGTGCCGCGGAACTGCGGGTCGAGCCCTTCGCTCGCGCAGCCGGCGCAGCTCGGGTCGGGAACGGAGACGAGGCTGGTCGTTTCCGCTTCGACGTCGCGGACGTAGAGGTCGAAGGCGTTGTCCTGGTCCGCGGCGACGAGCCGCTCGTCGGTTCCGAAGAAGACGACGCCGCCGTCGGGGGCGACTCCGCCGGGGAGGGAGCTGGCGTCGAAGGCGCCGTTGCCGCAGCCCTGGCCGGCGCAGCCGCTGCTTCCCTGCGAGACGAGGACGGTCCTGTTTTCGACCAGGTTGCGGACGTAGACGTCTTCGGCCTGGTCGGTGTCGCCGGCGACCATCGGCTCCGCGGTCGAGAAGAAGACTTCGCTGCCATCGCTGGACATACCGTCGAAGGTGGCGGGCTGGGCGTCGTTGCCGCCCTTGGGGCCGATCGAGACCTCGCGGGTCAGGTATTCGCCGAGGCCGGTGTCGAATTCCCGCACGTAGACGTCGAGTTCCTGGTCGGTGTCCCCCGGAACCATCTGCTCTTTGGTGCTGAAGATCGCGGTCGAGCCGTCAGCCGAGTTGCCGTCGTAGAAGGCGGGGGCGGCGAGGGCGCCCGGGGCGCAGGTCCCGCAGAGCACAGCTGCCAGCAGCACGGATGCCAGCCCCGCGAAGCGAGGGTGAGGAGTCGCTTTGCGCATCGCAGTCAGGTATCGGCTCAAATCGCTCAACCGTTTAGCGGCTCGCGAAGCTCTGGCCACAAAAGCGAGGAGGCGGGTCGATCCGACCCGCCTCCTCGTGAACCACATGCTTGGCTAGGCCAAGACCGGTCGACTCAGACGGATCAACCGCCCCAGCCTTCGGTGCCTTCCGGACAACCGCCTTCGCCTTCGGGCGAGCAGGGGAAGGAGAGGGTGCCGGCTTCGTTGATCACCTGGAATTCGTGGCCGTTGCTCGATTTCGAGGTGATTTCGTACGTCTTTTCTTCGGCTTTGTTGACCGTGATTTCGGCGCTCGAAAGCGTCGGCTCGATCGCGATCAGGGCCGATTCGTCGGCGCCTTCGTAGCTGCCGTTGTGGTCGGTGGAATAGGTCTCCATCGCGACCTGCGCGGAGTGCGCGTACTCCTTGGCCTTGGCGTCGCCGGCCTTGTCTTTCTGGTTGAAGAACGCCGGCAGCGCGATCGCGGCCAGGATTCCGAGGATCAGCATCACGACGAGGAGCTCGATGAGCGTGAAGCCCGCCTCGCCGTCGCCGTTGAGCCGGGCGCCAACCTTGGCCCGGAGATTCTGGAGAAACATTAGTGACCTCCTATGGTCCTAATCGTTTGCGCCAGAGCCCCGTCGCATGAAGCCACGTGGTGTCTGTCGACCCCGGTGGTAGCCCGGCCGGCTCCCGCAAGGGAGCCCCGTCGGCTTTGCGCCCCCGCCTCGCAGCGGGTTTGCCTTTGGCACCGAAGCACTGGCAGATTCATCACCTGCCCTACATCGACCGCCAGCCCAGATCCTTAATCCCTGAAATTGGGGCTCCGTTGGGCGAAAACTGGAGTTACTGGAACGCCTGTCCAGCGAAACGGTCTGAAAAGCGATGAGACCAGGGCAGAGCCGAGGCCCAGGGCGAGGCTCAGGTAGGCGAGGTTGAACGCCGTCGGGTCGGAGAGGTCGTGCCACGCCCGCCAGAAGAGGAGCGCGACGCCGGCCCCCAGCAGCGATCGCAGCGGCAGGCCCCGGGCGGTGAAAGCGTCCCATCCGATCAGCGCCAGCAGCAACGGCGCCTGGTAGTAGAGGTTGTCGACCGGATCGAGGACGCAGCGGAGGAGAGCGAGCAGCGCCAGCAGCGCGAACGCATCCGACGCTGCCAGCGGCAGGCCCCTTCGCAATCCCACCGCCAGCGGCACCGCGAGCGCGAGCAGGACGATCAGGGGGTGGGAGAGCGGATCGGCCAGGGGCGGCGCGTTCTCGACCTCGGCGACGAGCTTCGTGCCGTCGACGACGTAGGTCTCGCTTTCGGAGGTGGCGGCCGGATACCAGGCGCTCCACGGCGTCACGACCCGACCCGTCCCCGCAACCTGGCTCTGAACCCCGAAGAACGAGCCCGGAGCGGCGATGACGGCGGGCAGGAAGAGCACCGCCGCCACTGCGGCGGCCAGGATCGCCGTGCGCAGCCGCGCCTCCGGGAGAGCCAGCAGCGCCGGCAGCACGGCGACGACGGCCCACTGCTTGGAAGCGACGGCGAGGCCGAGCAGGACCGCGGCCCGGCGAGAGCGGTGCTCGGCCGCGGCGGCGACCGCGCCGACGGCGAGGGCCGCGGTGAGAATCTCCTCCGGGTGCCCGTTCCGGATCGCCTCGAAGGTGAGGGGGTTGAGCAGGAAGACGGCGGCGATCAACACCTGCGCGAAACGGCCCGCCTCCCGCCGGGCGGCGATTCGCGACAGGTAGAGGCCGACGAGCCCGGCGAGCAGCAGGCAGGGGAACACCGCCCATGGGTAGGCCGCCTCCCCGGACGTGCCGGAGATGGCGACGAACGGCGCCTGGACCAGGGTCGCGAAGGGGCCCATCAGCGCTTCGGCGCTCAGGAAGTCCCCGACGCGCCCATGCGCCAGGGCTTCCACCGCCGGCTGGGCGTCGACCTTCCAGTCCGCGGAGGAATCGGCGAAGGCGGCGAGCCGGGCCGCCAGCAGGCCGATCAGGACGTACGGCACCCACTTCCGCAGTCGAAGCATGTTCCCGGTATCGACCACCAGCGGTTTTGTTTGAGGGCGGTCGCCGATTACCTGCCCGCTCGCGTCCGCCCGCGCTGGAACCATTGCCCGCCGGATGAGGCAGCGGGCGCCGGTCTACCTCCTCGCGGTCGCCCTGGCGGCCTCAGCCGCGCTGCTCTTCTCCTACGCCTCGCACCTCACCTTCCTCGGCGACAGCTGGGAGTTGCTGGTGAGGCGGCCCGGGTGGTCGCCGAACACCTTCCTGGAGCCGTTCAACGAACACCCGGTCGTAATCCCGGCTCTCCTCTACAAGATCCTGCTGGCCGCCTTCGGAATGGACTCGGCGTTCCCCTTCCACGCCGTCGCGATCTTCCTCTTCCTGCTCTGCGCGATCCTCGTGTTCGTGTTCATGCGCCGTCGGGTCGGCGGCTGGCTGGCGCTCTGCGGCGCAGTGCTCCTCCTCTTCATGGGAGCCGCCTACGAAGACCTCCTCTGGGAGTTCCAGATGTGCTTCTTCGGCTCGATCGCCGGAGGCCTCGGGGCGCTGCTCGCCCTCGACCGCGAAGACCGGGCACGGGATTGGCTGGCGTCGGTTCTGCTCGTCCTCGCCACCGCCTTCTCCACCCTTGGCATCCCCTTCGTCCTCGCCGCCGCGACCAAGATCTTCCTTGGCCCCTCCCCCCGGCTGCGGCGGGCGTTCGTGCCGCTGCTCCCGCTCGGTCTCTATGCGATCTGGTGGCTCGGCTCCGGGCACTCGGCCGGCAACCAGCTCGGGCTCGGCGACATTCCCCACCTCCCCGGCTACGTCTTCGACGCGGCGTCGGCCGGCATCGCGTCGCTGCTGGGGCGCCAGCCGATCGAGGCGAGCGGGCGCCCGCCGGCGCTCGCCCAGATCCTGGCAATCGTCCTCGGGGTCGCCTTCATCTACTGGTTCGGCCGCAGGCAGAAGATGTCGCCGGGCCTGATCGTGGCCCTGGTTCTCACCTTCTCCTTCTGGGGCCTGCTCGCCCTCGACCGCGGACCGCAGAGGTTTTCGAGCCGCTTCCAGTATCCGAGCGGCGTCTTCCTCCTGATGGTCGCCGCCGAGGCGCTTCGCGGCTACAAGCCACCGCGCGTCGCGGTGCTCGCGGTGGCTGTGATCACCGCGGCAGCCCTCGCCGGCGGCATATCGCTGCTCGACAAGGGGTACTCGACGAAGTGGAAGCCCACCTCCGAAAGCATCGAGGCGACCCTGGGCGCCGTCGATCTCGCCGGCGCCGACGCCCAGCCCACCTACGAGATCAGCCTCCCCCCTTCGATCTACGTCTCGGTCGGGCGGTACCGCCGGGCGATGCGGGCCTTCGGCACCCCGGCCTACTCCGAGGCGGAGCTCCTCGCCGCCGGCGAATCCGAGCTGCGGCCCGCCGACCGGGTCTTCGCGGCGGTCGTCGGCGCCCGCCTCGCCAGCGGCGGGCCGGGCCGGCGGTCCTCCTGTCGCAGGCTCGATCCGAGAGCGGACGTCCGGCTGGAAACCCGCCTTCCGCCCTCCGGGCGATTCGCATTGACGAACCTCAGCGGGGAAGAGGTGCTCGTCGAGGGCGGCCGTCTCGCGCCGGACCCTTCGGCCCGGCTCGGCCGGCTCGAAGCCGGGGCAGGCGGATCGCTCGACCTGCCGGCGGGCCGGTCGGATCGACCGTGGAAGCTGCGGCTCGACGGCGGCCCGGTCCGTCTCTGCACGCTGCGCTGAACCGACTCAGCGGATCTTTTCGTAGATGCTGAAGAGCGGCAGGTACATCGAGATGACGATGAAGCCGACCATGCCGCCGACGAAGCAGATCATCACCGGCTCGATCAGGGCGGTCAGCGCCTTCACCTTGGCGTCGACCTCGGCCTCGTAGAAGTCGGCGATTTTGGAGAGCATCGTCTCCAGCTGACCGGTTTCCTCGCCGACCGCGACCATGTGGCCGACCATCGGCGGGAAGATGTCGTGCCGTTCGATCGGGCCGGCGAGCGAGCCGCCGGTCTTGACCGATTTGTAGACGTCCTCCATCGCCTTTTCGACGACCACGTTGCCGGCGGTTTCGCCGGTCAGCTTGATCGACTGCAGCATCGGCACGCCGGAGGAGACCGAGCCGGAGAAGGTGCGCGACCAGCGGGCCAGCGCCACCTTCTGGATCACGTCGCCGATTTTGAACGGCAGGCGGAGGATGAGGCGGTCCCACTGGTCTTTGCCGGCCTCGGTCTTCTTCCAGCGGAAGAAGAGCCAGAAGCCGAGGACGATCCCCGGCAGGAGGATGAACCAGTAGCCGGTCAGCAGTCCGGAGAAGGCGACGCAGAGCTGGGTCGGCGGCGGCAGCCCGCTCGCTTCGTCCGGGTGTTCTTCGGCGAGTTCTTTGAAGATGTTGGCGAAGACCGGGATCACGAACATCACGATCGCGACCAGCACCACGACCGCGAAGCCGAAGACGAGCGCCGGGTACATCATCGCCGATTTCACCTGGCGCCTGAGGGCGTCGCTTTTCTCCACCTGGAAGGCGATCCGGTCGAGCGCCTCCTCCAGCCGTCCCGACTGCTCGCCGGACCGCACCATCGCCCGGAAAAGCCGGTCGAAGACGCGGGGGTGGCGCTCCATCGCCTGCTCGAGGGTGCTGCCGGCTTCGACGTCCGCGCGCATCGCCGCGGTCGCCTCCTTGATCTCCTCGTCCTGGGTCTGTTCCTCGAGCGTGTGGAGGGTGCGCAGCATCGGCATCCCCGAGGCGACCAGGGTCGCGAACTGGCGCGAGTAGACGGCCAGCTCGCGCATGTCGACGCTCTTCCAGCGCCGCATGATGTCCTCGATCTTGACCGGGTTGCTCTTTTCGCTGACGTCGAGGACGATCAGGCCGCGCTGGCGCAGCTGCTCGGAGACCTGCGCCTTGGAGTCGGCTTCGAGCTCGCCCGCAGTCGCGGTGCCGCCGACGTCCATCGCCCGGAAGGTGAAGGTGGTGGCGGTCGCCACGTCCTAGCCCCCCGAGACGTAGGACGGGGGCTGGGGCGCGCTCGTGTAGTCGGGCGTCGCGGCCGGCATCACCGCGTCCTCGCCGCCGAGGACGCGTTTGAGCTCCTCCGGCACCGAGGAGCGCTGTTCGGCCAGCGTGCGGCTGACCTTCCCCGCCCTGACGAGGCGCGCCAGGTCGGCGTCCATGGTCTGCATCCCGATCGCGCCCGAGGTCTGCACGGCGGCGTAGATCTGGTGGGTCTTGCCCTCGCGGATCAGGTTGCGGATCGCCGGCGTCGGCACCAGGACCTCGGTGGCGACGGCGCGGCCCATCCCGTCGGCGGTGGGCAGCAGCTGCTGGGTGACGATCCCCTGCAGCGCGATCGAGAGCTGGGCTCGGACCTGACCCTGCTGCTCCGGCGGAAAGACGTCGATGATCCGGTCGACCGTCTGCGCGGTCGACTGGGTGTGGAGGGTGGCGAAGACGAGGTGTCCGGTCTCAGCCGCGGTGAGCGCGGTGGCGATCGTCTCCAGGTCCCTCATCTCGCCGACCAGGATCACGTCGGGGTCCTCTCGCAGGGCGGCCTTGAGGCCGAGGGAGAAGTCGTCGGCGTCGGAGCCGATCTCGCGCTGGTTGACGATCGACTTTTTGTGCTGGTGGAGGAACTCGATCGGGTCCTCGATCGTGAGGATGTGGTCCTGGCGCTCGCGGTTGATCACGTCGATCATCGCCGCCAGCGTCGTGCTCTTGCCCGAGCCGGTGGGCCCGGTGACGAGGACGAAGCCGCGCGGTTTCTGGGTCATCTCGCGCAGAACCTGCGGCACCCCGAGCGAGTCGAGGGCGGGGATGTCCTGGGGAATCAGGCGGAAGGCGGCGCTGACGGCGCCGCGCTGGAAGAAGCAGTTGACGCGGAAGCGGGCGACCCCGGGGATCGCGTAGGCGAAGTCGAGCTGTTTCTGGGTCTCGAAGCGTTTGCGCTGGTCGTCGTTGAGGATGCTGTAGACGACCTCGCGGGTGTCCTGGGTTCCGAGGACGGGAAAGCCGTCCATCGGCGTGATCTTGCCCTTGTCGCGGATCGCCGGCGGAAAGCCCGCGGTCAGGTGCACGTCCGAAGCCCGCGCCTCCACCATCCGGCGCAGGACCTCCGAGAAGTCGAAGTTCATGGGCTCTAGATCGGCCTTCTAGGCCGATTCCTTAAGCGGTGACACGGAGGACCTCCTCGAGGCTGGTCTGCCCCGCCCGGACCTTCTCGAGCCCGTCCTCGCGCAGCGTGCACATTCCCTCGTCGCGCGCCACGGCGGCGATCTCGGCCTCCGGCGCGTGGGCGACCGCCATCTCCTTGATCCGCTCGCTCAAGGCCATCACCGAGTAGAGGCCGACCCGGCCTTTGTAGCCGCTCTGGTTGCAGCGGGCGCAACCGACCGGCTCGTAGGCCTCCAGCTCGGCAGCGGCGCGCAGACCGGCTTCCTGCAGGGCCTGGACCGGGATCACGGCCCGCCGCTTGCAGTGGCTGCAGAGCTTGCGGGCCAGGCGCTGGGCGACGACGCAGTCGACCGCGGAGGCGATCAGGAAGGACTCGATCCCCATCTTGGTAAGGCGGGTGATCGCGCCGGGGGCGTCGTTGGTGTGGAGGGTCGAGAGCATCATGTGCCCGGTCAGCGCCGCCTCGATCGCGATCCGCGCGGTCTCGCCGTCGCGGATCTCGCCCACCATCACGATGTCGGGGTCGGCGCGGAGGATCGACCGCAGCCCGGTGGCGAAGTCGAGCCCGGCCTTGCGGTTGACGTTGATCTGGTTGATGCCGTTGATCTGGTACTCGACCGGGTCCTCGATCGTGATGATCTTTTTCTCGACGTCGTTGAGGTCCCCGAGCGCCGCGTAGAGGGTCGTGCTCTTGCCCGAGCCGGTCGGGCCGGTGACGAGGACGGCGCCGTAGGCCTGCTGGAAGGAGCGCTCGAAGCGCTCGCGCGCGTCGCCGCCCATCCCGAGGTCGTCGAGCGAGCGCTGGGCGTTGTCCTTGTCGAGGATGCGGATCGTCACCCCCTCGCCCTTCTGCGTCGGCAGGGTGGTGATCCGCAGGTCGACGCGACGGTCCTCGACGTTGACGCTGACGCGGCCGTCCTGCGGCACCCGTTTCTCGGCGATGTTGAGGTCGCTCATGATCTTCACCCGCGAGATCACGGCGCTCACCATCCGCTTCGGCACGTGGGCGGCCTCGCGGAGCACGCCGTCGACGCGGAAGCGGACCCGCATCTCGTCCTCGGAGGGCTCGAAATGGATGTCGGAGGCGCCCTCCCCCACCGCCTGCCCGAGGATGCTGTAGACGAGCTTGATCACCGGCGCGTCTTCGGCGCCCACCTGCATGTCGGCGACTTCGGCGAGCTCTTCCTCGGCTTCCCCTTCCTCGTCCGTCGCCTCGGAGACCGCGCTCTGCAGCGTGTTCAGCCTCCCCAGCAGCGCCTCGACGTCCTCTTCGGCCGCGACCGCCACCCGGCAGTCGAGCCCGGTGGCGATCTGGATGTCGTCGATCGCGAGGACGTTGGTCGGATCGGACATCGCCACCAGCAGCGTCTCCTTGTCGACGAATCCGACCGGGATCGCCTGGTAGCGCCGGGCGCTGTTGACGGAGACGAGGTTCGCCGCCGCCATGTCCACCTGGTAGGCGGTGAGGTCGACGTGGTCGAGCCCGTAGCGCTCGGCGACCGCGCGGGAGAACTGGTCGGCGCTGATCGCCCCCTGCTCGAGCAGCAGCCGCTCGGGGGGGCGTCCGGCGGTGCGGGCCTCTTCGATCGCCTGCCGCGCCCGTTCGTCGCTGACGTAGCCGAGGTCGACGATGACGTCGGTGACGAAGCCGCTGGAGCGGCCGCGGGTCTGCGGCGGCGTCAGGCCGGGGGTGCCGCCGGTCGGATCGAGCGCGGGCGCGGTGGAATCTCCGGAGCTGGGGACCGGCCGCAGGTGGCTCGGGAAATCCCTGGAGTCCATGCTCACGGGTGGTAAGGGAGGGTTCCGCCGTGGTATCGCGCGTCCACCACCGCCTGGACGACTGCCTGGGCGCTCTGGAAGCCGTAGTGGACCGAAGCCGGGTCGTACCGGTGGCTGAGGCTCTTCGGCCTGATCACCACCAGGGCGGGGACGCGGCTGAGGTCGACTCCCTGGGCGATCGCGACGTAGCGGAAGAGCCGGTGGGCGGGGACGACGAAGGTGGCGACGCCGCCGATGGCATCGAGCCTGCCGACGGCTTCGGTCACCAGCCGGTCGTCGATGCCGCCGTCGCGGACGAAGAGGATCGCCACCGTGTTGCCGGCGTCGACGGCGTCGACGACGGCGCGGGGGGGCGCTGGAACCGACCCCGGCCCGGTGCCCGGCGCCGGCAGCCGCAGCGGCTGCTGGCCGGCTTCGAGTTCGGCGGCGACGGCCGCGACCGCGGCATCGGCGGCGGCCGAGCCCCCTTCTTCTTCTTCGGATTCGCCGCCGCCGGCTTTTCCGAGCAGGAAGACGGCGGCGAGGACCAGCAGGATGCCGACCAGGGCGACCTGCGCCATCGGGTTGTCGTTCAGCTTCTCTCTCATGCTTGCGCCTAGTCACCATTCGACCGCCGCGGGCCGAAGCTTGAGCGCCGCGAGGGACGGCCCGCGAGGGGGTTCAGCAGTCGGCGTTCGGCGGCGAGGCGGTGGCGCCGGTGCACTCGACGTAGCGGGTGCGCTGGAAGCGGCCGGCGTAGGTGATGTTCGGTTCCTTGATGTGCGGATCCGACCTGAAGTAGGGATTGCCGTTGAGGGTGATCGACTTGCCGGCGAACATCCCGATCCATTCGGCGTTGCCTTCGAGGGTGACCTGGCTCTGGGGGGCGTAGAGCATCAGGTGGTTGGTCCCGGAATTGGCGCCGATCTTCACCGCGCCGTTGCCGAGCACGTAGATCTGGGGGATTTCGTAGCTGCCCTGTTGCGGGCTCCACGCGCTGGACACGAGGTTCCCGTTGCCGTTGATGTTGACCTGGGTCGCGCCTGAGGCCAGCCCGCAGTGTTCGGGCGTGTCGATGAAGATCCGCGCGTGCGCCCCGGCCGACATGTAGACCGTGCCCGGCCCGATTTCGAGCTTGCAGATGAAGTAGTCGCCGCCGTTCATCGTCAGCGTCCCGTTGCCGCCGACGTTGATCGTCCGCGTGCTCAGGCTCCAGGGGTTGCTTTTCGTGTAAGTGTCGACCTGACCGGCGTAGGGGCCGGAGGTGCATTTCTGCGACAGCATGCAGTTGGCGTTTTCCGTAGTCAGATTCGACGGCGGGACGATCGCCGGCAGTTCGCGGTTCTCTTCGGTTTTGACCCCCGAGCAGCTCGGCGTCGGCGCTTCTTTGCCGACGCCGTGGCGCTCGTCGCCGCAGACCGTGCCCGCCCCGCCATTCTGGATGATGCTGCCGTTCGTCCCGATGTCGGCTTCGATTTTGAAGTTTCCCTTGACGGTGATTTCGTCCTGGCCGATGAATTTCTCGTCGGCGAAGATGCCCTGGCCGTTGGTGGTCGTCATCGCGACGTTGACCCTTCGCTGCACGGTGCCCGAGGAGCCGACCGAGACGACGTTCAGCGGCGTGCCGGTGCCGGCGTAGGCGCTGATCGCGTAGCTGTAGGTCGCGCGGCCGACCGATTCGGTCGCGGTCGCGGGGCACCAGCCGCTGACCGCGGTCTGGTATTCGCCGTCGGCTCCGATGCAGGGATGGGCGACGGTCAGGCTCGGCAGGTAGCGGTTGAGCCTGAGCAGGGCGATGTTGGCGCCGGCGTCGGCGGCCGCGATCGCTTCCTTGGAGTCGTGGTCCCGGGTCGTCCCCTGCTGGACGTCGAGGGTGGACATCACCGCGACGCTGGAGAGGGCGAAGGTCGCGACCAGCGCCATCAGCGCCGTCGGGACCGCGATCCCGCGCTCGCTGCGCCGCAGGTCGCGGACAAGCAGGATGAAGCGGTCGATGGCGATCATTCGCGTCATCTCATCGTCAGCCCGTAGTTCGAGCTTGAGGCGCCGGTACGGTCGTGGGCCCCATCTGGACGCCCGTCCTACTCGGTAGCGGGTGCGAGCTGCTCGATCCCGCTGGCGCGCTGGCCGCCGGCCGCCAGCATCAGTTTGAAGTCGTGGGGGTTGGAGGCGAACTCGAGGGCGACGTCCTCGGAGACCTTGCCCTCCATCACGTAGTGCATGAGGGACTGGTCGAAGGTGCGCATCCCGTAGTACTCGCCCTCGGCGATGACTTCGGTGATCTTGCCGGTCTCCTCCGGGTTCATGATCAGGTCCTGGACCCGGCCGGTGACGATGAGGATCTCGGAGGCGGGGACGCGGCCGTCGCCGGTCAGGTCGGGGACGAGGCGCTGGGCGATCGCCCCCCTGAGGGTCGCGGCGAGCATCACCCGGGCCTGGTGCTGGAGGTGGGGCGGGAAGAAGTCGACGATGCGGTTGATCGTCTCGGTCGCGTCCAGGGTGTGGACGGTCGAGAGCACGAGGTGGCCGGTCTCGGCCGCAGACAGGGCCGTGCGCACCGTCTCCTCGTCGCGCATCTCGCCGATCAGGATCACGTCGGGGTCCTGGCGCAGGACCCGGCGCATCGCCCGGGCGAAGCTTTCGGTGTCGGAGCCGACTTCGCGCTGGTTGACGATCGAGTTTTTGTCCGGGTGCAGGTACTCGATCGGGTCCTCGAGGGTGACGATGTGGTCGGTGCGGGTGCGGTTGATGTGGTCGATCATCGCCGCCAGCGTCGTGCTCTTGCCCGAGCCGGTGGTGCCGGTGACGAGGATGATCCCGCGCTGCTCTTCGGCCAGCTTGGTCACCACCGGCGGCAGGCCGAGATCGTCGACGGAGCGGATGTCGAAGGGGATCGCGCGGCAGACGATCGAGATCGAGCCGCGCTGCTTGAAGGCGTTGACGCGGAAGCGCGAGAGGCCCTTGATCGCGTAGGAGAAGTCGGCCTCGCCGCATTCCTCGAATTCCGACAGCGACCGCACCTCGGCCATGTCCTGGAAGGCCCGTTCGGTGTCCTCCGGGGTCAGCGGCTGGTAACCCTCCAGCGGCGCCAGCTCACCGTGCAACCGCACCGTCGGCGGCACCCCGACCTTGACGTGGAGGTCGGAGCCCCCCCGCTCGATCAGGGTCCGCAGCGCTGAATCGACGTCGAACATCCCGACCGGTATCGGCCGGGACGCCCGATCACTTAATCCTGGTTACGCAACCTCGCGCAGCTTCTGGGCCTCTCCGAGCGACTGGAGCTTTTTCAGGCTCTGGTTCTCGATCTGGCGGATCCGCTCGCGGGTGACGTTGAAGGTGCGGCCGACCTCGTCCAGGGTCCGCGGGTGCTCGCCGCCGAGCCCGTAACGGAGCTCGAGCACGCGGCGCTCGCGGTAGGAGAGGTTCTCCAGCGCTTCCTTCAGCGCCTCTTTGGTCAGCAGGTCCGCGGCCCGGTCGAACGGGCTCTCGGCCTTCTCGTCGGCGATGAACTGGCCGAACTCGGACTCCTCCTCGTCGCCGACCGGCTTCTCGAGGGAGACCGGGGCCTGGGCGGAGCGCTTGATCGAGTCGACCTCCTCGGGATCGATCCCCGTCACCTCGGCGATCTCCTCCGGGGTGGGCTCGCGGCCCAGCTCGGTGACCAGCTTGCGCTCGGCGCGGCCGATCTTGTTCAGCTTCTCGACGACGTGGACCGGGATCCGGATCGTCCGCGCCTTGTCGGCGAGCGCGCGGGCGATCGCCTGGCGGATCCACCAGGTCGCGTAGGTGGAGAACTTGAACCCCTTGCGGTAGTCGAACTTCTCCGCCGCGCGGACCAGCCCCAGCGTCCCCTCCTGGATCAAGTCGAGGAAGGGAAGCCCCTGGTTCCGGTAGTTTTTCGCGATAGATACGACGAGGCGGAGGTTCGACTCGACCATTTTCTGCTTCGCGTCGAGGTCGCCGCGCTCGATCCGTTTCGCCAGTTCGACCTCCTCCGCCGCCGTCAGGAGGCGGACTTTGCCGATGTCCTTGAGGAACAGCTGCAAGGAATCGGTGGTCATGTCCGGTTTCAGGTCGAGCGCCTGTTTCTGGCGCCGGCGACCTTTTTTGCCGGTGTCCGCGGGGAGCGCTTCGGCGGCGGCTTTCTGCGCCGGGTCCATGTCCTCGACGAGCTCGATCCCCGACTTCTCGAGGTGGCCGTAGAGGTCCTCGACGTCAGACTCGTCCAGATCGACCTCGGAGACCGCCGAGGCGATGTCCCCGAAGGTCAGAACGCCGAGCTGCTGCCCGCGATTGATGAGGTTTTTGACCTCGTCCAGTTCCTGAAGCTCTGCTACCAGCATCCGTTCTTACTCGTTCCCTTGCGCTCGATGTTTAGTCCTGGCGATGAAATACCGTCGCGAGCCGAAAGTCGCGCCGGACCGACAAAAAACGGACCCGAGAAGTCTGGTCCGCGAAGTAGCGTCTACATCGTCATCGTGCCCGATGGGCCAGCGTTTGAGATGGCTCAAACGCGTGTTCGCATGGTACCCGCTTCAGTTTGTGAAGTCAATGCCCAGCCCTCCCCGCCATCCGACCCCCTGGCTCCGCGCCTTCTGGCAGCGCGCGTACCGGGAGAACGTCACCGGTCTCTCGGCGATGGTCGCCTACAACCTGATGCTGGCCGTCTTCCCCTTCGCCCTCCTGGTCCTCTTCGTCTTCGGCCAGGTGCTGAAGATCGGCGGGGTCGAGAGCGGGGTCCTCGCCGACCTCCAGCGCCTCTTCCCGAACACCGAGCAGCAGACGCTGACCGACGCCTTGACCCGGATCGAGAACAACACGGCGCCGATCGGGATCGCCGCCTTCGCCGGCTCGCTCTGGATCGGCGCCTCCTTCTGGGGGGCGATGGACACCGCCTTCTGCCGCATCTACCACGTCGAGTGCCGCGGCTGGGTCGAGCAGAAGCGCTTCTCCTTCGCGATGCTGGTTGTCGTCCTGCTCTTCATCGCCGCCAGCATCTTCGTCCCGACCTTCGAGAGCACCCTGGTCTCCAGCACCGACCGGCTGCCGCTCGGGCTTTCCGACATCAAGGCGCTCGACACGATCCTCCTGCTGGGAGCGGCGCTGCTGATCACCTTCGCCATCTGCTCGGTGATCTTCTGGGCGGTGCCCAAAGGCCACATGCCCTGGCGCGCGGTCTGGCCCGGCGCCCTCTTCGTCACCCTCGGCGCCGGCCTCGCCAACTGGCTCTTCCCGATCTATCTCTCCAACGTGTCCAGCCTCTCCCGGTTCGGCTCGACCCTCGGCTTCATCCTCATCGCCCTGCTCTGGTTCTACGTGCTCAGCCTGGCGCTGATGGTCGGGGCGGTGATCAACTCGCTGCGCTTCGAGTACCACGACACCGGCGAACTCCCCTACTTCGCGACGCTGGAGCGGCCCTGCGAGGGCTGCGACGAGAAGTGACCGCTGGCGCCAGCGTTCAAGCGACCTCTTCCACTAGTTAAAAACTGTCGTATCCTTCGGAACATCGGAGTTCTGAAACGACGGGGAACGTTCTGCGTCCGACTATCTCGCCAGATATCGCAGGCCAGTCGCAGCGGCAGCGGATCGTCGACGCGATGATCGAGTCGTGCGCCGAGAAGACCTACGCGACGACGACGATCAGCGACATCGTCTCCCGCGCCCACATCTCCCGCACCACCTTCTACAAGCACTTCGAGGACAAGCGGGCCTGCTTCGACACCGCGATCGACTTCTGCATCGCCGAGCTGCAAGGGGTCGCAGCGGCGTCCCACTCGCCCGAGGACACGCCGGGTGAGGCGGCGCGGATGGCGGCGACCGCCGTGGTCGAGGCGCTGGCGGCGCGGCCGGGGCTGGCGCAGATGCTCGCCGGCGACGCGATGGCCGTCGACCCGATGGTGATCGAGCGCTACCGCAAGGCGACGGTTCCGGCGCTGGAAGCCCTTTGGAGCGGCGACGGACGGGCCGAGGCCCACACCGATCCTCGCCTCGCCTTCGGCCAAGCCCAGGTCCTGATCCTCAACCAGATCGCCACCGGCAAGCCCGACCGGCTGCCCGAGCTGCTGCCCGAGATCGTCTACCTGACCGTCAGCCCATTCGGCGGTCACGACGAGGCGCTGCGGCAGTCCCGCCTGGCGGCGAAAACCGAGATCGGCGGTCCCGCATCGCGGTGAGCGACAACTCCGAGGACCTGCGCCAGTGGCGCCTGCCGCGGGGGCGGCACGGTCTCCCGCGCGAGCTGGTCGAGCGCTCCCAGCGAGAACGTCTGCTCGCGGCGGTGGTCCGGGTGACCGCGACCAACGGCTACGAGTCGACCACCGTCGGCGACATCCTCGGCGAGGCCGGAGTCGGTCGCGAGAGCTTCTACGAACTCTTCGACGACAAGCTCGCCTGCATGCTGGCCGCCCACAAGATCCTCGTCGACGATCTCGAGCAGCGGGTGGCCGCGGCCTACGGCGAGGAGGGTCCCTGGCCCGAACGGGTCCGCAAGGCACTGGCGGTGACCCTCGCCTGGTTCGCGGCCGACCCCCAGGCCGCCCGCTTCACCCTGGTCGAGTTGAGCACGGTCGGTCCGGCCTTCCGGGCGATCTTCCAGAGCGAGTACGCCCGCTTCACCAAGCTCCTCGACGACGGCCTCGGCGAGGACGGGCCCGACCCGGAGCTCTCGCGCGCGACCGGGCTGGCGGTCGGGGCGATCATGGCCCGGATCTACGAGGAAGTCGTGCTCGGGCGCGAGGCCGAGCTGCCCCGTCTGCTGCCCGACCTCACCTACGAACTCCTCGTCCCCTTCGTCGGCGAAGAGGTGGCGCGGGCCGAGCAGCGGCGCGCGGGCGCCTAGCCGCGCTCGGCGAGAGCGGCGGCGAGTGCCTGCCGCAGCGGCGTCCGCTCGACCCGGGGGAACAGCTCCATCCCGGAGGGATCGTCGACCACGGTCTCGGTCGCGAGGCCCTCGATCAACGGCTTGGCGACGCCGGCGTCGACCGGGGTGACGAGGCCGATCCAGAGCGAGGAGAGCCCCGGCGTCAGCAGCGGCACCGTGATCCGCAGGGGCGGCCGGCGGCCGAGCGCCCGGGCCAGCTCGTCGATCATGCCACCGTAGGTGGTGACGTCGGGGCCGCCGATCTCGATTTCGCGCTCGACCGGCAGCCCGAGGTCGGCGGCGGCCGCGAGGTAGGCGACCGCGTCGGCGACGGCGACGGGCTGGGTGCGGGTGGCGACCCAGCGCGGGGTCACCATCGCCGGCAGGCGGCGGACCAGGTAGAAGGCGGTGCGGAAGGACTCGCTGCCGGCGCCGAGCACGGCGGCGGCGCGGAAGTAGGCGACGGGGACCCGGCCGCGGCGCAGGGTCTCGGCGGTGCGGTGGCGGCTGTCGAGGTGCTTCGACCCCTCCCCCAGCCCGCCGAGGTAGACGATCCGCCTTACGCCGGCCGCCGCGGCGGCGGCGGCGAAGTTCTCCGCGCCTTCTTGGTCGCGCTCGGCGAAGTCCCCGTCGGAGCCGCGGCCCATCGAGTGGACGAGGTAGTAGGCGACGTCGACCCCCGCCAGCGCCGGAGCGAGCGTCTCGGCCTCCAGAACGTCAGCCTGCACCACCTCGCAGCCGGCGTCCACCAACTCCCCCGCCCGCTCCGGGTGCCGCGCCAGCGCCCGCACCTCCCGCCCTTCCTCGCGCAGCCGCCTGCACAAGAGGCCGCCGATGTATCCAGTGGCTCCGGCGACGGCGATCACGCGGATCTTCTACCCGAGCAGCGGGAAATCAGCCGTAACGCTCGCCGATGATCTCTCTGAGCTTGGACCTGTCGTGACGAGCGTGGACGCGGCGGACCGTCCCCGAGCGGGAGCGCATGACCAGCGACTCGGTGGTGGCGCCGGGGCCGCGGTAGCGGACGCCCTGGAGGACGTCGCCGTCGGTGACGCCGGTGGCGGAGAAGAAGACGTCGTCGCCGGAGCAGAGGTCGTCGGCGGTGAGGACGCGGTCGAGGTCGTAACCGGCGTCGACCGCCGCCGAGCGCTCCTCGTCGTCGCGCGGCCAGAGGCGGCCGATCAGCTGTCCGCCCATCGACTTCAGCGCCGCGGCGGAGATCACGCCCTCGGGCGTGCCGCCGATCCCCCACAGCAGGTCGACCGGCGAGCGTTCGCTCACCGCCAGCAGCGAGGCGGAGACGTCGCCGTCGGTGATCAGCCGGATGCGGGCGCCCGCCTCGCGAACCTCCTTCATCGCCTGCTCGTGGCGGGGGCGGTCGAGCATGACGACAATCACGTCGCCGACCGAGCCGCCCTTGCGCTCGGCGATCAGCTTCAGGGTCTCCGGCAACGGCCGGTCGAGGTCGAGCAGGTCGGCGATCTCCTCCCCGCCCGCCATCTTCTCCATGTAGACGCAGGGGCCGGGATCGAACATCGTCCCCCGCTCGGCGAGGGCGATGACGGCAATGGCGCTCGGCATCCCCAGCGCGCAGAGGCGGGTTCCCTCCAGCGGGTCGACGGCGATGTCGACCGTGGGCGGGCTGCCGTCGCCGATCCGCTCGCCGTTGTAGAGCATCGGCGCCTCGTCCTTCTCCCCCTCGCCGATGACGACGGTGCCGTCCATAGAGACCGAGTCGAGGACGTGGCGCATCGCGTCGACGGCGGCCTGGTCGGCGGCGATCTTGTCGCCGCGGCCGACCCAGCGGGCCGAGGCGAGCGCGGCGGCCTCGGTGACGCGGACGAGCTCGAGAGCGAGGTTGCGGTCGGGCTTGGCCGCCGAGCGGGCGGTCCCGGCCTCCTGATCGGTGGGCCCCATTGGGCGGGAGCCTAATTGAAGTCGGAGCCGGGACGAAGCCGGGGAGATGGACGTTTGCCCCAATCGAAATCAGTGCCGGCTGACGCTTTCTTCTAAAGATCCTTGAGCGGGGGGTCGATGCGCGATCCATGGAAGCCGGGGAGCTGTCCAGGCTGGGGCAGGAGTTGAGCGAACGCACCGACGAGGTGGTGGCGCGGATGATGCGGCGCTCCGCCGAGTCGAGCACGACACTGGCGAAAGTCGTCGAAGACAGCTTCCGCGACGTCGGCACCGTTTCCACCGTCGCCGTCGCCCGCTGGATGTCCGGCGAGGGCGAAGCGGTAGCCCGCGCGGTCGGGCAGGAGTCCTGGCGGATCTTCGCCCAGCTCGCCTCCCAGCAGGAGGCGGCGCTGAACGAGGTGACGAAACGCTGCCTGCGCTGGCGCGACTGCACGCTCGAGGTGCTCGGCGAAAGCGCCGCCGACCTCGGCCTCGCCGGGGAGACGCTGGCGACGGCGCGGGCGATGGTCCAGCGCAGCCTCGACGTCACCCTGGTGCGGATGTGCCAGTCCTTCGAGGACGAGCGCCAGCGCGCCCACGAGGAACTCTCCAGCCGCGAGAAGGAACTCGTCTTCCTCGCCACCCACGACGCCCTCACCGGCCTGCCGAACCGGACCCTGATCCTCGACCGGATCGAGCAGACGCTGCGGCGCTCGCGCCAGAACCAGGAACCGGTGGCGGCGCTCTTCGTCGACCTCGACAACTTCAAGGCGATCAACGACTCGCTCGGTCACGGCGTCGGCGACGAGCTGCTCTGCGCCGTTGCCGAACGGCTGGAGGGGGTGATCCGGGAGACCGACGCGCTCGGCCGCATGGGCGGCGACGAGTTCGTCGTCGTCGCCGAGGGGCTGTCGCTGGCGGCGGGGCCCGAGCTGATCGCCGAGCGCCTGCTGGAAGCCTTCGGCGAGCCCTTCGCGCTGGGAGAGGAAGGCGAGACGCTGGTCCACGTGAATGCCAGCATCGGCATCGCCACCGGCGTCCGGGCCTCGGCCGAAGAGCTGCTGCGCGACGCCGACATCGCCATGTACCGGGCCAAGTGGGGCGGCAAGAGCCGCTACCTGGTCTTCGAGTCGGGGATGGAGGACGAGGTGCAGGCGCGGCTGGAAACCGAGATGGACCTGCAGACCGCGCTCGTCAACGAGGAGTTCTTCCTGGTCTACCAGCCGACCTTCGACCTGCAGACGATGACCCCGACCGGGGTCGAGGCGCTGATCCGCTGGCGCCGCCCCGGGTGCGGGGTGGTCGAGCCGGAGGAGTTCATCCCGCTGCTGGAGGAGTCGAAGCTGATCGTCGACGTCGGCGCCTGGGTCCTGCGCGAGGCCTGCGCGCAGGCGTCGGGCTGGCAGCAGGAGGGGCGCCCGATGGGCCTCTCGGTCAACGTCTCCCAGCTCCAGCTCGACACCGACGAGCTGCTCGACGACGTCAAGGTGGCGCTGGCGGCGAGCGGCCTGCCGCCGGAGGCGCTGACGCTGGAGATCACCGAGACGACCCTGATGAGCAACGCCGAGGAGACGGCGCGGCGGCTCGGCGAGCTGAAGGAGCTGGGGGTGAAGATCGCCGTCGACGACTTCGGCACCGGCTACTCCTCGCTCTCCCACCTGCGTCAGTTCCCGGTCGACGTGCTGAAGATCGACCGCTCCTTCGTCTCCCAGCTCGCCGACGGCGGCGAGAACGAGATCCTCCTCCACACCCTCGTCCAGCTCGGCAAAGCGCTGGAGATAGAGACGACGGCGGAGGGGATCGAGCGGCCGCAGGACCTCTCGCTGATCCGCGACAAGCAGTGCGACAACGGCCAGGGCTTCCTCTTCACCCGGCCCCTCAGCGCCCAGGACGCCGATTCCTTCTTCAGCAGCTGGTCGCCGAACCGGCGCTTCGAGGTTCGCAACGAGCGCCCGGACGGCGATAGGGTCCCCTTCGATGGATCGCTGGGGCCTGACGCTGCCGTTGCCGGGACTGACGCTCCCTGACCACGAGGAGCACGTCCGGCGCGCCGAGGCGGCCGGCTACACCGACCTCTGGAGCGGCGAGACCGCGGGGCCGGACGGCTTCACGCCGCTGGCGTTGAGCGCCGCCTGGAGCGAGCGACTGCGGCTGGGGACCGGGATCGTCGGCGTCTTCCAGCGCGGTCCGGCGCTGCTGGCACAGCAGGCGGCGGCGTTGAGCGACGCCTCCGAGGGCCGCTTCATGCTCGGCCTCGGCTCCTCCTCGGACCGGATCGTCGAAGGCTGGAACGGGATCCCCTTCGAGCGGCCGTTGAGCAGGGTCCGGGAGACGCTCGACTTCCTCGACCCCGTGCTGGGCGGCGAGCGCAGCGCGACCGGCTTCAAGCTGGAAACGGCGCCGCGGTTCGAGGTGCCGATCGTGCTGGCGGCGCTGCGCGGCAAGATGCTCGAGCTGGCGGTCGAGCGCGCCGCCGGCGCCTTCACCAACTTCCTGCCGCTGGCGGGACTGCCGAAGGTGACCGCGCAGCTGGAGGGGGCGCCGGCCGGATTCGAGCTCCTCTGCCGCTTCTTCTGCATCCCCGGCGAGCGCGAGCAGGTCGAGCCCCTCGCCCGCTTCATGTTCTCCTCCTACATCACCGTCCCGGTCTACGCCGACTTCTACCGCTGGCTCGGCTACGGCGAGCAGATCGCCCCCATGGTCGAGGCCTGGGAAGCCGGCGACCGCCAGGCCGCCGCCGCGGCCGCCCCCTGGGAGCTGATCGAGGACATGTTCGTCTTCGGCACCCCGGAGCAGATGAAGCAGCGCCTCGACGAATTCGTCGCCGGCGGCATCACCCTCCCGATCCTCACCCCGATCGTGACGCCGGACAAGCTCGGCGAGACGATCGCGGCTTTGGCGCCTAGCTGAGACGCCGCGCGGCGCATCCGATTTTTCGCACAGCGGGGTGGGGTCGAAGTCGGATGCGGTTCCCCGTCCTACTCAGCCTGCAGCTTCGTTGCCTCTTCCGCCAGGCGGGCGTAGGCGTCGGGGCGGCGCGTCGTGAGGAACGGGAAGAGCTCCAGCCAGTCGCGGCGCTGGTCGAGATCGAGGTCGGCGACGAGGACGGCGGGTTCGTCGCGGGGGGCCTGGGCGAGGATGCGACCGTAGGGGTCGGAGATGAAGGAGGCGCCGTAGAAGGTGAGGGGCGGCTCGGTGCCGATGCGGTTGACGGCGACCATGAAGACGCCGTTGGCGATGCCGTTGCCGACGATCACGTGCTGCCAGAGCGGCTGGGTGTCGAACTCGGGGTGGTCGGGCTCGGAGCCGATCGCGGTCGGGTAGACGAGGATGTCGGCGCCCTCGAGGCTGTAGGCGCGGGCGACCTCCGGGAACCACTGGTCCCAGCAGGTCGGCAGGCCGAGCCGCGCGTCCCCGAGGCCGACCAGCGGAAAGGCGTCGGCGTCGCCGGGACCGGGCCGGAAGTAGCGATCCTCGTGGTAGCCGGCGGTGATCGGGATGTGGAGCTTGCGGGTGCGGGCGATCAGCTCGCCGCCCGGCGAGACGACGATCGCGGTGTTGAAGCCGAGCCCGTCCCCGCCCTCGGCGCGCTCGTAGAGCGAGGCGTGGACGTGGACGCCGGTCGCCGCGGCGACGCGGGCGGCGAACTGGAAGGTGCGGCCGCCGGGGAGGTCCTCGGGCTCGGCGCCGGCGGCCTCGGGGCCGGCGGGATCGACCGCGAAGTAGCGGCTCAGGGTCAGCTCCTGCAGGCAGACGAGCTGGGCCCCAGCCTCGGCGGCGAGCTGGATCGCCTCCCCCAGCGCCGCCTCGTGCTCGCCGGGATCGGGGTGCCAGCGGTGCTGGACGGCGGCGATCCGGAACGGCGGCCGGCTCGGCTCCCGCGTCCGCGCCGGCGACTCGGGCGGGTCGGGGGCGCTGATCAGGCGGATCTCGTCCACTGGTTCAAGATAGTGGGAGGTGACGGCGACCCACAAATCGACGCCCGCCGAAGACGGCTTCCGGATGCCGGGCGAGTTCGAGCCCCACAGCGGCTGCTGGATGGCCTGGCCCGAGCGCCCTGACAACTGGCGGCTGGGGGCGAAGCCGGCGCAGGAGGCCTACGCGGCGGTGGCGGTGGCGATCGCCGCCTCCGAGCCGGTGACGATGGCGGTCTCCGACGGCCAGTTCGAGAACTGCCGGGCGCTGCTGCCGCCCGAGGTGCGGGTGGTGGAGGTCTCGACCGACGACGCCTGGATCCGCGACCACGGCCCGACCTTCCTCCTCGACGGCGAGGGCGGCCGCCGCGGCGTCGACTGGCGCTTCAACGCCTGGGGCGGGCGGAACAGCGGCCTCTACTTCCCCTGGGACCGCGACGAACGGGTCGCCGCCAAGGTGCTGGAGGTCGAAGGCGCCGGCCGCTACCGCGCCCCGATCGTGCTCGAGGGCGGCGCGATCCACGTCGACGGCGAGGGAACGGTGCTGACGACCGAAGAGTGCCTGCTCAACCCGAACCGCAACCCCGAGCTCTCCAAGGAGCAGATCGAACGCGTCCTCCTCGACTACCTCGGCGCCGAGAAGGTGGTCTGGCTCGGCGCCGGCGTCTTCGAAGACGAGACCGACGGCCATGTCGACAACCTCGCCTGCTTCGCCCGCCCGGGGGTGGTCCTGCTGACCTGGACCGAGGACGAAGAGGACCCTCAGCACGCGATCTCCCGCGACGCGCGCGAGCGGCTGGAGGCGGCGACCGACGCCCGTGGCCGGGGCTTCGAGGTGGTGCTCCTTCCCTCCCCCGGGCCGCTGCTGATCTCAGCCGAGGAGGCCGAGGGCGTCGACGCCGCGGAGGGCACGCAGCCGCGCCGCGCCGGCGACCGCATGGCCGCCTCCTACGTCAACTTCTACCTCGGCCACTCGCGGGTGGTCTACCCGCTGCTGGACCCGCGGCACGACGAGGAGGCCGCAGGGATCCTCCGCCGCGCCTTCCCCGAGCGCGAGGTGGTCGGCGTGCCGGCGCGCGAGGTCCTTCTCGGCGGCGGCAACGTCCACTGCATCACCCAGCAGGTGCCGCAAGGCTGAGTGCGTAGTCGCCCGCGGCGTCGGTGAACCAGCCGCGCAACTCGAGCCCGGCGCCGTCGTAGGCGGCGGCGATCCGCTCCCGCGTGAACTTGGTCGAGATCTCGGTCCGCATCTCCTCGCCGTCGGCGAAGTGGATCTCCAGGTCGAGCCCGTCGACCCGCACGTCCTGGTCGGCGCGGGAACGCAGCCGGATGTCCATCCGCTCCGCCTCGGTGTCGTAGCGGGCGACGTGCTCGAAGGCGTCGAGGTCGAAGTCGGCCCCGAGCTGGTCGTTGAGCACCGCGAGCACGTTCTTGTTGAACTCGGCGGTGACGCCGGCGTCGTCGTCGTAGGCGGCCTCGAGCCGCGCCTTGTCCTTGATCAGGTCGGTGCCGAGCAGGAGGTGGTCGCCCGGGCCGAGCAGGGCCCGGATCCGCTCGAGGAAGGCGTGGCGCTCGCGCGGGTAGAGGTTGCCGATGGTGCCGCCGAGGAAGGCGATCATCCGCGTGCCGGAGCCGTGGGGGACGCGCTCGAGGTGCTGCTCGAAGTCGCAGACCATCCCGTGGACCTTCAGGCCCGGGTACTCGTCGACCAGTTCGGACGCGGTGCGTTCGGTGATCTCCTCGGAGATGTCGACGGGGACATAGGTGTCGAGGCTGCCGCAGTCGCGCATCGCGCTCAACAGGTGGCGGGTCTTCGCCGCCGAGCCGGAGCCGAGCTCGACCAGCGTCTCGGGGCAGCCGGCGGCGGCGTGGATCGCGGCGGAGCGGGTTGTGAGGATCTCCCGCTCGGCCCGGGTCGGGTAGTACTCGGGCAGCTCGGTGATCCGCTCGAAGAGCAGCGAGCCGCGCTCGTCGTAGAAGTATTTCGGCGCCACCTCCTTCGGATAGGCGCAGAGGCCCTCGCGGACGTCCCGCGCCATCTTCGCCGCGGCGTCGCCGTCGAGGTGGACTTCGATCGCGATCGTCATGCGTCCCTCGCGCAGCGGAGGCCGGAGAAGATCTGATTGCGCTGCGGCAGGTCCCAGTTGCGGAAGCTCGGCCGGGCGACCCGCGGATGCGTCGCCCAGGAGCCGCCGCGCAGCACCTTGTGGGAGTCGCCGAAGAAGACCTCGGAGTACTCGCGGTAGGGGAAGGCTTCGAAGCCGGGGTAGGCGAGGAAGTCGGAGGAGGTCCATTCCCAGCCATGCCCGACGCCGTCGAGGTGCGGCCGCGCCGCCTCCCACTCGAACTCGCTCGGCAGCCGCTTGCCGGCCCAGCGGGCGAAGGCGTCGGCCTGGACCCAGGAGACGTGGAGAACGGGATGCGCCGGGTCGACGGGTTCGCGCCGGCCGCGGGCGGTATCGACCCAGCCCTCCGCGTCGCGCTCCCAGTAGAGCGGCGGCTCCGCCCCGGTCTCCTCCATGAACCTGACGTACGCGCCGTTGGTAACGGGGGTTCGATCGATCTCGAAGGTGTCCAGCTCGACCACGTGCCGCGGTCGCTCGTTGTCGTAGGCGAAGCCATCTGCAGGAGCCCCAATCTCGTAGCTGCCAGCCTCGATGACCACTGCGTCGGGGGCGCGGGGCATCTCTCGAACGGGCGGATGCTCAAAGCGTCGGGCCAATTGGCCCGACGCTTGTCCGGGCGAGAGATG
>JAICSS010000039.1 GCA_025936755.1 Solirubrobacterales bacterium | reverse complement strand
GAGACGATGACCAACGCGCGCTCGGCGCGCGAGTGGGCGCTGGCCGGGCTGGGCGGCGACGAGGCGGCGGTGGCGAAGCACTTCGTCGCCGTCTCGACCAACGCCGAGGAGGTCTCCAAGTTCGGGATCGACACGGAGAACATGTTCGGCTTCTGGGAGTGGGTCGGCGGCCGCTACTCGATGGACTCGGCGATCGGGCTCTCGACGATGCTGGCGATCGGGCCCGCCCGCTTCGCCGAGATGCTGGCCGGCTTCCACGCCATGGACGAGCACTTCCGCGAGGCGCCGGCCGCCGAGAACCTGCCGCTGATCATGGGCCTGCTCTCGGTCTGGTACGCCGACTTCTTCGGCGCCGAAACGCAGGCGGTGCTGCCCTACGACCAGTACCTGCACCGCTTCCCGGCCTACCTCCAGCAGCTGACGATGGAGTCGAACGGCAAGCACGTGACCCTGGACGGCGCCCAGGTCGACTACGAGACCGGCCAGGTCTACTGGGGGGAGCCGGGGACCAACGGCCAGCACAGCTTCTACCAGCTGATCCACCAGGGAACGCGGCTGATCCCCTGCGACTTCATCGGCTTCGCCAACTCGCTGAACCCGCTCGGCCGCCACCACGACATCCTGATGTCGAACGTCTTCGCCCAGGGCGAAGCGCTCGCCTTCGGCAAAACGCCGGAGCAGGTGCGGGCGGAGGGGACGGCGGAGGAGGTCGTCCCGCACCGGGTGATGGAGGGAAACCGGCCCTCGAACACGATCCTCGCCGAGCGCCTGACGCCGGCGACGCTGGGCTCGCTGGTCGCCCTCTACGAGCACAGCACCTTCACCCAGGGGGCGATCTGGGGGATCGACTCCTTCGACCAGTGGGGGGTGGAGCTGGGCAAGGTCCTGGCGAAGGCGATCATCCCCGAGCTCGAGTCCGAGGCCGAGCCGGACCTGAGCCACGACAGCTCCACCAACGCGCTGATCCGGCGCTACCGCAGCCAGCGGGGGGCGTGAGCAGCATGTCCAATCTGCTCGCCGCCCGCGAGCAGATGGCCTTCACCCTCGGCTTCCACATCGTCCTCTCCTGCCTCGGGGTGGCGCTGCCGGCGACGATCCTGATCGCCAACTACATCGGGCTGAAGAAAGACGACGGGGCGGCGATGGAGCTGGCCCGGCGCTGGTCGAAAGCGATGGCGGTGACCTTCGCGGTCGGCGCCGTCACCGGCACCGTCCTCTCCTTCGAGTTCGGCCTCCTCTGGCCCCAGTTCGAGCACCGCTTCGGCTCCGTCTTCGGCATCGCCTTCGCGATTGAGGGGATCTTCTTCTTCCTCGAGGCGATCTTCCTCGCCGTCTACATCTACGGCTGGAAGCGGCTGCGGCCGTGGGCCCACTTCTGGTCCGGGGTGCCGATGGTGATCACCGGGATCGGCGGCGCCTTCTCGGTCGTCGCCGCCAACGCCTGGATGAACCAGCCGCAGGGCTTCACTCTCGACGCGGCCGGCAGGGTCACCGACGTCGCGCCGCTGAAGGTGCTCTTCAACCCGGCGACCGGCTACGAGGTCCCGCACATGATCCTCGCCGCCTACATGGTGGTCGGCTTCCTCGTCGCCTCGATCTACGCGGTCGGGATGCTGAAAGGCCGGCGCGACCGCCTGCACAGGCTGGGGCTGGTGATTCCGTTGACGCTCGCCTGCACCGCCACCCCGATCCAGCTCTTCGTCGGCGACACCGCGGCCCGCGAAGTCGCCGACCACCAGCCGGCGAAGTTCGCGGCGATGGAGTGCATCCAGAAGACCGGCCCCGACCAGACCGAGTACCTCGGCGGCATCTGCACGAAGGACGGGGTGAAGGCGGCGATCGGGATCCCCGGCCTCGACTCCTTCCTCGTCGGCTTCAGCAAGAACACGAAGGTGACCGGCCTGAACAGCATCCCCGACGACGAAGAACCGCCGGTCCACACCTTCCTCCACCTCGCCTTCGACGCGATGGTCGGGATCGGCACCGCGCTCCTCGCCCTCGGCGCCTGGTTCGCCTTCGCCTGGTGGAAACGGCGCGACATCCCCCAGACCCCTTGGTTCCTGCGCGCCGTCTCGGTCTCCGGCGCGGCCGCGATCCTGGCGCTCTGGTGCGGCTGGATCGTCACCGAGGTCGGACGGCAGCCGTGGATCGTCCAGGGCTACATGCGCACCTCCGAAGCGGTCACCGAGGCCGAGGGGATCTGGTTCAGCTTCGCCCTCGTCCTGCTCCTCTACGCGGGCCTCGGCACCGGCGCGGTGCTGGTCCTGCGGGCGATGTCGCGTCGCTGGCGCGAGGGGGGCGCCGAGGATGTCCAGAGCCCATACGCACCCCAGACCGAGGAGGTCGCGTGAGCAAGGCCGACGCCGCGGCGGCGATCCTCTGGGTCGGGGCGACCTTCTACGCGCTCTTCGGCGGCGCCGACTTCGGCGGCGGCTTCTGGGACCTGGTCGCCGGCTGGGACGAGCGCGGGCAGCGGCCGCGCGAGGCGATCCAGCGCTCGCTGACGCCGGTCTGGGAGGCCAACCACGTCTGGCTGATATTCGTCCTCGTCGTCCTCTGGACCGCCTTCCCCGCGGCCTTCAGCGCGATCTTCACGACGCTCTACGTGCCGATCGCCCTGGCGGCGCTGGGAATCGTCCTCCGCGGCGCCGGCTTCGCCTTCCGCAAGTCGATCGTCGGGCTGCGCGAGCGGCGGGCGATGGGGGCGACCTTCGCGATCTCCTCCGTCCTCACCCCGTTCTTCATGGGGGCCGTGGTCGGCGCGATCGCCGCCGGCAAGGTGCCGGCGGCGGGCAACGGCGACGCCTTCTCGAGCTGGATCGGTCCGCTGCCGCTGCTGACCGGGGCGATGTTCGTCGCCTCCGGCGCCTACCTCGCCGCCGTCTTCCTCGTCGGCGACGCGCGCCGCGGCGACCACGAGCTGGAGCGCTACTTCGAGCGCCGCGCGCTCGGCGCCGCACTCGTCGCCGGCGCCTTCGCGGTCGCCGGCATCTTCGCCCTGCACTCCGAAGCCCGTTACGTCTTCGACCGGCTGACCGACCAAGGGCTGCCGCTGGTGGTCCTCTCGCTGCTCTGCGGCGTCGCCCTGCTCGCCGCCCTCCTCCGCGGCCGCCGCCGCCCGCTGCGCCCCCTCGCCGCCGGCGCCGTGGTCGCGGTGATCTGGGGCTGGGGCGTCGCCCAGTTCCCCTACCTGCTGCCGACCAGCCTCCGCATCGACCAGGCCGCCGCCCCCGATCCGACGATGACGATCGTCTTCATCGTCTTCGCCGCCGCCGCGGTCGTCGTCCTCCCGTCGCTGGCGCTCCTCTACACGCTGGCGCAGAAAGACCTGCTCGAGTCCGAGCATTGAGCAAGGAGCGTCATCGCAGCCCGTTCGGGAGTTCGTCGACGACGAATTTCACCGTCCCAGAAGCGGAGCCCTCCAGCCCCGCTCCCAGCCCTCGTCGGGATGGCTCTCGGGCGTGATCAGTTCAGATTCGTCTGCTGCCACTGTGTCTCTCCTTATCCGGTGAGGATGGCGAGCCAGACGATGAAGGCGACGATCGAGGTGATCAGCACCGGTGCACCATGCCGCCTACGACCGGCGATCATCGCCAGACCCATGAAAAATCCGACAATCGGGAAGAGGACCGCGAGGACGAAGCCGGCGATCGCGAGCCCGCTCATCCCCTCCGTCGAGTCGCCGTCGGCGGCGACTGCCGCCGTGGGCTGACGCGGTCTTCGTTCATCGGTCCAGGTCTCTCCGTCCCACCATCGGAGAAACGCGGCATCCTGCGGATCGGGATGCCACCCAGCAGGCGATTCTTGTGCCATCGATCTTCCTCCCCAGAGTTCGGAACCGGCAGCATCCTAAATCACAGCGGAGACATTTCGGAACGCACCGAGGTCCATCGCTGGGATCCGCGGGACTGGGCCTCGGGATACCCTGCCGCCGTGATCAAGGCGGTCCTCTTCGACATCGACGGCACCTTGCTCGTCACCGGCGGCGCCGGGGCGGTTGCCTGGCAGCGGGCGTTCCTCGAGCTCTGGGACGTCGAGGCGGACATCGAGGAGCACACGCACGCCGGGATGACCGATCCCGAAATCGCCGAGATCGTCTTCCGCGAGGTGGTCGGGCGCGAGGGCAGCGGCCCCGAGCGCGCCGAAGCGATCGCCGGCTATCTCTCCCACCTGCAGCAGGCGGTGGAGGAGTCGGAGGGCTATCGGGTGATGCCGGGGATCGGGGAGCTGCTGCCCCGGCTGGTCGACGAGGGGGTTCTGCTCGGCGTCGTCACCGGCAACATCGAAGCCGCCGCCCACATCAAGCTCGCCCGCGGCGATCTCAACCGCTTTTTCGCCTTCGGCGGCTACGGCTCGGACTCACGCGACCGCACCGAGCTGACGAAGAAGGCGCTGGAGCGGGGGGAGCAGGTCTCCGGGCGCCCCCTCGACCGTGACCAGACGATCGCCGTCGGCGACACCCCCCGCGACGTCAAGGCCGGCCACGGCGCGGGCATCCATGTCGTCGGCGTCGCCACCGGCTCTTATGGCGCCGAGGAGCTCGAGGAGGCTGGCGCCGACTGGGCGATCGAGACCGTGAAGGACGGCTTCCCGGTCTAGGGCTTGGAGCAGCGCGCCTGGTAGATGTTCAAGAAGCCGTTCTCGAACCCGTTGCGGGCCATCCGCAGGTAGAGGCGCCAGACGCGCATCCGTTCGGCCCCGGCGAGGCGCTCGCCCTCGGCGCGGTTGGCGTCGAGGTTCTGGGCCCAGTGCTTCAGCGTCTGCGCGTAGTCGGGGCCGAAGTCCTCGACGTGGTGGACGACGAAGCCGGCGCGTTCGAGGGCCAGGAGGTTGCGGGAGAGGTGGAGCGGGGCGGCGTCGGGGAAGACGTAGCGCTCGGAGAAGTCGCCGGCCTCGGGGTCGGTGTGGCGGAGGCGGGTGATGCCGTGGTTGAGCAGGCGGCCGCCGGAGTCGAGCAGGCTGGCCAGGGTCTCGGCGTAGAGGTCGATGTTGGCCGAGCCGACGTGCTCGACCATGCCGATGCTGGCGATCGCGTCGAACTTCTCCCCCAGCGAGGGCAGGTCGCGGTAGTCCATGACGCGGATGTCGACGCGGTCGGCGACGCCGGCCTCCTCGGCCCGCTGCCGCGCCTTTTCGGCCTGCGGGGGCGAGAGGGTGATGCCGACGACGTCGGCGCCGTACTTCGTCGCCGCCCAGAGCGGGAAGCCGCCCCAGCCGCAGCCGACGTCGAGGACGCGCTCGCCCTCCTTGATCTGGAGCTTGCGGGCGACGGTGTCGAGCTTCTCCTCCTGGGCTTCCTCCAGCGTCTTCATCTCGCCGTCGCGCCAGATCGCGCAGCTGTAGACCATCGTCGGGCCGAGGAAGAGCTCGAAGAACTCGTTGGAGACGTCGTAGTGGTGGCGGACGGCGCGGGCGTCGCGCTCCTTGCTGTGGCGCTTGCCGCTCGGGCGCAGCTCGGCGGTCGGGCGCGGCGGCGGCTTGACGATCCCCATCGCCCGCACCGCGGCCAGCATCAGCGCCCGCTGGTCGGTCTTGTCGAGCGAGGGCGCCTGCCAGCCGTCGAGGACGCGGATCACCTTGTCGATGTCGTCGACCTCGAGCTCGCCGCTGACGTAGGCGCGGCCGAGACCGAGCTGGCCGGGCGCCCGCAGCGCGTGGGCGATCGCCCGCGGCGAGCGGACCTTGAAGACCGGGCCGCCGTCGGCGGCGGTGGAGGGGACGCTCGATCCGTCCCAGAACTCGATCGTGAAGGGGCGCTCGGGGAGACGGGATTCGACCTCCCGCCGCAGCGGCGCGGTGTTTGCGAACGGCATCGAGGGGGAGCCTACCCAGAAGCGATTGGCCGCGAGGCCAGGACCGCGCCCCCTATCATCGGCTGCCATGACGACCGTCGGACCGCTTCCCTCAGACATCCAGCCCGTCGAAAACGAGACCCGGGACCGGATCATCACCGGCCTCGTCACCCTCGTCCCCTTCATCGCCGTCGGCGTCGCCGGCTGGCAGGTGTGGGGGAGCGCCCTGCACTGGAGCGACGTCTTCCTCTTCCTCGGCATGTACCTCCTGACCGGGCTCGGCATCACCGTCGGCTTCCACCGGCTGCTCACCCACCGCTCCTTCAAAACCAGCCCCTGGTTGCGCGGCCTCTTCGGGATCCTCGGCTCGGCGGCGATCGAGGGACCGGTGATCTCCTGGGTCGCCGACCACCGCAAGCACCACACCTTCTCCGACGAACACGGCGACCCCCACAGCCCTCACGTCGACCACGGCGGCGGCTGGAAGGGGGCGATGAAGGGCCTCTTCCACGCCCACATGGGCTGG
>JAICSS010000022.1 GCA_025936755.1 Solirubrobacterales bacterium | reverse complement strand
ACGGGCCCGAGGACGGCGTCGTCGACGCCCGCCAGCGGGTCTTCGGCTACGAGAACCTGCTCGTCTGCGACGGCTCGGCGGTGCCGGCGAACGTCGGCGTCAACCCCAGCCTGACGATCACCGCACTCGCCGAGCACGCGATGAGCGAGGTTCCCCCCGCCACCGAGCAGCAGAGCTACGAGGCGAACCTCTCCGCGACGTAGTCCCAGTTGACGACGTTCCAGAAGGCGTCGAGGTATTCCGGGCGCTTGTTCTGGTACTTCAGGTAGTAGGCGTGCTCCCAGACGTCGGCGCCGAGCAGCGGGGTGGTGCCGTCGGAGATCGGCGAGTCCTGGTTCGGGGTCGAGATCACTGCGAGGCCGGAGGAGTCCTTGACCAGCCAGGCCCAGCCGGAGCCGAAGCGGGCGATGCCGGCGTTTTTGAACTCCTCCTTGAAGGAGTCGAACGAGCCGAAGGTGTCGGAGATCGCCGAGGCCAGCTCGCCGCCCGGCTCGCCGCCGCCGCCGGGGCTCATCATCTGCCAGAAGAGGGAGTGGTTGTAGTGGCCGCCGGCGTTGTTGCGGACCGCGGCCTGCTTGTCGCCCGGCAGCGCCGAGAGGTTGCGGAGGACGTCCTCGACGTCGCGGTCGGCCCACTCGGTGCCCTCGAGGGCGGCGTTGGCTTTGTCGACATAGGCCTGGTGGTGCTTGTCGTGGTGGATGCGCATAGTTTCCTCGTCGATGTGAGGCTCGAGCGCGTCGTAGGGGTACGGCAGGTCCGGTACGGAGAAAGCCATTGCAAATGCTCCTTTGCTCGGTTTGAAGTCTGAGCGGAGCCTACTTATTCGTCGATGCCGATCCGCGGCACCGTGCCGGCGTCGCCGCCGGTCCATTCGTTGAACCGGTACCAGGCGGGCTTGCCTTCCCGCTTCGCCGTCAGCAGGCCGGCGGAGCGGCGGAAGACGCAGCTGCCGCCCTCGTCGGTCCAGGTGAACCACCAGGCGCCGCGGACCTTCCAGCGGGTGCGGTTGGCGGAGAGCATCGAGAAGGCCTTGGAGAGCTGGTAGGCCTGGCCCCAGAGGCCGCGCTGCCAGCGGGTCGGACCGCTTTCCGACCCCCAGCCCAGCTCGGTCACGTACAGCGGCGTGGCGCCGTCGTGGTGGCGGCGCATGATCCGCCGCAGGTTGGTCAGCTGCGCTCCCATCGCCCGGGCGTCGGCGACGTAGGGATGGAGGGCGACGCCGTCGAAGTAGCGCTTGATCGGCCGGGCGCGGTAGAGGCGCGAGAGGAAGTCGCCGGAGGCGACGTTCGGCGGAATCTGCAGCGGCCGGCCGAAGAGGCCGCCGACGATCACCTTCGAGCCGGGGGCTTCCCGGTGGATGACGCGGCCGGCGATCCGGATCAGCTCCGCGAAGCGCTTCGGTTCGGGGTGGGCGGCGAAGGTGACGATGTTCTCCTCGTTCCAGATCTCCCAGCGCCGCATCGGCAGGTAGGGGAGTTCTTCCGCTTCGGCTTCTTCGCGCCAGAAGGAGCCTTCGGGCCCGTATCGCCGCACCGCCGCCCGCAGGAAAGAGGCCCAGGCGCGGCGCTGCCAGGGAGTGGCGACCGGCAGGTCGATTCCCTGCTTCGCAACCCATTCCGGCGAGCTGGTGAGGAAGGGGAGGATCTCGATCCCTTCCCGCGCCGCCAGCCGCACCTCGTGGTCGAAGCCTTCCCAGTTGCGTTCCGAGAAGGCCGGGTTCTCCGGCTCCACGGCGCTCCAGTTCAGCGGCATGCGGACGCTGTAGATCCCCGCTTCGCGCATCAGCCGGTAGTCCTTGGCCGTCCCCGCGTTCTGCGGCGAGACCCCGATGAAGCCCGGCGGCAGGTACCCGGAAGCGCTCGCCGGCCACACCGCCAGCAGCCCCACAACCAGGATCGGAATCAGCCTGCGCGCCATCGTCATCGCTTGGAACCGCTCTCCCGCCCAAAGTAGCGCCACCCCCTCCCCGGCGCCCCCTTCCCCGCTTCTGAGATAATCACCCCTCTCGGGGCGTGGCGCAGCCTGGTAGCGCGCACCGTTCGGGTCGGTGAGGTCCCCGGTTCAAATCCGGGCGCCCCGATTGCCGCTGATCCTGTAGTTCAAAGCACCCCTTAGTATTCGTCCTTCTGTAGTGCAACGGGAGGAAAGCCATGAGCGCGTTCCAGCGAGGGACTGTCGTCAAGGCGACTGTCGAGATCGAGTATCCAGACGGCAGCCGAAAAGTCACCGAGATCGACAGGCCCCACGACGTAGGATCAATCGTCCTCGACGAGGAGAAGATCCCCCCGGGGGACCAGGGTCTCTTCAACGTCTCCGAAGAGGACTGGAAGCAGAATCCTTCGATGGTCATCTACCCCAAGACCATTGGGGCGGAGGGGATTCCTTTCTGCACCCATAACGGCTGCAAGGACTAACCGCAGCCGATCATCGAGGCCGGCTGCTCATAAACGCGCCCGCGGCGGCGCTAGTGTGTCTTCCCATGCCCCCCGGCCCCGCCTTCGAGGTCCACGAGGCTGACCTGCACGGGCACCGCGCCGTCTACCGGACCGTCGGCAGCGGGCCGAACGTGGTCCTGATCCACGGGATGATCAACTCCTCCAAGCACTGGGAGGCGGTCGCGCAGCGGCTGGCGGCGAACTGCAGGGTGATCGCGCCGGACCTGATCGGACACGGCGACGCGGCGACGCCGCGGGGCGACTACTCGCTGGGGGCGCACGCGGCGAGCATCCGCGACCTGCTGACGACGATCGGGGTCGAGCGGGCGACGATCGTCGGGCACTCGCTCGGCGGCGGCGTCGCGATGCAGTTCTTCTACCAGTTCCCCCAGCGCACCGAGCGCCTGGCGCTGATCTCCAGCGGCGGCCTCGGTCACGACGTCAGCCCGCTGCTCCGCGGCGCGGCGCTGCCCGGCTCGGCGGCGCTGCTGCGGATGGCGACGCGGCCGCGGCTGGTCGGCGCCCTGGCGGCCACCGGAGCCGAGCTGCGCCGGCGCGGCAACTCGACCGGGGTCTACCTGCAGGCGGTCGCCCGCGCGCTGGGGCCGCTGCAGGAGCCCGGCTCCCGCCGCGCCTTCCTGCAGACGCTGCGCTCGGTGATCGACGTCCAGGGCCAGAAGGTCAGCGCCACCGACCGCCTCTACCTGCTGAAGGAGATGCCGACCCTGATCGTCTGGGGCGAGCGCGACCGGACCATCCCGCTCGAGCACGGGCTCGAGGCCGAGCGCTCGATCCCCAACTGCCGCTTCGAGACCCTCCCCCGCGCCGCCCACTTCCCCAACCTCGAAGACCCGGAGGGGCTGGCGGACGTCCTCGGCGACTTCCTCGCCACCACCGCCCCGGCCCACATCGTCGACTCCGAGTGGCGGGAAGTGATCGCGCCGCGAGCCCGGCTGCGGCGCGTCGCGTAACCGGCTTTTGCCACAGCCGGCTGTGGCAAAAGCCGGTTACGCTTATTCGACTTCGGCGATCGCCGCTTCGACTTCGGCCAGCGACGGGCCTTCCTGCAGCGTCACGGTCCCGCTCGGCCCGCTGATGACCATCCCCTGGCCGGTGCGGATTTCGAGGTTGCGGCCGATTTCCTCGTAGCTTTCGAGGCGCTGCTCGATCGGGCCGCCTTTCTGGCCGTTGTCTTCGAGGTCCTTTTCCCATTCTTCGATTTCGAGTTCCCCGACCCCGGCGGCGACAGAGGCCATGAAATCCTGGTTGATGCCGAACCGTTCGGCTTCCTTCTGATTGCGGAAGAAGAGGTAGATGTACTGCCAGCCATAGCCCTGGTCGGCCGCCGCCTCGGCGCCGTAGAAGCCGAGCTGCTCGGGCTGGACGCTGTTGGAGTAGTGGCGCCAGAGCAACTTCACGTCGCCGGGCCGGGCGTATTTTTCGGTCAGCGCCGGGATCGTCGAGAGGAAGTCTTCGCGGCAGTCGTCGCATTGGATGTCGTTGAAGACCTGGATCGTCACCGGGGCGTCGTCGGAGCCGAGCCGGTCGCCTTCCTGCGGGATGCCGCCGAAGAGGCCCTGGGCATCGGAGATGCCGGCGAGGTGGACGACGGGGTCTCCCGGCTTCCGCGTCGCCATCTGGACGATCGTGTAGCCGAGCGCGAACAGGCCCAGGGCAAGCAGGGCGATGACCCAGAGCCTGCCCCGCCGGGGCAGCGGCTTTACGGCGACTTCGGAGGACACTTCCCCCCATTATCCCGTTGACGGCATCCGGCCGGCGCGGTAGACATGGTGCTACCCATTTTCAACGACCCTGGAGGTCATCGATGGCCCATCACCTGACGCCCGCCGAGCTCGCCGACCAGCTGCAGATGGAGCGACAGGAGGTGATCGGGAGATGCGTGCAGATGGGGGTCCCGATCTACCACGGCCGGATCGACAGGACGCTGTTCGAAGTATCGCTGCGCAGCCTCGCCGCGAGCGGCTCCCGCCAGGCGTCGCGCCAGCACCAGCGCTGAACTAGACTCCCCGCGGATGTCGGGGAGAGGCACCAACTCGAAGACCGTCGCCGACCTGCTGCCGCGTGCGGCCGAGCAGTACGGCTCCAAGGTCGCCGTCAGCTACAAGGAGGGCGACCGGTGGGTCGGCAGGACCTTCGAGGAGGTGCGGGAGATCGTCCGCCCCCTCGCCTTCGGTCTGGTCACCCTCGGGGTCGAGAAAGGCGACCGGGTCTCGATCCTCGGCAACACCCGGCCGGAGTGGACCTACTTCGACTTCGCCGCGCTCTCGATCGGCGCCACCGTGGTCCCGATCTACCAGACGAACTCCCCCGAGGAGTGCCGCTACGTGCTCGAGAACTCCGACTCGAAGGTGGTCGTCGTCGAGGACGCCGAACAGCTGGAGAAGGTGCGCGCCGTCCGTGACCACCTGCCGAAGCTGGAGCAGATCGTGCTGATGACCGGCAGCGCCGAGGACGCGATCTCGATCGAGGAGCTGGCGGCCAAGGGGGCAGGCGGGGACGATGCGACCTGGGCGACGCTCTACGAAGCCGTCACCCCGGCTGACATCTGCACCTTCATCTACACCTCGGGCACGACCGGGCCGCCGAAGGGCTGCATCATCAGCCACGGCAACTACCGGGCGATGCTGAACATGGTCAACGGGGTCAGCGTCATCGAGGACGAAGACCTCGCCTACCTCTACCTCCCCCTCGCCCACTCCTTCGCCCTGCTGATCCAGTTCGGCACCTTCGACCTCGGCACCACCCTCGCCTACTGGGAGCGGGACCCGCTGAAGATCCTCCCCAACCTGGCCGAACTGAAACCGACCTACTTCCCCTCGGTGCCGCGGATCTTCGAGAAGATCTACACCGCCGCGACCAGCGGGATCGAGAAGGAGGGCGGCCTCAAGAAGGCGATCTTCAACTGGGCGATCAAGGTCGGGGAGAAGATGCGCGCGGCCGAACGCAGCGGCCGTAGGCCCGGCTTCCTGCTGGAGCGCCAGCACGCCTTCGCCGACAAGCAGGTGCTGTCGAAGATCCGCAACCTCTTCGGCGGCCGGATCCGCCTCGCCGTCTCCGGCGCCGCCCCGATCAACCCGGAGATCCTCCGCTTCTTCGACGCCGCCGGGGTGCTGGTGCTCGAGGGCTGGGGGATGACCGAGACCTCGACCGCAGCGACGATCTCCACCCCCGAGGACTTCAAGGTCGGGACGATCGGCAAACCGTTCCCCGGCTGCGAGGTGAAGATCGCCGAGGACGGCGAGATCCTCGTCAAGGGCCCGAACGTCTTCCAGGGCTACCACAAGAACCCGGAGGCGACGGCGGAGACGATCGTCGACGGCTGGCTCCACACCGGCGACATCGGCGAGATCGAGGCAGACGGCTTCATCAAGATCACCGGCCGCAAAAAGGACATCATCATCACCGCGGGCGGCAAGAACATCACCCCGGCCAACCTCGAGGCCGAAATCAAGCAGCACCCGCTGGTCTCCCAGTGCGTCGTCGTCGGCGACCGCCGCCCCTACCTGGTGGCGCTGGTCACCCTCGACCCCGAAGAGGCGGTCAAATACGCCCAGGAGAACAACCTCCCCGAGGACCCGGCCCAGCTCGCCGCCAACCCCGACGTCAAGGCCGCGATCGAAGCCCACGTCGAGAAGATCAACCAGAACTTCGCCCGCGTCGAGCAGGTCAAGAAGATCGCCATCCTCTCCCACGACCTCTCCCAGGAGTCAGGCGAGCTGACGCCGACCCTGAAGGTCAAGCGCGCCGTCGTCGCCCAGAAGCACGAGGGCGCGATCGAGCAGCTCTACGCTGCGTAGCTTCAACCTGCATCAGCTCTATCGCCAGCCAGCTAGTAGGGACGACGGTCGTTGCCGTTCCAATTGGCCGGCGTTGAGGTGCTGCGGATGCCAACCTCGAGGATGATCAGGACCGCGAGGGCGATCCAACCGGCCACCTCGACGACGGTGCCGGTGCGGCCGGGCAGGATCAGGCCGGTGACGATGGTGGCGACGATGACGAGGAGCAGGGCCAAAGAGCCGCGGCCGACCTTGCCGATCGGGGTGCGCAATTAGGAAGCCTCGCCGCTCTGCCGCAGTAGCACCGACGTCGTCTGCTCGAGGACGCGCTTCCAGGCGGAGGTCTGCTCGGGCTCCTCCTCGGAGGCGTGCTCGACGACGCGGCGGACGCGGCGCTCGGAGATTTCGAGGCCGTGGCGCTCGGCGATCTCGTGGTAGCGGTCGTAGTCGGCGGCGAGGGCCGCGGTGACGGTTTCGAAGCCGTGGCGGGCGATCTTGAGACGGCGCGAGTAGTCCATGATCGGCGTCCCGAACATCAGCTCGTCGTTGGGCTCGGGCTCGAGCAGGATGATGTCGACCCCCGGGTACTTCTCCTGCCACTGCTCGACCGCCTGGTGGAGGCGGGCGTGGGCGATGAGGCGGAAGGTCTGGTTGGCGATCGCCGGCAGGCCCATGTCGGAGACCCGGCGCACGCGGCGGCCGAAGACGGTCGGGATCGTCCTCTCGAAGTCGTTGACGTAGGGGACCAGCGGGTTGACGACGACGATGAACTTGGCGCCCTTTTCGACCGCGATGTCGACGTTGGTGGTCGAGCGGATGCCGCCGTCGACGAACTGGCGCCCTTTGAGGTCGACCGGCTTGTAGACGATCGGCAGGCAGGTCGAGCACTCGACCGCTTTGGAGATCGGCACGTCGGACCACTCCTCTTCGCCGAAGACGATCCGCTCGCAGGTGTCGAGGTCGGTGGCGGTGAGGTAGAGCTCCTGCTCGAGCAGGCGGAAGTCGTTGACGCGGCCGGCGTCGCCGAGCGCCTCCTCGACGTACTCGGAGAGGCCCGAGCCGGAGTAGAGGCCGGTCGGCAGCGCCTCGGCCAGGCCGACGCCGATGTCCATCGCCGAGAACTCGCCGATCCGGACCAGCGAGCGCAGCAGCTCGAGCGTGCGCAGCGGCAGCGCCGCCCCCTTGGCGAGGAAACCGAGGTAGTTGGGCTTGAGCACCTTGTCGAGGTCGAGGTCTTCGAGGCCCATGCTGTCGTCGGAATTGATCACCTGCATCATTTCCTCGGGGCTGATCCCGTTGGCCAGCATCGCGGCGACGAAGGAGCCGGCGCTGGTGCCGACGTAGACGTCGAAGTTGTTGACGGTGCTGTTGACCGCGAGCAGGTCGAGCGCGCGCAGGGCCCCGATCTCGTAGACGCCGCCGGTGAAACCGCCGCCGCCGAGCACCAGCGCCGTCTTCGAGGGCTTCTTGCGCCGGCCTTTCCGCTTTCGCGGTTTGGACTCGATGTCTACGACTTCACCCATACGTGCAGTATTCCAGGGCAAGAGGTCATCCTCGACCGCTACCTTCCGCATCTCGCGTGTTCGGAAACCCAGTGAAACGCATCCTGCTCCCGCTTTTGGTCGCCTCAGCAGGCCTTTTCCTGTTCCTGGCGGGGGCCGCCCAGGGAAGCGCCACGTGTGACCGGATGCGCGCGTGGCTGCACCAGGGCGGCGGCACGGCGAGCGGGCTGCTCGTGGTCGATGCCGGGTCCGGGCAGGTGATGTGCGCCAGCGCCCCCGGCCGCATGCGCCCGCTGGCCTCGAACATGAAGCTGTTCACGACCTCCACGGCGCTGTCCAAGCTCGGCCCCGAGCACCGGATCTCGACCAGGGTCTTCCGCGACGGCCGCATCGACGCCGAGGGGGTCCTGCACGGCAGCCTCTACCTGCGGGGCGGCGGCGACCCCGCCCTGGGTACGCCGGGCTTCTACGGCAGCTACCTCGGCGGCCTCGGGACCAACATCTTCGCGCTGGCGCCGCAGGTCGAGGCGGCGGGGATCACCGCGATCACCGGCCGCCTCTACGCCGACGAGACGATCTTCGACCGCCGTCGCGGGGTCGCCGACTCCGGCTACGCGACCAGCCCCTACATCGGCCCCCTCTCCGGGCTCGCCTTCAACTCCGGCTTCGCCGGCGCCACCGGCGCCAGCGGCTTCTCCTCCAGCCCGGCGAAGCTGGCGGCGGCGAAGCTGGCCGGCTCCCTGCGCAAGGCCGGTGTCCGCGTGCCGGCGCAGGTGGCGCTGCGGCCGACGCCGCCGAATGCCGAGCGCGTCGCCCTCGTCCGCTCCCCCAGCCTCGACCGCATCGTCAACCTCACCGACGTCTACTCCGACAACTTCTTCGCCGAGACCCTGATCAAGCTGCTGGGGGCCGAATTCGCCGGCGCCGGCACCACCGCCGCCGGGGCGGGCGTGGTCGAGGCCTTCGCCCGCTCCCGCGGCTCCTCCGTCGAGGCCGTCGACGGCTCGGGCCTGACCCGCTCCAACCGCTCCAGCCCGCGCGAGATCGTCGACCTGCTGCTGGGGATGGAGGCGGACCCGGCGGGCGAAGAGTTCATCCAGGACCTCGCCCTTGCCGGCCGCGAGGGGACCGTCGCCGGTCGCATGGAGGGCACCGCCGCCTACGGCCGCTGCCGGACCAAGACCGGCACGATCAGCGGCGTCAGCAACCTCTCCGGCTACTGCTTCAACCGCAGCGGCCGGGTGATGGCCTTCTCGATCCTGATGGCCGGCGTGAACGACCTCGGCCTCGCCCACCTCGACCAGGACCGGATCGCCGGCGCGGTGGCCGGCTACTAGAAGCGGCCGGCACCGGCGCCCGCTCGCCCGCGGCTACCGGGCGACCAGCTCGCGCAGGCTCGCCTCGTCGAGGATCTCGGTCCCGAATTTTTCCGCTTTGGCGAGCTTGGAGCCGGGGTTGTCGCCGGCGACGACGTAGTCCGTTTTCTTCGAGACCGCGCTGGTCACCTTGCCGCCAGCCGACTTGACCAGGGCCGCGGCCTCCTCGCGGGTCAGCTCCGGCAGAGTGCCGGTGAGGACGACGGTCTTGCCCTCGAGCGGGCCGCCCGCCTGACGGCGTTCGCCCGGGTCGGCCTCCAGCCGCAGGCCCTTCTCCCGCAGCTTCTCGACCAGCGCCCAGGTGGCGTCGTCGGTGATCGACTCGCTGATCTGCACCGCCATGATCGGCCCCACCCCCTCGACCTCCTCGATCGCCTCGGGGTCGGCCTCGTGCAGGGCGTCGATCGAGCCGAAGTGGTCGGCCAGCGCCTCCGCGGTGACGTAGCCGACGCCGGGCAGGCCGAGGGCGTAGAGGACGCGTTTGAAGGGCCGGCGGCGGGAGGCCTCGATCGAGGCGACGAGGTTGCGGGCGGAGGTCTCGCCGAAGCGCTCGAGCTCGACCAGCCGCTCCTCGGTGAGGTCGTAGATGTCGGCGACGTCGGCAATCAGGCCTTCCTGGAGGAAGCGCAGCGCCTGCTTTTCCCCCATCCCGTCGATGTCCATCGCCCCCTTGCCGACGAAGTGTTTGACGGCCTGGAACGACTGCCCGGGGCAGCCGGTGCGGTTGGGGCAGATCGTGAAGACCGAATCCTCCGGTTTCACCGTCTCATGACCGCAGGCGGGGCACTTCTTCGGCGGCTTCGGCTTCCGCGTCCCCTTCGGGCGGCGCTGGGTGATCGGCGAGACCACTTGGGGGATTACGTCGCCGGCCCGCATCACCACCACCTCGTCGCCCTCGCGGACCTCCTTGCGGGCGAGGTCCTCCTCGTTGTGGAGGGTGGCGGTGGTGACGGTGACGCCGCCGACGTGGACCGGCTCCAGCATCGCGAAGGGAACCAGGTGCCCGGTGCGGCCGACGTTCCAGACGACCTTCATCAGCTTCGTCGTCGCCGTCGTCGGCGGGAACTTCCAGGCGATCGCCCAGCGCGGCTCCCGCCCGACGACGCCGAGCTCCCGCCAGAGCGCCTTCTCGTCGACCTTGACGACGACGCCGTCGATCTCGTAGTCGAGCTCGTCGCGGCGCTCCTCCCACCAGCGGCAGCGCTTGACGACGCCCTCGACCCCCTGATGGTGGTCGGTGTCCGGGTTGACCTTGAAACCCTTGTCCCGCAGCCATTCGACCTCGTCCATGTGGGTCGGCAGGTCGAGCCCGCGCACCGCCCCGATCCCGTAGAACCAGGTCGAGAGCGGCCGTTCGGCGGCCAGCGCCGGGTCGAGCTGGCGGATCGAGCCGGCGGCGGAGTTGCGCGGGTTGGCGAACGTCGCCTCCCCGGCCTCTGCCCGGCGCTCGTTCAGCGCTTTGAAGGCGGCGATCGGGAGGTAGACCTCGCCGCGGACTTCGACCAGCTCCGGCGCGGCGCCTTTCATCTTCAGCGGCACGGAGCCGATCGTGCGCAGGTTCTGGGTCACGTCCTCGCCGATGCGGCCGTCGCCGCGGGTTGCGCCGCGGACCAGCACCCCGTCCTCGTAGGTGAGGGTGATGGCGAGGCCGTCGATCTTCGGCTCGGTCGTGTAGCTGAACTCCGAGGCGGCGATGTCCATCCGCTTGAGGTGGTTGGCGATCCGGTTCTCCCAGCCGCGCAGCTCCTCCTCGTTGCGGGCGTTGCCGAGCGAGAGCATCTGCTCGAGGTGCTCGACCTGCTCGAAGCGGTCGAGCGGCGGCGCCCCGACCCGCTGGGTCGGCGAGTCCGGCGTCCGCAGCTCCGGGTGCTCCTCCTCCAGCGCCCGCAGCTCGTTCAGCAGGGCGTCGTATTCGTCGTCGCCGAGCTCGGGGTCGTCGAGGACGTAGTAGAGGTGGTTGTGATGGGCGAGGAGCTGCCGCAGCTCCTCCGCGCGCTGCTCGAACGACGCGCTCACGCCGTCGCTGCGCTCGCCAGCATCTCCTCGAACCCCCAGCCGTGCAGCCGCTCGATGCCGCCGTGGTCGGTGAGGTCGAAGTGGATCGGGGTGACGGCGATGCGGCCGTTCGCGACGGCGTAGAGGTCGGTCCCCTCGACCTCCTCGTAGCCGGGCTGCCAGCCGTAGATCTCGTAGTGCTTGCGCCCGTCGCTCTCGCGGACCAGCTTCAGCTCGTCGTTGTAGATCCGTTTGCCGAGCTTCGTCACCTCGACCCCGGTCGGCTCGGTGCAGGGGCAGTTGACGTTGATCAGGGTCGCCTCCGGCATCGACACCTCGCGCAGGCGGCCGACCAGCTGGGCGGTGAAGGGGGCGGCGACGGCGAAGTCGAACTTGCCGCTGACGTAGCCGAGTCCGCCGGCGGAGGACTGCTGGGAGACCGCGATCGCCGGGATGCCGAGGACGATCCCCTCCAGCGCCGCCGCGACCGTCCCCGAGTAGGTGATGTCGTCGCCGAGGTTGGCGCCGTGGTTGATCCCGGAGACGATCAGGTCGGGGGGGCCGCCGACCAGGCCCAGCTCGGCGAAGCGGACGCAGTCGACCGGGGTGCCGTCGGTGGCGTAGCCGACACGGCCGTCCTCGAAGCTGACCTCCTCGACGCTGAGCGGCGAGCGGGTGGTGATGCCGCGCCCGATGGCGCTGCGGTTGGAATCGGGGGCGATGACGTCCACCTCGATGCCGTCGAGCTCGACCAGGGCGCGGCGGGCGGCCTGCAGCCCCGGCGCGGAGATGCCGTCGTCGTTGGTGAGGAGGATGCGCACCGAACCGATTCTAGGGTTCGGAGATACTGCCGCCATGACCACCGTCAGGCTCGACGTCGAATACGACGGCAGCGGCTTCCACGGCTGGGCGCGGCAGCCCGAGCTGCGGACGGTGCAGGCGGAGCTGGAGACGGCGCTGGCGACGATCCTGCGCGAGCCGGCCGAGCTGACCGTCGCCGGCCGTACCGACACCGGCGTCCACGCGACCGGCCAGGTGGCGAGCTTCGACACCCCCGCCGTGATCCCCGAGGACCTGACGCGCCGCCTCAACGGCCTGCTCCCCGACGACGTCGCCGTCACCGCCGCGGCCGCCGTCGCCGACGGCTTCAACGCCCGCCACGACGCCAAGGCCCGCAGCTACCTCTACCGCCTCCTGACCCGCAGCTCGCCCAGCCCCTTCGAGCTCGGCCACGCCCTCTGGTGGCCGCACCGGGTCGACCGCGAGGCGCTCGACGCCTGCGCCGCGGCCCTTCCCGGCAGCCACGACTTCACCGCCTTCACCCCCACCCAGACCGACCACGTCCGCTTCGAACGCGACGTCCTCGCCGCCTCGTGGACCGAAGAAGGCGACGTCCTCTGCTTCCGCATCGCCGCCGACGCCTTCATGCGCAACATGGTCCGCGCCCTCGTCGGCACCCAGCTCGAAGTCGCCTCCGGCCGCCGCAGCACCGAGAGCTTCGTCGCCCTGCTCGAGGGGGCGCCGCGGACCGAGGCAGGCGACACCGCTCCGCCCCACGGCCTCTACCTGGAGTCCGTCAGCTACAGCTGACTGGCGGTCGCAGCAAGGATCCGGACCACGTGGTCCGGTTCGTAGCGGACCTGCTCGTGGGTGAAGCGGAGCTGGGTGAGGCCGGCCGCAGTGTGGGCCTGATCGCGGAGCCGGTCCCGTGCCTGCTCGGCCGGCGTGCGGTGGTAGCGCAGACCGTCGGTCTCGACGACCAGGCCGATGTCCGGCCAGTAGAAGTCGACTTCGAAGCGGTTGACCCACTGCCCGGTCAATGGCGCCGGCAGGCCAACCTGCCGTGCCAGCGGCAAGAATCGTCGTTCGAGCTCCTCTTTGGTCAGACGGAACGTGCGGCGGTCGAGGATGTGGCGGAGCCTTGCTACTCCGGGCTCTCCGACCCGTTCCCCGAGGGCTCTTCGCAGCTCGGGCGGGTGGATGAGGTCGTATTTGTCCGCCTCGTTGATCGTCCGCTCGACTCCCCGCCTATCGAGTCGCAGCGCCAGGTCAATCAGGGTCTGCACCGGCGCGGTGACCGGGATGCCGTGGCGGCTGGTGGTGTCCCTGGGTTGAAGGGACGGACGGCGGTGTATCTCGAGGCCGCTGCGCCGACGGTCGGAAGGGCCGGGTAGGGAAAGCTCTATGACGTCGCGCTTCTCGTAGCCGATGCGCCAAAGCGCAGCGGCGCTGGAGTGACTTAGAACGGCACCCTCACCGCCCGCGAGAACGGCTGCCATCCAGCGCCCGAGCGGGGTAAGCGATGGACGACCGACGGCATAAACGCCACGCTGCACTTGGTGAAGTCGTCCGATCGAGATCCGGTGCTTGATCCCGTCTGGAGTGAAATTAAGCGCCAGGAGCTGCCGCCGCGACACCACATCGTGCTGCCTCTTTACGAGCCTCCACGCTTCGCGTGCCCTCTCCTCCTCCGCTGCCTCCCGTGCTTGCTGAGTTTTGGGCGCCATAGCGCCTTCAAGTCAGCAGCCGCCCTGACTCTCCCCCCGACCCAGCCTGTTTTCGCGCAGGTTGCGGGGCTTAAACGAGCTCGAGGTAGACCATCTCGGTCGAGTCTGACTTCCTCGGACCGAGCTTGACGATGCGGGTGTAGCCGCCGGGGCGCTCGGAGTAGCGGGGCGCCACCTCGTCGAACAGCTTGTGGACGATGAACTTGTCGTTGTGGAGGCTGGCCAGCGCCTGGCGGCGGGCGTGGAGGTCGCCGCGTTTCGCCAGGGTGATCAGCTTCTCGACCTCGGGCTTGACCGCCTTGGCCTTGGCCTGGCTGGTCTGGATCCGCTCGTGCTCGATCAGCTGCTTCGAGAGGTTCGAGAGCAGCGCCTCGCGGTGGGCGGAGTCGCGGCTGAGCTTGTTCCGCTTCTTCTTGTGCCGCATCAGTCCGCTCCGCTCTCGTCGAGACCCTTAGTCCGCCTGCAGATCGAGGCCGCGGGAGTGCAGGGTCTCGATCACTTCCTCGATCGACTTCTGGCCGAAGTTCGGAATCGCGTTCAGTTCCGCGCGCGACTTGCGCACGAGGTCGCCGACGGTCTGCACGCCGGCGCGCTTGAGGCAGTTGTAGGAGCGAACGCCGAGTTCGAGCTCCTCGATCAGGATCTCGTCGAGGCCGTTGGCGGCGGCGACGCCGCCGTCCCCGCCCGCGGAGAAGCCGTCGCTCGGCGCCGCCGGCAGCGGTTCACGCGCGGTCAGCTCCTCGACCCGGTCGGCGTCGGTGAAGATCGCCAGGCTCTTGATCAGGATCTCGGAAGCCTCGCGCAGCGCCGCCCCCGGCTCGATCGAGCCGTCCGTTTCGAGGTCGAGGCTGAGCTTGTCGTAATCGGTGCGCTGGCCGACGCGGGCGGCGTCGACGGCGTAGGAGGCGCGACGGATCGGCGAGAAGATCGAGTCGATCGGGATCACGCCGATCGGCTGCTCGTCGGACTTGTTCTCTTCGGCCGGCGAATAGCCGCGGCCGCGGCCGATCGTCAGGTAGACCTCGAGCTTGGTTTTTTTCTCGAGCGTCGCGATCGGCGCATCGGGGTTGAGGATCTCGACGCCGGAGGGGAGGTCGATGTCCTTCGCCTTCACCTCGCCGGGGCCGGTGGCGACCAGCGGCGCCTCGACCTCGTCGGCGTCGGTGTGCATGCGGACGACGAGGTCCTTGAGGTTGAGGATGATGTCGGTTACGTCCTCCTTGACGCCGGGCACGGTCGAGAACTCGTGCGCGACCCCCTCGATGCGGACGCTGGTGATGGCGGCGCCGCCGAGCGAGGAGAGGAGGACGCGGCGAAGGCTATTGCCGAACGTGTAGCCGAAGCCCTTGTCGAGCGGCTCGATCGTGAACGTGCCGCGACGGTCGTCGACTTTCTCGGAGGTGATGCGGGGGACCTGGAAATCGGTGGTCATGAGTTCCTTGCTCTGGTGGTTCAGAAATCGGTATCCGGGCTACTTGGAGTACAGCTCGACGATCAGCTGCTCCTGGACCGGCGCCGAGATCTCGGAGCGCTCGGGGTAGCGCAGGACCTTGGCGGTGAGGGCATCGTGATCGGCCTGCAACCAGGCGGGAACCGTGGAAACCAGTTCCGTCGCCCGCTGGATCGTGTCGGTGGCGTTCGATCCGGCCTTGATCGAGATGATGTCTTCGGGTCGTACCTGGTACGAGGGGATGTTCACCCGGCGGCCGTTGACCTGCCAGTGGCCGTGGGTGATCAGCTGCCGCGCCTGGCGCCGCGAGGCGGCGAAGCCGAGGCGAACGAGGACGTTGTCGAAGCGGGACTCGAGCAGCCGCAGCAGGTTCTCGCCGGTGACGCCGTCCTGTCTGGAGGCCTTGTCGTAGTAGGCGCGGAACTGTTTCTCCAGCACCTGGTAGTAGCGGCGGGTCTTCTGCTTCTCGCGCAGCTGCACCCGGTACTCGCTCTGGCGCAGGCGGCCGCGGCCGTGCTCGCCGGGCGGGTAGGAACGGCGCTCGACGCCGCACTTGTCGGTGAAGCAGCGCTCGCCCTTGAGGAAGAGCTTCTGGCCCTCGCGCCGGCACTGCTTGCACTGCGGGGCGGTGTCGCGAGCCACTAGACCCTCCTCCGCTTCTTCGGCCGGCAGCCGTTGTGGGCCTGCGGCGAGACGTCCTTGACGGTGGTGACGTCGAGGCCGGCGGCCTGCAGCGAGCGGATCGCCGTCTCGCGGCCCGAGCCGGCGCCCTTGGCGAAGACCTCGACCCGCTCGAGACCGTGTTCCATGCCCTTTTTGGCGGCCGCGTCGGCGGTCACCTGGGCGGCGAACGGAGTCGACTTGCGGGAGCCTTTGAATCCGGCCGAGCCGGCCGACTCCCAGGCGATCACGTTGCCGTCGGTGTCGGTCAGGGTGACGATCGTGTTGTTGAAGGAAGTCTTGATGTGCGCCTGCCCGTAGGTGACGTTCTTTTTGACGCGGCGGCGCGTGCGCCCTTTGGCGGGTTTTTTCTCAGCCATGATCCTGCCTATACCTTGCGCTTACCGGCGACGCTGAGGCGCCGGGGCCCCTTGCGGCCGCGGGCGTTCGTCTTGGTCCGCTGGCCGCGGACGGGAAGCCCGCGGCGGTGACGAAGGCCGCGGTAGGAGCCGATCTCCATCAGCCGTTTGACGTTCTGCGAGCGATCGCGCCGGAGGTCTCCCTCGACTTCGCGGTTCTCGACAGCTTCGCGCAGTTTCATCACCTCGTCCTCGGTCAGGTCCTTGACCTGGGTGCCGGGGTCGACGCCGGTCTCGGCGAGGATCTGCAGCGCCGTCGAGCGGCCGATGCCGAAGATGTAGGTGAGTCCGATCTCGACCCGTTTGTTGACCGGGACGTTGATGCCGGCGATCCGTGCCACGGCTAGCCCTGCCTCTGCTTGTGGCGCGGGTTCTGGCAGATCACCAGGACCGCCCCGTTTCGGCGGATTACCTTGCACTTCTCGCACATCGGCTTGACGGAAGCTCGAACCTTCATTGCTCCGGATCTCGTATCGACAACAGGATTCCCACGCGCCCCAGGAATCGGACGGCAGGACGAACCAACCGGCCAACTAGGCCGACCGGGAAAGATAGCAGGGGCGACGCCTTGGCGATGCCTGGCGCTCGCGCGCTTCACACAGGCTCGACGAGGGCGATCAGGAAGCCATCGTAGCCCTTGACGCCGACGGTCTGGACGGTGGTGGCGCTGACCCGCGCCTCCTCCGCCAGCATCTCGTGCAGGCGGCGCTGGGCCCGGGTCGATTCGTCGGCGGCGCCGGCGTCGGCGAGGGTGCCGTCGCGGACGACGTTGTCGGCGACGATCAGGCCGCCCGGCCGGGTGCGGTCCAGCGCCCAGGCGAAGTAGTTGGGCGTGTTGACCTTGTCGGCGTCGATGAAGACGAGGTCGAAGGGCCCCTCCTCCTCCAGGCCCGGCAGCGCCTCCAGCGCCGGCCCGACCCGGATCTCGACCTTCCCCCCGACGCCGGCAGCATCGATGCTTCGGCGCGCCACCTCGGCGTACTCCGGCTTCGCCTCCAGCGTGATCAACCGCCCGTCCTCCAGCGCCCGCGCCATCAGGATCGCGCTGTAACCGCCGAGCGTCCCGAACTCGAGGATCCGCGTCGCCCCGACCAGCCGCACCAGCAGCTGCAGCAGCCTTCCCTGCGGCGGCGAGACCTGGATCGCCGGCAGCCCCGCCGCCTCGGCGGCCTCAACCGCTCCCCGCAGCCCCTCGTCCTCCTTGACGATCGTCTCGCCGACGAACGCGTCGACGGCTGAGAACAGCTCCTGGTCCATGCGCTGATTCTGCCTCAGCGGGGCAGCTTTTGGGTCGGCGTCACCACCTGCTGGAAGGTCGGGCGGTTCTGGAACGGGAACGGGGGCAGGGAGATGCCGCCGGTCACCGCCGGCCGGTTCTGGTCGAAGCAGGCGGGCTGGGGGTTGTCTGCGCAGGCGCCGTCGCCGCCGCCGTAGAGCTGCTGCGGGGTCGTCTTCAGGGCAGCGGCGAGAGTGCGCTGGAGGATGCGGCGGCACTTCTGCTTCGAGCCCCCGCCGCAGTAGACCCGGCTCCAGGCGCCCTTCGGCTTCGGGCCGAAGAGGTCGCGCAGGTCCTTGGAGACGTAGCTCCACCAGCCGTCCGAGAAGTCCGGTTCGGTCGGCGAGCCGCCGGTGTAGCTGCCGGTCCGCACCATCCCTTCCAGCGCCGCGTAGGTCTTCGCTCCCAGCACCGGCATGAACTCGCCCGCGACCAGCTTCGGCCACCAGGCGTCCATCAGCTCCACCGCGTCGTTTTCCTCGTAGACGCCGTCGCGGTCGAGGTCGCGGCGGTGGGCGCCGTGCCGGTGCCACGCCTTCAGCCTTGCCAGCGCCCGGCGCAGCTTCGGCGAGGACGGCTTGCCGACGGCCTCGAGGATCGTCGGCAGCAGGCGGTAGCCGCGCAGGTCCTGGGTGGCCGGTTCCTCCATCGCCTGGACGAGCTGGGCGATCGTCATCTTCTTCCTGCCCTTGGTCGCCGCCCTGACCTTGTCGGCGATCATCTGCGAGCGGAACAGCGGCCCGTAGCTGTACTTGTCGTCCGCAGCCGCCCAGCCCGGCGCCTGCTTGTTGTTCCAGGAGACGAGAAAGGGCGGGTCGACCGCCTGCGGGTGCTTGGCGAACGGCAGCCAGCTCGCGGTCCGGCTCGCCGGCTTGTAGCCCTTCCAGTCGTACTTGCCGGTGCCGAGGACCGGGAAGTCCGGCGAGGTGCCCTTTGCCCGCTGCGGCATCCAGCCCGAGAGCGCGTAGGCGATGTGTTCGGAGTCGACGTAGCTCCAGTTGAAGAGGAAGTTGATGTTGGAGACCGCCTTCTCGAAGCCGGCCGGGCCCGTCACCACCCCCGGTTCGTTCAGCTGGGCGAAGCCGACGACCGAGTCGGCCTCGTGACCGTAGGTGCTGCGCTGGCGGGCGAAGGCGACCTTCCTGCCGCCGACCCTGCCGCGGGCGTAGACGATCCCGTGCACGGTGCGGTAGGCGACCAGCGTCTGCGAGCCGGCGGGGGTCGTGTCGGCGGCGTTCGAGGTCCAGCTCTCGCTCTTTTCGAGCTTTTCCATCGCCAGGCACCTGCCGCGGTAGAGGTAGTGGAACTTGTCCTTGCAGAGGACCTCGGCGAAGGTGTCGACGTTGTCGGAGGTGGCGGTGGTGGCGCTCCAGGCGTAGTCGCGGCCGTGGCCGAGCTGGACGTAGAGGCTGACCCCGGGGACGGCGGCGCCGCGGGCATCGATGCCCGGGCCGTGGAGGTCGACCTCCTGGAGGATCTGGGGCACGAAGTAGCCGACCTGCGGCCCCATCACCGCGATCGGGTGGCCGCTGGCCGACTCCCTGGCGGAGACGAGCTCCCAGTTGGAGGCGTGGCCGGCCGCTTCGATCGCCGCCTGCAGGCGCTGGCCGACGGTGGCGGTCGAGCGCCCCGGCGCCGTCGAGACGCTGGCGGTCTGGGTGAAGCGGACGCTGCCCGGGTCCGGCAGCGCCAGGCCGCGCTTGGCGAAGGCGCCGCGGGTCTCGTAGGGGAAGCGCTTGGAGACGGTGGTCGGCGCCTCGGGATCGTTCTTGGAGCGGAAGTCCGCCCAGGCCCTGCGCCCGGCCTTCTTCCCCATCCGCTTGACGAAGGCCTGCATCGTCAGCGCCGAGTTCAGCTCGTTGCCGCCGCCCTGGCCGAAGATGCCGCCGACCAGCGAGGCGATCGCGATCACGTCGGTCGGCTTCCACGGTTCCATCGGCTTGTTCAGCAGCGTGTACTCGCCCGGCTTCAGCTCGGGGTCGAGCCGGGCGGCGGCGATGTAGGCGTTGATGCCTTCGACGTAGGCGTTGACGTCGTCGACCGCCTGCTGCCCGAGGGCGCCGTAGAGCTGCGGCGCCTGCACCAGCTGCTTTTCGAGGTCGGCTTCGGTGTAGGGCGCGAACTGCCACTGGCTGGCGTCGGCGCCGGCGTTGGAGCCGCCGAGGAAGGAGGCGAGTTCGGCGCGGCCGGTGTGGCGCAGCACGTCCATCAGGAAGAGGCGGTCGGCCGCCCCCGCGTAGCCGGCGCCGAACATCGTGTCGGCGCGGGTGACGCCGTAGACGTGGGGGACGCCGAAGGCTTTGTCGCGGACGATCGTCGCCCCGGGGCGCGGTTCGATCGTCGAGGCGACTTCCCCGGCGGGGACGCCGAAGGTGGCGTCCTTGAAGTAGTTCGGGATCTGGTCTTCGGTCAGCGTCGGCGCCGCGTAGAGGAGGTTTTCGTAGAGCGGCTGCTGGTCGGCGGCGTGCGGCGGCAGCAGGCCGGGGCCGCGGAAGGCGAGGATCTCGCTGAAGCTGGCGGTTCCGTTCTCACCCGGCGGCAGCACGTTGCGGAAGCCGCCGGCGTCGTTGGCTCCATACGGCGCGGGGGCGGCCGCGACCGGAGGGGCGGCGATCGCAAGGGCGACCAGCGCGATCGACAGCGAGAGCGCGGGGCGGGCACGGCTTCGAATACGCAAGGACCTCTCCTTCTCGTCGCGGCGCCCCACCGCAAGCGGAAGACTACCCGGCTGGCTGTCCGGCTAGTCGGACTCCTCGTGCCAGGGGGTGAGAATCCGCGGCCCGTCCGGCGTCACGGCGACCGTGAACTCGAAGTGGGCGGCGAGCGAGCCGTCCTCGGAGTAGACCGACCAGCCGTCGTCGCCCATCTGGACCTCGGCCCCGCCGGCGTTGACCATCGGCTCGATCGCCAGCACCATCCCCTCCTCCAGCTCCGCCCCCTTGCCGGGCTCGCCGAAGTTCGGGACCTGCGGTTCCTCGTGCATGTCGCGCCCGATCCCGTGGCCGACCAGGGTGCGGATGATCGAGAGGCCCTCGGTCTCCACCGTGCGCTGGATCGCGCTGGAGACGTCGCCGAGGTGGTTGCCCGGCCGCACCTGCTCGACCCCGGCGAAGAGCGAGGCCTTGGTCACGTCGAGGAGCTTCTGCGCCTCGGGGCTGACCGGGCCGATCGGCAGCGTCATCGCCGCGTCGGAGACCCAGCCGTCCTTGACCACGCCGACGTCGATCGAGATCAGGTCGCCGCGCTTCAGCTCGTAGCCGCCGGGGATGCCGTGGACGACCATCGAGTTGGGCGAGGCGCAGATCGAGCCCGGGAAGCCGCGGTAGCCCTTGAAGGCGGGCGTCGCCCCCTGCGAGCGGATGAACTTCTCCGCCGCCGCGTCCAGCTCCTCGGTGGTGGTCCCGGGCCGGGCCTTCGAGGCGAGCATCTTCAGGCAGCGGACGAGGATGGCGCCGGAGGCGGCCATCTGGTCGACCTGCTCCGGGGTCTTCTTGATGATCATTCGGTACACGCTAATGGTCGCCTGCGGGGAGGCGACGGGCTAGACGGCCTCGTCCTGCTCCATCCGCAGCGTCGCCAGGGTGCCGCGGACCTGCTCCGCCACCGCCTCCGGCGCCGCCTCGCCCTCGATCCGCCGCAGGACGCCGCGGCTGTCGTAGTAGGAGACGAGCGGCTCGGTCTTCTCGTGGTAGGTCTCGAGGCGCTTGCGGATCACCTCGGGCTCGTCGTCGTCGCGCACTATGAGCGGCGAGCCGTCGATGTCGCAGACGCCCTCCTGCGTGGGCGGTTCGAACTCGACGTGGAAGACGTGGCCGTTCGCCTCGCAGGTACGGCGGCCGCCGAGCCGCCGCACGACCTCGTCGTCGGAGACGTCGATCAGCAGCACCGCGGTCACCCCCCGCCCCAGGTCGGAGAGCTTGGCGTCGAGCGCCTCGGCCTGCGGAGTCGTGCGGGGGAAGCCGTCGAGGATGAAGCCGTCGAGCGCCTCGCTGGAGCCGACCCGCTCGGCGATCACGCCGACGATCACCTCGTCGGGCACGAGATCGCCGCGGTCCATGTACCCCTTCGCCGTTCGCCCCAGCTCGGTCTCCTCCCGCACCGCGGCCCGGAGAATGTCCCCCGTCGCGTAATAAGGCAGCCGCAGGTCCTCGTTCAACCGCTCCCCCTGCGTGCCCTTGCCGGACCCCGGGGGGCCCAAGAGGACGAGATTCAGCTCAACCATCCGGGGAGCTTATTTGAGGAAGCCCTCGTAGTTGCGCATCATCAGCTGGGCCTCCAGCTGCTTGACCGTATCCAGAGCCACGCCGATCACGATCAGGATCGAGGTCCCGCCGAAGTAGAAGTTGGCCGACGTCTGGCTGATCAGGATCGTCGGCAGAGCCGCCACCGCGCCCAGGTAGAGCGCCCCCGGGAAGGTCAGGCGCGAGAGGATTTTGTCCAGGTACTCGGCGGTCGGCCGGCCCGGACGGACGCCGGGGATGAAGCCGCCGTATTTCTTCAGGTTGTCGGCCTGGTCGACCGGGTTGAAGGTGACCGCCGTATAGAAGTAGGTGAAGATGATGATGAAGAAGACCTCCCCGACCACGTAGGCCCAGGTGTTGGGCCCGAAGAAGGCGGCGAAGTCGAGCGTGGTGTTGGTGTTGAGCATCTGCCCGAGCGTCGCCGGGAAGGCCATGATCGAGGCCGCGAAGATGACCGGGATGACGCCGGCCATGTTGACCCGCAGCGGCAGGTAGGTGGAGCCGCCGGAGGTCATTTTGCGCCCGACCACGCGTTTGGCGTACTGGACCGGGATCCGGCGCTGGCCCTCCTGGACGAAGACGATCGCGACGATCACCGCCAGGGCGATGAAGGGCATCATCACGATGAACACCTGGTCGGGGTTGTTCCACCACTTGGAGAGCCCCGGGACGATCCGCGAGGCGATCGAGGCGAAGATCATCAGCGAGATGCCGTTGCCGATCCCGCGCTGGGTGATCAGCTCGCCCAGCCACATCAGCAGGGTGCAGCCGGCGGTGAGGCAGATGACGATCAGGAAGAGGCGCGGGAAGGTGAGGTTGCCGACGACGCTGGTCCGGCCGGTGCTGAAGGAGTTGAAGAGGAAGACGTAGCCGAGGGACTGGCCGAAGGCGAGGCCGACGGTCAGGTAGCGCGTGTACTGGGTGATCTTCTGCTGCCCGACCTCGCCCTCTTTCTGCAGGCGCTCGAGCGAGGGAACCACCACCGTCAGCAGCTGCAGGATGATCGAGGCGGTGATGTAGGGCATGATCCCCAGCGCGAAGATGCTCAACCGCGAGAGGCTTCCTCCCGAGAAGGTGTTGAGGAAGTTGAGGATGCCGGCGCCGCTGAAGTTTTCGGAGACTTCCTTGACGGCGTTGGAGTCGACGCCCGGGGTCGGGATGTAGGACCCGAGCCGGTACAGCGCCAGCATCGCCGCCGTGAAGGCGAGCTTCTTGCGGATGTCCGCAACGCTGAAGGCGTTGAGAATGGTTTTGAGCATTACGGCTCCAGAGTGTGACAGGAACCGCCGGCCGCCTCTATCTTTTCTTTGGCGGCGGCGCTGAAAGCGTGCGCGTGGACCTCGAGCTTCTTCTTGATCTCGCCGCGGGCGAGGACCTTGACCGGGTCCTTCCGCTTCGCCAGGCCCTTCTCCTTGAGGCTCTGCGGCGTGACTTCGGCGCCGCTGTCGAAGCGCTCCTCGAGGTCGGAGAGGTTGACCGCCTGGGTCTTGGTGCGGAAGTTCTCGAACGGCATCGACTGCTTTTTGTGCGGGCCGCGTAGCTTTCGCATCCGCATGTGAATCGGGTTCTGCCCGCCCTCGTAGCCGGCCTTGCGCTTACGGCCCGAACGGGAGCCGGCGCCCTTGTGGCCGCGACCGGAGGTCTTGCCGAGACCGCTGCCCTCGCCGCGCCCGATCCGCTTGCGCGGCCTTTTGGAGCCGGGCTTCGGCTTCAGGTTGTGGAGGCCGATCTCCTCGGCGCGCGTCGATTCCTTCGAAGACGATTTCGAAGCTTTCTCAGCCACCGTCGACCTCCACGAGGTGCGAGACGACCCGCAGCTGCCCCTGCAGTTGCTCGGAATCCTTCAGCTCCACCGACTTCCCGATCCGCCCCAGCTTCAGCGCCTTCAGGGTCGCTTTCTGGTTCGGATTGGTCTTCGCGGCCGAGCGGATCTGCCGGATCTTCACCGCGCTCACGACTGCTCGGCCTCCGCGGGCTGCTCAACCGGCTGCGCCGGAGCCTCTTTCTCGGCCTCGGCGCCGACAGCGGCGGCCTCTTCGGCTTTCTCCTCGACGGGGGCGGGCGGCTCCCCGGCGGCGATGGTCTCGGCCGCCTGGGCGCCGTTGCCGCCGTCGATCCCCAGAACCTGGGTGACGGTCAGCCCGCGCAGCTCCGCGACCTCCTCCGGGCGCCGCAGCCGGACCAAGCCGTCCATCGTCGCCTTGACCAGGTTGATCGGGTTCTGCGTGCCGATGCTCTTGGTCAGCACGTCGCGCACCCCGCCCAGCTCGAGCACGGCGCGGACGCCGCCGCCGGCGATGACGCCGGTACCGGGGCTGGCCGGGCGCAGGACGACGTGGCCGGCGCCGAAGCGGCCGATGATGCGGTGGGTGATGGTGTTCCCGTATTTGGGCACCCGGATCAGGTTCTTGCGGGCGTCCTCGACGCCCTTCTGGATCGCCAGCGGGACCTCGCGGGCCTTGCCGTAGCCGATCCCGACCACGCCCTCCTCGTCGCCGACGGCGACGAGCGCGGTGAAGGAGAAGCGCCGGCCGCCCTTGACCACCTTGGCGACGCGGTTGATCTCGATCACCCGCTCCTGCAGGTCCAGCCCGCGGGGACTGACCGTTTCCACGTTCTTGACGTCCATACCCTTCATAAGCAGCGGCTCACCGTAGCGGAACTACGGCTTCAGAAAGCCAGACCCCCCTCTCGCGCGCCCTCGGCCAGCGCCTTGACGCGACCGTGGTACTGGTAGCCGCCGCGATCGAAGACGCAGGTCTCGACGCCGGCGCCCTTCGCCCGCTCGGCCAGCAGTTCGCCGGCCTTCTTCGCCTGCTCGGAGGCGTTGAGCTTGCGCAGCTCCGGCTCGATCCAGTTGACCGCGGCCACGGTGTGGCCCTTGGTGTCGTCGATGAGCTGGGCGAAGACGCCCTTGTTGGAGCGGTAGACCGAGAGCCGCGGCCGCTCGGCCGTGCCGTGGACGCGGGCGCGGACCCGGCGCCGCCGTTTGAGCCGGCGCTGACGCTTGGTGAGGACGGTCATGCGCGCTTACCCACCTTCCGCAGGACCTGCTCGTCTTTGTAGCGGATGCCCTTGCCCTTGTAGGGCTCCGGCGGCCGGCGCTTGCGGATGTCCGCGGCGACCTGGCCGACGAGCTGCTTGTCGATGCCCTTGACGATCACTTCGGTCGGCTGCGGGACTTCGAAGTCGATCCCCTCGGGGGCGTCGATCGCCACCGGATGGGAGTAGCCCAGCGCCAGCTCCAGCTTTTTCCCTTTCAGGGCGGCGCGGTAGCCGACGCCTTGGATCTCGAGGCGCTTCTCGAAGCCCTCGGTGACCCCCTCGACCATGTTCGCGATCAGGCTGCGGGTGAGGCCGTGCAGGGCCCGGTGCTCGCCGCGGTTGGTGGGGCGGGAGACGGTGACGGTCCCGTCCTCCTGCTCGACCTTCATCTCGGCGGAGAGGGTCTGGCGCAGCTCCCCCTTCGGCCCCTTGACGGCGATGTTGCCAGGGGCGATCTCCACCGAGACGGCGTCGGGCACGGGCACGGGCTTTCTTCCGATCCGGCTCATCCGCTCACCAGACGTAGGCGACGACCTCGCCGCCGACGCCTTTCTGCCGGGCTTCGTGGCCGGTCATCACGCCGGCGGAGGTGCTGACGATCGCGGTTCCGGTCCCGCCGTCGACGCGGGGGACGTTTTTGTGGTCGACGTAGCGGCGGCGGCCCGGGCGCGAGACCCGTTCGATCCCGAGGATCACCGGCTGGCGGTCCTCGGTGTACTTGAGCTCGACCTTGATCGCCTCGCCGACGGCCGCCGGCTTGCGGCTGAAGTCCTTGATGTAGCCCTGCTCCTTGAGGATGCGGGACATCTCCAGCTTGAGGCCGTTGAGGGGGATCTCCACCTCGTCGTGGCCAGCGCGGATCGCGTTGCGGATCCGGGTCAGGTAATCGGCGATCGGGTCAGTGTGCATGGCTTCGCGTCCCTACCAGCTCGACTTGGTCATGCCGGGGATGTACCCCTCGTGGGCGGCCTCGCGCAGGCAGATGCGGCAGAGGCCGAATTTGCGGAAGTAGGCGCGCGGGCGGCCGCAGCGGCGGCAGCGGTTGTAGCCGCGCGATTTGAACTTCGGTTTCCGCGCCTGCTTCACCTTCATCGAAGTCTTAGCCATCGTTGGAACTCTCCTCGGCCGTCTCTCCGGCCTCTTCGTCTCCGCTCTCGGCGGCGCCCTCGTCCTCGCCTTCCGGCTTGGCGTAGGCCTCGGGGTTCTCCTCTTTCAGCTGCTCGAGGGCCGCCTGCTCGATCTCGGCCTTCTGGCGGGCCTCCTCTTTGCGCTGCTCCTCTTCGGCTTCCTTCTGCTTCGCTTCGCGCTCGGCCTGTCCGGGACGGCCCTCCTGGGCGAACGGCATCCCCAGCCCGAGCAGAAGCTCGAAAGCCTCGAGGTCAGTTTTAGCGGAAGTCGTGATCGTCACGTCCAGACCCCGGACGACGTCGACCGAGTCGTAGTCGATTTCGGGGAAGATCAGCTGCTCCTTGACGCCCATCGAGTAGTTGCCGCGGCCGTCGAAGGAGCGCGGGTTGAGGCCGCGGAAGTCGCGAATCCGCGGCACCGCGATCGAGACCAGGCGGTCGAGGAACTCCCACATCCGGGCCCGGCGCAGGGTCACCGAGACGCCGACCGGCATCCCCTCGCGCAGCTTGAAGGAGGCGACCGACTTGCGGGCGCGGCGCACGCTCGGCTGCTGGCCGGCGATCGTCGCCAGCTGTTCCTGGGCGAGTTCGAAGGAGCGCTTGTCCTGTTTCTCTTTGCCCAGGCCCATGTTGAGCGTGATCTTCTCCAGGCGCGGCGCCTCCATCGGCGTCGTGTAGCCGAATTTCTGCGTCAGCGCCGGCAGCACGTCCTGCTCGTATTTCTCACGCAGGCGCGGCGGCGGCGCAGCCTGTGAAGTCGGTGCCACGGTCGCCTCCATCAGCCGATCTCGTTTCCGGTCCGCTTCGCGTAGCGGACCCGCTTGCCGCCTTTGTCGACGCGGACGCCGATGCGGGTCGGTTTGTTGTCTTTGGGATCGAGCAGCATCACGTTGGAGACGTCGATCGGCCCCTCCTTTTCGACGATCCCCCCGGCCTGCGGGTTTTTCAGATCGGTCTGGGAGCGCGGCCGTTCGTGGCGCTTGATGATGTTGAGGTTCTCGACGTAGACCCGGCGCTTCTTCGGGTCGGTGCGGGTGACGCGGCCTTTCTTGCCGGCGTCCTTGCCGCCGATGATCAGCACCGTGTCGTCGGTGCGGATGCGCATGGACTTGGCCATCGCTAGAGCACCTCCGGGGCGAGCGAGATGATTTTCATGAAGTTGCGATCGCGCAGTTCGCGCGCCACCGGGCCGAAGATCCGGGTCCCGCGCGGGTTGTTGCTGGCCGGGTCGATCAGCACCGCGGCGTTCTCGTCGAAGGAGATGTAGGTGCCGTCGGGACGGCTGAGCGGCTTGCGGGTGCGGACGACGACCGCCTGCACGACCTCGCCCTTGCGGACGCCGCCCTGCGGGCTGGCCGATTTCACCGTCGCGGTGATGACGTCGCCGACGCTGGCGTAACGGCGGTGGGAGCCGCCTTTGACGCGGATGCAGAGGATCTCGCGCGCGCCCGAGTTGTCGGCGACCTTGAGCCTGGACTCCTGCTGGATCATCTCGCTACCTCGCCTTCTCCACCACGTCGACCAGGCGCCAGCGCTTGGTCTTGGAGAGCGGTCGGGTCTCGATCACGCGGACCACGTCGCCCTCGCCGGCCTCGTTGCGCTCGTCGTGGGCGTGCAGCTTGGTCGAGCTGCGGACGATCTTCTCGTAGGTGCGGTGACGGCGGGCGATGTCGATGCGGACGGTGATCGACTTGTCGCCTTTGCTGGAGACGACGATCCCCTGCCGCACCTTGGCCGCGTTCGACTCCCGCTCGGCCGGCGGGGTGCCGGTGCCGGCGGTGTGGGCGGCCTTGGCGGCGGCGCGCTGCTTGCGGCGCAGATCCGCCTTGCGTTTGCGCTCCTGGGCCCGCAGCGATTTGCGCTCCTCGGTGTCGGAGGGCAGCGCTTTGCGCACCGGGCGGCGGGATTTCTGCAGCCGGCGGCGCTCCTTCCAGGGAAGCTCGTCCTCGGGGTTGGGCTCCGAAGCCTCGGCCTCCTCGGCGGCAGGTGCGTCTCCCGCGTCTTCGGCGGGCGCCTCCTCAGCCTCGGCGACAGGCGCCTCCTCGGCGGGAGTCTCCTCAGCCGCGGGAGCCTCCTCGGCAGGAGTCTCCTCGGCCGCAGGGGTCTCCTCAGCCGCGGGGGTCTCCTCAGCCTGAGGCTCCTCGGTCGTCTCTTCTTTTTTCTGCTCGTCGTCGCTCATATCCGTCGGGTCTCTTTCTCGACATCGATGCCGCGGGCCTTGGCCACGGTCAGCAGCCGGGCGATGTCCTTCTTCGCCTGGCCCATCCGGGCGGTGTTCTCGAGCTCTCCGGTCGCGTGCCGGAAGCGGAGGTTGAAAGCCTCCTGCTTGGCGTCGATCAGTTTCGCCACCAGCTCGTCGTCTTTGAGGTTATGCGCCTCTGCCGCCTTCATCAGTCGCCGGCCCCCTCGCGCATGACGAATTTGGTTTTGACGGGAAGCTTGTGTCCGGCCAGGCGCAGCGCTTCGCGCGCCAGGTCCTCGGGGACGCCGGCCAGCTCGAACATAACCTTGCCCGGCTTGACCACGGCGACCCACCCCTCGGGGTTGCCCTTGCCTGAGCCCATCCGGGTCTCGGCCGGCTTCTTCGTGTAGGGCTTGTCCGGGAAGACGTTGATCCAGACCTTGCCGCCACGTTTGATCTTGCGGGTCATCGCCACACGGGCGGCCTCGATCTGGCGATTGGTGATCCAGCCGCGCTCGAGCGCCTTGATCCCGTACTCGCCGAAGGCGACGGAGCTGCCGCCCTTGGTGTTGCCGCGCATGCGGCCACGGAACTGTTTGCGGTGCTTGACCCGTTTCGGCATCAACATCAGCGACCACCTCCACGCTGTCCGCCGCGACCGCCGCCGCCGGGACCGCGTCCGCCCGGGCCACGCCCGCCGCCGCCGCGCCCGCCGCGATCTCCGCCCGGTCCGCGACCGCCGCGGTCGCCACCCGGGCCACGCCCGCGCCCGCCGCCGCCGCGGTCGTCGCGACGACCGCCGCCGCGGCGCTGGCCCTGGCCGTCGCCGTCCCCGGAGACGAGGTCGGAGCGGAAGCCCTCCGGCATCACCTCGCCTTTGTTGATCCAGCATTTGACGCCGATCCGGCCGGTCGTGGTGCGGGCCTCGAAGAAGCCGTAGTCGATGTCGGCGCGGAGGGTGTGCAGCGGCACGCGACCGTCGGAATACTGTTCGGTCCGCGCCATCTCGGCGCCGCCGAGGCGGCCGGAGACCTGGACCTTCACGCCCTTGGCGCCGGAGCGCATCGCCGAGGTGAGGGCGCGTTTCATCGCCCGCCGGAAGGCGACCCGGTTCTGCAGCTGCTCGGCGATCGACTGGGCGACCAGCTTGGCGTCGAGCTCGGGGCGCTTGACCTCGCGGATGTTCACTTTCACCGGGCTGCCGGTGAGCTTGTGCAGCTCCTTGCGCAGGGCGTCGACTTCGCTGCCGGACTTGCCGATGACGATCCCCGGCCGGGCCGTGTGGATGTCGACGGCGACCTCGCCGCGGCGCTCGATCGTGATGTTCGAGAGCCCCGCATGCGAGAGCTTGCCGACGATGTGATCGCGGATCTGCAGGTCTTCCTGGAGGACGTCGGCGAAGTTTTTGTCCTCGTACCAGTTCGACTTCCAGTCGTGGATGTAGCCGACGCGGAAACCCTCGGGGTGGATCTTCTGTCCCATGCTCAGTCCTCCACCGGGGTCAGAGCCACGGCGATGTGGCTGGTTCGCTTGTTGATCGGAGTCGCCCGGCCCATCGCCCGGGGGCGGAAGCGGCGCAGGGTCGGCCCCTCGTCGACGGTGATCGAGGAGACGCGCATCTCGTCGCCGACGAGGTCGTGGTTGCTTTCCGCGTTGGCGGCGGCCGAGTTGATCAGCTTGTGGATCGGGTGGGCGGCGCCGCGGGGCGAGAACTGCAGCAGCGCCCGGGCGCTTTCGATGTCCATGCCGCGCACCTGGTCGGCGATCAGCCGCGCCTTGCGCGGGGCGATCCGCACGTAGCGGGCCTTGGCTTTGACGACGGGCGGCGCTGCCGGTTTTTTCGGAGCGGCTTTTTTGGCCGGCTCTTTTTTGGCTTGCGAGTCTTTTTTGGCTTTGCCCTCGGCTTTTTTCTCTTTGCCTTTGGCTTTCGAGTCTTTTTTGGCAGCCGGTTTTTTGGCGGCTTTTTTCGACTCGGTTTTTTTTGCCGGAGCTTTTTTGGCTTTCGAGTCTTTTTTGGCGGTCTCTTTTTTCGCCGCCGGTTTCGAAGCTTTTTTGTCTTTTTTCTCGTCGGCCATCGCTATTCCTTACCGCCGTGCGAACGGAAGGTCCGGGTCGGCGCGAACTCGCCGAGCTTGTGCCCGACCATCGACTCCGAGACGAAGACCGGGACGTGTTTTTTGCCGTCGTGGACGGCGATCGTGTGCCCGACCATCTCCGGGAAGATCGTCGAGGTCCGCGACCAGGTTTTCACCATCTGTTTTTTGCCAGCCTCGTTCAGCGAGGTGATCCGCCCCATCAGGCGCTCCTCGACCCACGGGCCCTTTTTCGTCGATCTACCCATGACTAACGGCCCTTCTTCTTGCCGCGGCGACGGCCGCGGACGATGTAGCGGTCGGACTGCTTGCCCTTCTTGCGGGTCCGGTAGCCGAGCGTCGGCTTGCCCCAGGGGGTGACGGGGTGGCCGCCGGGCGTGTGGTGGGCCTCGCCGCCACCGTGCGGGTGGTCGACGGGGTTCATCGCGACGCCGCGGCTCTGCGGGCGCTTGCCCTTGTGGCGGCTGCGACCGGCCTTGCCCACCTTCATGTTCTGGTGCTCGGCGTTGGAGAGGACGCCGATGCTGGCGCGGCAGTTGGCGCGGACCATCCGCATCTCCGAGGAGGGCAGGCGCAGGGTGACCATCTCCCCCTCCTTCGCCACCAGCTGGATCGAGGTGCCGGCGGAGCGGCCGAGCTTGCCGCCCTGGCCGGGGATCAGCTCGACGTTGTGGACGATGGTGCCGGTCGGCATCTGGCCGAGCTCCATCGCGTGGCCGGGTTTGATGTCCGCCTCGGGACCGGATTTGACGACGTCGCCAACCGCCAGCTGCGACGGGGCGAGGATGTAGTCCTTGAAGCCGTCGGCGTAGTGGAGGAGGGCGATGTAGCAGGTGCGGTTGGGGTCGTACTCGATCGAGGCGACCTTCGCCGGCACCCCGTCCTTGAGGCGCTTGAAGTCGATCTTGCGGTACCGCCGCTTGGCGCCGCCGCCGCGGTGGCGGGAGGTGACGCGGCCGTTGACGTTGCGCCCGCCGGACTTTTTCAGCCCTTCGGTCAGCTTCCGCTCCGGCTCGGAGGCGGTCACCTGCTCGCGCAGGGGGTAGGTCGCGAAGCGGCGGCCGGGGCTGGTCGGTTTCGTCTTTCGGTTCGGCATAGTTGGTCTCCCTAGGCGGTCTCGGCGCCCTCGAACAGCTCGATCCGTTCGCCCGGCGCGAGCTGGACGATCGCCTTCTTCCAGGCGCGGGTGCGGCCTTTGGTCAGCCCGCGGCGCTTCGGCTTCGAGTTCACCTTGGCGGTCCGCACCTGGGCGACGTGGACCCCGAAGACCTCTTCGACCGCCTGCGCGATCTGGGTCTTGTGGGCGCGGTCGTCGACGCGGAAGGTGTACTTGCCCTCGGCGATCAGCGCGTAGCTCTTCTCCGAGATGACCGGACGGATGAGGATCGTGCGGGGGTCCATCAGCCGAGCCTCGCCTTCAGCGTGTCGAGAGCGGTTTCGGAGATGACGACCGCGGCGGCGCCGATCACGTCGGCGACCCCGGCGGCGCCCACCTCGAGCACCTGGGTGCGGGGCAGGTTGCGGAAGCTCTTCATCGCCCCGATCTCCTCGGCGGCGACGAGGAGGAGGACCGGGTTCCTGGCGCCCCATTTGGCCAGCGCCTGGGCGGCGGTCTTGGTCGAGGGCGTCTCGAAGCTGGAGGCATCGAGGACCGCGACCGAGTCGCGCTCGGCGTGAACCGAGAGGGCCGAGCGCATCGCCCGGCGGCGGGCTTTGCGGTTGACCTTGACCGTGTACTTGCGCGGCTTCGGGCCGAAGGCGACGCCGCCGCCGAAGCGGTTGGGGACGCCGAGGGTGCCGACGCGGGCGCGGCCAGTGCCCTTCTGGCGCCAGGCCTTGGCGGTCGTGAAGGAGACCTCGCCGCGGGTCAGGGTCGAAGCGGTGCCGCGACGGCGGGCGTTGAGGTCGGCGCGAGCCGCCTCGTGCACCAGCGACTGGTGGAAGGGCTCGGCGAAGATCTCCTGCGGCAGGTCGGCTTTGGTGCTCTTCCCGAGCACGGTGGCTTTGGCGCTAGCCATCGGTCCTCACCTCGACGATCCCGTTGCGGGAGCCGGGCACCGAGCCTTTGATCAGGAGCAGGTTGCGCTCGGCGTCGACGTCGGCGATTTCCAGGCCCTTCTGGGTGACCCGCTTGTTGCCCATCTGGCCCGGCATCCGCATCCCCTTGAAGACGCGGGCGGGGAAGGCGCTGGCGCCGATCGAGCCCGGGGCGCGGACGTTGTGGGAGCCGTGGCTGACGGGGCCGCGGCTGAAGTTGTGGCGCTTGATCCCGCCCTGGAAGCCCTTGCCGATCGAGACGCCGGCGACCTTGACCTTCTGGCCGGCCTCGAAGCCCTCGACGGTGACGTCGTCGCCGACCTTCGGGCCCTCCTCGGCGCCGAGGTCCTCGTCGCGGAACTCGACCAGGTGGCGCGACGGCGGCGCGCCGGCCTTCTTCAGGTGGCCTTCCTCGGCCTTCGAGAGCTTGCCCTGCCTGACCTCGCCGAAGGCGAGCTGCACGGCCCGGTAGCCGTCGCGGTCGGAGTCGCGGACGGCGGTCACCTTGCAGGGACCGGCCTCGATCACCGTCACCGGGATCACGCTGCCGTCCTCCCGAAAGACCTGGGTCATGCCGAGCTTCTTGCCGAGGATCGCCGCCACGTCGACACCTAGAGCTTGATCTCGATGTCGACGCCCGCCGGCAGCGAGTCCAGCCGCTGCAGCGAGTCGACGGTTTTCGGCGAAGGCTGGAGGATGTCGATCAGCCGCTTGTGGGTGCGGATCTCGAAGTGCTCGCGCGAGTCCTTGTCCTTGAACGGCGAGCGGATCACGCAGTAGACGTTTTTCTCGGTCGGAAGCGGTACCGGGCCGGAGACCGTGGCGCCGGTGCGCTCGGCGGTCTCGACGATCTCCTTGGCAGCCCGATCTATGGCGTCGTGGTCGTACGCCTTCAGTCGGATCCGAATTTTCTGTGCCGCGATCGTTGCCACTGCTCTTCCGTCTCTTCTTCTCTCTTGTCGTCTTTACCGCGCAAAGAGGGCGGGGCCCCATGTGCTTGGGGCGCCGCCCCGGTCGTATGTCCTTGCAGTTGTCTCCCGCCCGGGGGCGGGGTCGGGGCGGGTGGAGGCCCGCCCCTAGGGGGTTACTCGGTGATCTCCGAGACGACCCCCGAGCCGACGGTGCGGCCACCCTCGCGGATGGCGAACCGCAGACCCTGGTCCATCGCGATCGGCTGGATCAGCTCGATCGTCATCTCGACGTTGTCGCCCGGCATCACCATCTCCGTCCCCTCGGGGAGGTTGGCGATCCCGGTCACGTCGGTGGTGCGGAAGTAGAACTGAGGCCGGTAGCCGGAGAAGAACGGGGTGTGGCGACCGCCCTCCTCCTTCTTCAGGCAGTAGACCTCGGCTTTGAATTTCGTGTGCGGGGTGATCGAACCGGGCTTGCAGAGGACCTGGCCGCGCTCGATCTCCTCGCGCTTGGTGCCGCGGAGCAGGCAGCCGACGTTGTCGCCCGCCTGGCCCTCGTCGAGGATCTTGCGGAACATCTCGACCCCGGTGACCGTGGTTTTGCTGGTCTCGGGGTGGATGCCGACGATTTCGACCTCGTCGCCGGTGTTGACGACGCCCTGCTCGATGCGGCCGGTGGCGACGGTGCCGCGGCCGGTGATCGAGAAGATGTCCTCGATCGGCATCAGGAAGGGCTTGTCGAGCTCGCGGACCGGCTCCGGGATGTAGGAGTCGAGGGCCGCGGCCAGCTCGAAGACGGCTTTCTGGGCCTCCTCGTCGCCTTCCAGCGCCTTCAGCGCCGAGCCTTTGATGATCGGGGTCTCGTCGCCCGGGAAGTCGTACTCGTCGAGAAGTTCCTTGACCTCCTCCTCGACCAGCTCGACCAGTTCCTCGTCGTCGACCTGGTCGATCTTGTTGAGGAAGACGACCACGTGCGGGACGTTGACCTGGCGGGCGAGCAGGATGTGCTCGCGGGTCTGGGGCATGACGCCGTCGGCGGCGGAGACGACCAGGATCGCGCCGTCCATCTGCGCGGCGCCGGTGATCATGTTCTTGACGTAGTCGGCGTGGCCCGGGCAGTCGACGTGGGCGTAGTGCCGGTTGTCGGTCTCGTACTCGACGTGGGAGGTCGCGATCGTGATCCCGCGTTCTTTCTCCTCGGGAGCGTTGTCGATCTCTTCGAAGCTATGCGCTTCGGCACCGCCCACGGTGGAGAGGGTTTTGGTGATCGCGGCCGTCAGCGTCGTCTTGCCGTGGTCGATGTGACCGATGGTGCCGACGTTCACATGCGGCTTATCGCGCTCGAATTTCTCCTTGGACATCTCTCTCCGTTTCGCCTTTCGAAATCGTGTGTTCTGTCTGGTCTAAGTGCTTGAGTCTCGTGGGCGGACTTTCCGCAGGAGCTTCTACCTGCCTGCGGGCAACCCGGGAAATATAGCCAGGATCAGTGCCCGTCCGCGGTTGGCCTCATGAGGCTGCACCAACCGGGTCTCCAGAGCGGTGCTCGACGATCTCCTCGGCGATGTTGCCGGGGACCTCCTCGTAGCGCTCGAACTGCATCGTGTAGGTCGCCCGGCCCTGGGTCATCGACCGCAGTTCGGTCGCGTAACCGAACATCTCGCCGAGCGGGACGTAAGCCTGAACCGCAAGGGCGTTGCCGCGCTGCTCCTGGCCCTGGACTTTGCCGCGGCGCCGGGAGAGGTCGCCGATCACGTCGCCGAGGAAGTCCTCGGGCGTGACCACCTCGACCGCCATCACGGGCTCGAGCAGGACCGGGTTGGCCTTGCGGGCCCCATCCTGGATCGCCATCGAACCGGCGATCTTGAAAGCCATCTCCGAGGAGTCGACGTCGTGGTAGGAGCCGTCGACGAGTTCGACTTTGACGTCGACCATCGGGTAACCCGCCTTGACGCCGTTTTCCAGCGCCTCCCGCATCCCCTGCTCGGCCGGGCCGATGAATTCGCCCGGGATCACGCCGCCCTTGATTTTGTTCTCGAACTGGAAACCCTCGCCGGGCGCCGGCTCGAGGTTGATGACGACGTGGCCGAACTGGCCGCGGCCGCCGGTCTGGCGCACGAACCGCGCCACCACCTTCTCGACCCGCTTGCGGATCGTCTCGCGGTAGGCGACCTGCGGCTTGCCGACGTTGGCCTCGACTTTGAACTCGCGCAGCATCCGGTCGACGATCACCTCGAGGTGGAGCTCGCCCATCCCGTGGATCAGGGTCTGGCCGGTTTCCTCGTCGGATTCGATCTTGAAGGTCGGGTCCTCCTCGCCGAGCCGGGCGAGGGCGTTGCCCATCTTCTCCTGGTCGGCTTTGGTCTTCGGCTCGATCGCGACCGCGATCACGGTCTCGGGGAATTCGATGCTCTCGAGGGCGATCGGGGCGTCGGGGGCGGCGAGGGTGTCGCCGGTGCCGGTTTCCTTGAGGCCGACGCCGGCGCAGATGTCGCCCGCGTAGGTCTCGTCGATCTCCTCGCGGCTGTTCGCGTGCATCATCAGCAGGCGCCCGATCCGCTCGGTCTTGCCGGTTTTCACGTTCAGCACCCGGCCGCCTTTCTCGAGCTTGCCCGAGTAGACGCGGAAGTAGGTGAGCTTGCCGACGTAGGGGTCGGACATGACCTTGAAGGCGAGAGCGGAGAAGGGGGCGCTGTCGCTGGCCTCGCGGGTGGCCTCCGTGTCCTCGGCCTGGCCCTTGCTCGCCGGGACGACGCCGGTCACCGGCGGCACCTCGAGCGGCGAGGGCAGCAGTTCGACGATCGAGTCGAGCAGCGGCTGCACGCCCTTGTTCTTGAACGAGGTGCCGCAGAGGACCGGGGTCAGCTTGGTCGAGAGCGTCGCCTGGTGCAGGGAGGCGATCAGCTTCTCCTGCGGGATCTCTTCCTCGCCGAGGAAGGCTTCCATCAGCTCTTCGTCGTAGTCGGCGCAGGCTTCGATCAGGGCGGTCCGGTACTCCTCGGCCTGGTCGGCGAGGTCCTCGGGGATCTCGATTTCCTCGTAGGCGGCGCCGAGCTCGTCGGTCCAGACCAGGCCTTTCATCTTGACCAGGTCGACGACGCCTTTGAAGTTGTCCTCCGCCCCGATCGGCAGCTGAATGGGCAGCGGGTTGGCGCCGAGGCGGTCGGTCATCGTCTGCACCGAGTTGAAGAAGTCGGCGCCGGTGCGGTCCATCTTGTTGATGTAGGCGAAGCGCGGGACGCCGTACTTGTCGGCCTGGCGCCAGACCGTCTCGGACTGCGGCTCGACGCCGGCGACGGCGTCGAAGACGGCGATCGCGCCGTCGAGGACGCGGAGGCTGCGCTCGACCTCGACCGTGAAGTCGACGTGGCCCGGCGTGTCGATGATGTTGATCCGGTGGCCCTTCCACTCGCAGGCGGTCGCTGCGGAGGTGATCGTGATCCCGCGCTCCTGCTCCTGTTCCATCCAGTCCATGACCGCGGCGCCCTCGTGGACCTCGCCCATTTTGTGGGTGCGGCCCGTGTAGTAGAGGATGCGCTCCGTCGTCGTCGTCTTACCGGCGTCGATGTGCGCCATGATGCCGATGTTCCGGGTTTTCTCGAGTGGAAAGCTGCGTGCCATGAGTCCTAAGTCCAGTAGTCGTGATAAGCCGCAAAAAAAGGCCCCCAAGGGCCCGGCCAAGCGTCCTGCGAAGAAACAGCGAAAACTGCCTGAGCGACGGGCGATGATAGCAGCGCTTCGCCGTAGGTCCAGACAGGTTGACCGGGCGGCCAACCGGGGCTTGGAGCGGGCCTATCCGCCGCTCGTCCTGCTGCGGCACCGCCTCGCCCGCTGGGCACGCCGAGGCTGGGCCTGGGCCTGGCCGCGGCTGCGACCGCTGCTGGCCCTGCTCTTCAAGGCCCTGGCGGCCGGCGAGCGCTGGATCCGCCGCGCCTGCACCCTGTCGGTCCGGGCAACGACCGCCCTCAGCGGCCTGATCACCCCGGCCCGGGCCGCCGCCTTCGTTCTCCTCGCCGCCGGCGCGCTGCTCGTCGCCTCCCAGTTCATCGACTACCGGGCGATCGAGATCGGCCAGCCGGGCTACGCCGCCCTCCCCGCGGTGGCGAAGGTTCCGACCGTCGGCGAAAAGACCGCCGGCGCCGCCCACGCCTACCTCCTGGTCCCGCTCGGGATCGCGGCGATCGCCCTCGGGGCGCTGGCGATGCGGCGGGAGCGGAAACGGCTCGGGCTCCTCGTCGCCGCCCTCGGACTCCTCTCCCTTGCCGTGATCCTCCTCGTCGACCTGCCCCACGGGCTCGACGAGGGCGGTCAGGCTTCGCGCTTCGCCGGCACCTCGGCGGTGCTCGAGGACGGCTTCTACGCCGAGCTCGCAGCGGCCGGGATGATGGTTCTGGCCGGACTCCTCTACTATGCGCGGCCGTGCCGAATACGAATCAGCTTGTCAGGAAGGGCCGCAAGCGCCCGAAGAAGAAGACCACGACGCCGGGCCTCAAGTCGGGCCAAGGTCGCAAGAAGCGCGTAGCCGCCCCGCAGCGGCGCGGCGTCTGCACCCGTGTCGCAACGGTCACCCCGAAGAAGCCGAACTCGGCCCTGCGCAAGATCGCCCGTGTGCGGCTGACCAACGGGATGGAGGTCACCACCTACATCCCGGGCGAGGGCCACAACCTGCAGGAGCACTCGGTGGTCCTGATCAGGGGTGGTCGCGTCAAGGACCTGCCGGGCGTCCGCTACAAGGTCGTCCGCGGCACCCTCGACGCGGCCGGGGTCTCCGACCGCAAGCAAGCCCGCTCCCGCTACGGCGTCAAAGCTTCGTAATGCCGCGCCGCTCCGCCGCCCAGATACGGCCGATCGAGCCGGACGCCAGGCACCGCAACCGTCTGGTTCAGCAGCTGATCAACAAGGTGATGAGCGACGGCAAGAAGAGCCTTGCCGAGCGGATCGTCTACGACAGCCTCGCCATCGTCGGCGAGCGCAGCGGCGACGACCCGGTCGAGGTTCTGGAGTCGGCGATCAAAACGCTGACCCCGGTGCTCGAGGTCCGCTCCCGCCGCGTCGGCGGCGCCACCTATCAGGTCCCCGTCGAGGTTCCGGCCCGCCGTGCCCGCACCCTCGCGGTCCGCTGGCTGGTCCAGTTCGCACGCGCCCGCCGCGAGTACTCGATGGCCGAGCGCCTCGCCTCCGAGATCCTCGACGCCAACCAGCAGCAGGGCAGCGCCTGGAAGCGGAAGGACGATATTTACCGCATGGCGCAGGCGAATAAAGCTTTCGCTCACTATCGCTGGTAGGTGGTTGGGGCGGGGGATGGCCCTCGTTCTGACAAATGCCGGCCTAATTAGGCCGGCATTTTGAGTATCCGCCAGCCCGAGGGCCATCCCCCGCCCCTGGACAAGCCGCTGCTGGCAGTCGATATTGATGGGGTCATTTCGCTGTTTGGGTTCGAGGAGAGGCCAGCGCATTCACAGATACAGCTGGTTGATGGAGTCCCTCATTGCATCTCACTTGTTTGTGGGGATCGGTTGCTGCGGCTCTCGGAGAGGTTTGAGCTGGTCTGGGCGAGCGGGTGGGAGGACAAAGCGAACTTCTACCTGCCGCAGCTGCTGGGGTTGCCGGAGCTGCCGCACGTCTCTTTCGACGTCGCCGCCGGCAGCGGCGGCGCGCACTGGAAGCTGGCGGCGCTGGAGGCCTACGCGGGTGAGCGGGCGATCGCCTGGATCGACGACAACTTCGATGCCAGCTGCTACGAGTGGGCGGAGCGCCGCGGGGCGCCGACGCTGCTGGTCCCGACCGAGCCGGATCTGGGGCTCGAGGAGGGGCACGTCGACGCTTTGACCGCCTGGGCCATCTCTCTACACTGATTCAGGTGACGGGGTTCTGGCCCATCTTCTTCCTTGCCGTGGTGCTCAAGATCCCGGTCTTGGCGTCTCTCTGGCTCGTCTACTGGGCGGCCAAGCAGCACGACGAACCGGAGGCGGTGACCGACGAGGACGGCGGCGGCTCCAAGCGCCGGCCCCAGCCGAAGCTGCCCCGCGGCCCGCGTCGCGGCGGTCCCCACGGAGGCGGCGCCGCCCTGCCGGTGCCGGACTGCCCGCCCGGCGGCCGCACCCGCGTCGTCAAGCCGGCTGCGCAGCCCGCTTTCGCTCGCGCCGGATCTCGCGCAGATAAGGGTGGAAGTCGACCTCGACGGTATGACGCTTAGAGGCAACGAAGCGCTTCGCCTGCTTCCGTTCCTCCCGCGCGATCTCCCGCTTCATCTCCCCCGCCGGCGGTAGCGTCGCCCGGCCGCCGAGCAGGTCGGCGACCCATTCGCACTGCGCCTCGGCGAGCGGCATGATCGGCCCCAGCGGCTGGATGAAGCCGACGAAGTAGAGCCCTGGGCGCTCGACCGAGACGACGCGGCGGTAGAGCGGCAAGCGGTTCTCGGGCGCCGAGAGCACCTTGGAATCGAAGAACGGGAAGGTGATCTTGTAGCCGGTGCAGTAGACGACGAGGTCGATCTCCTCGCTGCTACCGTCGACGAAGCGAACTTGGCGGCCGCCGCCGAAGCGCTCGATGTTCGGCTTCACCGCGATGTCGCCGTGGCCGAGCCGGGGCAGCAGCTCCGAGGAGACCGTCGGGTGCGCCTCGAAGAGCTTGTGGTCGGGCTTGGGCAACCCGTAGGCCGTGGGGTCCGCAGCGGAGGCCACACCGAGCGCCCACATCGCGAAGAATCGCTGCACCGCCAGCGGCGTCATCGACGTGATCGGGTTCGAGAGCTCGTCGATCGGCTTGCCGTTGATGTACTTGGGGATCACGTAGGCGCCACGACGGGTGGCGAGGAAGGTGGCGTCGGCGATCCGGGAGGACTCCACGGCGATGTCGGTGGCGGAGTTGCCGAGGCCAAGCACGAGCACCCGCTTGCCGCGGAGCACGTCGGGCTCGCGGTAGTGGTGGGCGTGCAGCTGCTCGCCCTCGAACTCGTCAGCGCCGGGAAAGGCCGGTTCGGGCCAGCGCGGGTCCCAGTGGTGGCCGTTGGCGACCATCACCGCGCGGTAGCGCTCGGTCCGCTCTCCCCCGTCCTCGCCCCTCACGGTCACCGCCCAGGCGCCGTCGGCCGGCTCCACCTTCACCACCTCGGTGCGGAAGCCGATCTTCTCCCGCAGCCCGAAGTGGTCGGCGAATTCGTCGAAGTAGGCCGCCATCTGGAAGTGGTCCGGATAGTCCGGGAAGTGCTCGGGCATCGGCAGCGACTTGAACGCCATCACCCGCCGCGAGGTGTTGATGTGCAGCGAGCGGTAGGCCGACGACATCCCGTTGTCGTTCTCGTAGCGCCAGTTGCCGCCGATCATCGACCCCTTCTCGAAGCAGTCGAAGGGAATCCCCCGAGCGTCCAGCACCTGCGCGGCGCAGATGCCGGAGCTGCCGGCGCCGATGATGCAAACCTTCTCCGCGTCCTCCATCGCGCCAATCTATCGGACTGGCCACGCGGCCAGTTTCGGACGGCGACCGCCGGGCCCGGAACGCACCGAAGGCCGGGGAAAGGTGGACCCGGCCTTCGGCGTCAAGGAGAAATGAAGCACCTCAAGAGCAAGAAGATGACGTGTTCTCGGGGTGCCTCTTATCTACCCACTTCTGTGGGCAGTACACATCCCGTACTAACCCACAATCCCTATTTCGACTCTTCCGAGGAGGTGGACTCGATCTCCTGGGCGAGCTCCTCGAGCTCCTCCGCGAAGGAGGTGCCGAAGCCCTCGACCGGAGCCTCGACCCCGTCGACGCCGAGTTCCGCCGCCAGCTCGTCTTCTTCGAGCAGGTCGTCGTCGCTCGGCGGTTCGATCGGTTCCGCCGGCTCGATCGCGACCGTCCGGTAGTGCTTGAGGCCGGTCGCGGCCGGGATCAGCTTGCCGATGATCACGTTCTCCTTCAGGCCCACGAGGCGGTCCCGTTTGCCCTCGAGGGCGGCGTCGGTGAGCACCTTGGTCGTCTCCTGGAAGGAGGCGGCGGAGAGGAAGGACTCGGTCGCCAGCGAGGCCTTGGTGATGCCGAGGATGACCTCCTCGCCTTTGGCCGGCGTGCCCCCGTCTTCCTTGGTCTTCTTGTTGAGCCGTTTGAGGCTGCCGCGGTCCTCCAGCTGCCCCGGAAGGAGGCTGGTCGAGCCCTTGGACTCGATCCGCACCTTCTTCAGCATCTGGCGGGCGATCAGCTCGATGTGCTTGTCGTTGATGTCGACGCCCTGGGCGCGGTAGACCTTCTGCACCTCGTCGACGAGGTAGAGCTCGGTCGCGGTGCGCCCGCGGATCGCCAGCAGGTCAGCCGGGTAGAGCGAGCCTTCGTTCAGCTGCTGCCCGACCTCGACCCGGTCGCCGTCGGCGACGTGGAGCCGGGTCCGCAGCGGGAAGCTGTAGCTGTGCTCCTCGCCGCTGGACTCGGTGACGATCACTTTCAGGGCTTTGTCGGTTTCTTCGATCGAGGCCTTTCCGGCGGCCTCGGCCATCTGCGCCAGGCCCTTCGGTTTACGCGCCTCGAAGAGCTCGACGATCCGCGGCAGACCCTGGGTGATGTCCTGGCCGGCGACGCCTCCCGTATGGAAGGTGCGCATGGTCAGCTGGGTCCCCGGCTCGCCGATCGCCTGGGCGGCGATGAGGCCCACCGCGTCGCCGATGTCGCCCGTCGACCCGGTCGCCGGCGAGATCCCGTAGCAGGACCGGCAGACACCGGATTCCGCCTCGCACTTGAGCGCGGACCGGACCGGCACCTTGACCTCTTCGTCGGCGAAGGCCTCGGCGATCGCCTCGACGTCGATCTGGGTGATCTCCTGGTTGCGCTTGAGCAGCTCGCGACCGCGTTTGGTCTCGAGCTTCTTCGCCGCCAGGCGGCCGATCAGGTTGTCGTTGAGGGACCCGTCGTCCTTGCGGATGACCATCTCGATGTGGTCTTTGGTCTTGCAGTCCTCCTCACGGACGATCACGTCCTGGGCGACGTCGACCAGGCGGCGGGTCAGGTAGCCGGAGTCGGCCGTCCGCAGCGCCGTGTCGGCGAGGCCCTTTCGGGCGCCGTGGGTGGAGATGAAGTACTCGAGGACCGACAGCCCCTCCATGAAGTTGGCCTTGATCGGCCGCTCGATGATCTCCCCTTTCGGGTTGGCCATCAGGCCGCGCATCCCGGCCAGCTGGCGGATCTGTTTGAACGATCCGCGAGCGCCCGAGTTGGCCATCATGAAGATCGGGTTCAGCTCCTCGAGGTTGTCCTCCATCGCCTGGGCGACCTCGTCGGTGGCCCGGTTCCAGTGCGCCGTCACAGCCTCGTGACGCTCCTCGGCCGTTATATAGCCTTCGTCGTACTGGCCCTGGATCGCTTCGGTCTCCTTCTCGTAGCGATCGAGGATTTCCGGCTTCTCCGGCGGCGAGACCACGTTGTTCTTGGAGACGGTGATGCCGGCCTGGCTCGCGTAGTGGAAGCCGAGGTCCTTGAAGGCGTCGAGCACCTGCGAGACCGCCGGCGCGCCGTAGGCCTCGACCAGGTCGGAGACCATCTGGTTGATGTCCTTCTTCTTCAGCGAGAAGTTGACGAACTCGAACTGCTCCGGATCGAAGTCCGCTTCGAGGGCGTCGGCGAGGGCGCGCTCGATCTTCTCGTTGAAGATGATCCGCCCGACCGTGGTCAGGAAGTGCCCGCGCCCGGCCCGCCGGTACTCGGCCTGGTCGTGCAGCTTGCAGCCGCCGTTCTCGTAGACGAGCTCGGCCTCCTGCGAGGAGCGGAACACCTTCACGCCGGGGCCCGAGCCGTTCGTGCCCTTGCCCGCCTTCAGCTCCTCGTCGATCTTCGCCAGCTCCTCGGCTTCGGGGCCGTAGGTCAGGTAGTAGATGCCGAGCACCATGTCCTGGGTCGGGGTCGCCAGCGGCGCCCCGTGGGCCGGAGAGAGGATGTTGTTGGCCGACAGCATGAGGATCCGCGCCTCGGCCTGAGCCTCGGCGGAAAGCGGCACGTGCACGGCCATCTGGTCGCCGTCGAAGTCGGCGTTGAAGGCGTGGCAGACCAGGGGGTGGACCTGGATCGCCTTGCCCTCGACCAGGACCGGTTCGAAGGCCTGGATGCCGAGACGGTGCAGGGTCGGCGCCCGGTTGAGCAGGACCGGGTGCTCGTGGATGACTTCCTCCAGCACGTCCCAAACCTCCGGGATCATCGACTCGACCATCTTCTTCGCGGCCTTGATGTTCTGGACCGCTTTGCGCTCGACCAGCTGGGCCATGATGAACGGCTTGAACAGCTCCAGGGCCATGAGCTTCGGCAGGCCGCACTGGTGCAGGCGCAGGTTCGGGCCGGAGACGATCACCGAGCGGCCGGAGTAGTCGACGCGCTT
>JAICSS010000016.1 GCA_025936755.1 Solirubrobacterales bacterium | reverse complement strand
GCGGCGTTGCTGCGTCACGCTTTCGCGCATTGCGCAAGATTCCCCACTGCTGCCTCCCGTAGGAGTCTGGGCCGTGTCTCAGTCCCAGTGTGGCTGATCGTCCTCTCAGACCAGCTACCCATCGTTGCCTTGGTAGGCCGTTACCCCACCAACAAGCTAATGGGCCGCGAGCCCCTCCCAATGCGGAGGCCGAAGCTTCCTTTAGCGAACAGGCTCGTGCCTGTGCGCCACATCCGGTATTAGCCCGAGTTTCCTCGGGTTGTCCCGGTCATCGGGGCAGGTTACTCACGTGTTACTCACCCGTTCGCGGCTTTGCCCCAGGGCAAGCCCTGGTTCGTCGCACCACTTGCATGTGTTAAGCACGCCGCCAGCGTTCGTCCTGAGCCAGGATCAAACTCTCCGTGAAATGTACTTCTACAGAGAGCCTGTCATATCTCAGTTGGCCGCCGAGTACACAAATACGGCGACCGACATGACGAGGTAAATCAAGCCCATCCGGCACGCTGGCGCACCGAATGGGTCGGGCTGAACATTCCGCAGACCATTGCTCGGGTCCACGGAGATGCACGCTGCTCAGTTTTCAAAGACCACTGCGCCTCCGCGACGGGTCTCGTCGCTCTCAGCGCTTGGGGCCGCCGAAGCAGCCCCAAGAGGGCAAAGAAATATAGCACTGCCGAGGCTGCTTGCCTAGGGGGTAGCCCTCAGGCGGCAGAAGCGTCGCTTCCCCACCTGCAGCACATGCCCGTCAAGACTATCGATCTCGCGATCCAGGGGCTCTGCGCCCAGCGGCTCGCCGTCGAGCTTGACCGCTCCCTGCTGCAGCAGGCGGCGCCCTTCGCTGCTGCTGAGGTCGAAGGCGGCGGCGATCAGGCGCGGCAGGTGGACGAGGCCGTTGCCGTCGGCGCGGTAGGCGTCGAGGCCCACCTCCGGGATCTCGTCCGGCACCGCGTGCTGGACGTGGATGCGGTTGAAGCGGTCCTCGGCCGCGGCCCCCGCCCCCCCGCCGTGGAAGCGGTCGACGAGCCGCCGCCCCAGCTCCCGCTTCGCCTGGTTCGGCGGCCCCCCGGGCTGCTCGGAGCCCAGCAGCAGCCGGTAGTACTCCGGCATCGCCTCGTCGGGGATGCTCATCAGGCGGCCGAACATCTCCTCCGGCGCGTCGGTGACGCCGACATAGTTGCCGAGCGACTTGCTCATCTTCCGCCCACCGTCGGTCCCGACCAGGATCGGCAGGGTCATGATCGACTGCGGCTTCTGCCCGTAGGCGCCCTGGACGTCGCGCCCGAAGAGGAGGTTGAACTTCTGGTCGGTGCCGCCGAGCTCGACGTCGGCCTCGACCGCGACCGAGTCGTAGCCCTGCAGCAGCGGGTAGAGCAGCTCCAGCGCCGCGATCGGCTGCGACGCCGCCATCCGCTTCTGGAAGTCGTCGCGCTCCAGCAGGCGGGCCACCGTCGTCTGCGCCAGCAGCCCCAGCAACGCCTCCGGCTCCATCCGCAGCCACTCGCTGTTGCGGCGCACCTCGGTCCGCTCGCGGTCGAGGATCTTGAAGGCCTGGTCCTGGTAGGTGGCGGCGTTGGCCTCGATCTCCTCCGCGCTCGGCACCGGCCGCGTCGCCGAGCGCCCGCTCGGGTCCCCCACCTGGGCGGTGAAGTCGCCGACGATCAGGACCACCTGGTGCCCGGCCCGCTGGAACTCGGCCAGCTTCTCCAGCACGACCGTGTGGCCGAGGTGGATGTCGGCCGTGGTCGGGTCGATCCCGAGCTTGACCCGCAGCGGCCGCCCCTCCTCCAGCTGCTCGGCGAGGCGCCCGGCGGGCAGCACGTCGACAGCGTTCCGCGTCAGATCCGGCATCCGGGCAATGCTAGACTGCCGCCTCCGCTCGGCGGTCCGTCACGGACGTCGAGCTGTTTTTTGCCGTTCCTCATTCGATGGCTGTCCTAGGACTAAAGCGACGGCGAAGCGGCGGCGGTGAGATCCCGCCCATCCCCCCGGCTCCGACGACCGCGCCGGGCCCCCCTTCGCCCCCGACGAGATCGAAACCGCGCCTGAAGAAGCTGCGCGTCCTCTTCGTGCTGCTCGGGCTCGGGGTCCTCGCTGTGGTCTCGATGGTCTTCGGGATGATGGCCGCGGTCTCCCAGGACCTGCCGGCGATCTACGACTTCGCCCAGTACAAGGCCTCGAAGAACAGCATCGTCGTCGGCGACAACGGCGAAGAGATCGGAACGTTGAGCAGCGACCAGAACAAAATCCTCCTCAGCTCCGGACAGATCTCCCCCAACGTGAAGAACGCGGTGGTCTCGATCGAGGACGCCCGCTTCTACGAGCACAACGGCGTCGACTTCAAGGGCATCGGCCGCGCCCTCGTCAAAGACATCCTCAGCGCCAGCGCCGCCGAGGGCGCTTCCACCATCACCCAGCAGTTCGTCAAGAACGCGCTCGAAGCACAGGGCGACCGCACCCTCTTCGTCAAGTTCAAGGAGGCGGCCCTCGCCTACCGGCTCGAGCACCACTGGAGCAAGGACAAGATCCTCACCGAGTACCTGAACACGATCTACTTCGGCGAGGGCGCCTACGGGATCGAGGCGGCGGCGCGCACCTACTTCGGCAGCGCCCACCCCGGCTGCGGGACCGAAACCGAGCCCTGCGCCTCGGTGCTCGAGCCCTGGGAGGCGGCGATGCTGGCGGGGATCATCCAGTCGCCCACGGCCTACGACCCCAAGGTCTATCCCGAAAACGCGCAGGCGCGCCGCAACGTCGTCCTGGAAAAGATGTCCGAACAGGGCTACATATCCGAAAGCCAGCTGCGCGAATACCAGGAGCAGGCGCTGCCTTCCCCGGCCAGCATCGAACCTCCCAGCATCGACTCCAAGGCGCCCTACTTCACCGCCTACCTGCGCCAGCAGCTGGTCGACCGCTACGGCGCCTCCAAGGCCTTCTTCGGCGGCCTCAAGGTGAAGTCGACGCTCGACCTGCGGTTGCAGGAAGCGGCCGAAGAAGCGGTCAGCTCCTACCTCGGCTACTCGCCGGCGACGGCCTCGGTGGTGGTGATCGACAACCACAACGCCGGGATCAAGGCGATGGTCGGCGGCCCCGATTTCGACACCAAGCCGTTCAACCTGGCGACCCAGGGCCACCGCCAGCCCGGCTCCTCGATCAAGCCCTTCACCCTGCTGACCGCGCTCGAAGAGGGGATCTCCCCCTACACCGAATACCCCTCCGAAGAACGGTTCTTCCACTTCGGCAAGAACAACCAGGAAACGTTCCGGGTGACCAACGACGAGGGCTCATACCTCGGTTCCTGCAGCATCATCTGTGCGACGACCTACTCGGACAACTCCATCTACGCCGCCCTGGCGCTGGAAGGGCTGGAAGGCAAGACCGTCCGCGACAAAACCGGCGCGATCGCCGGCACCATCCACAAGGCCGGCTACGAGGACCCGATCTCGACCAACCCGGCGATGGTCCTCGGCGGCCTCACCGAGGGCGTGACCCCGCTCGGCTGGGCCTACGCCTACAGCACGATCGGCAACAACGGCGACCGCGTCAGCGGCACCCTCGCCCCTCGCCCCGGCGACAGCCCCGTCGCCTTCACCCAGGTCACCAACTCCGAGGGGGAGACGATCAAGGGCGGCGACAACGACTCCAAGCACGACCAGGTCTTCGACCGGGAAACGGTGGAAACCGAGAAGGGGATCCTCGAAACCGTGGTCGCCAGCGGCACCGGCACCAACGCCCAGATCGGCGTCGAAGGCCAGTGGGGCAAGACCGGGACGACCGAGGAAAACGGCGACGCCTGGTTCTGCGGCGGCATCGCCGACGAAGTCACCGCCTGCGTCTGGGTCGGCTACCCGGACACGACGACGCCGATGACCACGCTCTACAACGGCGGCCCGGTGATGGGCGGCACCTTCCCGGCCCTGATCTGGGCGCGGGTGATCTCCGCCTGGCGCGACATCCAGGCCGAACACGCGGCTGAAAAGGCGGCGCGCAAGGCCGCCAGGGAAGAAGGCGAAGACTTCGAACCGGGCGCAAGCGAAAGCTACGTCCCCTCCGAAGGCGAATACGGGAGCCCGGAACCCGAACCCGAAGTGGTCGAACCGGCGCCGGAAACCGAAGCGACGCCGGAAGCGACCCCCGAAGCCGCCCCCGAAGCCGCGCCGGAATCGGGCGGCGGTGGCGGCGTCACCGCAGGTTAAGGGCGCGGGCGCGAGACGCAGGGGCTGCCGGCGGCGCAGAAGCGCCAGGGAAGCTCGACCGCTTTGGTGATGCCGATGCGACGGCCGGTTACGATCTCCGGCCGCTCTCCGCTCGGCGACGTCAACAGGAAGGGCTCACGGGTGAGGTCGCGTTCGTTGTCGCCGAGGTCGATCCCCAGCGCCTCGGTCAGCTTGCCGGGGCCGGAGCAGAGGTCGAGGTCCGGCTTGCCGCCGCGCCGCGCCCGCATCTCCTCGACCCCGTGGGTCGGCTCCAGGGCCCGGATCAGCACCGCCGCCGCCTCGCCCTCGGGTTCGGCGACCGCGTTCAGCAGGCTGTGGATCCCGTAGGAGAGGTAGACGTAGGCGTAGCCGGGCGGTCCGAAGAGCACCCGCGTGCGCTCGGTCAGGCCGACGTAGGCGTGGCAGGCGGGGTCGTCGGCCTCGTAGCTCTCGGTCTCGACGACGACGCCGCCGCGGCCTTCGTAGAGGAGGGTGCAGCCGATCAGGTCGCGGGCGACCTCGTGGACCGAGCGATCGAAGAAATCGGCCCCCAACGGCTCTCCGAGCCGTTGGGCCCGGCTTCTCGAGCCTGAACGCCGCCGGCTCACCCGCGCTCTTCGTCGACCCGCGTCTGCACCGCCGCCAGCGTCTGCCGCGCCTCCTCGATCTGCCGCGCCAGCGGCGCCGAGCCGGTGCCGCCGGCGATCCGCTTCGACTCCAGCCAGCTGCTCTGCTGCAGGACCTCGTAGTAGGAGTCGTCGAGGTGCTCGGAGCGCTCGCGCAGCTCCTCCGGGGTCAGCTGCGAAAGGCTCTTCCCGCGCTCGACCGCGTCGCGGACGAGGCCGCCGACGATCCCGTGCGCCTCGCGGAAGGGGACGCCGCGGCGGACCAGCAGGTCGGCGACCTCGGTTGCCGCCAGCATCTCGTCGCCGGCGGCCTCGAGCATCCGCTCGCGGTCGAACTCGATCCCGTCGAGCATGCCGGCCGTGGCGTCGAGCAGGGCCTCGATCGTGTCGATCGCGTCGAACAGCGGCTCCTTGTCCTCCTGCATGTCCTTGCCGTAGGTGAGCGGCAGCGCGTGCATGACGCCCAGCAACGTCTGCTGGGAGGCGGCGACGCGCGGGCTCTTCGCCCGCAGCAGCTCGCCCGAGTCCGGGGTCTTCTACTGCGGCATGATCGAGGAGCCCGAGGAGAAGGACTCGTCGAGCTCGCAGAAGCCGAACTCCGAGGAGCTCCAGATGACGAGTTCCGAGCCCAGGCGCGAGAGGTGCATCGCGCAGGTCGAGGCCGCGTTCAGGTAGTCGAGGACGAAGTCGCGGTTGGAGGAGCCGTCGATCGAGTTGTGGCTGACGTGGGCGAAGCCGAGGTCGGCGGCGACCGAGTCGCGGTCGATCTCCCAGTTGACGCCGGCCAGCGCGCCCGACCCGAGCGGCATCACGCTGGCGCTGTCGAGGGCGAACTGGAAGCGCAGCACGTCGCGGGCGAGCATCCAGAAGTAGGCGAGCAGGTGGTGGCCGAGGTAGACCGGCTGGGCCCGCTGCAGGTGCGTGTAGCCGGGCATCGTCCAGTCCTTGTGGGCCTCGGCCTGGGCGAGCAGGCGCTCCATCGCCGCGCCGCAGAGCTCGATCGCCCGCAGCGAGTGCGCCTGGACGACCATCGCCACGTCGGTCGCGACCTGGTCGTTGCGGGAGCGGCCGGTGTGGAGCTTGCCGGCGAGCGGTCCGATCTCCTCGCCGAGCAGCCGCTCGATCGCCATGTGGATGTCCTCGTCGGCGGCCTCGAACTCGAACCCGTGCTCGGCCATGCGGGCGCGGACGCGGTCGAGGCCGTCCTCGACCCGGGACAGCTCGTCCGCGGTGAGGACGCCGATCTCGCAGAGGCCGCGGGCGTGCGCCTTCGACTGGTCGATGTCGTACGGCGCCAGCCAGGCGTCGAAGGCCAGCGAGCGGTTGAGGCGCCAGAAGCGCGGGTCGGGCTCTTTGCGGAAGCGTCCCATGGGCGGGCGATTATGCCGTCAGGAGCCCTGGCCGAGCGCCGCGGCGAGCTCCTGGCAGACGCGGTCCACCTGCGCCTCGCCCATCGCCGGGAAGAACGGCAGCGCCAGCGAGTCGGCGGCGGCGGCTTCGGCGACCGGGAACTGGCCCTCGCTGTAGCCCAGCTCGCGCAGGTGCGGGAAGAGGTGGATGCAGGGCAGGTAGGCCTTGGAGGCGACCCCGCGCCCGGCGAGGCGGCGGATCACGGCGTCGCGGTCGGCGCCCCGCGGCAGGCGCACGGTGTAGACGAACCAGCTTCGGACCTCGGCGCCGCGGGAGGCGACCGGCGTCCGCACCCCCTCCAGTCCAGCGAGCCGCTGCTCGTACATCCGCGCCACCGCCGCCCGCCGCGCCAGCAGCGAGTCGAGCTTCTCGACCTGGGCGACGCCGAGGGCGGCGGCGAGGTCGGAGAGGCGGTAGTTGAAGCCGAGCCGGTCGTGGTCGAGCCAGCCCATGTCGACGGCGCGGCCCTGGTTGCGCTCCGAGCGCAGCCGCGCGGCCTCCCCGGGATCGCGGGGGACGATCATCCCCCCCTCCCCCGTCGTCATCTGCTTGTTGGCGTAGAAGGCGAAGGTGGCGAGGTTGCCGCGGGCGCCGACCTTGCGCCCCTCCGAGTCGATCGCGCCGAGCGCCTCGCAGGCGTCCTCGAGGATGCCGAGGCCGTGCCGCTGCGCCAGCGCCTCCAGCCCCGGCATCGCCGCCGGGAAGCCGAAGATGTGGACCGGCAGCAGGCCGACCGTGCGCTCGCCGACCGCGGCGGCGGCGGCGGCGGGATCGAGGTCGAGCGTCTCCTCCTCGACGTCGGCGAAGACCGGCTTCGCCCCCTCGTAGAGCAGGCAGTTGGCGGAGGCGACGAAGCTGAAGGGACTGGTCACCACCTCGTCCCCCTCGCCCCAGCCCAGCATCCGCACCCCGAGGTGCAGCGCGGCGGTGCCGCTGGAGACCATCACCGCGTCCTCGACGCCGAGCCAGGCGGCGAACTCGCGCTCGAAGCGCCCGCCCATCTCTCCGAGCGAAAGCTGCCCGGACCTCAGCACCGCCAGGACCAGCTCCTCCTCGCGGGCGCCGAGCTCCGGCCGGGCGAGCGGAACCTGCTGGCGGTTCCGTTGGGTGTCGGGGTTCACTGGAAGGCGTACTCCAGCGAGTCGACCAGCGCCTCCCAGGAGGCCTCGATGATGTTCTCCGAGACGCCCGTCGTCCCCCACTCGCGCTCGCCGTCGGCGGAGTCGAGGAGGACCCGGGTGACGGCGCCGGTGCCGTGGGCTTCGTCGAGGATCCGCACCTTGTAGTTGGTCAGCTCGACGTCGGCGAGATGCGGGTAGCGGCCGGCGATCGCCGTGCGCAGGGCCTTGTCCAGCGCATTGACCGGCCCGTTGCCCTCGGCCGCCTGGAAGTAGCGCCTGCCGTCGACCTCGACTTTGATCGTCGCCTCGGTGGTCACCTCGCCGTCGGCGTGCTTTTCGACCACGACGCGGAAGCTTTCGAGCCGGAAGAGCGGCTTGTATGTGCCGGCCTCGCGCCGCAGCAGCAGCTCGAAGGAGGCCGGCGCCGCCTCGTAGTGGTAGCCGCGGTGCTCGCGCTCCTTCAGCCGCTGCACCGCCCGGGTCGCGGCCTCGTCGTCGAGCTCGACGCCGGCGTGCTCGGCCTGGCTGCGGACGGTCGCCTTCCCGGCCAGCTCGGAGGCGACGATGTCGCGCTGGTTGCCGACCGCGGCCGGGTCGAGGTGCTCGAAGGTGCTGGCGTCGGCGGCGACGCCGGCGGCGTGCATCCCCGCCTTGTGGGCGAAGGCGTTGCGGCCGACGTAGGGCCGGTCCGGATCGGAGGCGAGGTTGCAGATTTCGTCCAGGTAATGCGCGGTCGGGGTCAGGCTCGCCAGCTGCTCGGGGGTGACGGCGTCGAAGCCCATCTTCAGCTGCAGCGCCGGCAGGATCGAGGCCAGGTTGGCGTTGCCGCAGCGCTCGCCGTAGCCGTTGACGCAGCCCTGGACCAGGCGCGCTCCGGCTTCCACCGCCACCAGTGAGTTGGCCACCCCGCAGCCCGAGTCGTCGTGGGTGTGGATCCCGATCTCGACCGTCTGGCCGACGGCCGCGACCACGGCGGCGGTCGCCTCGGCGACGTAGCTCGGGAGGCTGCCGCCGTTGGTGTCGCAGAGGGTGACGTTCTCCGCCCCCGCGCCGGCCGCCGCCGCCACGCACTCGAGCGCGTAGGCGCTGTCTTCGCGGTAGCCGTCGAAGAAGTGCTCGGCATCGAAGATCGCCCGCTTGCCCTGCTCGCGGCAGAAGGCGATCGAGTCGGCGATCATCTCCAGGTTCTCCTCGCGGCTGACGCGGATCACCTTCTCGACGTGGAGCGGCGAGCTCTTGCCGACGAGGCAGATCGCGGCGGCGAACGAGGAGGCCAGGACCGCCAGCGCCTCGTCCTCGGCGGCGGCGCGGTCGCGCCGGCGGGTCATGCCGAAGGCGACGAAGGTCGCGTTCTCCAGCTCGACCTCGGCGAGCCGCTCGAAGAGCTCGGCTTCCTTCGGGTTGCTGCTCGGAAAGCCGGCCTCGACGAACTGCATCCCGAGCGCGTCCAGGGCCTGGGCGACCTTGAGCTTCTCGCCCACGGAGAGCGACATGCCGCGACCGCCCATCCCGTCGCGCAAGGTGGTGTCGTAGAGCTTCACCTGTTCCATCTGATTGCTGCCTTTCGAGTCGGAGAAGATCGGGTGGACCGTGCCGGTCCGGCGTGCGCGGGCGTGCCGCGCCGGCCGCTTATGCGGCGGGGGTAATTCGCCCGATCGACTCCGAGTCCGAAGCCTCGCTGGAGTCGGGTGCGGCGGCCTCTGGAGCCTCGACGAAGTCGAGCCACTCCAGGTACTCCTCGGCCCTGCCCGTCAGCGCGTCCTCGAACTTCGCCTGCACGTGGCGGGTGATCTCGCCCGGCTGGCCGAGCGGGTGGTCGTCGATCTCGCGCACCGGCACCAGCTCGGCCGCGGTGCCGGTGAGGAAGACCTCCTCGGCGAGGTAGAGCTCGGCGCGGGCGACGTCGCGCTCGACCACGGCGTAGCCGAGGTCGCGGGCGATCTGGATCACCGACTTGCGGTTGATCCCGTCGAGGATCGAGGCGACCTGCGGCGGGGTGACGATCTGCCCGTCGCGGACGAGGAAGATGTTCTCGCCCGAGCCCTCGCAGACGAAGCCGCGTTCGTCGAGCAGGATCGCCTCGTCGTAGCCGGCGTTGGTCGACTCGGTCTTGGCGAGGATCGAGTTGAGGTAGGAGCCCGAGGCCTTGGCGTGCGGGATCGAGCCGCCGGGGCTGATCCGGCGCCAGCTCGAGACCTTGGCGCGGATGCCGCCGTTCTTGCTCTCCTCGCCGAGGTAGGCGCCCCAGGGGAAGGCGGCGACGATCACGTCGACCGGGGCGTCCTTGGCGTAGAGGCCGAGGGAGCCGTAGCCGCGGTATGCGAGGGGCCGGATGTAGGCGCTGCTGAGGCCGTTGCGCCGCAGCAGCTCGTGCGTGGCCCCCCGGATCTCCTCGGCCGAGTAGGGCAGCTCCAGGTAGTAGAGCTCGGCCGACTTCTCCAGCCGGTCGAGGTGGTCGTGGTGGCGGAAGATCGCCGGCCCGCGGGAGGTCTCGTAGCAGCGGATCCCCTCGAAGACGCCGGTCCCGTAGTGCAGCCCGTGACTGAGCACGTGGGTCTGCGCCTCCTCCCAGGGAAGGAACTCGCCGTTCCGCCAGATCAGCTCGACCGGATCCATGACGGGAGATTATGCCCGATGGGCGGTTGCGCTTCTACGGTGCGGCGGCGAAGCCGGCGGCTATGCGCCGAGCTGCTCGAGCACCGCCGCGGTCATCTCCTCGGTCCCGGCCTCGCGCTGGGGCGTCGGGTTCTCGGCGGTCGGCGGCTCGGCAACCGTCCCCGAGGTGAGGTCGGGGGTGCGGAGGCCGCGCTCCAGCACGGCGTCGACGGCGGCCTCGATGCGGGCGGCGTCCTCGCCCCGGCCGAGGCCGTGGCGCAGCATCATCGCCGCCGAGAGGAAGGTCGCGAGCGGGTTGGCGACGCCCTGGCCGGCGATGTCGGGGGCGGAGCCGTGGACCGGCTCGAAGAGGCCGGGGACGCCCTCGGCGCCGAGGCTGGCGCTGGGCAGCATCCCCAGGGAGCCGGTCAGCATCGCCGCCTCGTCGCTGAGGATGTCGCCGAAGAGGTTCTCGGCGAGGACGACGTCGAAGTCGGCCGGCCGGGAGACGAGCTGCATCGCCGCGTTGTCGACCAGGAGGTGTTCGAGCTCGACGTCTCCGAAGTCGGCGGCGACGCGGCCGACCACCTCGCGCCAGAGGCGCGAGGTCTCCAGCACGTTGGCCTTGTCGACCGAGGTGACCTTCGGCTTGCGACCGGAGCTCCCGGCGCGGCGGCGGGCGGCGTCGAAGGCGGTGCGGGCGATCCGGTCGATCTCCGGCACGGAGTACTCGCAGGTGTCGTGGGCGACGTCGCCCTCGCGGCCGGAGTCGCCGAAGTAGATGCCGCCGGTGAGCTCGCGGACGACGAGCAGGTCGGTGCCGGCGATCCGCTCTTCGCGCAGGGGGCTGGCGCCGACGAGGGCCGGGCTGGGCCGGACCGGGCGGAGGTTGGCGTAGAGGCCCATCCCCTTGCGCAGGCCGAGCAGGCCCTGCTCGGGGCGCGGCGCGCTCGGGTCGGTGGTGTCCCACTCGGGGCCGCCGACGGCGCCGAGCAGGACCGCGTCGGCGCCGCGGCAGGCGTCGAGGACCTCCTCGGTGAGGGCGGTGCCGTGCTCGTCGATCGAGCAGCCGCCCATCAGGCGCTCGTCGTAGGAGAACTCGCCGAGGGCGTCGAGGACGCGGCGCGCGGCGGCGACGATCTCGGGGCCGATCCCGTCGCCGGGCAGGACGACTATGCGCGGGGCGCCGTTCATCGGCGCCGCACTCTACGCACCTCGTCCCTCGTCTGTTCCTTTCCGTTGTCAGGCACCAATGAGGAACAGGTCAAGCGGCGGTGGCGTCGATGTTGAGCCGCACGTAGCGGTAGGCGATCGGCTTGTCGAGGCGCTCCATCACCGCGTCGACGAAAGCGTCGCGCCGCTCCTCCGGCAGCCGTTCGAGATGCGGCGCCAGCCCCGCCGCAGCCCCGAACTCGCGCGGCTCCTTCGGTTCGACCAGCTTCTCCTCCAGCCAGCAGCGGATCCCGTCGAAGCCGGCCGCCCGCAGCCGCTCTTCGGTGAGAGCGGGGCCGGCGAAGTTGTACGGCGCCGGCCAGCCCTCGAAAGCGGCCGCGAACTCCGGCAGCGCCGACGCCGCCTCGATCGCCCCGGCGAATTCGGCGACGTTTCCCTCGCCCCCGCACTGGGCGACGAGCGGGGCGCCTGGCTTCATCGCCCCGCGCAGGCGCCCGAACAGCGTCTCGTGGTCCGGGATCCAGTGGAAGGTGGCGTTGGAGAAGACGGCGTCGACCGGTTGCTCGAGCTGCAGCTCGAGGAGGTCGCCCGCGCGCAGCTCGACGCGGCCGGCCCACTGCTCGAGGTTGGAGCGGGCCTCGTCGATCATCGCCTGCGAGCCGTCGACCCCGATCACCCGCCCCCGCGGCAGGCGCTCGAGCAGGAGCCGGGTGACGCCGCCTGACCCGCAGCCGGCGTCGAGCACCGTCTCCTCGCCCCGCAGCGGCAGGCGCCTCAGCACCTCCCGCGCCCATTCTTCCTGCGGTCTGGCGAGGCGGTGGTAGGCCTCCGCATCCCACTCCGCTGGTCCCCCGGCCATCGCTACAGGCTGGTGGTGGCGGGACCGAAGGAGGCGGCCGGCTCGGCCTCGAACTCGTCGATCGCGCCTGCGTTTTCGAGCGTGATGCCGATGTCGTCGAGCCCGTTCAGGAGGCGGTGCTTGACGTCGTGCTCGATCTGGAACTGGAAGACGCCGGCGGCGCAGTTGACGGTCTCGTCGTCGAGGTCGATCCGGGCCTCGCCGGCCTCGGCGACGGCACGGCAGTGCGCCTCGTCGAGGATCGCCGGCAGCAGCCCGATCTTGGTGCAGTTCGAGTAGAAGATGTCGGCGAAGGAGGGCGCCAGGATCGCCTGGAAGCCGAAGTCCTCGAGCGCCCAGGGGGCGTGCTCGCGGGAGGAGCCGCAGCCGAAATTGGCCCCGGTGACGAGGATCGGGTTCGGCTCCAGCTCGATCTCGCCGTCGCGGATCCAGTCGTAGAAGAGGAACTCGCCGAAGCCGGTCCGCTCGACCCGCTTGAGGAACTGCTTGGGGATGATCTGGTCGGTGTCGACGTCGCTGCGGTCCAGCACCGACACCTTGCCTTCGATCTTGTCTACGGGCCTCATGCTCTAGCTCCAATCCCTGATGTCGACGAAGTGGCCCTCGATAGCGGCCGCGGCGGCCATCTTCGGGCTGACGAGGTGGGTGCGGCCGCCCTTGCCCTGGCGCCCCTCGAAGTTGCGGTTCGAGGTCGAGGCGCAGCGCTCGCCTTCGTCCAGGGTGTCGGGGTTCATCCCCAGGCACATCGAGCAGCCCGCCACGCGCCAGTCGAAGCCGGCGCTCTTGAAGACCTCGTCGAGGCCCTCTTCCTCGGCCGCCTTCTTCACCTGCTGGGAGCCGGGGACGACCATCGCGCTGACGCCGCCGGCGACCTTGCGGCCGTCGACGATCGCGGCGGCCTCGCGCAGGTCCTCGATGCGGCTGTTGGTGCAGGAGCCGATGAAGACGCGTTCGGGCGCGATCTCGGTCATCGGGGTGCCGGCCTCCAGGCCCATGTAGGCGAGGGCGCGCTCGGCCGCTTCGCGATCGGCGGGCGAGTCGAGCTGCGCCGGGTCGGGGACGCTGTCGGTGACCTCGACGACCTGGCCTGGGTTGGTGCCCCAGGTGACCATCGGCGAGATCCCCGCGGCGTCGACCTCTACCTCGGTGTCGAAGCTGGCGCCGGGGTCGGTGGGCAGCTCGCGCCAGCGGGCCATCGCCGCCTCGAACTCGCCCGGCGCGGCCGGGCGCCCCTTGACCCACTCGAAGGTGGTCTCGTCGGGGGCGATCATCCCGGCGCGGCCGCCGCCCTCGATCGTCATGTTGCAGATCGTCATCCGGCCCGGCATCGAGAGGGCCTCGATCGCCGGGCCCGCGTACTCGACCGCGTAGCCGGTCATGCCGCCGGTGCCGAGGCGGCCGATCGTCGCCAGGATCAGGTCCTTCGGGGTGACCCCGTGGCGCAGCTCGCCGGCGTAGGAGATCCGCATCGTCTTCGGCCGTTTCTGGACCAGGCACTGGGTCGCCAGCACGTGCTCGACCTCAGAGGTCCCGATGCCGAAGGCCAGCGCCCCGAAGGCGCCGTGGGTGGAGGTGTGGCTGTCGCCGCAGACGATCGTCATCCCCGGCTGGGTGACGCCGAGCTCGGGGCCGATCACGTGGACGATGCCCTGGCGGTCGGAGCCGAGCGAATAGACCGGGATCCCGAACTCCTCGCAGTTGCGCTCCAGGGTTTCGACCTGGACGCGCGAGAGCTGGTCGGCGATCAGCCGCGCCGCCATGGTCCCGTCGGTGGGGGTGTTGTGGTCGGCGGTGGCGAGGGTCTTGTCCGGGCGGCGGACCCTGCGGCCGGCCAGCCGCAGGCCGTCGAAGGCCTGCGGCGAGGTGACCTCGTGGACCAGGTGCAGATCGATGTAGATCAGCCCCGGCGAGACCTCGTGCTGCTCCCAGATCTTGTCGAACATCGTTTTCGGCATTGGCTTATGACCTCCTGAGGCCGGCGGCGATCACGGCCAGGAAGCGGGTCGCCTCCCGGCCTTCGTTCTCGAAATGATGCGGAAGATCGGCGTCGAAGGTGACGCTGTCCCCCTCTTGAAGCTCGTGGCGGCTGCCGTCGAGGACCAGCGCCAGGGTGCCGGCGAGGACGACCGTGGTCTCGCGGCTGCCCGGCTCGTGCATCGGCGGGTCCGCGGCGCCGCCGGTGGTGGCGCCGGGCTCGAGCACGTGCAGGGAGACGTCGGCGCGCTGCCCCGGCAGCGGCGGCGTCAGCTCCTCGAAGCGGTGGCCGCCCCGCTCGCTGCGGCGGCGGCCGGCGGCGCGGCTGATCGCCACGTGCTGGCCCTCGTCGAGGCGCAGCAGCTGCGACAGCGTCAGCTCCAGGCCGGCGGCGATCTTGCCGGCGACGGCGAGGGTCGGACTGGTCTCCCCGCGCTCGACCTGCGAGAGCATCGGCGCGCTGACGCCGGACCGCAGGGCGAGGTCGCGGAGGGAAAGGCCCATGGCATCGCGGAGCGCGCGGACGCGGGGGCCGACGGAGGCTGCGGGGTCTTTGGCCGAGGCGCGGGGAGAGTCGGCAGGGACGGAAGCCTTGGTCATAGTGGGGGCCATTGGTTGTACGTTATCACGGACGCTTGTATTTAGGCTTTCGCAGGCTCGCGCTCTTCTTTAGGGCGCTCCGGGCCGGGCCGCTGCAACCTCTACTTGATCAGGTGGAGGTTGCAGCGGCCCGGCTCAGGCGGTTCTGGTTGTTCATCAGGAGGGCTCGGAGGTCGGCGGCGATGGCCCCGGGTTCGTCGTCGAGCTGGTTCCAGGTGAGGTGGGTGACGGTGTAGCCGGCGGCGGTGAGGCGGCGGTCGCGGGCCTTGTCTTCGCGGAAGGCGACGCGGCCCTTGTGGGCTTGCCAGCCATCCAGCTCGACGATCTGGTTGGTGCCGGGCCAGTGGCAGTCGACCTGGTAGCGCCTGTCGTTGCCGACAGAGATCCAGTCGTTGTAGCGGGGTAGGGACAGGCGGTGCCGGCGGAGGAACGGGTTGAAGCGCTCCTCCAGTGGCGATCGCTTGCGCCCCGCGGGTTCCTCCTTCAACCGCTCCAGCGCTTCCCGAACCTTCCGGGATCCCCGTTTCCCCGGATACCGCTCCACTAGGTCCCAGAGCGACAAGCGATCCCAGAGGTTCAGGTATTCCGCCTCCCGCAGCATCGCGACCACCGTGTCCACATCCTCAGTCGCCGCCAGATCGAAGGTCGTCCGCGGAACGCTCGTCACCGGGATCCCCTCCGCCACCGCCCGCTCGTCGGCCGGCACCTGAGACACATGCCGCTCGATCCCCTTCCAGGATCGGCTCCTGTGTGCCGTCGTGACCTCGACGAGCGACCGCGAGTTCGGCCGGATCATCCAGAGGGCCGCAGCCGACCAGTGGCTCAAGACCGCCTCCGGACCCGAAGCGAGCACCGCCGCCATCCAATGTCCCTGCCGGGAGACAGCGCGATGACCCACGGCAAAGGCTCCCGGGTTCAGCCGTCGCAGCCGGCCGAGACGCCGCCGATGCCGAATCGCCGCCTCCCCCAGGTCCAGCTCCTTCAACTGTGCCCGACCAACCACCCCGTGCTGCCGGTCAGCCAGTCGGCCGATGGCAGCCTCCACATCGCGAGTCCGCGAAACCTGACGGTATGCGTCAGTTCTTGCGGACTCGGCGGGCATACACCGAGGCTGACGGGGAACATCGCGCCTGTGGTGCGCGGTTCGTGCCGGCTCTCAGGCGAAAGGCGCGCCTGGGCGTGACGGGTCTACGGCCCAGGCGTTCGCTCGACCACGGCCTCGGCCGTCGCCGCCTCCGCCTCGCGGGTCGCCGCGCCTTCCAGGGCGTTCGACAGGGCGCGGACGTAGGCGCGGGCCGATGCCTCGAGGATGTCCGTAGCGACACCTTGGCCGGTCGCCAGCCGACCGGCGGCGCGCAGCTGGACGGTCACTTCGCCGAGGGCGTCCTCTCCCCCGGTCACCGCCTCGACCTTGTACTCGACCAGCTCGCACTCGGTTCCGGCCGCGTCCTGGATAGCGTGGAAGATCGCGTCGACGGGGCCGTCGCCGCTGGCTTCCCCGACCGACTCCTCGCCGGTGGGCTTGGTCACCGCCACCTTCGCCAGCGGCGGCTTGCGGGTCCCGGCCTCGACCTCGAACCAGGCCAGCTCGTGGGCGTCGGAGCGCTCGCGCATCTCGTCGGAGACGATCGCCTCCAAATCCAGCGCGGTCACCTGCTTCTTGCGGTCGGCGACCTCCTTGAAGGCTTTGAAGGCGTTGTTCAGCGCCTGTCCCTCGACCTTGAAGCCCAGCTGCTCCAGCGCGTCGCGCAGGGCGTGGCGACCGGAGTGCTTGCCGAGGACGATCGAGTTCGACTCCAGGCCGACTTCGGTCGCGTCCATGATCTCGTAGGTGCTGCGCTCCTTCAGCACGCCGTCCTGGTGGATCCCGGACTCGTGGGCGAAGGCGTTGCGGCCGACGACGGCCTTGTTCGGCTGCACCGGGTAGCCGGTGAGACGGCTGACCATGCGGCTGGTGCGGGCGATCTCCCGGGTGATGATCCCGGTGTGGAGGCCGTGGACGTCCTCGCGGACGGCGACCAGCATCGCGATCTCCTCCAGCGAGCAGTTGCCGGCCCGCTCGCCGATCCCGTTGACGGCGCACTCGACCTGCCGCGCCCCCGCCAGCACCCCGGCGTAGGAGTTGGCGACCGCCATCCCCAGGTCGTCGTGGCAGTGGACCGACAGCTCGACCTCCCGCAGCGCCGGCGCCAGCTCGTACAGGCGGCGGAAGTAGTCGGCGTACTCCTCCGGCGTCGTGTAACCGACGGTGTCGGGGATGTTGACGACGGTCGCGCCCTCCTCGACCGCGATCGCGCAGACCTCGGCGGTGAACTCGATCTCGGCGCGGGTCGCGTCCATCGGCGAGAACTCGACGTCCTCGCAGTAGCTCTTCGCCAGCGCCACCGCCGCCCGCGCCTGGCCCTTGACGTCCTCGCGGTCGGTCTGCAGCTGGTGCTCGATGTGGATGTCCGAGGTGGAGATGAAGGTGTGGATGCGCGGGCGCCCCGCCTCCCTGATCGCCCCCCAGGCGGCGTCGATGTCGGCCTTGTGGGTGCGGGCCAGGCCGCAGATCACCGGGCCCTCGACCACCCGGGAGATCTTCTCGACCGCCTCGAAGTCGCCGGGCGAGGTGATCGGGAAGCCGGCCTCGATCACGTCGACGCCCAGGCGGGCGAGCTGCTGGGCGATCTCGACCTTCTCGGCGGTGTTCAGCGAGATCCCGGGCGACTGCTCGCCGTCTCGCAGCGTGGTGTCGAAGATGTGGACGCGGTTGGCGTCGGATTTGGTCTCAGATTGCGGTCCGGAACCCATGGGACCTCTCCTTCTCTCTTTGAATCGAATGGCCTTTGTCTCTCGCGGCTAACGCGCCGCCCAGCGCTATTCCCCCCGAGGGGGGAGGAGAAGGAGTAGCGCGAGGCTGTCGAGCCGGAAGCTCATTCGGCTCCGAACCTTAGCGGAGGCCGCGGGAATCTCAAGCCCCGGCGGGCGGATCAGGGGATCAGCTGGTTCTGCCCCGGTCCTCCGTTGAGCCTGTCCTTACCCGGCCCGCCGCGCAGCTGATCGTTTCCGGGCCCGCCGCTGAGGCGGTCGCGGCCGGGGCCGCCAAGGATCCAGTCGTCCCCGCGCCGCCCGAGCAGCAGGTCGTCGCCGGGGCCGCCGACGACCTTGTCGGCGGCGCCGCCGCCGTAGAGCCGGTCGTTTCCGGACCCGCCGCGGATCGTCACCGGGACCGGGATGTCGCTGGTGAAGAAGACCGAGTCCGAGCCGCCGCCGGAGTTGACTTCGAAGCCGGCGATCGCCGGCGCCGTGCAGAGCAGTTCGGTCGGGACTTCTTCGGGGTGCGAGCAGAGGTTGCCGCCGACTTCCAGCGGCACCGTCGAGAGGATCGCGTAGTCGCGGCCGTCGGCGCTGAGGGAGATGTGGAAGCCGTTGTTTTCCCCGCCGCCGCTGATCAGCAGGTTGACGGGTTCGGCTGCATCGACAGGCAGCACGGGCAGAGCCGCGAGGAGCGCCAACGCAATGAGGATCGCCTTCTTCATCGTTCCCGGGGCTTGGGTCCGAGGACCCTCCCACGAAACAACTCTTTCGCGCCGAAGGTGCGGCGCGCAAATCGCGTGGACTCCAGCCGCGGCTAGAGGTCGACCGAGCGGCCCTTGGAGAAGCCCTCGAGGGCGAGGATCTTCTCGACCGTCTCCGAGCGCACCGGCGCATCGGTGGTGAGCGCCATCACGGCCCGCTCCCCCCCGCTCTCGGCGCCGACGGCGGCGGAGACGATGTTGACCCCCTCTTCGCCGAAGAGGGTGCCGACACGGCCGATCATCCCCGGCCGGTCGGCGTAGCTGAAGACCGCGAGGTGCTCGGCGAACGGCAGGTAGAAGCTCTCGCCCCAGGCGGCGACGAGGTAGGGCACGTTGCGCGGCCCGACGCCGGTCCCGGCCACCTCGACCTCGCCGCCGGCGGTGTGGACGCGAACCCTGACCAGCTCGGTGAAGTCCTCGGCGCTGGCGTCGGTCGTCTCGGCCAGCTCGATCCCGCGCTCCTCGGCCATCTGCGGCGCGTTGACGAGGTTGACCGGCTCCTCGGTGTGGCCGGAGAGGATCCCGGCCATGACCGCGATCCCGAGCAGGCGCGTGTCGTGGGAGGCGATGCGGCCGCGGAATTCGGCGCTCACCTTCTCGACGGCGCCGTCGCCGAGCCCCTGGGCGAGGCGGCCGAGCTTTTCGCAGAGCGGGACGAAGGGGGCCAGCGCCTCCATCGCCTCCGGCCGCACGGCGGCGATGTTGACCGCGTTGGTGACGACGCCGCCGGTCAGGGCGGCGGTCACCTGCTCGGCGGTGACGACCCCGGCCCGGTCCTGCGCCTCGGCCGTGGAGGCGCCCAGGTGCGGGGTGACGACGACGTCGGGGCGGGAGAAGATCGGGTGCTCGGTGAAGGGCTCGGAGGGGAAGACGTCGAGCGCGGCGCCGCCGAGCTTGCCGGACTCGAGGCCGGCCAGGAGGGCGTCGAGGTCGACCAGCTCGCCGCGGGCGCAGTTGACGAGGCGGGCGCCGTCCTTCATCGCCGCGATCGTCTCGGCGTTGATCATCCCGATCGTCTCCGGCGTCTTCGGCGTGTGCAGGGTGACCAGGTCGGCCCGGCCCAGCGCCTCCTCGATCGAGTCGCAGCCCTCGACGCCGAGGTCTTTGAAGCGCTCGGCGGAGACGAACTTGTCGAAGGCGACGACGTTCATCTCGAAGCTCTGGGCGCGTTTGGCGACGAGCTGGCCGATGCGGCCGAAGCCGATCACGCCGAGGGTCTTGCCGTAGAGCTCGGCCCCCTTGAACTTGGCCCGGTCCCAGCGGCCGGCGACGAGCGATTCGTGCGCCTGCGGGACGTTGCGGAAGAGCGCCAGCGCCAGGGCCAGGGTGTGCTCGGCGGCGGCGACCGAGTTCGATTCCGGCGCGTTGGCGACGATGATCCCGCGCCGAGTCGCGGCCGGGATGTCGACGTTGTCGACGCCGGTGCCGGCGCGGCCGATCACCTTCAGGTTGTCGGCCAGCTCGATCAGCTCGGGCGTCATCTTCGTCGCCGAACGGATCAGGATCGCGTCGTACCGGGAGATCTGCTCGCGCAGCTCCTCGTCGGACATCTCCAGCCCGAGGTCGACCTCGAACTGCGAGCGCAGCAGCTCGACGCCGGTGTCGGCGATCTTCTCCTTGACCAGGACCTTCACGAGGCGACCCCCTCGACGTTGGCGACGACCCAGTCGATGCAGGCGGTCAGCGCCTCGACGTCGTCGGGGTCGACCGCCGGGAACATCCCGATCCGCAGCTGGTTGCGGCCGAGCTTGCGGTAGGGCTCGACGTCGACGATCCCGTTCGCGCGCAGCGCCTTGGCGAGCGCGGCGGCGTCGACGGACTCGTCGAAGTCGATCGTGCCGACGACCAGCGAGCGCTTGGCCGGGTCGGCGACGAAGGGAGTCGCGAAATCGCTGCGCCCGGCCCAGCCGTAGAGGCGGCCGGAGGAGTCGGAGGTGCGCTCGACGCAGCCGGCGAGGCCGCCGAGCCCGAGCATCCACTGGACCTGCTCGTTCAGCAGCAGCAGGGTCGCCAGCGCCGGCGTGTTGTAGGTCTGCTCCTTGCGCGAGTTGTCGAGCGCGGTCTGCAGCGAGAGGAAGGCCGGCTGCCAGCGGTCGGAGGCGCCGTCGAGCTCCTCGATCCGGGCGATCGCCGCCGGGCTCAACGCCGCCAGCCAGAGACCGCCGTCGGAGGCGAAGCCCTTCTGCGGGGCGAAGTAGTAGGCGTCGGCCTGGATCATGTCCACCGGCAGGCCGCCGGCGCCGGAGGTGGCGTCGATCAGGACCAGCGACTCGGCGGCGCCCTCGGGGCGCCGGACGTCGACCATGACCCCGGTCGAGGTCTCGTTGTGAGCCCAGGCGATCGCGTCGGCGGCGGGGTCGGCGGTCGGCACCGGCGCGTCGCCCGGATCGGCCTCGACGACGATCGGGTCCCGCAGGAAGGGCGCCGCCGCGGTCGACTTGGCGAACTTCGAGGAGAACTCGCCGTAGGTCAGGTGCAGCGCCCGCTCGCGCACGAGCCAGGCGCATGCCGCCTCCCAGAAGGCGGTGGCGCCGCCGTTGCCGAGGGCGATCTCGTAGCCGTCGGGCAGCGAGAAGAGCTCCGCCAGACCGGTCCGGACCTCCCGCACGAGGTCCCGCACCGGCGCCTGGCGGTGCGAGGTCCCCATCAGGTCGGCGCGCTCGGTCAGGGTCGCGAGCGCCTCCGGGCGCACCTTCGAGGGCCCGCAGCCGAAGCGGCCGTCGGCGGGCTTGATCTCGCTGGGAATCTGCACGGTCGTCTCGGGCGCCATCGGGCTCGACAGGTTATTGACCAAAGCCCGCGCACGACCGCCGGGGCCGAGGTAGGCTCGCCGCCCGGTTCAGATGACACTTTCAGGAGGAGATAGATGGAGCCCTCAGTGAACAAAGGCGACGGCTACGCGGTCGCCCACCTCGACGACCTCGGCGAGGGCTGGGGCTTCCGCAAGGTCCGCAAGGAGCTGGGCGTGACCGCCTTCGGCGTCAACGCGATCGTGATGCCGCCGGGCTACGAGTCCGGCAAGCACTACCACGAGGAGCAGGAGGAGCTCTACTTCGTCCACCGGGGACGGATGGAGATCGACCTCGACGGCACCAAGCACGAGCTCGGCCCCGGCGGCTTCGCCTGGGTCGACGCCAAAGTCGTCCGCAGCCTCAAGAACCTCAGCTCCGACGAAGACGCGATCTACGTCTGCGTCGGCGGCAAGGACGGCTACGTCGGCCGCGACGGCCGCCTGCCCGAGGGAGAGACCGACCCCCGCGGTCCGATCAAAGACTGACGCTGCTTACTTCGTGTCTTTGAAGCCCTGGTCGATCCAGGGCATCATGTCGCGCAGGTCACCGCCGATGTCCTCGATTTCGTGACCCGTCGCCTCGCTCCGCATGCGGTCGAAATTCTCGTTGCCGGCGCGGTTCTCGGCGATGAACTCCTTCGCGAAGTCGCCGGACTGGATCTCGGAGAGGATCTGCTTCATCGCCGCCCGGGACTCCTCGCCGATGACGCGCTTGCCGCGGGTCATGTCGCCGTACTCGGCGGTGTTGGAGATCGAGTAGCGCATCCCCTGGATGCCCTTTTCGTACATCAGGTCGGCGATCAGCTTCAGCTCGTGCAAGCACTCGAAGTAGGCGAGACGGGGGTCGTAACCGGCCTCGACCAGGGTCTCGTAGCCGGCGCGGACCAGCTCCGAGGCGCCGCCGCAGAGGACGGCCTGCTCGCCGAAGAGGTCGGTCTCGCACTCGTCTTTGAAGCTGGTCTCGATCACCGCGGCGCGGCCGCCGCCGATCCCGGAGGCGTAGGCGAGGACGAGGTCGTGGGCTTCCCCGGAGGCGTCCTGGTGGACGGCCATCAGGCAGGGGACGCCGCTGCCTTCCTCGTACTGGCGGCGGACCAGGTGGCCCGGGCCCTTTGGCGCGACCATGCCGACGTCGACGCCCGGGGGCGGCTCGATCTCGCCGAAGTGGATCGCGAAGCCGTGGGCGAAGAGCAGCAGGTTGCCGGGGGCGATCCCGTCGGCGATCTCCTCGCGCCAGACCTCGGCCTGCTTCTCGTCCGGGAGCAGGATCATCACCAGGTCGCCGCGGCTCGCGGCTTCGGCGACGTCCAGCACCTCGAGCCCGGCCGCTTCGGCCTTGGCGCGGCTGGAGGAGTCGGGACGGAGGCCGACGACGACCTCGACGCCGGAGTCCTTGAGGTTGAGCGCGTGGGCGTGGCCCTGGGAGCCGTAGCCGAGGATGGCGACGGTCTTGCCGTCGAGCTTGCCCAGGTCAGCGTCTTTGTCGGAGAAGATGTCGTCGGTTCGCATGAGCCGGCAGGCTACCGGTCGCCCGCGCTCAACGAAGCGCCCGGCGCATCAGCTTTCCCGAGGGCGTCCGCGGCAGCGCCGACGCCAGCTCCACCCGCTTCGGCACTTTGAACCCGGCCAGCGATTCGGCACAGTGGCGGCGCAGCTCGTCCGGGCTCACCTCGGCTTCGCTCTCGAGCACGACGACGGCGGTCACCGCCTGCTGCCACTCGGGGTCCTCGCGGCCGATCACCGCCGCCTCGGCGACGTGCGGGTGCCGCAGGAGCACCTCCTCGACCTCGGCCGGGATCACGTTCTCGCCGCCGCTGACGATCATGTCGTCGATCCGGTCGCGGACGTAGAGGAAGCCTTCCTCGTCGATCTGGCCGAGGTCGCCGGTGTGGAGCCAGCCGTCCGCGTCGGCGCTGCCGGGGGCGACGGTCGGCCCCTGGACGAGGATCTCGCCTTCCTGGATCCGCAGGTGCGTGGTCAGCAGCGGCCGCCCGGCGGAGCCGAGCTTGCGCCTGGCGTCGGCCGGCGCCAGCGTCGTCACCTGCGAGCAGGTCTCGGTCAGGCCGTAGGTCTGAACCACGGTGGCGCCCTTGGCGAGCGCCTCTTCCAGCGGTTCCGCCGGCACCGGGCCGCCGCCGACGAGGATCGCCCGCGGGCGGGAGAGGTCGACCCCCGCCTCCAGCAGCCGCGTCAGCATCGTCGCCACCAGCGATACCTGGGTGATCCCGTCGCGCTCCAGCGCCTCCCCCACCCGGTCGACGTCGAAGCCGTCGTGGACGACCGCGGCGGTTCCGTAGATGACCGAGCGCATGACGATCCCGAGGCCGGCGATGTGGCTGAGGGGAACGCAGCAGAGCCAGCGGTCGGTGGGCTCGACGCCGATGTTGAAGGCCGAGCCGACCGCGTTCCAGAGGAAGTTGCCGTAGTTGAGCGGGACCGGCCGCGGTGTGCCGGTGCTGCCGCTGGTCAGGACCCGGCAGCAGATCGCGTCCATGTCGTGCTCGCCGAGCAGCGGCATGTCGGCCTCGGTCTGGGTCAGCTGGCCGGGGTCGTCGAGGTCGATGATCGGCTCCTCGGCGGTGACGATCGCCGCCCGCTCGGCCGCGGTCAGGCGCGGGCCCAGCGGCAGCAGCTCGGCTCCCAGCTTCATCAGCGCGTGCAGGAGGACGACCTGCTCGCGGCGCGGATGCATGGTCAGGGCGGCGATCGAGCCGCGCCGGACGCCATGGGCGGCGAGCCGCCGCGCGACCCAGGTCGCCTCCGCCTCGAGCTCGGCGTAGGTCATCTCCGCCCCGTCGGCGACGAGCGCCGTCCGGTCGGGACAGCTCTGCGATCTCTGGGAGAGCCAGTCGTCGAGCTTCATCGGGATATCGTCCCCATCATGCCCAAACGCCACAAAGGAGCTCCCTCCGAGGACCAGCTCTACGCGCCGATCGAGTGGACCGCCGGTCCCGGCGAGTACGAGGACATCCGCTACGAGACCGGCGGCGGGATCGCCAAAGTGACGATCGATCGCCCCGGCGTGCTGAACGCGTTCCGGCCGCAGACGCTGATCGAGGTCTCGGCGGCGATGGAGCTGGCGCGCGAGGACAGCGAGGTCGGGGTGATCGTCCTCACCGGCGCCGGCGAGCGCGCCTTCTGCTCCGGCGGCGACCAGACCGTCCGCGGCGACACCGGCTACATGCCCGAGGGCGCCTCGGTCGGCCGCTTCCACGTCACCGACCTGCAGATCCAGATGCGGCGGCTGCCGAAGCCGATCGTGGCGATGGTCGCCGGCTACGCGATCGGCGGCGGCCACATCCTCCACCTCTGCTGCGACCTGACGATCGCCGCCGACAACGGCGTCTTCGGCCAGGTCGGCCCGCGGGTCGGCTCCTGGGACGGCGGCTACGGCGCCTCGCTGCTGCGCGACCTGGTCGGGACCAAGAAGGCGAAGGAGATTTGGATGCTCTGCCGCCAGTACGACGCGGCCGAGGCGCTGGAGATGGGGCTGATCAACGCGGTCGTGCCGGTGGTCGAGCTGGAGCGGGAGACGGTCGCCTGGTGCCGGGAGATGCTCGCCCTCTCCCCCTTCGCCCTGCGCCTGGTCAAGGCCAGCTTCAACGCCCACGAGGACGGCTACGCCGGCATCCAGCAGCTCGCCCACGACGCCAACCTCCTCTTCTACGGAAGCGAGGAGGCGGCCGAGGGGCGCGAGGCGTTCAAGCAGAAGCGCTCCCCCGAGTTCTCCAAGTTCCCCCGCCGCGCATGAGGATCTGGCTGATGGCGGCGCGGCCGCGGACGCTGCCGGCGGCGATCGCGCCGGTCCTGGTCGGGACCGCGGCGGCGGTGCAGTGGGCCGGGGAGCTGCCGCGCTGGGGCGCCTTCCTCGCCGCCCTCGTCGGCTCGATCTTCATCCAGATCGGGACCAACCTCGCCAACGACTACTCCGACGCCAAGCGCGGCGCCGACACCGCCGACCGGCTGGGGCCGGTGCGGGTCACGGCCAGCGGGATGGTGACGCCGCAGCGGGTGATGGTCGCGACCTGGATCGCCTTCGCGGTCGCTGTCGCCTGCGGGATCTACCTGACCGCCGTCGCCGGCTGGGTGATCCTCGCGATCGGCGTCCTCTCGATCGCCGCCGGCGTCCTCTACACCGGCGGGCCCCGGCCCTACGGCTACGCCGGCTTCGGCGAGGTCTTCGTCTTCCTCTTCTTCGGCCTCGTCGCGGTCAACGGCTCCTACTACGTGCAGCTGGAGGAACTCGACGCGCTTCCGCTCGGCCTCTCGATCTCGATCGGGTTCCTGGCGACGGCGATCATCGTCGTCAACAACGTCCGCGACCTCGAGACCGACCGCCGCGCCGGCAAGAACACGCTGGCGGTGCGGATCGGCCGCGAGGCGGCGGTGCGGCTGTACGTGACCCTGGTCGCCGGCGGCTTCCTCGTCCTGCCGCTCGCCCTCTGGGCCGGCGAGGCGAGCGCCCTGCCGATGATCGGCTGGCTGGCGGCGCCGCTGGCGCTGAAACCGGCGCGGACGCTGGCGGAGCGTCGCGACGGCCCGGCGCTGAACGGGGTGCTCGCGGCGACCGGGGCGCTGCTCGGCGTCTTCAGCCTGCTGGTCACCGCCGGTCTCCTCATCTCCGCCTGAGAGACTCGGGGCGTGCGCCTCAGCTCGGTCGAGGTCATCCCCTACGCGCTGCCCTTCGAGCGGCCCTACGCGACCGCGCGGGGGGTGCTGGAGCAGCGGGAGATGGTGCTGCTGCGGGTGCGGGACGAGGACGGGGTCGAGGGCCTGGGCGAAGCGGTGCCGCTGTCGCTGCGGGGCGGGGCCGGGCTGGCGCTTGTCGTGCGGGAGCTCGAGGCCTGGGCGGCGGATCAGGCGCTCGAGGCCGAGGGACTGTCCGCCCCGGCTCGCTGTGCGGTGAGCGTGGCGCGGATGGACTTGCTGGGTAGGAGGGCGGCGGACGAGGGCGGCGGCGAGGACGAAGCCGTTCCGTGCAACGCGACGCTCGTGGCGGGCGAGCCGGAGGCGGTCGCGGCAGACGCCGAAGCGTGGGCGGCCGATGGGTTCACCACGTTCAAGCTGAAGCTCGGCGCCGAGTCCGTGAGAACTGACGATATGCGTCAGGTTTTGCGGACTCGCGCGAACCGGGACGTGGAGCAGGTGCGAGCGGTACGGGAGGCGCTGGGGGCGGAGGTGCGGATTCGGGTGGACGCCAACGCGGCCTGGGACCTCGAGACGGCCAAGGTGCGCCTGAGCGAACTCGAGCCCTATGAGATCGAGTTGGCGGAGCAGCCGGTCGGGACGCTCGAGGAGATGGGTGAGCTCGCGGCGTCCACCTCGATCCCCCTCGCGGCCGACGAGAGCGTGGCGTCTCTCGACGAGGCCGAGGAAGCCGCTGCGCTCCGGGCCTGCGCCTACACCGGGATCAAGCTCTCGAAGGTCGGGGGGCCGGAGGAAGCGCTGAGGATCGCCGGCGTCCTCCCCGCCTACGTCACCAGCGCCCTCGACGGGCCGGTTGGAATCGCCGCGGGGGCGCAGACCGCTCTCAGCCTCGCCGAGACCGGACACCCGGAACGGCTCCACCTCGCCCACGGCCTCGCCACCCAACGCCTCTTCGCGGCGACGATCGCCGCGGTCGGGTGCGAGGTCCGCGACGGCATGCTCCACCTTCCCCCCGGGCCGGGCCTCGGCATCGAGATCGACGAGGAGGCGCTGCAAGCGCACCGCATCTAGCCTGCACGTGTCGCTTTTTGCGCCCATACGGACGCATAAGGCGACACGCCACCCCCGATGGACCCGACCAACGCCAACACCGCCCTCGCCTCGGCCTTCGCCGAGGAGCTGGCGCGCGGCGGGCTGCGGCTGGCGGTCGTCTCCCCCGGCTCGCGCTCGACGCCCTTGGCGGTGGCGCTGTGGCGGCAGCCCGAGATCGAGGTGAAGGTGATCGTCGACGAGCGCTCGGCCGGCTTCTTCGCCCTCGGGGCGGCGCAGGCTCGGCGCCGGCCGGTGGCGCTGCTCTGCACCTCGGGGACGGCGCTGGTCAACTACCACCCGGCCGTGGTCGAGGCCGACGAATCGGGGATCCCGCTGGTCGTCTTGAGCGCCGACCGGCCGCCGGAGCTGCGGGGGATCGGCGCCGGGCAGACGATCGACCAGATCAAGAGCTTCGGCTCCTCGGTGCGCTGGTTCTGCGAAGTCGGCACGCACGAGGCCGACGACCCCGGCCTCCTCCACTACCGCTCGGTCGCCTGCCGGGCGCTCGCCGCCGCGCGGGGGGAGGCGCGCCCGGGGCCCGTCCACCTGAACCTGCCCTGGCGCGAGCCGCTGGCGCCGGTCCCGGTCGAGGGCGCGGTGGCCGCGACCGACCCGCTGGCGCTGGAGGGCCGCGAAGGGCGCCCGCTGACCGCGGTCACCCACATCGACCTCGAGCCCTCCCCCTTCCTCCTCGACGAGGTCGCCGGCCACATCGGCAACGCGATCTCCGGCGCGATCGTCGCCGGCCGCCAGCTCGACCCGGAGCTGCGGGAGCCGCTGGCCCACCTCGCGCGCGTCGCCGGCTTCCCGATCCTCGCCGACCCCACCTCGCAGCTCCGCTGCGGCCCCCATGACCGCTCCCACGTCGTCGCCGCCTACGACCTGCTGCTGCGCGAGGAGCACTTCGCCCGCTCGGTCGTCCCGGACCTGATCCTGCGCTTCGGCGAGATGCCGACGAGCAAGCCGCTGCGCGCCTGGATCGAGGCCAGCGGCGCCGAGGAGATCGTGGTCGACCCCTATGGCGGCTGGAACGAGCCGACCAACCGGGCGGCGGCGATCCTCCGCGCCGACCCGACCGAGCTCGCCTCCGGCTGGGCGGCGCGGGTGGAAGGCCTGGAGGGGCGCGAACGGCCGGCGCCGGAGCGCTGGCTGGAGGCCGAGGCGGCGGCACAGGCGACGCTCGACGAGGCCCTTTCCGGCGCCGAGATCTCCGAGCCGTCCCTCCACCGCGCCCTCGGCGGCGCCCATCGCGGCGGCGACCTCGTCTACACCAGCTCGAGCATGCCGATCCGCGACCAGGAGACCTTCCTCGCCGCGGGCGAGGCGGATGTCCTCTTCCTCTCCAACCGCGGCGCCAACGGCATCGACGGCCTGATCTCCTCCGGCATCGGCGCCGCCCAGGCCAGCGGCCGCCCGACCACCATCGTCACCGGCGACCTCGGCCTCCTCCACGACATCGGCGGCCTCGCCGCCCTGCGCGACGTCGAGACCCCGGTCCGGATCGTCGTCATCGACAACGACGGCGGCGGCATCTTTCATTTCTTGCCGCAGGAGTCGGCGCTAGCCAGCGACGAGTTCGAGGCCCTGCTCGGCACCCCCCGCGGCGTCGACGCCGCCAAGGCCGCCGCGCTCTTCGACCTCCCCCATCGCCGGCTCGGCTCGATCGCCGACCTACCGGACGCGATTGCGGCTAGCACCGGCCTGATCGAGGTCAAGACCGACCGCGGCGCCAACGTCGAGGCGCACCGCGGCCTCGTCGCACGGGTGCACGGGGCCCTACCGGGCTAGCAAATGATCGGTCCGGCTTCGCGGTCGGATCCCGGTTGCCAGGCAACACCGTAGAGAGTCAGATGGGGGTCCGAGAAGACCTTCCTCAGGCAGGTGCCATCGGCATTGATCGCGATCAGGCTGTTGCCCTTCCGGAAACTCTCCCCACCGTGCTTGTCGATCCCGAAATGCACGAAGACGAGACGCTGACCTGCCGGATCCCAGCTCGGCGACGCGAAAAGGCCCCGCATGCGCAGAAGCGACACAGACCGTCCCGGAACACCGACGCGGCCCACCCGCAGTTCGGCTACCGAAGGCCGAATCTCTTTGCCCCTTTTCGGCAGCCAGGGCTTCCGGCGTATGAAGGCGATGCTGGAGCCGTCGGGGGAATAAGCGGGTTCCGCCGCATTGCGCGCGAGCAGCGAGGTGCGCCCGCTGCCGACGTCGATCGCCACGGCGCGAAACCGGCGGAGATCAAATCCGGTGGCAGCAAGCGTCGAACCGTCTGGCGAGTAGGAGCTGGGGGCCAGGAATTCGCCTTGCCACCGCGTCAGCGGCCGTGTCGAGCCTTTCTGAAAGTCAAACGACCAGATCGAGGTTCTGACCATGTAGGTGTTCGTGTCGCGACCGGCCCGACGAACCTGGACCCGGGCGAAGGCGGCCGAGCGGCCGTCTGGCGCCATGACCGGACCACCGAGTTCGACAGGAATATGCGGATAGATCCGCAGGTTGCCGCCGTCGGCATCGACGACTCCGAGCACCGGATCGTCATCCGGGTACACGTCGGCTGCGAATGCCAGGCGATCGCCGGCCGCGGACCACGAAGGGCCGGCGCCCGGCCCGGCATCCTCTTGGTCGACGATTTGGCGCCGGTCTTCCCCCAGCGGCCCGACCGTGAAGACTTCTCTCCCATATTCCTGCGCCATGATCGCGAGGCGCGGTCCCTCGGCGGAAGCCGCTCCTGCAAACGCGGCGACTACGGCAAGCAGCACAGACGCGAAGAGGATTGCTCGACGAAGCACGAACGAGAACCTACTCGGCCAGCAGCGGCAGCAGGGCCCCCAGCTTGACCTCGGTCTCGGCCAGCTCGGCTGCCGGATCGGAGCCGGCGACGACGCCGACGCCGGCGAAGAGGTGGGCCTCGCGGTCGCGGAGGAGGGCGCTGCGGAGGGCGACGCAGAATTCGCCGTCCTCGGTCGCGTCCATCCAGCCGACGGGGGCGGCGTACCAGCCGCGGTCCATGCCCTCCAGCTCGGCGATCGCCGCTGCCGCCGCGGCCCAGGGCTCGCCGCCGACGGCGGGGGTCGGATGCAGGAGCCCGGCCAGTTCGATCGCCGAGTGGGGCTCGGCCAGCTGGGCGATCACCGGCGTCGCCAGGTGCTGGATGTTCGCCACCTTGACGATCTCCGGCTCGGCCCCGGCCTCGACCCAGACCGCGTGCGGGCGCAGGGCGCGGACGATCCGCTCGGCGACGATCCGCTGCTCGCGGCGGTCCTTGTCGCTGCGCAGCAGCTGCTCGCCGAGGTGGTCGTCGACGGCGGGGTCGGAGCTGCGGCGGGTCGAGCCGGCGAGGGCGACGGTGGAGACGCTGGCGCCCGAGCGGCGGACCAGCAGCTCGGGGCTGGCGCCGAGGAAGGCGGCCTCGGGCGTGCCGCAGCAGAAGCAGAAGCAGGCCGGGAACTGCTCGCGCATGGCGCCGAAGACCGCGGCCGGGTCGTGGGCGGCGCCGGCGCTGACGATCACCTCGCGGGCGAGGACGACCTTGGACATCTCCCCTTCGGCGATCCGGGATGTCGCGCCCGAAACGGCGGCTTCGAACTCGCGCGGGGGCCGGGCGCTGCGGATGCCGGCCTGGGCGGTCGGGTGCGGATCGAGCAGCGGCAGCGGGGTCTCGCCGCGGAGCGAGGCGAGACGGGATCGCAGCCTCTCCCCCAGCCGCTCGACGTCCTCGCCCGGCTGCACGGCCGCGTTGACGGTGAGGAAGCTGCGGCTGCGGCTGCGGCAGAGCGAGACCTCGGGCAGGACCAGCGAGGCCGGCGCCAGCGAGGACCAGGTCGGCGAACGCCCGCCGTCGGGGTCGAAGGCGAAGCCGCCGAGCCAGACCGGGCCGGCCCCCGCCGGCAGCCCCCGCGGCTCGTCGAGCACGGCGCCGGAGCCGACCCGCAGGCACTCGCCGGCGACGTCGTCGAAGCGCCCCTCCCCCCGCGAGCCCGCCTCGTGCGCGACCCCGAGCCCGGCGAGCGCGAACTCGCGATCCGGCTGCTCCCAGCAGAACCAGCGGTCGCTGGCCAGGCGCGAGGCGAAGACCGCCGCGCAGGGATCGCCGACCTCGACCTCGCGGGTGACGCTTACGAGGGTGCGCCGTCCCCGTTCGGCGGCCCTTTGCAAGGCGGCGCCAAATGACGAGGTCAGGACGTTCTCAGACAAGGACACAGGGAGCGCCGTGTGCTCTGCACACAAGCGACCGAGAACGCCGTCTGAGGGCGTCCTGGGCCGTCATTTCAGTCGTGGCCTCTGCCGATCGCTATCTCGCCCGTGCGGACCATTTCGACGAGGCCGTGCGGGCGGACCATCCGCTCGAAGGCCTCGATCTTGTCGGCGGAGCCGGTCACCTCGATCGTCATCGTCCGCCGCGCCACGTCGACGATCTTCGCCCGGAAGATCTCGGCGAACTGGATGATCTCGGCCCGGTTCTCGACCGCCGAGGAGACCTTGAAGAGGGCCATCTCGCGGGCGACCGTCTCCTCCGGCTCCATGTCGCGAATCTTCAGCACGTTGACGAGCTTGTGCAGCTGCTTGGTCACCTGGTCGATCGGGTGGACGGCGCCGTCCAGCGTCAGGGTGATGCGGGAGACGCTGGGGTCGTCGGTCGGGCCGACGGCGAGGGTGTCGATGTTGAAGCCGCGGCGGGAGAAGAGCCCGGCGACCCGCGCCAACACCCCCGGCTTGTTCTCGACCAGGATCGAGAGGATGTGCTTGCGGCCGCTGAGCTGACCGGCGACGTGCAGGTCCTCGAGCTTGACCACCTGCGGAGTGCCCGCCTCCATCAGCTCACCGCCCTCATCCGCTTACCGCCCCACGCGGCGCCTCGACCATGTCGCGGGCGGCGTTGCCGGGCGGAATCATCGGATAGCAGTTCTCTTCGCGGGCGACGCGGACGTCCATCAAGACCGGGCCGTCGTGCTCCAGCGCCGCCACCATCTGCTCCTCGAGGTCGGCCGAGCTCTCGCAGCGCATGCCTTTGGCGCCGAACGCCTCGGCCAGCTTCACCCAGTCGGGGCTGGAGCCCATGTCGACGGAGCTGTAGCGGCGGTCCCAGAACAGCTCCTGCCACTGGCGGACCATGCCCATGTAGCCGTTGTTCATCAGGAAGACCTTGACCGGGACCTGCTCGGTGACGCAGGTGGCGAGCTCCTGCACGTTCATGATCAGGCTGCCGTCGCCGGCGACGCAGACGACCTCCTCGCTCGGACAGGCGACCTTGGCGCCGATCGCGCTCGGCAGGCCGAAGCCCATCGTCCCGAGGCCGCCGGAGTTGATCCAGCGGCGGGGCTTGTCGAAGCCGTAGTACTGCGCAGTCCACATCTGGTGCTGGCCGACGTCGGAGGTGACGATCGCGTCGCCCTGGCTGGCCCGGTGCAGCGCCTCGATCATGAACTGCGGCTTGATCTCGCCGTCCTTGCCGGCCTCGTAGTAGAGCGGGTGCGCGTCCTTCCAGCCCTCGAGGGTGCTCCACCACTCCTCGAGGCGGCCGGAGTCGGTCTGCAGCGCCCGGTACTCGCGGGTCAGCTTCGGCAGCACCTGCTTGACGTCGCCGACGATCGGGATGTGGGCGCCGACGTTCTTCGAGATCTCGGCCGGGTCGATGTCGATGTGGATGACCTTGGCGTGGGGGGCGAACTCGTCGAGCTTGCCCGTGATGCGGTCGTCGAAGCGGGCGCCGATGGCGACGATCAGGTCGGCCCTGTCCATCGCCCAGTTGGCGGCGACGGTGCCGTGCATGCCGAGCATGCCGAGGAAGCGGTCGCTGGAGGCCGGGAAGGCGCCGAGGCCCATCAGGGTCGAGGTGACCGGGAAGCGGTCGGAGCCGGCGAGCTCGCGCAGCTCCTCGGAGGCGTTGGCGTTGACGACGCCGCCGCCGGTGTAGAAGATCGGCCGCCGGGCGCTCGCCAGCGCTTTGGCGGCGATCCGGATCTGCTTGATGTTGCCCTCGGTCGAGGGCTTGTACCCGGGCAGCTCGACCGGCTCGGTCCGCGGCAGGTAGTCGATGTCGGCGCGAGAGAGGTCCTGCGGAATGTCCAGCAGGACCGGCCCGGGGCGCCCGGTCGAGGCGACGTGGAAGGCCTCGTGGACGTACTCGGGGATCTGGCGCGGGTCGGTGACGGCGAAGGAGTGCTTGACGAAGGGCATCGTCGCGCCGAGGATGTCGGCCTCCTGGAAGCCGTCGGTGCCGATCAGCTCGGTCCGCACCTGGCCGGTGATGAAGACGGTCGGGGTCGAGTCCATCATCGCGTCGGCGATCGCGGTGACGAGGTTGGTGGCGCCGGGACCGGAGGTGGCGAAGGCGACGCCGACCCGGCCGGAGGCTTTCGCGTACCCCTCGGCGGCGTGGCCGCCGCCCTGCTCGTGGCGGACCTGGACGTGGCGGAAATCCGCGTCGTAGAGCGCGTCGTAGGTCGGCAGGTTGGCCCCGCCGGGGATCCCGAAGACGTCCTTGACGCCCTCGGCCTTGAGGGATTCCATCAACGTGTCAGCAGCCCGCATAGGAACTGGCGATGGTAGCAGCGGGCCTAGGCCTGGCCTGCAGGCGATTTGGCGGGGTTCCAGCGGGTCTGCGGGGCGATCGCGGTCTCGATCACGCGGCCTTTGCAGCGCTCGATCGCGTGGATGATCGACTCGACCAGCTCCTCGCCGAGGAGGGTCGGCTGCAGGCCGAGGTCGAGCAGCTTGGTGTGGATCGCGTTGTAGTAGTGCTCTTCCTTCTCGACCCGCGGGTTCTCGTAGTGCCGGACCTCGACGCCGTAGCCGAGGTGCTCGCCGGCCTCCTTGACCAGCCCGGCCAGCTCGAGGACGGAGAACTGCTCGGTGAACTGGTTGAAGACGCGGAACTCGCCGCGCTCGGCCGGGTTCAGCGCCGCCAGTTCGACGCAGGCGAGGGTGTCGCGGATGTTGAGGAAGCCGCGGGTCTGGTGGCCGGCGCCGTAGACGGTAAGCGGGTGGCCGATCACGGCCTGGACGCAGAAGCGGTTGAGCACGGTGCCGAAGAGCTCGTCGTAGTCGAAGCGGGTGACGAGGCGCTCGTCGCGGGCCGTCTCCTCGGTCTCGATCCCGTAGACGACGCCCTGGTTGAGGTCGGTAGCGCGCAGGCCCCAGGTGCGGCAGGCGAAGTGGATGTTGGTCGAGTCGTGGACCTTGGAGCAGTGGTAGAGCGAGCCCGGCAGCTTCGGATAGGGCAGGGTGTCCTCGCGACCCTTGTGCTGGATCGTGATGTAGCCCTCCTCGATGTCGATGTCGGGCTGGCCGTACTCGCCCATCGTCCCGAGCTTGACCAGGTGCGCGTCGGGGACGTGGTCGCGCATCGCGAAGAGCAGGTTGAGGTTGCCGATCACGTTCGCCTGCTGGGTTTCGACCGCGCGCTCGCGCGAGAGCATCGAGAACGGCGCCGAGGCCTGCTGGCCGTAGTGGACGACCGCCTCGGGCCTGGTCTCGGCGACGACCTCGTCGAGGAAGTCGCCGTCCTCGACGGCGCCGACGTAGCTGCGGATCTGCTCGCCGGAGACCTCGCGCCAGGCGGCGATCCGCTCGTCGAGCTCCGCGATCGGGGTCAGCGAGGCGGTGCCGTGTTCGGTGTGCCAGCGGCGGCGGGAAAAGTTGTCGACGACGGATACTTCGTGGCCGCGGGCCGAGAAGCGGAGCGCAGTGGGCCAGCCCAGGTAGCCGTCGCCCCCGAGGATGAGGATTCGCATGAGGGCGGCAGCTTAGTGCCTCGCGCGGCGCGCGGGACCGGCCGTCCTAGTTGAATCAAGCCGATGGAAAGTGGACTGGCGGCGCGAAACGGCGGCCGGATCGGGCTCGCGGCGCTGGTCGCGGTCCTGCTGCTGGGACTCGGCCTGCGGGTCGGCGAAGCCTGGGACGGCCGGGCGCCGGTCTACGACGCCCGGGCCTACGCGGCGATCGCGGCGAACCTGAGCGAGGGCGAAGGGTTCACGGCTGGGCCGGCGGCGACGCAGCCGTCGAGCAACTACTCGCCGGGGCTTCCGCTCCTCGTGGCGGGGCTGTACGAGGTGACGGGCGGCGTGCACGAACGGCTGGCGCGAGTGGTGCTGGCGGCGATCGGGGCGTTGAGCGTGCTGTTCGCGTACTTGATTGGGAGGCGCTTGGTGCCCGCCCCGGAACCACGTTCGCTGAGAAAGGGGCGCTATAGCGCCTACAACTCAGCAAGCGTGTGGCCGGCGCTGGTTGGGGCGCTAGTGGTGGCGGTGTATCCGGCGCTTCTGGAGTACCAGGGGATGCTGATGAGCGAGCCGCTGGCGGCGACGCTGTTGTCGGGTGGGGTATTGGCGGCGCTTTGGTCTTGGGACGGAGGTTGGGTGCGGTGGCTGCTGCCAGGCGGGTTGTTCGGAGCGCTTGCGCTGGTGCGGCCGGAGTACCTCGGGATCGCGGTGCTGGTCGCAATCGCGATCGCCGCTCGCGAGCTGCCTCGCGATTGGCGCTCCTCCCTCTTACCTGCTGCTGTTTTTCTCGCTGCCGCCCTGGTCGTCATCGCCCCCTGGACGATCCGCAACGCGGTCGCGCTCGACCGCTTCGTCCCGATCTCCACCGGCGGCGGTCAGGTCCTCTTCGCCGGCACCTACCTGCCCTCCGACGGGGACCCCGAAAAGGTCGGCGCCGAGGTCGCGGCCGAACATCCCGACCTCTTCTCGCCGCAGGACGCGCAGCGGCTGCGCCTCGAGCAGATCCTCGCCCGGCTTGCGGCACAGCAGCGCCCTGGGATGGAAACCGACCAGGCGCTCTCGAAGATGGGCAAGGAACAGCTCTGGGACGACGTCTCCGACGAGCCGCTCGAATACGCCGGCTTCCTCGCCGCCAAGGTCGGCCGCATCTGGTCCCACGGTCCCCGCGACGTGATGCGCGAGCCGGGCTGGGAGGCCGTGCACTGGGCGCTCGTCGCCCTCGGCCTGCTCGGCCTGGCGATCCTCGCCTGGCGGCGCCGCTGGGAGGCCCTGCTGATCGGCACGATCTTCCTCGCGATCACCGCGATCAGCGGCCTGCTGGTCGCCTCCCCGCGTCGCGTCCTCGTGCTTGTCCCTCTGCTCGCATCGCTCGCAGCCCCTGCCCTCGCCTACCTGGCCGGGGAGCTTGGGAGCGCATCCGGCGGCCGCCTCGCAAAGCCTGGGCGGCCACCGGATGCGCTCCCCCAGTCCAACGTCGCGGATAGCCTGGGCGCCTCTTGACCGCCCTCGCCGACTGGATCCGCGCGCTGCCGCAGCGCTACGGCAAGCGGACGCTGATCGCGCTGGGGGCGATCGCGCTGCTGGGGCTGGTCGTGCGTGCCTATGTGGTCGTCAACCCGGTCGAGCACCCGGGGGACGACTCGCACGCCTACTACGCGCTCTCGAAGGCGCTGTACACGGAACAGAGCTTCGGCGGGCCGGACTTCGAAGACTCGAGCGACTGGTCGCCCGGCGCGCCCTTCCTCTATGCCGCCTCCTTCTACGCGACCGGGGGCGCCCGGGAAGGAACGGCGCGGATCGTCGCGGCGCTGCTCGGGGTGGCGACGATCCTCGTCGTCTTCGCCCTCGGCTGGCGCCTCGGCGGTCGCGCCCACGGGCGCTGGGCCGGCCTCTTCGCCGCCTTCGCGGTCGCCGTCTACCCGCCGTTCCTCCACACCGCGGGCGAGCTGATGAGCGAGCCGCCGGCGATGCTGACCCTCCCGGCGGCGGTCCTCGCCTTCCTCTGGGCCTGTGACAGAAGCGCAGACAGGCTTGTCCCCGGTATGCGGGGACGGCGCGTCACCTGGTGGGTGTGGGTGGCGCCGGGGTTCCTCTTCGGCTTGACCGCCATGTTCCGGCCCGAGTACCTGCTCGTGGGCGCGGCCTTCGTCGCCCTCGCGGCGTGGCGCGAGTGGCGCCGGCGCGAATGGCGGCTGGGACTCGCGGGCGCCGCCGTCCTCCTCGTCGCCCTGGTCCTGCCGATCCTGCCCTGGACCGTTCGCAACCTCGTCGTCCTCGACAAGGTCGTGCCGATCTCCACCGGCGGCGGCAAGGCGCTCTACGTCGGCACCTACCTGCCGGCCGACGGCGAATACCAGCGGGTCAAGGCCGATCTCGTCAGGCGCTACCGGGGCCTGGACCTCGCACCCGACTCGGATGCCCTCGACCGGATCGACCCCACCCCGCTCTTCGACCGGGTCGCGAAGGAAGAGCACCCCGACCTGTCCCGCGACGAAGCGCTCGGCAAGGCGGGCAAGGAAGACTTCAGCAGGTACTTCGGCGAAGACCCCTGGGGCTATCTGGCGATGACCGCGCGCAAGGTCGGCCGGATGTGGAGCAGCGGCGTCGGCGAAGCGATGAGCACGACCGCCGGGCGCGTCGTCCAGGTGCTCCTCGTCCTCCTCGGCCTGGCGGGCCTTGGCCTCCTCGGCCTGCGGCGGCGCTGGTGGGAGCTGGTCGTCCTGGCGACGCCGATCGTCCTCGTCACCGCGGTCGGCGCGGTCTCCCTGGCGGCGCCGCGGCGCAACGAGGTGCTGATGACGCTCGTCTTCCCACTCGCCGGGCTGGCGCTGTCATCGGCCCTCGCGCCCATATCCTCCGCTCGCGAATGGTCCCCAGAGCAGGCATCTTCCCAGCCGAACTGACGGCGCTCCGCAGCGTCGGGCTGCTGATGGCGATCTTCCTCGTCGCCTACGCCGTCGTCCGCCGCCGCGCCCTCCGCAACGCCGACGTCCTGATCCTGATCGCCGCCGGCCTCGGCCTCGCGCTCGTCACCGGGACCGAAATCGTCAACGGCCTGCTCTCGGCCTTCTCCTTCGAGAAAGGGAACGGCGGCCGCATCCTCGGCCTCGCCGTCTTCGCGATCTTCGTCCTCTTCGGGCTGACGCTGCGGGCGCTCTCGCAGTCGGCCCGGAACAGCCGCCAGCTGGCGGCCGCGCTCGAGGGCCTCACCTGGGAGGAGTTCCGCCAGGCCGGCCTTCCCGACCGCTTCCGCGACAAGATCGCGATCCTGATCCCGGCCTACAACGAGGCCGACAACATCGCCACCGTCCTCGACCAGATCCCGGCGGCCGTCTGCGGCGCCCGCACCGAGGTCCTCGTCGTCGACGACGGCTCCCGCGACGGCACCGGCGACGTCGCCGCCGCGCACGGCGCCCTCGTCGCCCGCCACGTCACCAACCGCGGCGGCGGCGCGGCGCTGCGGACCGGCTACCGGCTGATGGTCGAATCCGGCGCGCTGATCGTCGTCACCCTCGACGCCGACGGCCAGCACCGCCCCGACGAGATGGAGCGGCTGGTCAAGCCGATCCTCGACGGCGAGGTCGAGATGGCCCACGGCTCCCGCGTCCTCGGCCACGCCGACCGCAACCACTTCGCCCGGGAGCTCGGGATCGTCTTCTTCAACCGCCTCGTCTCGCTCATCACCCGCACCCACGTCACCGACTGCTCCAACGGCTACCGCGCCGTCCGCACCACCGTCCTCCCCCAGCTCGTCCTGCGCCAGGAGCAATTCCACACCTCCGAGTTCATGATCGAGGCGATCAAGCGCGGCATCCCCGCCACCGAGGTCCCGATCACGGTCGAACAGCGCCTCCACGGCCACTCGAAGAAGCCCGCCGCGCTGCGCTACGGCGCCGGCTTCGCCAACGCGATCGTCAGGACCTGGCTGCGTTAGCGAACGCCCGGGTGGCGCACCGCCGCGGGGTCCGGCAGGTAGAGATCGGTGCCGCAGCGGGGGCAGACCTGGACGTAGAGCTTGAGGGGCTTGAGGCAGGTGGGGCACTGCCGTTCGGGTTCGTCCTTGTCGACGCGGTAGAGGACCACGGCGATCAGGCCGAGCAGCGGCAGGACGGCGCCGATCAGGAACCAGATGAAGAACGAGCTGCCCTTGCCCTTGCCGACGATGCCGGTGCCGAGGCCGAAGAAGAGGGCGATGACGAGGTACTCCACGTACCCATTCTCCTAGACCAGCGGCTTCGGGTGGCCGATCGAGCCGACCTCGGAGATGTCGCGGCGGAACGGCAGGCCGGCGGTCCAGTCGAGGACGGCGCGGACCTTGCGGGCCGAGCCCGGGATCTGGCTCATGTGGTAGGTCCGCGCCAGCCACCAGGCCGGGAAGCCGCGGAAGGTGCGGTCGCCGATCTTGCCGACGGCCTTGTAGCGGCCGAGGTTGACGAAAGCGGCTTCGGAGCGGTACTCGTAGGGCTTGGGGCTGCCGATTCCGAGCTCGGCGGCGATGTTGCGCGCTGCCACCGGGCCCTGCCGGACCGCGGTCTGCGCCGTCGGCGGCGAGGTGCCGCCGCTCGGGTCGGGAACCGCCGCGCAGTCGCCGATCGCCCAGACCGAGTCCATGCCCTGCACCCGCAGGTGGGAGTCGACCGGGACCCGGCCGCGCTCGTCGAGGGGGACGTTCAGCTCTTTGAGGATCGGCTGCGGCGCGACGCCGGCGGTCCAGACGACGGTCCGCGTCGGCAGCACCTCGCCGTTGGAGAGGCGGGCGGTGCTTGCCGTGACCTCCTCGAGCGTCGTCTCCAGCCGGATGTCGATGCCGCGGCCGCGCAGCTCCCGCAAGGCGTAGGCGCCGAGGTCGCGGTCGATCTCCGGCAGCACCCGGTTCGTCGCCTCGACCAGGACCCAGCGCATCCCGTGCAGGCGGGCGCGGGGATAGCTGTCCATCGCGTCGGCGGCGAAGTCCTGCAGCTCGGCCAGCGCCTCCAGGCCGGCGTAGCCGCCGCCGACGAAGACGTAGGTCAGAAGCTCTTCGCGCCGGGCCGGGTCCTCGGTCGCGTTCGCTTCCTCCAGGGTCTCGATCACGTGGTTGCGGAGGAAGATCGCGTCGGCGAGGCTCTTGAAGCCGACCGCATGCTGGGCCAGGCCCGGCACCGGCAGCACCCGCGAGACCGAGCCCAGCGACAGCAGCAGCTGGTCATACGGGATCTGCTCGGTTTCGCCGTACTTGGCCCGCAGCGTCACCGTCTTGGCCTCGGGGTCGTGGCCGACGATCGAGCCGAGCCGCAGGTAGGTCCGCTTGAGGATGTCCCGCAGCGGCGTCACCACGTGCCGCGGCTCCAGGGTCCCGGCCGCGGCCTCCGGCAGGAAAGGCGTGTAGAGCGCGAAGTTCGTCTCGTTGACCAGGGTCAGCCGGGACGACTGCTTCGGCATCGCCCGCTCCAGCTCCCGCGCCGCCGCAGCGCCGCCGAAACCGCCACCCGCGATCACCACGTTCCAGGCCATGACCTCAACCTAGCACGCTTGTAACACGTTGTTACAAAGTGCCGTCCGCCACTTTCTCCGCCCTGGGCTTGGTCACCGTGCAGACGTAGTAGATGAACATGAACCGCTCGATCGTCACCTGTCCGTAGGCGGCCAGATCCTCCCAGGGCCGCGAGTACGGGTTGCCCGGGCCGAGCCTGATCAGTAGGTGCGCGATCGGGTCGAGCAGAGGGCGGAGCCGCGTCTCGGTGAGCCCCGCGTCCATCACCGCCAGGCGAGCTCCGGGTCGCAGACGCTCCCAGGCCGCAGCCAGCGCCCGTTGCGGCGCCGGCATGGCTGAGTAGCTGAGGCTGAAGAGGACGGCGTCGACTTCGGGGTCGAGCTGGAGCTGGGCGGCGTCCTGCCGCAGCAGCGACACGTTCGACCAACCACGCCGCTTCACCAGCTTGCCGGCCTCCCGCAGCATCCCCTCCGAAGCGTCGACCCCGATCACGCTCCCGCTCGGGCCGACCGCCTCGACCAGGTAGGGGAAGTTGCGACCGGTGCCGGCGCCGATCTCCAGCACGGTGTCGCCGGACTTCAGCCCGAGCGCGGCCACCGCCTTGCGGCGGGCGACCGGGAAGATCAGGTACAGGGGCTCGAAGGCCCTGTAGAAGCGCGCGACCCGGTCGTACTGGCCGGTGATCTCGCCCAGCGGTCGTTCCGTCGAGACCCTGGCCATCGAGCCGATCCTATCCGGGCGTCTAAAGCCGCTCGCGGAGCAGGCGGTTGACCTCGCCGCCGTCGGCGCGGCCCTTGGTCTCGCGCATGACGGCGCCGACGATGGCGCCGATCGCCTTGTCGTTGCCTTCGCGGACCCTGGCGACGGCGTCGGGGTTGTCGGCCATCGCCTGCTCGACGATCGCCTCCAGCTCGCCGGAGTCGGACATCTGGGCGAGGCCCTCGCGCTCGACGATCGGCTCGGGGTCGCCGCCCTCGAGCACCATTGCGGCCAGGACGATCTTGGCGCTGCCGTGGGAGATCTTCTTCTCCCCGACCATGCGGACCAGGGCCGCCATCGCTCCCGGGGAGACGCGGGAGTCGGCGGCGCCGCCGTCGACCTCGGCCTGGCGCAGCGCCGCCGCCAGCTCGCCGGTCACCCAGTTGGCGAGGACGCGGGGCTCGATCCCGCCGGCCGCCTCGACGACGTTCTCGAAGTAGCCGGCGGTGCGGGGGTCGGTGGCGAGGGTCAGGGCGACGTCGGCGGGGACGCCGATCGCCTTGTAGCGCTCGATCCGCGCCGCCGGCAGCTCCGGCAGCGACTCGCGCGCCTCCCGCAGCATCTCCTCGGTCGGCGCCAGCGACACCAGGTCGGGCTCGGGGAAGTAGCGGTAGTCGTGCGCTTCCTCCTTCGAGCGCAGCGAGGTGAGGCTGCCGCTGGCCGGGTCGAAATGCAGCGTCTCCTGCTCGACCGTCCCCCCCGCCTCGACCAGCTCGCGCTGGCGGGCCAGCTCGGCTTCGACCCCGCGCTGCAGGAAGCGGAAGCTGTTCATGTTCTTCAGCTCGGTCTTCGTCCCCAGCTCCTCGCTGCCGGCCGGCCGTACCGAGACGTTGGCGTCGACCCGCAGGCTCCCCTCCTCCATGTTGACGTCGGAGACGCCGAGCTGGCGCACGGTCTCGCGCAGCAGGCGCGCCCACTCCGCCGCTTCGGGGGCGCCGCGGAGGTCGGGCTCGGTGACGATCTCGACCAGCGGCGTGCCGCCGCGGTTGAAGTCGACCAGCGAGGCGCCGGAGCCGTGGATTCGTCCCGAGGAGCCGACGTGGACCATCTTCGCCGCGTCCTCCTCGAGGTGGGCGCGGTGGATGCGGACATCGCCGAGCCGCCCGGCGCCGCAGATCGGAATGTCGTACTGGCTGATCTGGTAGGCCTTCGGGCTGTCGGGATAGAAGTAGTTCTTGCGGTGGAAGATCGAGCGCGGCGCGATCTCGCACCCGAGCGCGAGGCCGATCTGCAGCGCGTAGCGGATCGCCTGCTCGTTCGGCACCGGCAGCACCCCGGGGTGGGCGAGGCAAATGGGACAGGTGTGGACGTTCGGCTCGTCGCCGAAGGAGAGCTCGCAGCCGCAGAACATCTTCGTCTTCGTCGCCAGCTGGACGTGGATCTCCAGCCCGATCACCGCCTCCAGCTCAGGCATCGGCTCCTCCCGGGCGGGCGTCGAAGCCGATCCCCTGCTCGAGCGCGTAGGCGGCGTCGAGCAGCTTCTGCTCGCTGAAGGCGGGGCTGGCGATCTGGAAGCCGACCGGCAGCCGCGTACCGCCTCCCTCGGGCTCGGCGAGGCCGGCCGGGATCGAGATCGCCGGGATCCCGGCGAGGCTCATCGGCACCGTGAAGAAGTCGTTCAGGTACATCGCCAGCGGGTCGTCGGTCTTCTCCCCCAGCCCGAAGGCGACCGAGGGCGCGGTCGGGGTGACGACGAAGTCGACCGTGCCGAAGGCGCCGCTGAAGTCTTCGGCGATCCGGGTGCGGACCTTCTGCGCCTGGCCGTAGTAGGCCTCGTAGTAGCCGGAGGAGAGCGCGTAGGTGCCGAGCATGATCCGCCGCTTGACCTCCGGGCCGAAGCCCTCCGAGCGGGTCGCCTCGTACATCTCGACCAGGTCGCCGTCGCCGCCGGCCCGCATCCCGTAGCGAACGCCGTCGTAGCGGGCGAGGTTGGAGGAGGCCTCGGCCGGGGCGATCACGTAATAGGCGGAGATCCCGTGCTCGCTGCTCGGCAGCGAGACCTCGGCGACCTCGCCCCCGAGCTCCTCGATCTTCCGCAGCGTCTTTTCGAAGACGGCGCGGACGTCGCTGTCGTAGTCGTCGCCGCGCAGCTCCGCCGGGACGCCGAAGCGCAGGCCGGAGAGATCCTCGCGGCCGGGGAGGGCGATGCCGCCCTCGATCCCTACCGAGGTCGAGTCGCAAGGGTCCTTGCCCTGGAGGATCCCGAGCAGCAGGGCGGCGTCGGAGACGGTCCGGGTCAGCGGGCCGCACTGGTCGAGCGAGGAGGCGAAGGCGATCATCCCGTAGCGGGAGATCGCGCCGTAGGTGGGCTTGAGGCCGACGATCCCGCAGAAGGCGGCGGGCTGGCGGATCGAGCCGCCGGTGTCGGTGCCGATCGCCCAGGGGGCGAGGCCGCCGGCGACGACCGCGGCGGAGCCGCCGGAGGAGCCGCCGGGGACGCGCTCTCGGTCCCAGGGGTTGAGGACGGGCCCGTAGGCGGAGTTCTCGTTCGAGGAGCCCATCGCGAACTCGTCCATGTTGGTCTTGCCGAGGATCGGCGCCCCCGCCTCGACCAGCTTGCGGACCGCACTCGAGGTGTAGGGCGGACGGTAGCCCTCGAGGATCCGCGAGCCGGCGGTGGTCGGCACGCCCTCGGTGGTGAAGATGTCCTTGACCGCGATCGGGGCGACGCAGTCGCGCTCCACCGCGATCGCGGCGGCCTCCTTGCCGCCCTCGTCGCGCCAGAGGTAGGCGTTGAGCTCGTCGCCGCCGGCGGCCTCGCGCCAGGCGGCCGTGTACTCCTCGGCACCCAGGTCGCCGGCGACCATCGCTTCGTGCGCCTCGAGGGCGGTGAGGGAGAGAAGGTCGGTCATCTATTCGGCCTGCGGCGAGGGGGCCCGGAAGGCGCCGTCCTGCGGTTCGGGCGCCGAGGCGAGGGCGACGTCGCGCGGCAGGCTCGGCCGCGGCTCGTCCGCCCGCAGCACGTTCTCCAGCGCCACCACGTGCGAGGTCGGCTCCACCCCCTCCAGGTCGAGGCTCCCGATCCGGTCGACGTGCTCGAGGATCCCCGACAGCTCCCCCACCATCGTCTCCACTTCCTCCTCGGAGAGGCGCAGGCGCGCCAGCCGCGCGACGTGGAGTACCTGATCCCGCTCGATCACGCGCGTGATTCTAGGTGCGCATGGAAACTGGCTGTCTGGCCAGTTAGAGTGCCGGCGATGCAGGGTCCCAAGGCCGAGAGATTCGTCGTCCTCAACCTGCGCCTGCTCGCCGCCACCTTCGCCCTCGTCGGCATCCTCTTCCTCGCCGTCCCCAGCGGCGTCCTCGACGTCGTCTCCGACGCCGGCGAATGGCTCGGGTTCGACAATCGCGCCCCGCACACCCAGGAGTACCTGTGGCTGGCGCTCGCCTTCGCCTACATGGTCGTGATCGCCGGCATCTGCCTCCTCGCCCAGGCCGACGTCGTCCGCTACCGGCCGCTGCTGCTGGTCCTCGCCGCCGGCAAGACGGCCTCCTCGCTCGGCTCGCTGGCCTTCTTCCTGATCCAGGAAGAAGTCTTCATCTACCTGCTGAACTTCCTCGTCGACGGCTTCCTGGCGCTGCTCGCGCTCTACCTCTGGATGCTGGCGGGACGGGCCGGCCGGCCGATAGAACCCGGTTGACGGCGCCCGCCAGGGCTCTCGGCCGCTGAGCAGCGCACCCTGAGCGCGATCTGCGCGGCGATGGCGCCGGGGGTCGACGGCCTGCCGGCGGCCGAGCGCGAGGTCGACGTCTCCGGCCCGGTCGCCGAGTTCCTGCGCTCGCTCTCCCCCGCCGTCCTGCTCCGCCTGCGCCTCGGGCTGCGCGCCTTCGAGTGGCTGCCCTTTCCCTGGCGCTTCAGCCGCCTCGGGACCGCCGCGGCGGGCGAGTTCCTCTCCAAGCTCGAGCGCTCGCGCCTGGCCCTTCACCACGAGCTGCTGATGATGGCGAAGATCCTCTCCACCCTCGGCTACGCGGTGGTGCCGGCGGTCGAAGCGCGGATCGGGACCGAGATCGGCTGCGCGCTCGCCGACGGCTCCCTGCCGGAGCCGGCCGGCTCGCTCGGCGACACCCGTCCGCAGGGCGAGGGCGAGGAATGCGACGTGGTCATCGTCGGCTCCGGCGCCGGCGGTGCGGTCGCGGCGGCGACGCTGGCCGAGGCGGGGCTCGATGTCCTCGTGCTCGAGGCCGGCGGCCGCTACGACCGCGACGACTACCCCGCCGACCGGCTGGAGGCGATCGCGACGCTCTACCGCGAAGCCGGCCTGACGATCGCCGCAGGCAGCCCGCCGATCCCGGTCCCGGTCGCCAAGGCGGTCGGGGGAACCACCGTGATCAACTCCGGGACCTGTTTCCGCGCGCCCGACCGGATCCTCGAGAGCTGGCGCCAGGAGTTCGGCGTCACCTGGGCGCGCGAGCTCGACGCCGACTACGCCGAGGCCGAGGAGTTCCTGCGGGTGACCCAGCTGGACCCCGAGCGGATGGGCCGCAACGGGCAGCTGGCGATGGAGGGCGCCGAAGCGCTCGGCGCCAGCGGCGCCCCGATCCACCGCAACGCCGGCAACTGCGTCCAGTGCAGCTCCTGTCCCTTCGGCTGCGCGATCGACGCCAAGCGGGGGATGCACGTCAGCTACCTGCCGCGCGCGGTCGCCGCCGGTGCCCGGGTGCGGGCGGGCGTGGAAGCGCAGCGGGTCCTGGTCGAGGGCGGCCGCGCGGTCGGGGTCGCCTGCTCGGCCCGCGAGGAGAGCGGACGCCAGCGCCCCTACGCCGTCCGCGCCAGGCAGGCGGTGATCGCCGGCGGCGGCGCCTTCGGGACCCCGGAGCTGCTGCTGCGCTCGGGCCTGGGCGGGCCCCAGGTGGGGCGCAACCTCCGCGTCCACCCCGCCTGCTGGGTCGGCGCCCGCTACGAGGAGGAGGTGCGCGGCTGGGAGGGCGTGATGCAGAGCTACTACGTCGACCAGTGGGAGGCGGACCGCCGGGTCCTGCTGGAGGCGACCTTCACCCCGCTCGCCTTCGGCGGCGCCTGGCTGGCCGGCACCGGCGAGGAGCACCAGCGCTCGATCCTCGACTTCGGCCACGTCGGCTCGATCGGGGTCCACCTCTGCGACCGCTCCCGCGGCTCGGTCGGGCTCGCCAACGAAGGCGCCCTGCGCGCCCGCTACGGGCTGACCGACGACGACGCCCGCCACGTCGTCTTCGGGATCGCCCGGGCCGCGGAAATCCACTTCGCCGCCGGCGCCGCCGAGGTCTATCCCAACATCCCGCGTGCCGGGATCCTGAGGCCGGGCGACCTGCCGCTGTTCGAGGCCACGCGCTTCAAGCCCTCGGAGCTGCGGCTGGAGGCGTTCCACCCGATGGGAACGGCGCGGATCTCAGCCGATCCGCGCCGTGGAGTCTGCGCCGCCGACGGGTCGGTCAACGGCACCGCCGGCCTCTACGTCGCCGACGCCTCGCTCTTCCCGACCTCGGTCGGCGTCAACCCGATGATGACCATCATCGCCTTCGCCAGGCAAATCTCCCGCGCTGTCGCTACTGGGGCGGCGGACCGCCCTGGCCGGAGCTCGGCGGGGGCGGCGGAGGCGGTGGCGTAGCCGCGGGCGGCTGCTGGGGCTGGGAGGTCCCGCGGCCGCGAGCGCCGGAGAGCTGGTCGCCGAGGTCGCCGAACGAGGTCCCCTCTTCCTGCATCGCCCGGTAGCCGCCGTAGGCGATGCCCGCCGCGGCGATCAGGCCGAGGAAGGCGCCGACGGTGGGGCTGATGTCGACCGAGACGCCGCCGATGTCGCCGCCGCCGGGCGGGTCGACGATGCGGAAGAGGATCAGCAGCACCGAAAGGCCGCCGAGGATCGCGACCGCGGAGTTGAGCGAGAAGGGCGGCTCGAAGACGGCGTCGGTGAGCCGGATCACGGCGACCGCGACCGCGACGACGATCGTGATCAGCATGAAGAGGTCGATCCAGCTGAACGCTTCCCAGGCGTTGCCGCCGACGCTGGCCGTGAAGAGACCGTTGCCGCCGGAGACCGAGGCGTTGAACCAGTCGAAGAACATGAAGATGAAGAGAAGGACGGCCGATGCGCCGGCGATCTTCTCCCCCGTACTCAGCCTGTCCGCGTCCATCTCTTCCTCCTTGGAAGGTTTGGGGTGGGTCGGTGGCGACCCTATATCTGCATCAAGCGGGGATTCGACGCCGCCGGCCGGGTTTCCTACCCGCTGGTCGTCCTCATGCGCGCCGCCTGGAGCGTGTTGTCGAGCAACATCGCGATCGTCATCGGGCCGACGCCCCCGGGGACGGGGGTAATCGCGGCGGCGACCTCGGCCGCGGCCTCGTAGTCGACGTCGCCGACCAAGCCCTCCTCGAGGCGGTTGACGCCGACGTCGATCACGATCGCGCCCTCCTTCACCGCCTCCTTCCCCAGCAGTCGCGGCACTCCGACGGCGGCGACGAGGACGTCGGCGCGGCGGCAGGTGGCGTCGAGGTCGCGGGTGCGCGAGTGGCAGACCGTCACCGTCGCGTTCGCCTGCAGCAGCAGGCGGGCGACCGGCACCCCGACCAGCTTCGAGCGGCCGACGACGACCGCCTCGGCCCCTTCGAGGCCCACCCCCTCGTGGGCCAGCAGCTCCATCACCCCCGACGGGGTACACGGAACCAGCCCGGGGTCGCCATGGGCGAGCAGACCGGCGTTGATCGGGGTGAGGCCGTCGACGTCCTTGCGCGGATCGATCGCGGCGACGATCGCGTTCTCGCTGATCTGGGCGGGCAGCGGCAGCTGGACCAGGATCCCGTCGACGTCGTCGTCCTCGTTCAGCTCACGGACCAGCTCCAGCAGCTCCTCCTCGCGGATCGAGGCCTCCGGTTCGTGGTGGATCGACCGCATCCCGACGTCCTCGGTGTTGCGCCGCTTCATCCCCACGTAGACCTGGGAGGCGGGGTCCTCGCCGACCAGCACGGTCGCCAGGCCGGGCACCCGCCCGGCCTCCTCGACGTAGGCGGCGACGTCGACCTTGACCCGCTCGCGGACCGCGGCGGCGACGGCCTTGCCGTCGATGATCCGGGCCGCCATCGCCTCAGCGCTTCCGGATCGGGGCGTAGTCGGCCATCAGCTTGCGCTCGGAGCCGTCGCCGGAGAAGCGGACGACGACCACCCCGCCCGGCTCGACCGCGGTCACGACCCCGTCGCCGAAGCTGGCGTGGACGACGTCGTCGCCGGTCTGCAGCTCCAGGGCCGGGCCCGGATCTACCGATTGCGCCGGCGTCACCTCGCTGGCGACCGAGTTGCTCCAGCTGGTGCCGAGGCTGCGGGCGGCGGCCGAGTGGCGCTCGGTCAGCTCGTGCGGCAGCTCGTCGACGAAACGGGACGGGAGGTTGCGCTCGGCCCGCCCGAACAGGCGCCGCTCCCGCGCCCAGGTCATGTAGAGGCGCTTGCGGGCGCGGGTGATGCCGACGTAGCAGAGGCGCCGCTCCTCTTCTTCGCCGCCCTCCTCCAGCGCCCGCATGTGCGGGAAGGCGCCCTCCTCGCAGCCGACGACGAAAACCGTGTCGTACTCGAGCCCCTTCGCGTTGTGCAGGGTCATCAGGGTCACCAGCTCGCTCTCGGAGGCGAGCCCGTCCTGCTCGGTGTAGAGGGAGATCTGCTGCAGGTACTCCTCCAGCGGCGAGACCTCGCTCTCCCCCTCGCGCTCGCGCTCGCGCTCGACGTCGAACTCGGCGGCGCCGCCGATCAGCGTTTCCAGGTTTTCCCCCCGCCCCTCGGCCTCGACCGTCCGCTCCGCCGCCAGCGCGTCGAGGTAGCCGCTCTCGTGCAGGACCGCCTCCAGCAGCGTCGCCACCGGCCCTTCCGCTTCGGCCCGTTCGCGCAGCCCGGCCATCGTCTCGTAGAAGCGGGAGACCGCCTTGATCGCGGCGCCGGAGAGGCCGGGGACCTCCTCGACCCGCTCGATCACCTCCCAGACCGGCATCCCGGTGGTGTTGACGTGGGAGGCGATCCGGCCCTGGGTCGTGTTGCCGATCCCCCGCCGGGGCGAGTTGACGACGCGGCCGAAGGAGACGAGGTCGGCCGGGTTGGCCAGCAGGCTGAGGTAGGCGATCGCGTCCTTGACCTCGGCCCGTTCGTAGAACTTGGTGCCGCCGATCACCTGGTAGGAGACGTCGAAGCGCTGCAGCGTGTCCTCCAGCACCCGGCTCATCGCGTTGGTCCGGTAGAAGACCGCGACCTCGGAGCGGGAAACCGACTCCTCCTGTTCCAGCCGTTCGATCTCCCCCGCGACCCAGCGCGCCTCCTCGTGCTCGTCGGTCAGCTCGTTCAGCTGAACCGGGGCGCCCTCGTCGCCTTCGCTCCAGAGCTCCTTCTTGAGGCCTTCTCGATTGCGTTCGATCACCGCGTTCGCGGCCGAGAGGATCGTCTGCGTCGAGCGGTAGTTCTGCTCGAGCTTGACGATCTCCACGTCGTCGAAGTCCTTCTCGAAGTCGAGGATGTTGCGGACGTCGGCGTGGCGGAAACCGTAGATCGACTGCGAGTCGTCGCCGACGACCATCAGGTTCTTGTGCTCGCCGGCGAGCAGCTGCAGCAGCCGGTACTGGGCGTGGTTGGTGTCCTGGTACTCGTCGACGAGGACGTGGCGGAAGGTGCGGCGCCAGCGCTCGCGCACGTCCTCGAACAGCTCGACGACGTTGACGGTGCGGACGAGGAGGTCGTCGAAGTCCATCGCGTTGGCTTCCCGCATCCGCTTCTCGTAGAGCGGGAAGGCTTCGGCGACGGTCTCCTCGAATTCGCCGAAGGCGGATTCGTTGTAGGAGTCGGAGTCGATCAGCTGGTTCTTGGCGCCGGAGATCTTCGCCTGGACCGCCCGCGGCGGGAACCGTTTCGGGTCCACCCCGAGCTCGCCCAGGCACCGTTTCAGCATCCGCAGCGAGTCGGCCTGGTCGTAGATCGTGAAGCTCTTCGAGTAGCCGAGGCGCTCGGCGTCGACCCGCAGCATCCGGGCGCAGGCGGAGTGGAAGGTGGTCACCCACATCGCCCGCACCGAGCGACCGACGAGCTGACCGACCCGCTCCCGCATCTCCGCCGCGGCTTTGTTGGTGAAGGTGATCGCGAGGATCTCGCCCGGGCGGGCGGCGCCGGTGGCGAGCAGGTAGGCGATCCGGTGGGTGAGGACCCGGGTCTTGCCCGAGCCGGCGCCGGCGAGGACCAGCAGCGGCCCTTCGCCGTGCTCGACGGCCTCCCGCTGCGGCCCGTTCAGCCCCGCCAGCAGGCGCTCGACCCGGTCGGCGCCGGGCTCGGTCGGGGCGCCGGGGCCCGCCGCGGGCGGCTGCGCGGGGGTCTCGGGGTGGCCCTCCTGGAACACGTCTCCGAGCATAGAGACGGACGCGGACTCAGCCGCCGGCGGAGGAGCGGCCGGTGCGGGGCTTGATCTCGGCCGCGCCGGGGCCCGGCCCGTTGCCGCCGTCGAGGGCGGCGAGGCGCTGCTCGACGTCGGCGATCCGCTCCGAGAGCGCCTTGATCGCGTCGGCGATCGGGTCCGGCAGGTGGATCCAGTCGGCGTCGGGACCTTCGACCCGCCTGCCTTCCAGCCTCACCGGGTGGCCCGGGTTGCCGACCACGGTCGCGGCCGGCGGCACGTCCTCGACGACGACGGTGTTGGCGCCGATCTTCGCCCCGTCGCCGACCGCGATCGGCCCCAGCAGCTTGGCGCCGCTGCCGACGGTGACGTTGTCGCCGAGAGTGGGATGGCGCTTGCCGCGCTGGAAGCCGGTCCCGCCCAGGGTCACCCCCTGGTAGAGCGTCACGCAGCTGCCGATCACCGCGGTCTCGCCGATGACGACGCCGGAGCCGTGGTCGATGAAGAACTCGTTGCCGATCCGGGCCGCGGGGTGGATCTCGATCCCGGTCACCGCCCTGGTCAGGTAGGCGATGGCCCGCGGCAGCAGCGGCACCCCCGCCTCCAGCAGCGCGTGGGCGGCCCGGTGGGCCAGCAGCGCCTGCACCCCCGCCCAGCTGCTGAGGATCTCGAAGGTGGAGACCCCCTGGGCGGCGGGGTCGCGCTCGCGCGCCGCCCTGACGTCCGCGCGAACCTCCCTGAGCAGCCGTTTCCAGCGATTCATGGTGAGAAGAAGGGTAGGGACATGTAGCGCTCGCCCGAGTCGCAGACGATCGTCACCACCCTCTTGCCCGCCATCTCGGGACGGGCGGCGACCTCCAGGGCCGCCCAGACGTTGGCGCCGGCGGAGATTCCCGCCAGGACCCCCTCCTCCTGCGCCACCCGCCGTGCCATCTCCAGCGCCTCCTCGTCGCCGACCGGGAGGACCTCGTCGACCACCTCGCGGTCGAGGTTCCCGGGGACGAAGCCGGCGCCGATGCCCTGGATCTTGTGCGGCCCCGGCTTGCCGCCGGAGAGGACCGGCGAGCTGGCCGGCTCGACCGCGACGACCAGCGCCTCGGGCGCCCTTTCCCTCAGCATCCGCCCGACGCCGGTGATGGTGCCGCCGGTCCCGACCCCGGCGACGAAGGCGCCGATCTCCCCGTCGGTGTCGCTCCAGATCTCCTCGGCGGTGGTGCGGCGGTGGATCTCCGGGTTGGCGGGGTTGGAGAACTGCATCGGCATGAAGCCCTTGCGCTGGTCGCGGATCTCTTCGGCCAGCGCCACCGCCTCGTTCATCCCGCCCAGCGACGGCGTCTCCCGCACCTCGGCCCCGTAGGCGCGCAGCAGCTTGCCGCGCTCCCGGCTCATCCCCTCGGGCAGGGTGAGGATTAGCTCGTAGCCGCGGGCGGCGCAGACCATCGCCAGCGCGATTCCGGTGTTGCCGCTGGTCGGCTCGACCACGACCGCCCTGCCGGGCTGGATCTGACCCTCGGCTTCGGCGGCGTCGATCATCGCCACCCCGATCCGGTCCTTGACCGAGCCCCCCGGGTTGAAGTACTCGAGCTTGACGCAGACCTCGCCCGCCACGCCCTCCGCAAGCCGGTCGAGCACCACCATCGGCGTGTTGCCGACGACGGCCGAGGCCTCAGCTCCGATTCGCATCGCGCGAGTCTAGTCCGGCGGTCGCAGCCGAGCTAGATGAAATACATGCCCGAGCCGGCCTCTTCGGCCTCGCGGCGGGCTACTTCGGCGATCGTGGTCTGGCCGAAGACCTTGCGCAGGGCGGTGACGCCCTCGGCCCAGATGCCGCCGGCCTCGTCGGCCTCGGCGCCGACCTTGCCGTCGAGGGCCTGGACGACCTCGAGGACGGTGATCTCCTCGGCCGGGCGCGCCAGGGTGTAGCCGCCGCGCATGCCGCGGTGGCTGGTGAGCAGCCCGTTGCGGCGCAGGGTCGAGAAGAGCTGCTCGAGGAACTGCTCGGGGATGTCGCGGCGCTCGGCCAGCTCCTTGATCGGCATCGGCCGCTCCCCGGCCCTCGCGAGCTCGGCCATGGCGACGACGGCGTACCTGCTCTTTGAGGTAATCGAGATCACAAGGGGGTTTCTACCGCACCCCCCGGCTGGGTAGGATCGGCCGGCGGGAGGCTTCAGAGGCCGACCAGCGCCCGCGAACGCCAACGATCGATCGGAAGCAGCCCTGAGCGAGCCCCCACACTGTCTGGTGATCGACGGTCACCCCCTCGTCCGCCTCGGTATCCGCGAGACGCTCGAAGACGGGTTCGTCGTCCATGAGACGCCGACGCGCGACGAGGCGCTCGACCTGGTCCGGGACGTCGGCGACTTCGACGTCGCGATCGTCGACATGCGCTGGCGCGGCAACGGCGACGGCGACGCGGTCTCGGGCGCGGAGGCGATCCGGATGCTGCACCGCTCCAGCGCCGCCCTCGGCATCGTCGCCCACGGAGAGCTGCCCGAACGGCACCTGGCGAGCGCCGCCCTGCAAGCCGGTGCCTCGGCCTTCGTCGCCCGCACCGCCGGCCCGGCCGAGCTGCGGCGGGCGGTCGATGCCGCCGTCGCCCAGGAGCGGTTCGTCGACCCGGCGGTGCCGCCGAAAGGCAGCCGCGGCAAGCTGACCCGGCGCCAGCGCCAGATCCTGCAGCTGCTGGCCAACGGCGAGTCGACCACCGTGGCAGCCCGTGAGCTCGACCTCAGCGAAGAGACGGTGAAGAGCCACACCAAGCACGCCCTCGCCCGCCTCGGCGCGAAAAACCGCACCCACGCGGTCGCGATCGCCGTGCGCGAGTGCCTTATCGATTGACCGGGCGCTGGGCGCTCGGCGCCTGCGCCCAGGCAGGGCGGCGGACGCGCACCAGCGAGCGACGACGCCAGGTCGGGGGCCGCTCGCTTTTCTGCCCAGCCGAAACGCTCGTGGGCGCCGCGGACTGACGACTCATCGCTAGATCCAGTTCCTGTCGCGGGCCATGAGGACGGCCTGCGCGCGGTCCACGGCGCCGATCTTGCCGTAGACGTTGTGGAGATGGGTGCGGATCGTCGAGACGGAGAGGTGCATCTCGCTGGCGATCTGCTTGTAGACCATCCCCTCGGAGAGGTGGCGGAGGACGTCGAGCTCGCGGGCCGACAGCGGGCACGGCTCGCTGATCCGGGAGGCGTCCTGGACCGGCAGCGGCAGCTCGTAGAGCAGGTCGCGCAGCCCTTCGGGGCTGAGGCCGCAGCGCTCGGCGCCGGCGCGCAGCCGCTCCGGGGCGACCGCCTCGCCCTGGCAGTAGTGGGCGATCATGTCGGCGGTCCCGATCATCGCCGCCAGCCCCTCGGCATCCTCGGCATGGTGGCGCTCGATCGCGATCGCGATCCGCGAGGGCATGTTCCAGCGGCGGGCGAGGACGCCGCCGACCAGGGCGTGGTCGATTCCGAGCTGCTCGCGTTCCTCGCGCAGTCGCTGCTCGGGAGTGCGCGAGATCGCGTCGAAGTAGACCTTGTAGCCGGGGTGCAGACGGGAGATCACGAGGCGGCCGACGTCGTGCAGCAGCGCCGCCACCGCCAGCTCGTCGCGTTCGCTCCAGCCGACGACGCGGCCGAGGCGGTCGGCGGCGCGCTGGGCGGCGAGGGCGTGGACGCGGAAGCGCTCGGGCTTCAGCTCCCAGCCGCCGCTGGAGTCGAAGAAGTCGAAGCTGGGCGCGGTGCCGGCGAGGGCGAGGACGCCGGCGGGCTTGAGGACCTCGACCGCCGCCGGGATGCCGGCGATGCCGCCGGCGACGAGGCCGCCCCGGTTGGCCTGGCGGAGGACGGAGATCGCCAGGGCGACGTCGCTCTCGACGGCTTCGATGATCTCGCCCGCGCGGGCGGTCTCGGCCGTCGCGGCGGCGATCACGCGCTGGCGCGACTCGATCAGGACCGGGACGCGCTCGACGGCCTCGAAGGCCTCGGCGAGGCGGCTTCCAGGCGCGGCGGCGGGACGGGATCCCGGTTTGGCGGTCTCGTGCAGGGGGACCTTGCCGTTGCTGTGGGCGGCGGTGACGCTCATTGGCACCCCTCCCATCGGCAGCTACCGCTCCGGGGTTTAGCTCAGGGACCCTTTACAACCCCAAAAGTGTGGAGCAGCTTGCGGGGGGTCAAGCGGGCGGAAGGCGCTCCGCGGCGGCGCGGATCCGCTCCAGGGAACGCTCCCTGCCCAGCGCTGCCAGCGACTCGAAGATCCCCGGCGAGATCGAGGTGCCGGTGATCGCCACCCGGATCGGCTGGTAGAGCTTGCCCGGCTTGAGGCCGAAACGGTCGAGCAGCGGCGCCAGCGCCGCCTCGATCCGGGCGGGCTCGAACGGCTCGACCGGCTCCAGCGCCTCGGCCACGGCCTCCAGGACGGGTCCGGTCCCCTCCTTCATCACCTTCCCCCAGGCTTTCTCGTCGGAGACCGGCGGCTCGAAGAGGAAGCGGATCAGCGCCCAGACCTCCTCCAGGGTCTGCGCTTTCTCCTGGGCGATCCCGCAGGCGGCGCGGAGGCGCTCGTCGGCCTCGCGGCCGAGGTGGCGGGCGACCGCGGCGGTGTACTCGTCGAGCGGCATCTCCCGCATGAAGCGACCGTTCAGCCAGCGCAGCTTCTTCTCGTCGAAGATCGCCGCGGACTTGCCGACGTCGGCGACGCGGAAGCGCCGGACCAGCTCCTCGGTCGACATCAGCGTCGTGTCGTCGTCGGTCCCCCAGCCGAGCAGCGCCAGGTAGTTGCGGACCGCGGCCGGCAGGTAGCCGGCGGCGCGCAGCTCCTGGACCGAGGCGGCGCCGTGGCGCTTGGAGAGCTTCTTGCCGTCGGGGCCGTGCAGGAGCGGCAGGTGGGCGTAGCGGGGCGGCTCCTGGCCGAGCGCCTCCAGCACCAGCAGCTGCTTCGGCGTGTTCGAGAGGTGGTCGTCGCCGCGGACCACCTCGGTGATCCCCATCTCGGCGTCGTCGACGGCGACCGCGAAGTTGTAGAGGACCGAGCCGTCGGCGCGGGCGATGACGAAGTCGTCGTAGCTGGCGTTGGGGAAGGCGACGGGCCCGCGGATCAGGTCGTGGACGACGGTCTCCCCCTCGCCGGGGACCCGCAACCGGATCGCGGCCGTCGGGTCCTCGGTCGGCGTGCCGCGGTAGCCGCGGCCGGCGCCGTGCTCGGCCTTCCACGCCTCGACCTCCTTGCCGGTGGCGTGGTCGCGGTAGGCGTGGCCGGAGTCCAGCAGCCGCCGCAGCGCCTCGGCGTGGCGGTCCGCGCGCTCCGCCTGGGAAACCGGGCCGACGTCCCAGTCGAGCTCGAGCCAGCGCATCGCGTCGAGAATCTGGGCGACGTTCTCCTCGGTCGAGCGCTCGCGGTCGGTGTCCTCGATCCGCAGCACCAGCTCGCCGCCGTCGTGGCGGGCCGCAAGCCAGTTGTAGAGTGCCGTCCTCGCTCCGCCGATGTGCAGCGCACCGGTCGGCGAGGGGGCAAACCTGAGACGGGAGTTATCGCTTGGCATGTTGATCGGAGCGCATGTTTCCACCGGCGGCGGCCTGCCGAACGCGATCGAGCGCGGCAGGGAACGCGGCTGCGAATCTATCCAGATCTTTCACCAGAGCCCGCGGATGTGGCGGCCGACGAAATACGGCGAGGCCGATTTCGCCGCCTTCCGCGAGGCGATGGACGCCTCGCCGGTCGAAGCGGTGATCATCCACGCGGTCTACCTGATCAACTGCGCGACCAAAGACAGGGAGCTGCGGAAGAAGTCCCTGACCTCGCTGACCCACGCGTTGGCGATCGGCGACGGGATCGGCGCGGCGGGCGTCGTCCTCCACCCCGGCGCCCAGAAAGGCGAGCCGCACGGGCCGTCGATGAAACGGGCCGGCAAGGTGATCGCCGAGGCGCTGCAGGAGACCGACAGCTGCCGCCTGCTGATCGAGCAGACCGCCGGCCACAAAGGCCTCCTCGGCCGCAACTTCGACGAGACCGCACAGCTGATCGAGCTCGCCGGAAGCGGTCCCCGCCTCGGCCTCTGCCTCGACTCCTGCCACCTCTTCGTCCAGGGCTACGACGTCACCGACGAAGCCCACCTGGCCCAGGTCCTCGACGAAGCCGACGCCAAGGTCGGGCTCGACCGCCTCGGCGCCGTCCACGTCAACGACGCCGCCGTCCCCCTCGGCGCCTGCCTCGACCGCCACGCCAACATCGGCAAGGGCGAGATGGGCAAACGCGGCCTCTCCGCCTTCCTCTCCGAGCCCCGCTTCGAGGGCCTCCCCGCCACCCTGGAGACCCCCGGCCCCGAAAAGAAGGGTTCCTCCAAAGCCGAAGTCACCCTCGCGAAGCGCCTCCGCCGCGAAGGCCTCAAACGCCGCAACAAGTAGCGACCTGAAGCGCATCCGACTTCCGCCCCACCAGGCTGTGCCCAAAATCGGCTGCGAAGAGGAAGGAGGGGCCGGTGGGGGTCCCTGGGTACTCAGCATGGAGCCGCGCCACCAGCTCTTGAGGCGTCAGCCAATCTCCGCCCCTCGCGGCGGAGGTGCTCCCAGGGACCCCCACCGGCCCCTCCCCACCAGGCGTTTCAGGGCAGGCGACAAGGGCCGGCACCCCTGTGGCCGACCCTTGCTCTCCCGCCGTAAGTCTCTATTTGATGTGCAGCCCGGAGATCGCGCGGGAGATGACCAGGCGCTGGATCTCGGAGGTGCCCTCGAAGATCGTGTAGATCTTCGAGTCGCGGTGCATACGCTCGACCGGGAACTCGCGGGTGTAGCCGTTGCCGCCGAGGATCTGGATCGCCCGCTCGGTGACCCAGACGGCGACCTCGCCGGCCTTGAGCTTCGACATCGAGCCCTCGGCGTTTTCGAATTTGTGGCCCTGGCGGCCCATCCAGGCGGCGCGCCAGACGAGCAGGCGGGCGGCGTCGATCTCGAGCTTCATGTTCGCCAGGTCGAAGGCGATCGCCTGGTTCTCGATGATCTTCTTGCCGAACTGTTCGCGCTCTTTGGCGTAGTCGAGGGCGTACTCGTAGGCGGCGCGGGCGATCCCCAGCGCCTGGGCGCCGACGGTCGGCCGGCTCGCCTCGAAGGTCTGCATCGCCGCCTGCGATTTGGCTTTCTTGCCCTCGCGGACGCGGGCCAGGCGTTCGTCGAGCTTCTCTTTGCCGCCCAGCAGGCAGGAGCCCGGGACGCGGCAGTCGTCGAGGTGGACGTCGGCCGTGTGGGAGGCGCGGAGGCCGTGCTTCTTCACCTTCGCGCCCTGCTCGCAGCCCGGCGTCCCCGGCGGGATCACGAAGGCGGCGTGGCCGCGCGAGCCGAGCTCGCGGTCGACCGAGGCGATGATCACGTGGACGTTGGCGATGCCGCCGTTGGTCGCCCAGGCCTTCTGGCCGTTGAGCACCCATTCGTCTTTCGCCTCGTCGTATTTGGCGCTGGTGCGGATGCCGGAGACGTCGGAGCCCGCATCGGGCTCCGAGGCGCAGAAGGCGCCCAGCTTGACGTCGTCCGGCGTGCCGAAGCACTGGGGGATCCACTCCCCCATCTGCTCCGGGGTCCCCTGCCCGAAGATCGCTGCGACCGCGAGCGTCGTGCCCATGATCGCCATGCCGATGCCGGCGTCGCCCCAGAACAGCTCCTCGTTGGCGATCGGCAGCGTCAGCCCGGTCTCGTCGGCCCAGAACTGGCCCACCGCTTCGAAGCTGTAGAGGCCGATCTTGGCGGCCTCCTCGATCACCGGCCAGGGCGTTTCCTCGCGCTCGTCCCATTCCTCGGCGGCGGGGCGGACGACGTTCTCGGCGAAGCCGTGCACCCACTCGCGGATGTCCTTCTGGTCCTGGTTCAGCTCGAGGGTGAACTTCGGCTCGCCCTCGGCGCCGGCGGTGGAGTTGGCCTCGTCGAGCAGCGCTTGGGCGTCGACGTCGGCGACGGAGGAATCGGCCATGGAGGCAAAGTCTACACGGAACGATGTCGCGTCATGGAACCGCGACGAGATCCCGGAGTCCCGAAAAGAGACGCTGGAGTGCGCTCAGACGTCGCGCAGATCGAAGGCGCGCAGGCCCTCGCTGCCCCCGTCGCTGCAGTCGAAGAAGCGGCGGTTGACGCAGCCGTAGGACTCCCCCTCGCCCTCGTAGGCGCGCTCGACCGCGAACTGGCAGTGCGGCAGCGGCTCGCCGGTCATCTTCACGCCGCCGAAGCCGCCCGGCTCGAGCACGGCGCCCAGCTCGACCTCGGCCGCGTAGACCTCTTGCATGCAGCCGACGTACTGCTCGCCGGTCAGGCGGTCGAGGAAGCTGTAGAGGTAGCGGCAGCCGAGCTCGACGCAACCGCGGGGCTCGACCATCTTGTCGCAGAAGGAGCGGCACTGGCGGCACTCGCCGACCGTGGTGCGCGTAGCGGTCATCGTCGAAGCTTAGGGATGGGAGACCGCGGCACCAAGCGATTTGCCGCGCTCACGCAGCCAGGGCGGTGGAGCTCAACAAATGGTCCAGCTCGGTCTGCAGGCCGCCCGACGGCTTCACCCGGTACTTCTCGCCGACCTTGAAGCGGCGGTCGCCGACGACGAGGAAGACCTCGGCGTCGCCCTTGTGGTGCTCGAAGATCGCCTTCAGTTCGTCGCAGAGGGTCTCGTTCCAGCGGGAGAGGGCGATCGGCACCTCGAAGGGCCCGGCCGGCTTCGCCGCCGGCGCCAGCTTGGCGGCGCTGGCGATCTCCGTCTGGTCGGGTTCGAAGCGCTGCGCCTCCTGCACGACCAGCTTCGTCTCGCCGCGGTCTTTGTGGTCGATCCGGCCGCGGACGAGGACGATCGAGTCGGGCTGGATGATCTCGGCGCTCTCGGACTGGTCGGCCTTGAAGACGAGCATCTCGACCTGCCCCTCGACGTCGTCGAGGGTCGCGAACATCATCTGGTTGCCGCTCTTGGTGCGGATCTTCTTGCAGTCGACGACGATGCCGCCGACCGTGACCCAGGCGCCGTCGGGCTTGCCGGCGAGCTGCGCCAGGCTGCAGTCGACCCGGGCCCGCAGCGCCGGCCCGACTTCGGTCAGCGGGTGCGAGGAGAGGTAGGTCCCGAGCGTCTCCTTCTCCATCGCCAGCATCTCGGCCCGGTCGAACTCGGCGCCGGGGATCGGCGGCCTGTGGTGGGCGCCCTGCGACTGCGCCTCCCCCCCGGCGTCTTCGCCGAAGTCGAAGATCGAGCCCTGGCCCATCTGCGCGTCCTCCTGCGCTTTCTGGCCGGCCGACTGCGCCGCCGGCAGCGTCTCCAGCATGCCTTTGCGGCTGTCGCCGGTCGAGTCGAGGGCGCCGCACTTGACCAGGCATTCGATCGCCCGTTTGTTGACGGCGCGGCTGTCGACCCGCTCGCAGAAGTCCCAGATCGACTCGATCGGCTTCTCCTCGCGGGCGCGGAGGATCGCCTCGACCGCCTGGTGGCCGACGTTCTTGACCGCGTCGAGGCCGAAGCGGATCGCGTTCTCGGAGACGACGAAGCTGTGCCCGGAGGAGTTGACGTCGGGCGGCAGCACGTCGATCCCCATCTCCGCGCAGCGGTTGACGAAGAAGGGCACCTTGTCTTTGGTGTTCATCACCGAGGAGATCACCGCCGCCATGTACTCGGCCGGGTAGTTGGCCTTGAGGTAGGCGGTG
>JAICSS010000045.1 GCA_025936755.1 Solirubrobacterales bacterium | reverse complement strand
GCCGCTTCCTGCCCCGTCATCGCGCTGTTCTGTCCCGAGCAGCGCCGGCAGTCGGGGCCGACATCGAGACCATGGGAAGGGAGGACATCGGGACGTGACGAGTTACGAGATTCTGCTGTTGCTGGACCCCGAGCAGGCCGAGGCCCGCCAGGACGACATCGTCGCGCGCACGCGCGACCTCGTCGAGAAGAACGGCGGCACCTGGCAGAGCCACGACGCCTGGGGCCGGCGGAGACTCGCCTACCCGATCGCACACAAGGAGGAGGGCGTCTACCACCTCGTCGTGTTCGACGCGGAGGCGGAGACGCTCACCGAGGTCTCCCGCGTCCTCAAGATCGAGGACGCCGTGCTGCGCCACATTGCCACGCGCCACATCGCCGGCTCACGCACGAGCGCGCCACGCGACGACGCGGCGGCGGTTCCCGTAGCGGTCGACGCGCCCCCGTCCGAAGCGGCCGTTTCGGAGACGAGCGAGCCCGAGTACGCTGCTCCGGAAGAGGAGGCTGCCCCGGAAGAGCAGCCCGCCGAGGCTGAGGAGGAGTAAGACATGGCGAACATCAACCGCGTCGTTCTCGTAGGCAATCTGACGAAGGACCCCGAGTTGCGGCACACCCCCGGCGGTACACCGGTTTGCAGCCTGCGGGTGGCAGTGAACAGCCGCCGGCGCGACGAGTCGGGCGCCTGGGTCGACAAGCCGAACTACTTCGACGTCTCCGTCTTCGGCAACCAGGCCGAGAGCTGCACGCAGTACCTCTCGAAGGGCCGCCCGGTCGGAATCGACGGCCGGCTCGACTGGCGCGAGTGGGACGCAACCGACGGCTCGGGCAAGCGGCAGGCCGTCCAGATCATCGCCGAGAGCGTCCAGTTCCTCGGCAGCCGCGGCGACGGCGACGGCGGCGGCGGTAACCAGTTCGTGCCCGCGGGCGCAGCGCAGGAGAGCGCCGACTTCCCGGCTGCAGCAGACGACGACATCCCCTTCTAGGAGAGGCATGGCGAGAGAGAAGACTCAACAGCAACAGCGGAGGCGGCCCGGCGGGCCCGCGGGGCAGATCAGGCGCCGCAACTGCTTCTTCTGCAAGGAGAAGATCGCGGAGATCGACTACAAGAACGTCAACCAGCTGCGCCGCTACATCTCCGAGAAGGGCAAGATCCGCAGCCGCCGCATCACGGGCGCGTGCCGCAGGCACCAGGTGCAGGTGGCGACCGCGGTGAAGCGGGCGCGCGAGATGGCGCTGCTCCCGTACGTCGCCGAGGGCTCGGAGGACCGGGAGCGCGGCGGCGGGCGGCGCGACCGCGGCGATCGTGGCGACCGCGACAGGGGCGACCGCTGATGGAGGTCATCCTCCTCTCGGACGTCGAGCACGTCGGCCTTCGCGGCGACGTCGTCTCGGTCGCCCGCGGCTACGCACGCAACTACCTCCTCCCCCGGCGACTCGCCGAGGAGGCGACGGCCGCCCGCGTCACGGAGCTGCAGAAGCGCGAGGGCCAGCGCGCCCGCCACGAGGCGAAGACCTCCGACCAGGCGCGAGAGATCGCGGACGCGCTCTCGAAGACGGTGTTGCGGTTCGAGGTCAAGGCGGGCCCGACCGGCTCCCTCTTCGGCTCGGTGACGCCGACCGACATCGCCGACGAGCTGTGGAACTCCAAGAAGATCCGCGTCGACCGGCGCAAGATCGAGACCGACCCCATCAAGCGGATCGGCCGTTACGAGATCCCGATCGGGCTCTTCGAGGACATGCGCGCCGAGGTCAAGACCGAGGTCATCCCAGAGGGTGGCGAGCTGCCGCCCGACGAGGTGCTCGAGGAGATGGAGGCCGCCGAGCGCGCCGAGCAGGAGGAAGCGGCAGCAGTGCAGGAGCCGTCCGCCGAGCTCGAGGAGATCCTCGCCGAGGTGGACGCCGCCGAGG
>JAICSS010000001.1 GCA_025936755.1 Solirubrobacterales bacterium | reverse complement strand
CACGCAGACCCAGGAGTCGCGGGCGCGCGGCTACAAGCCGGGCCGCTTCAGCTTCAACGTCAAGGGCGGGCGCTGCGAGGTCTGCAAGGGCGACGGCCAGATCAAGATCGAGATGCACTTCCTGCCCGACGTCTACGTGCCCTGCGAGCAGTGCCACGGCAAGCGCTACAACCGCGAGACGCTCGAGGTCCGCTTCAAAGGCAAGAACATCGCCGACGTGCTGGAGATGTCGGTCGAGGAAGGGGTCGAGTTCTTCGAGAACGTGCCGAAGATCGCCCGCCGCCTGCGCACCCTCAACGACGTCGGGCTCGGCTACATCCGCCTCGGCCAGCCGGCGACGACGCTGTCGGGCGGCGAGGCGCAGCGGGTCAAGCTCGCCACCGAGCTCTCCAAAGTCGCGACCGGCGACACCCTCTACATCCTCGACGAGCCGACCACCGGCCTCCACTTCGCCGACGTCCAGCGCCTGCTCGACGTCCTCGGCCGCCTCGTCGACGCCGGCAACACCGTGGTCGTGATCGAGCACAACCTCGACGTGATCAAGACCGCCGACTGGCTGGTCGACCTCGGGCCCGAGGGCGGGGAAGAGGGCGGCCGCATCATCGCCACCGGCACCCCCGAGGATGTCGCCGCGGTTTCCGGCTCCTACACCGGCAGCTTCCTGCGCGAGCTGGTCGAACCGGCGAAGGCGCAGCGCCGCCGTGCCGCCAGGCGTGAGCCTGTGGCCGCCTAGGCCAACGATTCGCTGTCCTTTGCTGCTGGTTGGCCAGGATTCCCATCCGACCGCCCCGCGGGTGAATGAAACGTCTGCACGGGGGTAGTCGTCGAGTGCCAATCCCCCGAGGAGGAGGGTCATGTCCCATCCAGCGCTTTTGCGACGACTTGCTGTCATCGGATGCGCGCTGCTAGCGGTAGGCCTCGTTGTGGCCGGCTGCGGCAGCAGCAACGACACCACCGGCGGTAGTAGCGGGGGAGGTGGCGGCGGCGGAACGATCGCCCTCCTGCTCCCGGAAAACGAAACGCCGCGCTACGAAACGAACGACAAACCCGGCATCGAAAAAGCGATCTCGGAAAAGTGCCCCGGATGCGAAGTCATCTACTTCAACGCCGGGGGCGATGCCGAAAAGCAGCAATCCCAGGGCGAAGCGGCGCTGACCAAGGGCGCGGAAGTGCTGATCCTCGACCCGATGGACTCCAAATCGGCGGCGTCGATCGCCGAAAAAGCCAACGCCCAGGGCGTCCCGGTGGTCAGCTACGACCGCCTGATCGAAAACTCCGAAGTCGCCGCCTACGTCTCGTTCGACAACGAACGGGTCGGCGAACTGCAGGCCGAATCCCTCTCGGAAAAACTGAAGGAAGACGGCAAGGCCAAAGGGCCGATCATCATGATCAACGGCGACCCGGCCGATCCGAACGCCGCCCTCTTCAAGAAAGGCGCGCAGAAAGGCTTCGAAGAAGCCGGCGTCACCGTCGCCAAGGAATACGACACCCCCGGCTGGACCGCCGAAAACGCCCAGCGCGAGGCGCAGCAGGCGATCACCGCGCTCGGCAACGAAGGGTTCTGGGGGATCTACGCCGCCAACGACGACACCGGCGGCGGCGCGATCGCGGCGATGAAAGGCGCCGGCATAAACCCCGCAGAACGGCCGGTCACCGGCCAGGACGCGACGGTCGCCGGCCTGCAGCGGATCCTCGCCGGCCAGCAGTACATGACCGTGTACAAGGCGATTCCGCCGGAGACGGAAATCGCCGCGGAAATCGCGGTCGCCCTGCTCGAAGGCGAAGAAGTCCCGCAGGAAAAAGTCACCGAAGAAGTCAACAACGGCAAAGCCGAAGTGCCGTCGGTGCTGCTGGAACCGGTTGCGGTGACCAAGGACAAGGTCAAGTCGACGGTGGTCAAAGACGGGTTCGTCTCGGTCTCCGAACTCTGCACGAGCGCCTACCAGACCGCCTGCAAAGAAGCGGGAATCACCGGCTGAGATGGCCGCGGACGGCACTCCGCTCCTCGAGCTGGAGGGCATAAGCAAGCGATTCGGCCCGGTCCAGGCTTTGGATCGGGTCGACTTCGCCGTCAGCGCCGGCGAGGTCGTGGGCCTCGTCGGCGACAACGGCGCCGGCAAGTCGACGCTGGTCAAGGCGATCGCCGGCATCAACCCGCCCGACGACGGCGCCGTCCGCTTCGAGGGGCGGGAGGTGCGGATCTCGAGGCCGCAGGATGCGACCGAGCTGGGGATCGCGACCGTCTACCAGGACCTTGCGCTGTGCGACAACCTCGACGTGGTCTCCAACCTCTTCCTCGGCCGCGAGCAGGTTTCTGCGGGGCCCGGCCAGGTCTCCCGCCAGCTCGACGAGGTGAAGATGGAGCACGAGACGGCGGACCTGCTCTCGAACCTGGCGGTGACGATTCCGAGCCTGCGCTCGGAGGTCGGCACCCTCTCCGGCGGTCAGCGCCAGCAGGTGGCGGTGGCCCGCTCGCTGCTGGGCGATCCGAAAGTGGTGATGCTCGACGAGCCGACCGCGGCGCTCGGCGTGCCGCAGACCAAGCAGGTGCTGGAGCTGATCCGGCGCTTGCGGGAGCGGAACCTCGGCGTCGTCGTCATCAGCCACAACCTGGCCGACGTCTTCGCGATCGCCGATCGCGTCTTCGTCCTCCGCCTCGGCCGCGCGGCCGGGGAGTTCAGAGCCGAGGAAGCAACCGAGGAGCAGGTCGTCGCCGCGATCACCGGGGTCGGCGACGGCCGCGACAAAGGTGAGCGGGCAGGGGAGGAGGAGCGGGCATGAGCGCGACCGGAGCAGCGACCGCCGACGAGGGCACGGAGGGCCGCTCGACCACCGGGCAGGCCCTGCGCCGCCTGGTCCAGGGTGACCTCTCCTCGGTCCGGGTCGTGCTCGGCCTGATCGTGATCGCGATCATCTTCCAGGTGCAGGAAGAACGCTTCCTCTCGGCTCAGAACCTGACCAACCTGATGCTGCAGATCACGACGATCGGGTTGATCTCGGTCGGCATCGTCTACGTCCTGCTGCTGGGGGAGATCGACCTCTCGGTCGGCGCCGTCAGCGGCCTCTCGGCGGCGGTGATGGCGGTTTTGAGCGTCAACCACGGCTGGAACGCCTACCTGGCGATCGCCGCCGCGGTAGCAGTCGGAGCCGGGATCGGGTTCCTGCAGGGCTCGCTGTTCAGCCGCTTCGTCGTGCCCTCCTTCGTCGTTACCCTGGCCGGCCTCCTGGCCTGGGAAGGGGCGTTGCTGCAGGTGCTGGGCAAGACCGGCTCGCTGAACATCAACGACCCCAAGATCACCGGCCTCGCCAACACCTTCTACTCCGACACGGTCGGCTGGATCTTCGCCGCGGCGATCATCGCCGCCTATGGCGCGGTGCTCGTCCTGGGATACCGCAAACGGGTTTCCGCCGGTCTCGCCGACGGCGGCCCGCTGCCGCTGGTCGTCCGCTTCGTCTTCCTCTCCGCCCTGGTGATCGCCGCGGTTGCGATTCTCAATTCGGACCGCGGCGTGCCGCTGGCGGTGATGATCCTCCTGGGCTTCGTCGTCGGCATGGAGTACGTGGCCAAGCGCACCACCTTCGGCCGCCATGTGTTCGCCGTCGGCGGCAACGCCGAGGCGGCGCGGCGGGCCGGCATCCGCGTCAACGCCGTGCGGGTCGCCGTCTTCACGATCTCCGGCTCGATGGCGGCGATCGGCGGGGTGATGGCTGCCTCGCGCTTGTTCGCGGTCAACCAGAACTCCGGCGGCAACGAACTGCTGCTGCTGGCGATCGCCGGCCCGGTGATCGCCGGGACCAGCCTCTTCGGCGGCCGCGGCTCGGTCTGGACGGCCTTGCTGGGAGCGCTCGTCATCGGCTCGATCTCCAACGGGATGGACCTGCTCTCGCTCTCCTCGGCGGTGAAACTGATGGTCACCGGCGGCGTCCTCCTGCTGGCCGTCCTGGTCGACGCGGTCGCCCGCCAGCAGCGGCAAACCTCGGGCCGCGTCTAGCGGGAGACCAGCAAAGAAGCGCCGATGGCGCCGCCTAGATCGCCGAGCGAGACGACCCGCACCGCCGGCGGCCGCTCGTCGACGAAGAGGTGCTTGGACATCTCCTCGCAGAGGGGGTCCATCAGCCGCTCGCCGAAGCGGACGCCGAGGCCGCCGCCGAGGATCACGGCTTCGGGGTCGACGAGGTTGACGGCGGAGGCGATGCCGGTCCCCAGCGCCTCGACCGCGCGCTCGATCAGCTTTTCGGCGAGGTGGTCGCCGTGGTCGAGCGCCCGCTCCCAGATGCCGCTGGTCAGCCGCGGTTTGTCGTGCTTCTCCATCAGGTGGAAGAGGTCGGTCTTCTGACCCTCTTCGTGCTGGCGCCGCGCCTCGGCTTCCATCGCCGAGCGGCCGGCGTAGGCCTCGAGGCAGCCCTTGCGCCCGCAGGGGCACTTGGCGCCGCCGCGCTTGACGACCATGTGGCCGATCTCCCCGGCGGCGCCGCGGCCCAGCCAGGGCTTGCCGCCGAGCACCAGCCCGCCGCCGACCCCGGTGCCCCAGAAGACGCCGAGCAGGCTCTCGAACTCCTGGCCGGCGCCGAGGTGGAACTCGGCTTCGGTCGCGACCTGGACGTCGTTGCCGACCTCGACCTCCGTCCCCAGCGCCTGCTTCAGCTTTTCGGCGAGCGGGAAGCTGCCTTCCCAGCCGGGCAGGTTCTTCGCCGCGGAGACGACACCGGTCTTCTCGTCGGCGTCGCCGGGCGAGCCGACGCCGACCCCGGCGAGATCGCCGCTCTCGACGCCCGCTTCCTTCGCCGCCTCGCGCAGGGCCTCCGCCATCGCCGCCGCCACGTCCTCGGGGCCGCCGCCGGTCGGCGTCGGCCGCCGGGCCTGCCCGACCACGTCGCCCCGTCCGTCGACGATCGCCGTCTGGATCTTGGTGCCGCCGAGGTCGATGCCGCCGCGCAGGTCCGCCACGCGCCCAGTGTAGGCGGCGTTCGTCCTTTGTTCATCGACCGGCGAACAAAGGACGAACGCCGGTGGCATAACGTGCCGGAATGGCAACGAAGGGCTGGCGACTCTGGTGGGCGAAGCGGCGCTGGTACGAGCGCAACCGGCGGTTGCTGCGGCGCTGGCGGATCGACCGGCACGCGGCGCGGGGCGGCTTCTTCGTCCGCCACCCGGTCGAGGGCGAGATCCTCGAGGCGCTCGACGAGGGGCGGCTGACGATCGGCGCGGGGACCCTGCTGGAGCCGGGCTGCTGGCTGACCCTGGCGCCGGGGGCGCGGATCGAGATCGGCGAGGGCTGCTTCCTCAACCGCAACGTGATGATCGCCGCGCAGGAGAGCGTCGCGATCGGCGACCACACGATGTTCGCCAACGGCTGCTTCGTCGGCGACGCCGAGCACCGCTACGACGATCCCGAGAAGCCGATCACCTGGCAGGGCTTCACCAGCAAGGGACCGGTGCGCATCGGGGCCAACTGCTGGTTCGGGGTCAACTGCGCGGTGACCAGCGGCGTCAGCGTCGGCGACCGCTGCGTGATCGGCGCCAACTCGGTCGTCAACCGCGACGTCGAGGGCGGCACGATCGCGGCCGGGGCGCCGGCGAAGCCGGTCCGCCGGATCGAGTTCAGCACGCCGCCTGCGAGCAGTTAGGGAATCTTCTGCTTCTTTTGTCACAGACGCGCCACGAAGCGTGCCTATAATTTTGCCCTGCACGGCCGTGACCCCCAGGGCATGGACCTATGAACCCCGATCTCCTCGTCGATAACTCTCGTCCCACCGTGGCCGCTCCCGCTCTGCGCACGAAGGCCGAGCTCCGCGCTGCTCTGGAGCCGGCGCGCCGGCAGGGGCTGAGGATCGGGCTGGTGCCGACGATGGGCTACCTGCACGAGGGGCACCTCTCGCTGATCGTCGCCGCCCGCGACGAGTGCGACCTGGTGGTGATGAGCCTCTTCGTCAACCCGACCCAGTTCGGCCCCGGCGAGGACCTCGACCGCTACCCGCGCGACGAGGAGCGCGACCTCCGGCTCGCCGCCGGGGCCGGCGCCGACCTCGTCTTCGCGCCGCCTGCCGAGGAGGTCTACGCGCCGGACTCCTCGACCGCGGTGGAGGTAACCGGCTCGCTGATCAGCGTCCTCGACGGCGATGCCGCCCGCCGCGGCCCCGAGCACTTCCGCGGCGTCACCACCGTCGTCGCCAAGCTCTTCAACCTCGTCGGCCCCGACGTCGCCTACTTCGGCCAGAAGGACGCCCAGCAGGCGGTGGTGATCCGCCGCATGGTCCGCGACCTCGACTTCCCGGTCCGGGTCGAGGTGCTGCCGACCGTGCGCGAGCCCGACGGGCTGGCGATGAGCAGCCGCAACGCCTACCTGGAGCCCTCCGACCGCGAGCGGGCGACGGCGCTCTCCCGCGCCCTCGCCGCCGCCGAGCGCGAGGCCCGCGCCGGTTCCCTCGCCGACGGCCTCGAGGCCGCCCGCGCCGCGCGCGCCGCCGCCGCGATCGCTCCCGAGTACCTCGAGGCCCGCGACGCGGAGACGCTGGACCCGGTCGAGCGGTTCGCCGACCGTCCCGTCCTCGTCCTCGTCGCCGCCCGCGTCGGCGCCGCCCGCCTGATCGACAACGTCTTGATCCACCCCGACAAATCCGACACCTAGCCCGCGAAAGGGAGAACCCCGTGCAGAGACAGATGCTGAAGTCGAAGATCCACCGGGCGACGGTGACCGACTGCGACGTCGACTACATCGGCAGCATCACGATCGACACCGAGCTGATGGCCGGCGCCGATCTGATCACCAACGAGCAGGTCCACGTCTGGGACGTCGACAACGGCTCCCGCTTCGTCACCTACGTGATCGACGGCGAGGCCGGCTCGGGGACGATGCAGGTCAACGGCGCCGCCGCCCACCTGGTCGAGCCCGGCCACAAGATCATCGTCGCCTCCTTCGGCGCCTACGACGAGTCGGACCTGGAGCGCTACGACCCGGTCGTCGTCCACGTCGACGAGAACAACGAGGCGATCGCGATCGACAGCCACCCGGAGGTGCTGCTCAAATGAGCTCCGGCGGCCGCTCACACACCGCCCCGACCTCGGACCGCAAACCGGTCGGCCTGCCGCGCCTGGCCGAGATGAAGACCAACGGCGAGCCGATCGTGATGGTCACCGCCTACGACTACCCCTCGGCGACCGTCGCCGAGGCGGCCGGCGTCGACATCGTCCTCGTCGGCGACTCCGCCGCCAACGTCGTCCTCGGCTACCCCGGGACCGAGATGGTCTCGATGGACGAGATGGTGATCCTCGGCAAGGCCGTCCGCCGCGGCCTGAAGACGCCGCTGATGATCGGCGACATGCCGATGGGCAGCTACGAGGCGAGCAGCGAGGAAGCGATCCGCAGCGCCCAGCGCCTGATCAAGGAGACCGGCTGCCAGGCCGTCAAGCTCGAGGCCGGCGGCGTCATCGTCGAGCGCGCCCGGGCGATCGTCAACTCCGGCATCCCGGTGATGGGCCACGTCGGCCTCACCCCCCAGACCGCGACCGCCCTCGGCGGCTACAAAGCCCAGGGGAAGAGCGCCAAGAGCGCGATCAAGCTGCTCGAGGACTCCCTCGCCCTGCAGTCGGTCGGCTGCTTCGCGATCGTGATCGAGGCGGTCCCCTCGGCGATCAGCGACGAGATCGCCAAGAAGCTCGAGGTGCCGACGATCGGGATCGGCGCCGGTGCCGGCACCTCCGGCCAGGTCCTCGTCTTCCACGACCTGCTCGGGATCACCACCGGCCACATGGCGAAGTTCGTCAAGCGCTACGCCGACGTCCACGAGACCATGGTCGAGGCGGTCAAGACCTACAGCCGGGAGGTGCGCAGCCGCCGCTTCCCGGAGCCCCAGCACGTCTACAGCGTCGAGCCGGCCGAGCTCGACGAGTTCCGCCGCTACCTCAGCGAGGAGAGCCTGGCCAGCGCCAAGGGCTGGGAGTGGGAGCCGCTGCCCTGAGCGATCAGTCGGCCGAGCCGCCGCGGCGAGAGGGCGAGCGGCCGCTCGGAGGGTTTCGCCTTTTCGAGGCAGCGTTCGATCTCGCGCTCCGAGATCGCGCGGCAGAAGTCGAATTCGAACTCTTCGCCCGTCAGCGGCACCAGGCCGTTGCCGAGCATGTGGACGCCGAGGTCTCCGCTCCAGGAGGGCTCCTGGCCCGGTTCCTTCAGGTAGGCGCCGGTTCCGGCGAAGGGGGCCGGCAGCTTCGCTTCGGCGGTGACCGGCTGCCTGCCACGGGGGCTGGCGATGATCCCGGCGTCGGCATCGAAGACGAGCGCCCCCTTGGTGGTGCCGACCCCTTCCACCTTCTCCTTGCGCAGGGCGATGCCGATCGTCAGCCCTTCGGGGTGCTTCCCGTCCTTGCCCGGAAGCACGATCGAGAACACCGTCAGGCCGCGCTCGATCCCTCGCTTGTGCGCCTCGAGCGACAGCGTCAGCACCTCGGCCTTGTCCCGCTCGGCCGCGCTCGCAGCCGCCCTGGCGCGTGCCCCCCACCTGCAGACCTGCCTGTAGCTGCGGACCAGATGCGCTTGGACGCGGTGGGCGACGGCGCGGACGTAGCCGTGCTCTCCCCGGAAGCGGACGTTGCCCACGAGCACCCCCCGTTCGAGGACTGGCGCCCGGCCCCTGCACTTCTGCCGCAACGGTGGCGGCAGCAGGTCGTTCAGCCCGCCTCCCCGTGACGTCGACTTCGGGAGGAAGCGGAGGGAGACGCGCCCGAAGCGGCCGAGGTCGGCTTCGATCCCTTTGCGGCTGACCCGGCCGAGGCCGGTGTAGAAGGCGAGCGATTCGCCCTTTTCGACGCCGATCCTGATCTGGCGGTGGCCGCTGGTCTCGACGGAGATCGCGACCCCCTTGGCGGCGGGCAGCCTGAAGTTCAGGTGCATGCTTTTCCGCTTGACGATCGCGTGCTGCCCGGCGCTCGCCGCCGCCGGCAGCGCCAGCACCAGCAGCGCGCAGAGCACCACCGCGCTCGCTCTCCCCATGCGCCTCATCGCCGGCAGAGTATTCGAAGCCGGAAAACCCGGTTGTCGCGAACTACGATGGAGTCGCCGATGCCGATCTACGAGTTCGAGTGCGGGGAGTGCGGGATGCGCTTCGAGGAGTTGGCAGCCGCCGGGGCGGCTGTCGCCTGTCCCAGCTGCGGCGCCGAGCGCAGCCGCCGCCTCTTCTCGGCGGTCTCGCCGCCCGGGCGCCAGCCGCGCGGCGCCGGCGTGCGCTCGGACGAATCGCGGCGGCGGGAGCGGGAGGCGGCGCGGCAGGACCGGATGGCCGAGTCGCGCAAGCGGCGGGCGGCGGGGGAGAAGCCGTGAGCGCGAGCGCCGAGGAGCGGCGGGAGCGGCTGGTCGATCTCTACCGGGAGGTCCAGGGCTGCACCAAGTGCCCCCTGTACGAGACGCGCACCAAGGCGGTCTTCGGGGCCGGCAACGCCGACGCCGACCTGATGTTCGTCGGCGAGGCGCCGGGGGCCGAAGAGGACCGCCAGGGGCTGCCGTTCGTCGGCCGCGCCGGCCAGCTGCTGAACCAGATGCTGGAGGAGATCGGGCTCGCCCGCGACGACGTCTTCATCGCCAACGTCCTCAAGTCCCGCCCGCCCGGCAACCGCGATCCCCAGCCGCTGGAGATCCAGGCCTGCGAGCCCTACCTGTTCGAGCAGGTGCGGCTGATCGAGCCGCGGGTCCTCTGCACGCTCGGCAACTTCGCGACGAAGCTGCTGACCGGCAGCCCGACCGGGATCACCAAGGTCCGCGGCACCCCGCAGGTGCACGATCTGGGGGGCCGGACGGTTTTCCTGCTGCCCCTCTTCCACCCCGCCGCCGCTCTCCGCACGCCGGCCGTCAAGGAGACGCTGCGGGCCGACTTCGCGACGATCCCGGAGCTGCTGGGGCGGCCGCTGCCCGGCTCGGCGCCGAGTGCGGAGGAGATCGCCGAGGCCGAAGCCGGCGAGGACGCGCCGCCCCCGCCGCCGGCCGACCAGCTCGGCTTCTTCGGGTAGAGCGGGCCAGCCATGTCCGTAGAGGCGGTCGAGACGAGCAGCGCTGCCGAGACCGAAGAGCTCGGCGCCCGCATCGCCGCCCGTCTGCGACTGGGCGACGTCGTCCTCCTCTCCGGCGAGCTCGGCACCGGCAAGACGACCCTGGTCCGCGGCGCCTGCCGCGCCCTCGGCGTCCCCGGCCCGGTCACCTCGCCGACCTTCACGATCGGCCAGCGCTACGAGGGCGGCCGGATGCCGGTATCCCACCTCGACCTCTACCGCCTGCAGACCCTGGAGGGCGAGGACCCGGCCCTGCTCGACGATTACCTGCGTCCCGAGGGCGTCGCCTTCGTCGAGTGGCCGGCCGCGGGCTCGGGCCGCATCGACCGCCCGGCGCTCACGGTCCGGCTCTCCCATCTCGACGAGGAGCGGCGTCGGGTAGAAGTCGACTGGTAGGGGTAGCGGGCGGGAGCGGCGCACCAAACCGGCGCCGGGAGTGTTCAGGGAAGGGCGCGCCGCTAGCATCGGCGCTCGGAACTCGAAGAGAAAGGCTGGGACGGGATGAAGGGACTGAAGGCGCTCGCGGCGGCGATGTTGGTGAGCGGATTGCTGATCGCGGCGGTGCCCGCTTCGGCCAGCGCGGCCGCCTACAAGCACTACGTCGGCTGCGGGGTCTCCCGTAACGCCAAGCCCGCCCACAAGTGCCCGAAGAAAGCCAAGAAGGGCGCTTTCTTCAAAAGCCTCGCCGGCGACGTCGCCTACAGCGTCTGCGTCAAGTTCCCGAGCGGGAAAAACCTCTGCGCCCAGGCTCAGGAAGCCGAACAGGGGACGCTCTACGTCAACAAGATCACCTCGACGATCCCCGGCAAGCACGTCGTCAGCTGGTACGTCAAGGGAAAGAAAGTCGGTTCCTGGGCTTTCACGGTGACGGGGTAGCGCACCCCTGGTAGTCGTCGGCTTCGACACCGCGACGGTCGACACCGTCGCCTGCGCCTGGCGCGACGGAGAGGTCCTGCACGAGTCGCAGCTGGGGCTTTCCCCCGCCGGAAGGCCGCTGCACGCGACCAGGCTGCTGGAGGAGGTCGAGCGGGCGGCCGTCGCGGCCGGCGGCTGGGAGCGCGTCGACCTGCTCGCCGTCGGCCTCGGCCCGGGCACGTTCACCGGCCTGCGTGTCGGCATCGCCAGCGCCCGGGGCCTCGGCGTCAGCCTCGGCCTGCCGGCGCGGGGCGTCTGCACGCTCGACGCCCTGGCCGCGGGGATCTTCGAGCACCACGCTTCGGCTGTTCCTTCTCGGGGCATGGCAGCGAAAAGGAACAGCCGAGCGCTGGCGGTCCTGGACGGCTGGCGCGGCGAGGTCTTCGCCGCGCTCTACGACGCTTCTGGGTCGCGGATCTGGGAGCCCGCCGTCTACCGGCCCGAGGAGCTGGCCGAGCGGGTGGCGGCGCTGGAGGAAACGCCGTCGGTCGCCGGCTCGGGGGCGGTACGATTCCGTCACGAGTTGGCCCGAGACGGCGTCCGGATAGCGGACGATTCCGATCCCGTCCACCGGGTCGCGGCGCGGCACGTCTGCGCGCTGGCGGCGGCGGGCGGCTCGGAGCCCGACGGGCTCGTCCCGATCTACCTCAGACCCCCCGACGCGGAGCGGTGGCGTGAGCGAGACGCTTCACAAAGAGACAAGTGAGCTGAACCAGGAGGTCCAGGTCCGCAGGCTCGCCTACAGCGACCTGCCGGCGGTGATCTCGATCGAGCGGCGCTCGTTCCCGACCCCGTGGTCGCTGGCGATGTTCGTGCTGGAGCTCTCGAAGCCGTCGGGGATCTGCCTCGCCGCCAGCGCCGACGAGGAGCTGCTCGGCTACGTGGTCTGCTCCCGCTACGACCAGGTCTGGCACCTGATGAACATCGCCGTCGCGCCCGCCCGCCGCGGCACCGGCGTCGCCGGGCAGCTGATGCGGCGGCTGGTCGAGGAGTCGCAGGGGATGCTGCCGTTCACGCTCGAGGTCCGCGTCTCCAACCACCGCGCGATCGGCATGTACGAACGCTTCGGGTTCCGTTCCGCCGGCGTCCGCCCTCGCTACTACCACGACAACGGCGAGGACGCGCTGATCATGTGGCTGGACTGAGGACCGGCTGATGCTGCTGGCGATCGAGACCTCCTGCGACGACACCTGCGCCGCCGTCCTCGACGGCCCGCGGATCCTCGGCAACGTGATCTCCTCCCAGGCCGCCGCCCACGCCGGCTTCGGCGGCGTCGTCCCGGAGGTGGCCGCGCGCCACCACCTGGAGCTGGTCGAGCCGGTGATCGCGGCGGCGCTGGCCGAGGCGGGCGTGACCCTCGACGAGGTCGAGGCGGTCGCCGCGACCGCGGGCCCGGGCCTGATCGGGGCGCTGCTGGTCGGGATCAGCGCCGCCAAGGGGGTCGCGGCCGCCCGCCGGCTGCCCTTCATCCCGGTCGACCACCTGCAGGGTCACGTCGCCGCCAACTTCCTCGAGCCCGAGCCGCTGGAGCCGCCCTTCCTCTGCCTGATCGCCAGCGGCGGTCACACCCTGCTCGCCGGCGTCCGCGACCACGAGGGCTACGAGCTGCTCGGCCAGACCCTCGACGACGCCGCCGGCGAGGCCTTCGACAAGTCGGCCCGCCTGCTCGGGTTGGGATACCCGGGCGGGCCGGCGGTCCAGCGCGAGGCCGAGGGGGGCGACCCGGAGGCGTTCGAGATGCCGGTGGCGATGTCCCGCAACCCCGGCCTCGACTTCAGCTTCAGCGGCCTCAAGACCGCGGTCCTCTACCGCTGCAGGGAACTCGGTCCCGAGGGCGTGGAGGCGCGGCGGGCCGACCTCGCCGCCTCCTTCCAGGCCGCCGTCGTCGAGCAGCTGAGGGCAAAGCTGAAGCGGGCGCTGAAGAAGGGGGAGTGGGAGGCGGTCGCTCTCGGCGGCGGCGTCGCCGCCAACGGGCCCCTGCGCGAGGCGGTCGGTCAGCTCTGCGAGGAGATGGGGGTGCGGCTGAAGCTGGTCCCGATCGCTTTGTGTACCGACAACGCGGCGATGATCGGAGCCGCCGCCCGCTACGTCGAGCCGATCCCGTACCCCGATTACCTCGGCTACGACGCCTTCGCCAGCGGCGAAGCCAAGGCCGCGGTCCCCCACTGAGCGATGACCGACGTCGTCGTCTACTCCCGTCCGGGGTGTCATCTCTGCGAGCAGGCGCTGGAGCAGATCGTCGCCCTGCACGAGCAGGGCTACCGCTTCGAGCTGCACGAGGTCGACATCGAGAGCCACGAGCTGCTGCTGCGGCGCCACCTCGAGCGGATCCCCGTGGTCGAGGTCGACGGGGTCGAGGTCTCGGAGCTGATCCTCGACCGCGCGGCGCTCACGGCCAGGCTCGATACTGTGGGGGCATGGTCGAGGTGATCGAGGAGTTCGACGCCGCAGGGGCGTTTCCGGTCGAAGGCGAGAGGCTCTCGCTGGGCGTCGCGGCGCGGCTTTCGCGCTACCTGCAGGTGCTGACGCAGGCGCGGAAGATGGGGCGGGAGACGATCTCCTCGCAGGAGCTCTCCGAGTACACCCACATCAACCCGACCCAGATCCGCCGCGACCTCTCCGGCTTCGGCAAGTTCGGCAAGCGCGGGGTCGGCTACAACGTCGAGTCGCTGGTCTCGGAGATCCGCAAGATCCTCCGCACCTCCGGCCAGCACAACATCGCCCTCTTCGGGGCCGGCAACCTCGGCCAGGCGATCGCCACCTCCTCGATCTTCGCCGACCACGGCTTCCAGGTCGTCGCGGTCTTCGACAGCGATCCCGGCGTCGTCGGCAACCCGATCGGCGAGCTGGCCGTGCGGGACATCGGCGACCTGCCCACGGTCGTCGCCGAGGAGGAGATCGTCGTCGGCGTCCTCGCGGTCCCGGCCGAGGCGGCCCAGGACGTCGCCGACCGCCTGGTCAAAGCCGGTGTGAAGATCATCTTCAACTACTCCGAGCAGCTCCTGCAGGTGCCGCCGGAGGTGACGGTCCATACCTCCAGCCCCGCCGTCGACCTGCTCTACGCGCTCTACTTCTACCTCGCCTAGCTGGCTGCGCGACCCTTGGCACTGGACCTGGATCTCGCCCGCGAGAAGTTCGAGGCCTCGCAGGACTTCACGATCGGCCTCGAGGAGGAGTTCGCGATCCTCGACCCGCAGACGCTGGAGCTGGAGCACCGCTTCGAGGACGTGATGGCCGCCTGCCGGCGCGACGAGGTGCTGGCGGAGTCGGCGGCGGGGGAGCTGATCGCCTCCGAGATCGAGATCCGCTCCGGGCGCTCGGAGACCTTCGCCGAAGCCGCCTCCCGCCAGCGCGAGCGCCGGGCGCGCCTCTTCGACGTCGTCGGCGGGATCGGCCTGACCCTGGGGGCGATGGGGACCCACCCCTGGGCCGGCTACCTCGACCAGCGGATCATCGACACCCCGCACTACAACCGGCTCCGTCACGAACTCGGCTGGGTCGCCCAGCGCAACAACACCTGGAGCCTGCACCTGCACATGGGGATCCGGGGGGCCGACCGGGCGATCGCCGTCTGCGACTGGATGCGCGAGCTGCTGCCGCTGCTGCTGGCGGTGTCGGCCAACTCGCCCTTCCTCGACCGCCGCGACAGCGGCCTGCACAGCGTCCGCACCGAGATCTTCACCCGCACCTTCCCGCGCTGCGGGGTGCCGTCGCCGTTCCGCGACTGGAGCACCTACGCCGGGTTCGTCGGCGCCCTCGAGCGCCTCGGCTCGGTGGTCGAGCCGACGCAGCTGTGGTGGAGCGTGCGGCCGCACCACAGCTTCGGCACCGTCGAGGTGCGGATCTGCGACGCGCAGACCCGGGGTGAGGAGTCGTTCGCGATGGCGGGGCTGATCGCCGCCTGCATCGCCCAGACCGCGCTCGACTACGACGAGCGCGGATATGACGGGCGGGGGGCGCCGCTGGCCGACCGCGAGATCGAGGAGAACCTCTGGCGGGCGATCCGCCACGGCGCCGGCGGCCGGATGATCGACTTCCGGCGAGGCGAGGAGCTGCCGACCCGGTCGTGGCTGGAGCAGGTGCTGGCTTGGACCGAGCCGGCGCGGGGGCGTCTGGGCCTCGACCTGCGGCTGCCGGAGCGAAACGGCGCCCAGCGGGCGCGAGAGGCGCTCGACGCAGGGATCTCGATCGAGGACATCTACCGCGACGCGGTGGCGGAGACCCGCCGCACCTACGCGGGCGCGCACGCCTCCGAGCCCGCCTGAGCTGCTGCCGGCGGTCGCAAAACACCTTCCAGAGCGGGTCGAGGCGCGGCGTCGCCGCCTTCGTCTATAGACTCCCGCGCCGCTAAAACCACCGGAGGAATAGGAACTTGACCGAATTTCTTACCGATTACGGAGTGGTCGTCGCGCTCGTCTGCGCCATCGCCGCCGTCATCTATGGACTTATCGTCACCCAGCGCCTGCTCGCGAAGCCCGCGGGCAACGACCGCATGCGCGAAATCTCGGGCGCCGTCCAGGAAGGGGCCCAGGCCTACCTGAACCGCCAGTACACGATCATCGCCGCCGTCGCGGTGCCGATCGCGGTCCTGCTGCTGGTTCTGCAGGACTGGAAGACCGCGCTCGGCTTCGTCATCGGCGCGATCCTCTCCGGCGCCACCGGCTTCATCGGGATGAACGTCTCGGTGCGGGCCAACGCCCGCGTCGCCGAGGCGGCCCGCGGCGGCGTGCCGCCGGCGCTCGACGTCGCCTTCAAAGGCGGCTCGGTCACCGGTCTGCTGGTCGTCGGCCTCGCCCTGATCGGGGTCGCCGGCTACTACGGGTTCCTGATCAAGGTCGTCGGCACCACCGACAAGGAGGCCGTCGACGCGCTGGTCGGCCTCGGCTTCGGCGGTTCGCTGATCTCCGTCTTCGCCCGGCTCGGCGGCGGCATCTTCACCAAGGCCGCCGACGTCGGCGCCGACCTGGTCGGCAAGGTCGAGGCGGGGATCCCCGAGGACGATCCCCGCAACCCCGCCGTGATCGCCGACAACGTCGGCGACAACGTCGGCGACTGCGCCGGCATGGCCGCCGACCTGTTCGAGACCTACGCGGTCACCTCGGTCGCCGTGATGCTGCTCGGCGTCCTCACCTTCAACGGCGACTTCGCCCGCGAGGTCGCGATCTACCCGCTGGTGCTCGGCGGCGTCGCGATCATCGCCTCGATCATCGGCGCGCTGGTGGTGCGGACGAAATCCGACCGGGTCGAGGGCGCCCTCTACCAGGGCGTGATCCTCGCCGGGCTGATCTCGATCGCGGCCTTCTACCCGATCACCGATTGGCTGATGAGCGATCCGGTGCGGGTCGGCGTGCTCGACACGGCGGCCAAGGCGATCACGGTCACCGACCTCTGGCTCTGCGCGGTGATCGGCGTCGCGGTGACGGCGCTGCTCTTCGTGATCACCGAATTTTATACGTCGACCCGGTTCCGGCCGGTGAAGACGATCGCCCGCGCTTCGGAGACCGGGCACGCGACGAACATCATCCAGGGCCTCGCCCAGGGCTTCCAGTCGACCGCCGCTCCGGCGCTGGTCATCGCCCTGGCGATCCTCGGCGCCAACGAGCTCGCTGGCATCTACGGCATCGGCATCGCCGTGATGGCGCAGCTCTCGCTCTGCGGCCTGATCGTCGCGCTGGACGCCTTCGGGCCGATCACCGACAACGCCGGCGGCATCGCCGAGATGGCGGAGCTGCCGGAGGACGTCCGCAACGTCACCGACCCGCTCGACGCGGTCGGCAACACGACCAAGGCCGTGACCAAGGGCTACGCGATCGGCTCCGCCGCGCTTGCCGCGCTGGTGCTGTTCGCCGCCTTCAAGAGCGAGCTCGCCGACGAAGCCCCCGCGGGCTTCGACCTCAACGGGCTCTTCAACCTGACCAGCCCCGACGTGCTGATCGGGTTGATCGTCGGCGGCATGATGGTCTACCTGTTCTCCGCCCTGGCGATCGAGGCCGTCGGCCGCGCCGGCGGGCAGGTGGTCGAGCAGGTCCGCGAACAGTTCAAGGACCACCCCGGGATCATGGACGGCACCGAAAAACCCGAGTACGGGGAAACGGTCAGCATCGTCACCCTGGCCGCCCAGAAAGAGATGATCGCGCCGGCTCTGATTCCGATCGTCGTGCCCGTGATCGTCGGCCTCCTCAGCGTCGACGCGCTCGGCGGCCTGCTGATCGGCGTCATCGTCGTCGGCCTCTTCATGGCGATCAGCATGACCGCCGGCGGCGGCGCCTGGGACAACGCGAAGAAGCTGATCGAGGACGGCGCCCACGGCGGCAAAGGCTCCGAGGCCCACGCCGCCTCGGTGACCGGCGACACCGTCGGCGATCCCTACAAGGACACGGCCGGCCCGGCGATCAACCCGATGATCAAGGTGGCGAACATCGTCGCCATCCTCATCATCCCGATCGTCAAGTTCTAAGGGCGGCGGCGGGGTCACTCGCCCGCCCCTGGCACCGTCGGGTCGGCTGCAGAGCTGCGCCCGGCGGTGTCCTCGCCCGCCGCCCGCTGCGGCTAATACGCTCTCTGGATGCGGGGGGCGTCGTTCAATCCGCTGCGGCGCTGGCCGCGGCTCTCGAAGTTGGCGATCGGCGGAAGTGTCGCGATCGTGCTGCTGGTGGCGCTCGCCAACGCGTATGTGCTGACCGCGGGTGGGGACTCGACCTCGAAGGTCGCCGACGTCCCTCGTACGGAAGTGGCGATCGTGCCCGGGGCCTTCGTGGAACCCGATGGGGAGATGAGCGCGATGCTGGCGGCGCGGGTGGAGCAGGCGTCGCGGCTGTGGCAGGCGGGGAAGGTGCGGAAGATCCTCGTCTCCGGCGACCACGGGACCTGGAAGTACGACGAGCCGGACACGATGCGGAAGGCCCTGGTGCGGGACGGCGTGGCGCCGCGGGACGTCTTCGAGGACCACGCCGGCTTCGACACCTGGGCGACGATGGTGCGGGCGCGCAGCATCTTCGGCGTCCGCAAGGCCGTCGTCGTCACTCAGGGCTTCCACATGCCGCGGGCGCTCTACCTCGCCGACGCGGCCGGGATCGACGCCACCGGCCTCACCGCCGACCTCCGGCCCTGGGGCTTCCAGGGGCGCAAGAGCGCCGTCCGCGAGGTGCTCTCGCGGGTCAAGGCGATCGCCGACGTCACCTTCGACACCCCCGCGCTCGCCGGGCCGAAGATCCCGATCGCGACCACCGACGGCCGCGAAAGCTGGGGCCCGGAACCGCCACGGAACGTTCCCCCCGCGGGGTCGCCAGATCGTTAGACAGGCCGCTGTCGCTTTAGTCCCTCACGTCGGGGAACAAAGCGACACCCAGGGGTCTATGCGCAGCTCGCGAGCGAGTTCGCGTAGAAGCGCAGGTACGCGGGCCAGTGGCGGTCCCAGTAGGCGCCGTCGTGGCCGCCGCTGCCGGTGTGGGCGCTGAGGTCGGCGCCGTCAGCTTCGAGGTCCTCGACGAAGCCTTCGTCGTAGACGCGGAAGGGATCGACGTCGCCGTAGTCGTTCCAGACCCGCATCCCCGCGAAGGCATCGGGATTCCCGCGGACCATGCCGACGACGTCGTTGCGGTCGAAGTCGGCGGCGTCGTCGAACGCGCCCGGCGCCGTTTCGCCGCCGTCGAGCCAGAGGGCCGGCGAATGACCGCCCACCGCGCAGAAGCGGTGCGGGTGCAGCAGCGCCAGGTCGTAAGCGCCGAAGCCGCCCATCGAGATGCCGCCGATCGCGACCGCGTGGGGGTCGGTCCCGAAGCGCTTTTCCACCGTGGGAATTACCTCCCGCATCACGTACCTGCCCCACCGGCCTTCCCTGCGGTCGTGCCAGTAGCTGTGGTCGCCGCCGTCGGGGAAGGCGACGATCGGCGCCTTCCGCCCGAGCTTCGCCAGACCTTCGTAGACCGCTTCGTTGCCGACGAAGGTGTCGTCGGAGCCGCCGCGGCCGTGGAGGAAGACCAGAAGCGGCCGTCTGCCGCGAGGCTTCGTTTTCGCCGGGACGACGATGCTGACGCCGAGCTTCCGCCCGACTGCTCGGCTGTGGATGGTGACGTGCTCGACCCGCGCCCCGCGCTCGTCCACGGGGGCGAAGACGGTGGCGGCGAGGGCGAGGTAGACGGCGGCCGTCGCGAACACGGCGAGCACCATAAGCGCCGTCACCCGGCGGCGGCGGATTTGGGCACGCGTCGGGCGGCGAAAGGCGATTTCGACACCGTATAGGTGTTCAATCAACCACTGGATTTCCTGAGTGGCTGAATAGGTGTTCCGAGGCGGCAAAGACCGGGCCAGGACTCCCTCCACCCGGCAAACAGAGGGTGTTGTGGCCCGGTCCTCGGAAGCGGAGTAGGTTCCCGCCGTGATCTCGGACTGGATCAACGTCGCCGACGCCGAGCGAGAGGGGGAAGCCAAGCTCGAGCAGGGGCCGCGGGATTACTTCGCCGGCGGCGCCGGAGACGAGCTGACGCTGCGGGAGAACGTCGCCGCCTGGGGGCACTGGCGGTTGCGGCCGCGGGTGCTGAACGACGTGCGCGAGGTCTCGACTCGGACCGAGCTGCTGGGCAAGCCGGCGGAGATGCCGGTCCTGGTTGCGCCGGTCGCCTACCAGCGGCTGGCGCACCCCGAAGCCGAGACCGGCATGGCGAAGGGCGCCGCCGCGGCCGGAACCGCGATGTGCGTCTCGACGCTCTCGACCACCCGCCCGGCCGAGGTCGCCGCCGCCGCTCCCGGGGGCCGGCACTGGTTCCAGCTCTACCCGTTCAGGGACGCCGGCGTCACCCGGGCGCTGATGGACGAGGCGATCGATGCCGGCTTCGAGGCGATCCTCGTCACCGCCGACGCCCCGCCCGGCGGCAACCGCGAGCGCGACCGCCGCAACCGCTTCGCGCTGCCGCGGGAGCTGGGGACGCCGAGCCTCACCGCCGCCACCGGCGGCGAGCGGGCGCTGACGATCGAGGAGACCTTCGCGCTGATGAACCACGCCCTCACCTGGGACGACGTCTCCGACCTCGCCTCCCAGTGCAGCATCCCCGTCTTCGTCAAGGGACTCGTCACCGCCGAGGACGCCGCGCTGGCACTGGAGCACGGCGCCGCCGGCGTCCTCGTCTCCAACCACGGCGGCCGCCAGCTCGACCGCTGCCTCGCCACCGCCGACGCCCTGCCGGAGGTCGCCGAAACCCTCGAGGGACGGGGGACGCTGCTGGTCGACGGCGGCATCCGCCGCGGCGTCGACGTCGCCACCGCGCTCACCCTCGGCGCCGACGCGGTGCTGGTCGGCCGGCCCGCCCTCTGGGGGCTGGCGGCCGCCGGTCGGGAGGGCGTCGCCGCCGTCCTCGGCCTGCTCCGAGCCGAGCTGGAGCTGACCCTCGCGCTCTGCGGCTGCACCTCGCCCGCCGAGCTGACCCGAGCCCACGTGCGGCGGGCGCCAGTCCCGTCCGTATATTCGGTCTGAGTGACACTCGCTCGTTCCTCATAGATGGCCCAGCGGATCCCCAGAGACGAATCCCTGAGCCGCGTCCACGGCGTCGGAGCGCTGTTCTCCGCCGCCTACGGCAACGTCGGCTCCTCGATCTACTACGCCCTCGGGGTCACCGCCGCCTTCGCCCTCGGCCTCACCCCGGTCGCCTTCGTCATCTCCGGGCTGATCTTCGCCGCCACCGCCGCCACCTACGCCGAGGCGACGGTGATGTTCCCCGAGGCCGGCGGCTCCTCCAGCTTCGCCCGCCACGCCTTCAACGAGCTGGTCAGCTTCGTCGCCGCCTGGGGGCAGATGCTCAACTACACGATCACGGTCGCGATCTCGGCCTTCTTCGTGCCCCACTACCTGGCCGTCTTCTGGCCCTGGCTCGGCGACAGCCCCGGCGACATCATCGGCGGCGCGGTGCTGATCGTCGCCCTCGCCCTGATCAACATCCGCGGCACCGAGGAGTCGGCGAAACTGAACCTCGTCCTCGCCGTCGCCGACCTCGCCACCCAGGTGGTCCTCGTCGGCATCGGCGTCGTCCTCGTCCTCAGCCCGCAGGTCCTGGTCGACAACGTCCACCTCGGCGTCGCCCCGACCTGGAGCGACTTCCTGCTCGGGATCGCGGTCGGGATGATCGCCTACACCGGGATCGAGACGATCTCCAACATGGCCGAGGAGGCCAAAGAAGCGGCCAGGACGATCCCCCGCAGCGTCGGCTTCACCGTGGTCGCGGTGCTCGGCCTCTACCTGCTGATCCCGATCGTCGCCCTCTCGGCGATGCCGGTCACCCAGGACGCGGCGGGCCATTACGCCACCGCCCTGGGGAGCAAGTTCGCCGACGACCCGATCCTCGGCATCGTCGAGAACCTCGGCCTCTCCCAGGTGCCGACCGAAGTCCTCCGCTACTACGTCGGCGTCCTCGCCGCGGTGATCCTCCTGATCGCCACCAACGCCGGCCTGATCGGCGTCTCCCGCCTCACCTACTCGATGGGCCAGCACCGCCAGCTCCCCGAGGGGCTGCGCCAGGTCCACCCGAAGTACCGCACCCCCTACATCGCGATCCTGATCTTCGCCGCGATCGCGATCCTCACCCTGCTGCCGGGCCAGACCGACTTCCTGGCGACGATGTACTCGTTCGGGGCGATGCTCTCCTTCACGATCGCCCACGTCGCGGTGATCCAGCTGCGGCGGGTGCAGCCGGACGTCGAGCGGACCTGGAAGCCGCCGCTGAACGTCCGCGCCTTCGGGGTCGAGGTGCCGGTCAGCGCCGTCCTCGGCGGCCTCGGCACCTTCGTCGCCTGGCTCGTCGTCATGGCCCTGAACCCGCGCACCCTCGTCGTCGGGCTCGGCTGGATGGTCCTCGGCGTCGCCGTCTACGTCCTCTACCGGCGCAACCAGGGGCTGCCGCTGACCCAGACCGTGAAGGTGGTGCTGCCGGAGCCGCTCGGGGTCGAGGAGGTCGAGTACCGGAGCGTCCTCGTCGGCTTCGAGGACGAGGAAACCTTCTCGCCGGAGATGGTGGCGACGGCGGTCAAGCTCGCCGGCAAGCGCCGCCGCGGCATCCACGTCCACTCGATGATGACCGTGCCGACGAACCTGCCCCTGAACGCGGCGCTGCCCGAGCGCGAAGAGAAGGCGCAGCAGAAGATCGAGGAGGCGAAACTGATCGGCGGCCAGCGCGTGACCGGCCACGTCTCCAGGGTGCGGCCGGGCCAGGCGGGCTACTCGGTCGCCGACGAGGCGGCGGAGATCAAGGCGGAGGCGATCGTCATCGGCCTCCGCTACCGCAACGGCGTCCCGCTCTACGACAAGACCCTGCAGACGGTCCTCGGCGAGCGCCCATGCCGCGTGATCGTCGTCTCCGACCCGACCGACAAGCCGCCGGCGGTGCCCGGCGCCGCCCTGGCCGAGGTGGCGCGGTGAGCGGCGAGCGTTTCTACCGCGGCGCCGTCCTCGCCTTCTCGCTGGCCTTCGTCGCGATCGGGCTGGTGGTCCTGGCGGTCACCCTCGCCAACGGCGGCGGCCCGGCCTCGCTCGGGTTCCTGATGGGCATCGCCTTCCTCCTCGTCGGCGCCGGCCGGCTCTGGCTGGGATCGCGGGTGGAGCGGTGAGCGCCGCCGAGGCTCCGCCGGGCGGCGACGGCAACCGCCCCCCGCAACCGCAGGAGCCGCGATCGGAGCCGGTGCTGATGCGCGGGCTCGGCGTCCCGGCGCTCTTCGCCGCCGCCTACTCGGCGGTCGGCTTCTCGATCTACTTCGCCCTCGGTGTCGTCGCCGACCGCGGCCTCGGGCTGACGCCGCTGATCTTCCTCGCCGCCGGCCTCCTCTTCGGCCTCACGACGCTCACCTACGTCGAGGGCGGGGCGATGTTCCGCGAGCGCGGCGGCTCCTCGACCTTCGCCCGCCACGCCTTCAACGAGCTGATCGCCTTCATCGCCGGCTGGGCGATCCTGATCGACTACCTGATCGTGATCGCGCTGGCGGCGATCTCGGTCCCCCACTACCTGGAGCCGGTCAGCGGCGACTTCGGCGATCCGGGCTGGGAGGTCGGGATCGCGGCGGCGGTGATCGCCTTCGTCTGCGTGCTCAACATCTACAACGTCACCGGCCGCGAGCGGCAGCGCTCGCTGACCCTGCTGGCGCTCGCCGACCTCGGCCTGCAGCTGGCGGTGATCCTCGTCGGCCTGCTGGCGGTGATGCACCCCGACCGGCTCACCGACCAGATCGACCTCTTCACCAACCCGAGCTTCCGCGACATCGTCTACGCCGCGGTGGTGGCGATGCTCGCCTACGCCGGTATCGAGGCCGCCTCCGACCTGGCGCCGGACATCGACGTCAGCCGCGAGGACCTGCGGCGGGTCGCCACCGTCGGCGCGATCGGGGTGCCGCTGGTCTACGCGGGGATGGCGGCGATCGCGCTGATGGCGGTCCCCGTGGTCGGCGGCCCCCACGGGCCGCACACCGCGCTCGGCGGCGAGTTCATCGAGGAGCCGGTGCTGGGGGTGGTTTCCGCCTACGAACCGGCCTGGGTCGCCCACACGATGCGCTGGCTGGTCGCCCTCGTCGCGACCCCGGTCCTGATCTGGGCCGCCAGCACCTCGATGCTCGGCGTCTCCCGCCACATCTACACGCTGGCGATCAACCGCCAGATCCCCAGCTGGCTCGGCAAGCTGCACAGCCGCACTGCGACGCCCTACGTCGCGATCGTCCTCAGCGGCCTGATCGCGATCGGGCTCGTCGTCCCCACCAGCGTCAAGCTGCTGGCGGGGATCTACGCCTTCGGCGCCACCCTGGCGATCACGATCGCCCACCTCTCGATCATCCGCCTGCGGGTGACGAAACCGGAAAAGCGACGCCCGTTCCGGATTCCGATGGGGGTCGCCTGGGGGCCGGCGGAGCTGCCGCTGCCGGCGATCTTCGCCGCCCTGGTCAGCGCCCTCGCCTTCGTCAGCGTTCTCGCCTACCACACGACCGCGCGCTGGGTCGGGCTCGGCTGGATGGCCTTCGGCCTCACCTTCTACGTCGTCTACCGCAAGGTCTTCGAGGGGACCTCGCTGACCAAGCGGATCTCGGTGACCGAGCGGGCGCTGACCAAGCAGGTCCCGGAAATCGAATTCAGCAACATCCTGGTGCCGGTCTTCGGGACCAAGTTCGACGACGACATCGTCGCCACCGCGGGGCGGCTGGCAGCGGCCGAGGCGGGGACCCCGAAGGGCGGTCACGACTCGCGCCTCGACGTCGTCTACGTGATCGAGGTGCCGCTGACCCTGCCGCTCGACGCGGCGCTGCCGAAGGAGCGCGAGGAGCAGGCGCGGCGGGCGCTGGCGCGGGCGCGCGAGGTGGGGGAGGAGTACGAGGACGTCGAGGTCGTCACCGACGTCATCCGCGCCCGCAAGGTAGGCGCCGGGATCCTCGAGGCGGCGCGCCGCAGCAACGCCGAAGCGATCGTGATCGGGGGGGAGGCGCCGACCAAGATCCGCGGCGGCGGCGTCTTCGGGGGGATCGGCGCCGCGAAGCCGGCGGAGATCGGCGCGGCGACCGAGTACGTGCTGAAGAAAGCGCCCTGCCGCGTTCTCCTCACGGCGCCGCCGGAACCCGCTGGATGACACGCCCCCAGGGCGCGCATCTAGTATCTCGGCAATGTTCGTTCTGATCGTTGGCTGCGGCCGGGTCGGCTCCTCGGTCGCCCGGGCGATGCTCCGCGAGGAGCACCTGGTCTCCTGCCTCGACGAGGATCCGGAGTCCCACGCCCGGCTCGAGGTCGGCCTGGAGAAGAGCTGGGAGGACCTCGGCGGCCAGTTCACCGTCGGCGCCGGGCTCGAGACCGAGGCCTTGGAGGCGGCCGGGATCGAGAACGCCGACGTCTTCATCGCCTCCACCGACGGCGACAACACCAACATCGTCATCGCCCAGATCGCCCAGCGCCGCTACGAGGTGCCGACCGTGATCGCCCGCGTGCTCGATCCGCTGCGGGCCGAGTGGTACCAGCGCCAGGGCCTGAACACGGTCTGCCCGACCCGGGTCGCGATCGACATGCTCGAGGGGGCGGTGCGCGACGCGTCGGCCCGGGGCAGCTCCCCCGACGACGCGCCGGCGGCGGCGTAGGGGAGCTGGGCGGAGCGATGTACATCATCGTCGTCGGCGCCGGGAAGGTGGGGTGGAACCTCGCCCGCGAGCTGCTCGACAAGGGGCACGAGGTGACGCTGGTCGAGAGCGACCGCCGCCGCTACCTGACCGTCGAGCAGGAGCTCGAGCACAACGTCTCCTACGGCGACGCCTCCGAGCTCTGGGTGCTGGAGCGGGCCGGGATCCAGCGCGCCGACATGGTGATCGCGGTCACCGGCGACGACGAGGACAACATGCTGATCTGCCAGGTCGCGAAGGAGAAGTACCTGGTCGACCAGATCATCGCCCGCGTCAACAACCCCCGCAACCGCCGCCACTTCGACCTCCTGGGGATCAAGCCCTCGGTCTCCGCCACCGACCTGATCCTGCGCCTGCTCGAGCACGAGGTGCCCGAGTACGGGCTGGTCCACCTGCTCGACCTGCAGGAGGAGCAGCTGGAGATCATCGAGATGCTGCTCGGCCAGGACTCCGGCGTCACCGGGCGCCGGGTCGGCGACCTGAAGATGCCCGAAGGCAGCCTCCTGATCTCGGTCCTGCGCGAAGGCAAGGGCTTCGTGCCCAACGCCGACACGGTGCTGCAGGAAGGAGACGAGATCCTCGCCGTGCTAGACCCGGGCAAGGAGGAGGACCTGAAAACCCTCTTCGGGCCGGAGGGCAACGGCAACGGCGCCGGCGGCGGGTAAGAACGCCGCGGAATCCGACACTAACGGGGTAGGTATGGCCGATCGCGAAGTAGATTTCCTGCTGGTCGGGGGAGGCATGGCCTCCGCCCACTGCGCCGCCGAGCTGCGCCGCCGCGGCGCCGAGGGCTCGGTCCTGCTGGCCGGCCGCGAGCCCGAGCCGCCCTACGAACGGCCGCCGATCTCGAAGGAGTACCTGCGCGGCGACGCCGGCCGCGAGGACGCCCACGTCAACGGCGGCCGCTCCTGGTACGAGGAGAACGGGGTCGAGCTGTTGACCGGGAAGAACGTGATGGGCCTGGACCTCGAGGCGAGGACGGCGAAGATCCAGGGCGGGGAGGAGGTCGGCTTCGGCAAGGCCCTGCTCGGGACCGGGGCGATGGTCAACATCCTCAGGGTCGAGGGGGCCGAGAACGAGGGGATCCACTACCTGCGCGCCTTCGGCAACGCCGACGCGATCCGCGCCGACGCCGAGGCGGCCGAGCACGTGGTCCTGATCGGCGGCAGCTACATCGGCTGCGAGGTGGCGGCCTCGCTGACCGCGCGGGGGAGGAAGTGCACGATCGTCGCGATGGAGGACGTCGCGCTCTCCCGCACCTTCGGCGAGGACGCCGGCCGCTGGTTCCAGGGGCAGCTCGAAGAGCACGGCGTCACCTTCCACGGGGGCGAGACCCTGAGCGCCTTCGAGGGCGACGGCCGCGTCCGCGCCGTCGTCACCGAGAGCGGCCTCGCGATCGAGTGCGACGCGGTCGTCGTCGGCGCCGGGGTGCGGCCCGACGCGATGCTCGCCCAGCGGGCGGGGATCGAGGTCGGCGACGGCGGGATCGTCTGCGACTCCAAGCTCGAGACCTCGGCGCCGGGCGTCTACGCCGCGGGCGACTGCTGCTCGTACGAGAGCGTCGTCCACGGCCGCCGCATCCACGTCGAGCACTGGGACGTGGCGATGCAGCAGGGGATCCACGCCGCCGCCAACATGCTCGGGGCCGGGGCCGACTACGAAGTCGTCCCCTACTTCTTCAGCGACCTCGCCGACTGGGCCAGCCTGGAGTACGTCGGGCCGGCCTACGAGTGGGACCGCGAGGTCTGGCGCGGCGATCGCGACAGCGGCGAGTTCTCGGTCTGGTACCTGCAGGGCGACCGGGTCGCCGGCTGCCTCAGCGTCGGCCGCTCCGAGGAACTCGCCGAAGCCCGGCAGATGATCGCCGAGCGAACTCCCTTCGACTGAGTCCCTTATCCTGAGGGAGCGCCGTTGCGGCCTGGTGTAATGGCAGCACGCCTCGCTCTGGACGAGGAAGTCGGGGTTCGAGCCCCTGGGCCGCAGTAAATCGCCACGCCCCCGTAACTCCCCTGCAAAAGCGTCTAATCGCTTTGCTAGCTTCGCGCCCATGCGGATCCCCAGTCACAAGACGATCTTCCCGATCCTCGGCGTCCTCGCGGCGCTCCTCCTCGCCGGCTGCGGGGGCGGGGGCGGCGACACCGAATCGACCACGACTCCGACCGTCGAAGAACCGGCCGCGCTGACCAAGAGCGAACTGATCGAACAGGGCGACGGGGTCTGCGCCGAGGTCAACGCCGCCGTCGGCGCCCTCAGCAACTCCGAAAGCGAAGTGGCCTCGGCGACCGGCAACAGCGAAAAAATCTCCAACCTCTACCTCGGCATGGTCGAACGCCTGCAGGAACTGGGGACGCCCGAAGGCGACAGCGGCGATTACGCCAAATTCATGGAAGCCGCCGAAGAGCTGGGCAAGGTCGAGGGCGAACTGAAACTGGCGGCCGAACGCGAAGACGTGGCCGGGGTCGAAGAAAAAGGCGGCGAAGCCGCGGCCGCCCTCGAAAGCTTCCAGTCCCAGGCGGCGATCTACGGCTTCGAAAAGTGCAGCGAAGAACCCGGTGCCTCGACCCCCGCCGGCAGCGCCGCCGCCCCCGGCGGCGAAGAACTCGAAGGCGAAGAAGCCGAAGGCGGGGTCGAAGTCGAACCCGAATACGAAGAACCCGCCCCCGAAGAAGAAGTCGCCCCCGAAGAAGAAGCGGCGCCGGAAACCGGTGGCGCGGGCGGCGGTCCTGAAGCTCCGGAAGCGGCGCCGGAAACCGGTGGGGAATCGGGCGGAGTGGGACCCGGTTGACCTGACAGGGAATCTCACGGACTGGCGTGCATCGAATCCGCAGGAGCTGACGATATGCGTCAGGTTTTGCGGACTCGCGGTGGGTTGGGCATGAGGTTGCGGTCTCGCGTTATCGAGTCCGGCTGGGGAGTCGGGTGGGGTCTAAGCGGCCGAAGAGTCCGCCCAGGCCCCGTACAGCTTCGAATACGGCCCACCCGCCCCGATCAGCTCGTCGTGCGTGCCCTGCTCCGCGATCTGGCCGTGTTCCAGGACGACGATCTTGCCGGCTCTGCGGATGGTGGAGAGGCGGTGGGCGATGACGATGGCGGTGCGGCCGTGGAGGAGGCGCTCGAGGCCGCGCTCGATCGTCTTCTCGGTGCGGACGTCGACGTTGGAGGTGGCCTCGTCGAGGATGAGGATGCGGGGCTCGGCGAGGAGGGCACGGGCGAAGGCGAGGAGCTGGCGCTGGCCGGCGGAGAGCTGGATGCCGCGCTCCCCTACTTCGGTGTCGAGGCCCTGGGGGAGGCGGGTGACGAAGTCGGCGGCGCCGACGGCGGCGAGCGCCGCCTCGATCTCCTCCCCGGATGCCTCCGGCCGGCCGAAGGCGACGTTTTCGCGAACGCTGCCGCTGAAGAGGAAGCCCTCCTGGGGAACGATTCCGAGCTGGCGCCGGAGCGCCCGCTGCTGCACGCCGCGAAGGTCGTGGCGGTCGACGCGGACGATCCCCTTCTGCGGGTCGTAGAAGCGGGCGACCAGCTTGGCGAAGGTCGACTTGCCGGCGCCGGTCGCGCCGACCAGGGCCAGGGTCTGTCCCGGCGGCACGTGGAGGTCGACGTCGCGCAGGGCCCAGAGATCGTCGTCGGGGCCGTTCTCGGCGGCGATCTGCTCGGCGTATGAGAACCAGACGCCGTCGAGCTCGATCTCGCCCTGCAGCCTCCCCGGATCGATCGCGCCCGGCGCGTCGACCATGTCGGGCGCCGTGTCGAGCAGGTCGAAGATCTTGTCGAGCGCCGCCATCCCCTGCTGGTAGGTCGTGTAGAGCTGGGAGAGTTCCTGGATCGGTTCGAAGAAGCGGGTCAGGTAGCCGACGAAGGCGACGACGACGCCGACTTCGAGCGCCCCGTCGATCGTCTGGCTGCCGCCGTAGAGCAGGATCACCGCGGTGCCCACCGCCGCCAGCAGTTCGACCGCCGGGAAGTAGGAGGCGTTGAGGTAGACGGTCTTCATGTTGACGTCGCGGTTCTGTTCGTTCAGAGCGGTCATCGCCGCCACGTGGCGCGGCTCCTGGCCGAAGCTGCGCACCACCCGCACGCCGCTGAGCGTCTCCTGCAGGTAGGCGGTGACCGCGGCGATGCGCTCGCGGGTGGCGCGGTAGGTGCCGGCGGAGACGATCCGGAAGACGACGCTCGCCACCGCCAGCAGCGGGAAGGTGACGAAGGTGATCAGCGCCAGCTTGACGTCGAGGAAGAGCATGATCACGACGATCCCGACCAGGGTCAGGGTGCTGGAGAAGATCGTCACCAGGCCGTTGGTGACCAGCTGGTTCAGCGCTTCGACGTCGTTGGTCATCCGCGAGATCAGGACGCCGGGGCTGCGCCGGGTGAAGAAGCCGATCGACATCGACTGCAGGTGGATGAAGATCCGCTCTCGCATGTCCTGCAGCGCCCGCGTCCCGATCCAGCCGACGAGGTAGGTCTCCCAGTAGGTGGCGACGGCGTAGAGGACGGTGGCGAAGACGAAGGCGACGACGATCCAGTCGAGGGTGGAGACGTCGCCGGCGCCGATGCCGCTGTCGATCGCCTTGCCGAGGAGGTAGGGAGGGGCGAGGGCGGCGCCGGTCTCCAGCAGCAGGGCGGTGAACATCAGGACCACGCGCCGCCGGTAGGGCCGCAGCAGGCCGATCATCCAGCGCACCTTGCGCGCCCGCTGGTCCTCGCCGCGGACCAGGCGCCAGAGGTCGGCGAAGAGCCGGCCGACGTTGCCGATCCTGCCGCCGCCGTCGTTCACAGGCGCGCCACCTCCTCGCGCTCCTCGAGGTCGTGCTGGAGGAAGACCGAGTCGGCGAGGCCGTGCTCGGCGATCTCGCGGTAGAAGCCGCATCCCGCCAGCAGCTCCTCGTGGGTGCCGCGATCGACGATCGAGCCGTTGTCCATCACCACGATCTCGTCGGCGAGCGAGACGGTGGAGAGGCGGTGGGCGATGATGAAGGTCGTCCGCCCGGCCATCGCCTCCCGCAGCCCGGCTTTGATCGCCGCCTCGGTGGCCGCGTCGACCGAGGAGGTGGCGTCGTCGAGGATGAGGATGCGCGGGTCGGCGAGCAGGGCGCGGGCGATCGCGACCCGCTGGCGCTGGCCGCCGGAGAGGGTGAGGCCGCGCTCGCCGACCCGGGTCTCATAGCCCTCGGGCAGCTCGCGGATGAAGGCGTCGGCCTGAGCGCGGCGGGCAGCGGCTTCGATCTGCTCGAGCGAGGCAGCCTGGTGGGCGTAGGCGATGTTCTCGGCGACCGAGGCGGTGAAGAGGAAGCTGTCGTCGGCGACGAAGGCGATCTGCGAGCGCAGCGACTCGATGTCGACGTCGCGCACGTCGGCGCCGTCGACCAGCACCGCCCCCTCGCTCGGATCGTAGAGCCGCGCGATCAGCCCGACCAGGCTCGTCTTCCCGGAACCCGACGGTCCCACCAGCGCCACCGTCTTCCCGGCCTCGACGGCCAGGTCGACCTTGGTCAGCGACGGCGAGCCGCCGTTGTAGCGCAGCGTCACCCCGCGCAGCTCGACGGCGCCGCCGCCCGCCGGCAGCGCCGGCGCACCCGCCGGGCTCTGGATCGCCGGCTCGCGGTCGAGGATCTCGAACATGCGGTTGCCGCCGGCGACGGCCCGCTGGGCCATCCCCAGCGCCATGCCGAGGGAGCGCATCGGCCCGGCGAGCATCGCGACGTAGGTGTAGAAGGTGACGAAGGCGCCGAGGCTGAGGCTGCCGTCGATCACCTCGCGGCCGCCGACCAGCAGCACCAGCGCGATCCCGATCTGCGGCAGCAGCCCGATCAGCGGCGAGAAGAAGGCCTGGACGCGGGTCGTGTAGATGCTCTGCTCGAAGACGCGGGCGACGGCGCGCTGGAAGCGGCGGAGCTGGTGTTCCTCGCGGGCGAAGGCCTTGACGATGCGGATTCCGGAGACGTTCTCCTCCGCCTCGGCGGTCAGTTCGCCGATCCGCTGCTGCACCTCCTGCTGGGCCGGGCGGGAGATCTGGCTGTATTTCGTCGCGGCGACGATCACGAACGGGGCGGGGATCAGCGCCACCAGCCCCAGCAGCGGGTTGACCACGATCATCACCACCGCCACCAGGGTGATCGTCAGCAGGTTCTGGGTGATGAAGATCAGCCCGTAGCCGAGGAAGAAGCGGATCGACTGCAGGTCGACGGTCGCCCGCGACATCAGCTGCCCCGTCTGCTGCGAGTCGAAGAAGCCGAGGTCGAGCCGCTGCAGGTGGGCGTAGAACTGCTGGCGCAGGTCGAATTCGACCGCCAGCGAGACCTTGCCGGCAACCACCCGCCGCACCACCGTCAGCCCCAGCCGCAGGATCCCGGCGCCGACGATGGCCAGCGCCAGCGGCAGCAGGTCCGGCTCGTTCCCGTGGGTGACCGCGTTGACCGCTTCGCCGATCAGCCACGGGATCAGCACCGTCATCCCCATCGCCGCCCAGGCGAAGACCAGCGAACCCCAGAGCTGCGCCCGGTAGGGACGCAGGAACCCCATCAAGCGGCCGTAGGTGCGCACCTACTCACTATACAAAGTGAAGTATTAGCTATTGAGGCGAGCCGCGGCCTTGGCGCTCGGGACCTTGCCGTCGGCGCAGGGTTTCGGGCCGTGTCCGGGGCGGGGGAGGATCTGGAAGTTGGTGACGTCGTGGAACTGGGTCGTCGTGCCGCTGTTCTGGGCGAGGTTGACGACGAGGCGGTAGAAGCCGGGCTGGAGGGCGTGGTAGAAGATCTCCGGCCTGGTGGCGGGGGAGTAGCTGCCGGCGGAGCCGACCCGCTCGGCGAGGACGCCGTTGGGGCCGGCGTAGCGGGCGTAGTCGAAGGATCTGCCGACCAGCCGGCCCTTGCCGACGGGGCTGTTGACCGCGTCTTCGAGCTTCTTGGGCTCGACGCAGTCGGGGACCCGCTTGAGGCTGAAGCGCAGGTGCCCCTCGCCGAGCTGCGGTTCGCCGCCGAAGTGGCGCGGCGCCAGCTGGAAGTTTTCGACGAGGACCTTGACGACGACGGCGCGGTTGACCTGGCGGGCGCCGTTGCGGGGGGAGACGATTTCCACCGCGGGGGCGCCGGGGACGGCGGAACTCTCGACCTTGGCGGTGTTGGAACCCTCGGAGCCGCCGAAGACGAGGGCGAGCGCCACGGCGATGGCGGCCAGCGCCACCGCGGTCAGGGTTGCGGTCCTCGTTCGCACGGCCGGAAAGACTACGCAGATCTCCGTTAACGCCTGCTCTTGTCGCTAATCTGACCCGTTCTCGATGTCCCCCGCCACCGAACTCGCGATCCGAATCCGCGCCGCCTCCCGCCGTCCGGCGAGCTGGTGGCAGCTGGCCAAGTTCGGCATCGTCGGGGGCTCCGGGTACCTGATCAACCTCGCCGTCTTCGCGCTCCTGGCCGGCCCCCTCGACGTCCATCACCTGATCGCCGCCGTCGCCGCCTTCCTGGTCGCGGTCAGCAACAACTTCTTCTGGAACCGCCACTGGACCTTCGGGCCCGGCGAGAACCCCGCCCACTTCCAGGCGGCCCGCTTCTTCGTCGTCAGCGTCGCCTCGCTCGGAATCAACCTCGTCGTCCTCGAACTCCTCCTCTCGGGGGGCATGGGCGAGCTTCCAGCCCAGGCGATCGCCGTCGCGGTGGCGATGCCCTTCAACTTTCTCGGCAACAAGCTCTGGGCTTTTGACTGAAGCGCTCGGCTCTAGACGCCTCAGGCATGATTGAGGGATGAGCGAGAGCAGGAAAAACTTCGACCCGCGGGCGATCGAGGCCGCCAGGCAGGAGGCCTGGGAGCGGCGGGGGGACTTCGCGGCGCCGCGACCGGGCGCGGGTCAGGAGCGGGTCTACGTCAAGCCTTCGAGCCCGTTCACCTCGGGCAACCTGCACATGGGGCACGTCCGCGATTACTCGATCGGGGACTCCTACGCGCGCTTTCGCCGCGGCCGCGGCGACGCCGTCCTCTTCGGCTTCGGCTTCGACGCCTTCGGGCTGCCGGCCGAGCTGGCGGCGATCGAGCGCGAGACGACGCCGGCCGAGTGGGTCGAGCAGTGCGGCGAGCGGATGCTGGGGCAGATGAAGCGCCTCGGCTTCTCCTTCGACTACGACCGCGTCTTCTACAGCTCCGACGAGGACCAGTACCGCTGGTCCCAGTGGCTGTTCCTCACCCTGCTCGAGCGCGACCTGATCTACCGCGCCGATGCCACCGTCGACTGGTGCGACACCTGTCAGACGACCCTCGCCTCGATCCAGGTCGAGGATGGCCGCTGCTGGCGCTGCCACAACGAGGTGCGGCTGATCCGGCGCCCGACCTGGTTCCTGCGGATCACCCCCTACCTGGAGGAGAACGACCGCAACACCGAGCGGCTCGCCGAGGGCGGCAAGTGGGACGACCTCTCCCTCGCCACCCAGCGCTACATCCTCGGCCGCTCCGACGGGCTCGAGCTCGACCTCGGGGGAGAGGGCCGCGCCCTCACCGTCTTCACCCCCCACCGGCGCGCGGCATCCCTCGCCAGCTTCGTCCTGCTCTCGCCTCGCCACCCCGACGTCGACGCCTGGGTCGCCGACCCGGCGGCGCGCGAGCAGCTCGAGCAGATGCGCTCAGGCGGCTGGGAGCGGAGCGCCCGCGACGCCCGCTCGGTCCCGGTGGTCGACACCGGCGCCTCGATCGCCGGCCCCGGCGGCGAGGAGCTGCCGGTCGTCGTCTCGCCGCTGGTCGACGCCCGTTTCGGGCCCACCGCCGCCCTCGGCATCCCCGCCGTCGATGACGCGGACCGCGATATCGCCGAGCGGCTGCAGCGGGTCTCCGCGCCGGAGCCCGTCGAGGACGGGGAGGGGGCGCCGGTCGGCGAGCCGGTGGCGGGCGCCCGCGAGGCGACCCGCTATCGCGCCAACGACTTCTCGATCTCGCGCCAGCGCGCCTGGGGGTGCCCGATCCCGGTCGTCATCTGCGGGGAGTGCGGCCCGGTCCCGGTGCCCGAGGAGGACCTGCCGGTGGCGCTCCCCCGCGACCTGAGGCCGACCGGCGAGGGGAACCCGCTGGCCGAGCGCCCCGACTTCGTCGACGTCGAGTGCCCCGGGTGCGGCGGCGCCGCCAAACGCGAGACCGACACCCTCGACTGCCACTTCGACGCGCTCTGGCTCTGGGTCCCGGCCGCGGTCCCGCCCGAGGGCCGGGCCGAGCAGATGTTCACCCACCCCGAGCTGCGGGAGTGGCTGCCGTCGGAGCGGCTCGTCGCCGGCAACGACAGCGGCGGCTTCGTCTTCGACCAGCGGGTCGTGACCAAGGCCCTGCGGGACATCGGCCCCTTCGCCTTCCTGGGGGAGGGGGAGCCGTTCGCCGGCTGCCTCTTCCACGAGATGGTGATCGCCGACGGCCGCAAGATGAGCAAGCACCTGGGGAACGTCGTCAATCCCGACGAGCTGGTCGCCGAGCACGGGGCCGACACCGTCCGCGTCGCCGTCCTCTACGCCGCCGGGCCGGCGAAGACGCTGAACTGGAGCGACGGCGCGGTCCGCTTCGCCGGGCGCTTCCTCCGCAGCCTCTGGAACTACACCCACGAGCGGATCGCGGCCCTGGAGGGCCTCGAGCACGACCCCGAGGCCGCCGCCGACACCGAGCACATGCGTGACCGCCTGCGCAAATGGTGCGAGAACGGCCTGGCCAAGATCGCCGAGGACACCGAGCAGCTGCAGATGCACAAGTCGATCCGCAACATCACCCGCCTCTTCGATCGCATCCAGGACTTCGAGAAGCGGGTGGTCGAGCGGCGCGGCCGGCTCGACCGCGCCGACGCCGAGGCGCAGCTTGCCGCGCTCGTGCTTTTGGCCCGCACCCTGGTTCCCTTCGCCCCTCACGTCGCCGAGGAGCTGCTGGTCGCGGCCGGGGTGGAGGACGCCTCCGAGGCGCTGGAGCCCTGGCCGGAGACGGCTGAGATCCCGGTTGCGCCCGGTGTCAGCCCGGCTCCCTGACCCGGCCTATGCTCAATCCCCGACGATTGAGCAAACACCCTTGATTGCTCGATCCCGTTCTGTTATGAATGGACCTGCCGGGCGATCAACCGGTGAAGGAGGCGGGGCTCTCGGATCTGGGAAACCGCCTTGGGGTGGCAAAGGAGGACCAATCCTGAGCCAGGATCAATCGTCATGACGGATCCTGGTCACGTCGGCTCGGCCGACGTCGCCCCGCCTCCCTTCACTTCTTCTCCCGGCGGCTTCCCAGGGGTGCGGAAGCGGCAGCGGGGCTTCAGTCCCGCGGCGGGCGCTTCACGTCGAAGCGCTTTGCCTTCGGCAGCCAGCCGATCCCGGCGCAGAGCTTGCTCGGCGGCGTCTTCAACGCTCCCGACAGCTTCACGATCGTCGCCATCCGCGGCTCCCGGCCGGCCCGCTCGAGCAGCGAGACCTCGGTCCGGTGCAGGTCGCACATGTAGCCGAGCTCTTCCTGCGAGATCCCCGCGGCGACGCGGGCCCTGCGGAGGTTGACGGCGAAGCGCTCCTGCGGAGTCATCGGTTTCGATCCTTCATGGCTGCGGACAGAGACTCTACAGACGGGAGGCTTCAGCGCCCTTGCACCCGCCCCAGGTTTCGCTACCTTCCCTGGAGGAATCCGCTTAGGAATCTCCGCCGGTATGCGCAGAAACCGTTGAGCGGTAACGAACCATGTGTTATACCCCTGCGACCAACCGGATCAACGCCGAGGGATCGGCGGCAAAGGAGGAGTCATGAGTGACGCGGTCGATCCGCATCGCACCGAGCCCTACGGGCTCCGGACCCGCTCCTGCGCCACCGAACTCACCTGCCGCGAGTGCGGCTACCGGACCCCGCTCCTGGACAAAGCCTTCAAGTGCCCGGCCTGCGGCGAAGGTCTCGACGTCGACTACGACTACGAGCTGGCGAAGAAGCGGATCGCCGAGCGCCCCGCCGGCGAGCGCCCGTGGAACATCTGGCGCTTCGAGGAGCTGCTGCCGATCCTCAACCTGCGTGCCCAGCGGCGCGTCGCCCAGTTCGCCGGCAAAACGCCGCTGATCCACGCCGAGCGGCTCGGCGCCGAGCTCGGCCTCAGCAACCTCTACCTCAAGGACGACTCGACCAACCGCCCCTCGCTCTCCTACAAGGACCGGGTGGTGGGGATGGCGATCGCCCGCCTGCTCGAGCTGGGCAAGGACGAGGTCGGCTGCGTCTCCACCGGCAACGTCGGCACCGCGGTCGCCTCGCTGGCGGCCCAGGCCGGCGCCCGTCCCTACATCTTCTACCCGGGCAACATGGAGAAGGGGAAGGCGAAGGCCTGCCGGGCGATGGGGGCCCAGGTGATCCAGCTCGACGCCAACTACGACCAGGCCAACCGCGCCTGCCGCGAGCTGGCGCTGGAGACCGGGATGGAGTTCGCCAACATCACCCTGCGCCCGTTCTACGCCGAGGGGGCGAAGACGATGGCCTTCGAGGTGGTCGAGGAGCTGGGCTGGCGGGCGCCGGACCACTTCGTGATCCCGGCTGCCGGCGGCACCCTCTCCTCGCGCGTCCACAAGGGCCTGGTCGAGCTGGAGAAGGTCGGGCTGGCGGAGACGGCCGACTCGAAGATCGACATCGCCCAGGCGAGCGGCTGCTCGCCGATCGCGACCGCGATCCTCGGCGGCGCCGAGATCGTCACCCAGACGCCGGAGACGGCGGCCCACTCGCTGGCGATCGGCGCTCCCGGCGACGGCAACCTCGTCGTCGACGCGGTGCGCTCGCGCGAGGGCTCGGCGGCGACCGCCTCCGACGAGGAGATCTGGGGCGCGATCGACCTGCTGGGGGAGACGGAGGGGATCCTCACCGAGCCGGCCGGCGGGACGACGATCGCCTCGACCGCACGCCTCGCCCAGGAAGGGAAGATCGCCCCCGACGAGACCGTCGTCGCGGTGATCAGCGGCAACGGCCTGAAGACCCTGCACGAGCATCCGGAGAAGGACTGGCCGGAAGGCGTCCCCTGCGAGGTCGGGGCGATGGAGCGGCTGCTGAACGACTTTCGCCAGGCGGCGGCCGCGCTGCGCTGAACGAGAGGGCTAAGGTGTCTGGCCGGTGAGCCGGCCACCTGAAATCGAGGGCGTCTCCCACCACCGCATTCGCGCCCGCGGCCTCGAGTTCCACTACGCCGAAGCTGGCAGCGGCGAGGACGTGGTCCTCTGCCTGCACGGGTGGCCGCAGCACTGGTACGAGTGGCGCCACCTGATGCCGGCGCTGGCCGACCGCCACCGGGTGATCGCGCTCGACCTGCGCGGGTTCGGCTGGTCCGAGGCGCCGGCGGACGGCTACGAGAAGGAGAACCTGGCCGACGACGTCCTCGGCGTCCTCGACGAGCTGGGGATCGAGCGGGTGAAGCTGGTCGGCCACGACTGGGGCGGCTGGATCGGGTTCCTGCTCTGCCTGAAGGCGCCGGAGCGCTTCGAGCGCTACCTCGCGCTGAACATCCTCCCGCCCTGGACCTCGATCCGGCAGATGGCGCCGCACCTGTGGCGCTTCTGGTACCAGTGGCTGATCCTCAGCCCCGGCGTCGGCTACCGGCTCCACCGCAGCGGCAGGTTCGTGCCGAAAGTCCTGGTGGGAGGCTCGGTCCGCAAGGAGGTCTGGGACGCGGCGACGATCGACGCCTTCTCTGACACCTTCACCGAGCCGGCGCGGGCGCGGGCGGCGGTGCAGATGTACCGGGTCTTCAACCTCCGCGAGACCCCGGAGATGGCCCGCGGCCGCTACGCCAAGGCGCGGCTCACCGTCCCCACCAAGCTCCTCTTCGGGACCGGGGACGCGGCGCTCAACCACAACATCCTCGCCGGCTCCGAGCGTCACGCGGACGACATGCGGATCGAGAAGGTCGAGGACTGCGGCCACTTCATCGTCGACGAGCGCCCCGACCTCGTCGCCGCCCGCGCCCGCGAGTTCTTCAGCTCCTGATCCGGGCCTCTTCGAGGTCGAGGTCGCGCTCGATCTGGCGCAGCGTCTGGTTCCGCAGGCGGCCGGCGCCGCTGAGGCCGAGCAGCTCCTCGCGCTCGACCCCGATCAGCTCGCGCCGCAGCTCGCCGTAGTCGGCGATCCGCTGCTCGCGGGCGGCGACGTCTGGCTCCTCGCCGCCGAGGACGGCCTGGCACATGCGGAAGCGGGCGCGGTAGAGGTCGCGTAGGCGCACCAGCTGCTTCTCGTTGGCGCGCTCGTCGGACTCCATCTGGTCGAGGCGGTCGAGCGCCGACTGCGCCGCCTCCATCCGCGCCACCGCCTCTTCGTCGGACCAGCGCCGCGGGTTCTCCAGACCCAGGGCGCGGACGATGAAGGGCAGCGAGAGCCCCTGGCCGACGATGGTGACCAGGATCAGGGCGAAGGTGAGGAAGATGATCTGCGGCCGCCCCGCGACGCCGAGCGGCACCGCCAGCGCGGCGGCGAGGGAGACGGCGCCGCGCATCCCGCTCCAGCCGACGGCGAAGCGCTGGCCGGCCGTTTCGCCGGCGTCGCCGCGCATCGCGAAGACGAAGAGGAGGCGGGCGGCGAGCGAGGCCGCGGCGATCGCCGCCACCGGCGCCAGCAGGTCCCCGACGCCGGTCGCGCTCGCTTCCAGGGTGTCGACGATCTCCGGCAGCTGCAGGCCGAGGAGGACGAAGAGGGTGATCTCGAGGCCGAAGACGAGGACGCTCCAGAAGGCGACGGCGCTGAGGCGGACGTCGGCGTCGAGCGTGCGGGGCGAGCGGTAGCCGGCATAGACGCCGGCGACGACGGCGGCGAGGATGCCGGAGACGTGCAGCTCCTCGGCGCCGATGTAGGCGCCGTAGGCGGTGAGGACGGAGAGCATGATCGTCAGGTCGGAGTCGCTGAGGCGCTCGAGGACGCGGTCGGAGAGGATGCCGACCGCGATCCCGGCGAGGATGCCGCCGGCGGCGACGCCGACGAACTCGAGCGCGGCGCCGCCGAGGCTGAAGGCGCCGCCGGCGGCGACCCCGACGGCGATCCGGTAGATGACCAGCGCGGTGCCGTCGTTGATCATCGACTCGCCTTCGACCAGCAGGCGGACCCGCTCGGGGGCGCCGAGGCGGCGGAAGATCGAGGTCGCGGCGACGGTGTCGGTGGGGGCGATGACGGCGCCGAGCACCGCCGCCTCGGCCCAGCTCAACGCCGGCACCGTCGCGTGGGCGACGACGGCGACGACGGCGGCGGTGAAGAAGACGAGAGCGACCGAGAGCAGCGCCAGCGGCCGCATCACGGCCCGCAGCTCCAGCGGCGAGGTGCGCCAGCCCGCGGCGTAGACCAGCGGCGGCAGGAAGACGAGGAAGATCGTGTCCGGCTCCAGTTCGACGCTCGGCAGGCCGGGGACGAAGGCGATCGCCAAACCGCCGAGGACGAGCACGATCGGGGCGGGGATCTTGCCGTAGTCGGCGAGCCGGACCAGCAGGGCCGCGGCGAGGACGAGGACGAGGATCGACTCGATGTCGTGCACGCGCACATAACATCAGGGGAAGGTGGACGAACTGCTCTCACCCCCGCTGGAGGGCCTCGACCACGTGCGCGGCGAACCGGGCGCGCCGCTGGAGCTGGTGATGTTCGGCGACTTCCAGTGCCCCTTCTGCCTCGGCGCCCAGTCGGTCCTGCGCCGCGTCCGCGAGCGACTCGGCGACCGGCTCCGCTTCGGCTTCCGCCACCTGCCGATCCCCGAGCGCCACCCGCTGGCGCCGCTGGCCGCCGAGGCGAGCGAGGCCGCGGCGGCGCAGGGGAGCTTCTGGGAGCTCCACGACGAGCTCTACGCCAACCAGCCGCGGCTCTCGCCCGAGGTCGTCTTCGAGGTCGCCAACGGCCTCGGCCTCGACGTCGAGCGGATGCGGGCCGAGGTCGACTCCGGCGCCCACCGCGACCGCGTCGCCCGCGACGTCGCCTCGGCCGAGGCCAGCGGCGCCACCGGCACCCCGACCTTCTTCGTCAACGGCAAGCGGTTCTACGGCGCCTACGACGCCGGCTCGCTGGTCGAGGCGCTCGAGGGCGACGCGCCGGCGCAGCGATGAAGGCGCTGGTCCAGCGGGTCAGCCAGGCGGCGGTCGACGTCGAGGGGGAGCAGGTGGCGCAGATCGGCGCGGGGATGCTGGTCCTGCTCGGGGTCGGCGACGGCGACGGCGCCGAGGAGGCGGACAGGCTGGCCGAGAAGGTGCGGAAGCTGCGGATCTTCGACGACCCCGAGGGGAGGATGAACGAGCCGCTGGGCGAGCGCGAGGTGCTTTGCGTCAGCCAGTTCACCCTCTACGGCGACGCCCGCCGCGGCAACCGGCCCAGCTACGTCGAGGCGGCGCGGCCGGAGGCGGCGGAGCCGCTGTACGACCGCTTTTGCGAACGGCTGGGGGCGAAGAAGGGTGTCTTCGGGGCGTGCATGGGAGTGGCCCTGATCAACGACGGGCCGGTGACGCTGCTGCTCGAGGTTCCGCCTGGCTAGTGGCTGGCGGTCAGCCTGAAGGCGCGGCGGGCGAGCGCGGCGGCCCGGGCCTCGCGCTCGGCTTTCGGCACCGTGGGCGCCGCATAGGAGACGGTCAGCCAGCGGTTGCCGCGGACCGCGTAGAGGGTGCTGAGGGCGGGGATCCAGCTGGCGGTGTGTTCGTAGGCTGCGGGATCGCCGACGCCCGCCACCGCGTGCGGAGTCTTCGCCGCTTCGGTCCCGTAGAACTGGACCTGCTCGACCATGCGGTTGAAGTAGCGCTGCCGGGCCGCGGTGGAGGAGTCGAGGTAGACCGAGACGTGCAGCCCGCGCCCGGCGATCAGGCAGTGCGAGGAGGGGGGAGAGGGCTCGGATTCGGCCTGCGCCGGAGCGCCCTCTGCGTCTTCGACTGCCCGCCGCAGGAGCTGACAGTCGCCCCTGCCGATCGCAGCCCTCGTCGCTTCCTGCCCGGGATGGTCCCCGAAGTAGCGGTCGGAGGCGGGGCTGGAGCTGGACCCGCACCCTGCTACGACGGCCATGGCCAGAATCGAAATCGACGACATCGCGCTGAGGCCGAGAAGGTTCGTCCGAATCATTCCGTGATGTTGGCCAAGGTGTCGGTTGCCGTCACAAGTCTGGCAAGCGGGGACCGGGCGCTAGCGCCAGCCGTCGCGCAGCACGCGCCGGGCGTTGGTTCCCAGCACCGCCTCGATCTCGGCCCGCCCGAGGCCGTTCTGCTCGAGCATCGCCCGCACGCCGGGCAGTTCCTTCGCGCTGGTCCAGTCGTCGGGCGGGTCGGTGAAGCCGTCGAAGTCGGTGCCGATGGCGACGTGCCGCCAGTTGCCGCCGCTCCAGTCGTTGATCTGCTCCATCGTCTCCCAGATCGCCTCGCGGCCGGGTCCGGGATGTTCTCTTTTCAGCCAGTACGGCATGAAGATCACGCCGACGACGCCGCCGGAGGCGGCGATCGCCTCGACGTCTTCCTTGTCGAGGTTGACGGGGACGGGATTGAGCGCCTGCACCCCGATATGGGTCGCGACGATCGGGATCTTGTCGCCGACCAGTTCGTAGACCTGCCTCCGGGACACGGGCGAGCAATGGGTGACGTCGGGGATGATCCGTATCTCGGGTGCGGCCATGGCTTCGACCACCTCTTTCCCGATCCTGGTCAGGCCGAGGGAGTCGTCCACCCCGGTGTCGAGCCGCCAGAAGAGGATCTTGTGCTGCTTGGGCGGTATGCACTCGCTGTGACCGGCGAGGTCGTTGCGGAAGAGGTGGGCGATCGTGAGCGAGGCGACGCCCCGTCGCGCCAGCGTTTCGAGCCTCGTCAGGCGGCTGGCGACGTCGCCGTCGGGCAGGCCGGCGCTCAACATGTGCCCGCCCTCGACCGTGTGGATGACGGCCCGCCGGCCGGCCGCGAGCGCCGCGTCGAGCTGGGAGTTGTCGCGGACGACCGTGAACTCGCCGTTGGTGCGTGCGACCTGCCACTCCATTTCGCTCATCATCCGCAGCATCGCCTCCCAGGCGTTCAGCTTCAGCATCGTGCGGCCGCCCTTGGTCACGTGACCGAGGAGCCGGATCGCCGGATTGCGGAAGTAGTCCTCCTCGGGGACGTGGAGCACCGACCAGATCGTTCTGACGTCGCCCTCTCTCAGCATCTGGAAGTCGCTCAGGCTGGCGAGCGGGCAGAACCTCTTGGAGGTGAAGGAGTGGCGGCGCAGGTCGCGGTCCCAGAAGAACGCGTTCATCGCCGGGTGGGTGTGGATGTCGGTGAGGCCGGGGAAGGCGATGCCGCTGTTGGCGCTCATCACGGTCTCAGTCTCCCGGTCATCTTCTACCGACCCTAGCCGCAGCTCCGTAAACCCGCTTGTCTTGGGTCAGGGCCGGCCGAGCAGGCCGAGCTCGCCGGCGCGGTGGCTGGCCTCGACCCGGGAGCGGCAGTCGAGCTTGCCGAGCAGGTTGCGGACGTGCATGTCGACCGTGCGCTGGCTGATGAAGAGCTCCTGGGCGATCTCGCGGTTGGTCCGGCCGACGGCGACGTGGCGCAGGACCTCGAGCTCGCGGCGGGTGAGCTGGACGCCGTCGGAGGCTGCGGCGGCGCGGCTGCCGAGCCGCTGCGCCACCGACTCGCCGAGTGCCGCCACCTCTTTCGCCGCTTCCGCCGCCACCGGCCGGGCGCCGAGCTTGGCGGCGCAGCGGTAGGCGCCGGAGAGCCGCTCCAGCGCCGCGTCGCGCTCGCCGGCGGCGGCCAGCGCGACGCCGGCGCGCAGTTCGACCTGGGCCCGCTCGTGCGGGGTCGCCAGGTTGCGCTGCAGCTCGACCGCCCGCGAGAGGCTCTCGGCCGCCGCCGCGGGGTCGCCTTCCAGCAGGGCCAGCTCGCCGACCGCCTGCGCGAGGGCCGCGACGGCGTCGTCGTGCCCGCCCTCGGCAGCCATCTTGCCGAGCGCGGCGGCGCAGAGCTGCGCATCCTTGCGACGCCCCTGCCGGGCGAACCAGCTGGCCGCCCAGCGCACGCCCCAGACCGCGTAGTGGTGATCCTCGCTCTCTTCCCAGCGCGTGAGCAGCTCCCGGCAGTGGGTGGCGGCCTCGTCGTCGAGCCCTTCGGCGGCGGCGACGATCGCCAGCCCCGTGGTCGAGTCGACGTACATGTTGTAGTGGCCGACCGCGGCGGAGACCGCCCGCGAGGCGGTGAGCAGGCGGCGGGCGGCGCTGAACTTGCCCTCGAAGGCGTGGATCGCCCCGAGCAGGCCCTCGGCGACCCAGACCGCGGTGTCGGACTCGATCAGCTCGCGGCCCAGCTCGGCCGCGCGCGACCACTCGCCGCGCTCGCGGAGGACGTAGACGAGGCAGGTGACGCAGGCGACCTCGGTGCCGGCGTCGCCGTCGGTGCGGCAGAGGTCGAGGGCGGTGTCGAGCGCCTCCTCGGCCCGGCGATAGTCGGCGCCGTCGTAGAGGACGAGGCTGAGGCGCTGGTAGAGCTCGGCCGCGACCGGGGTCAGGTCGTGCTCGAGCGCCAGGGCGAGGCCGGCTCGGACCGACTCCAGGCCGCGCTCGAAGTCGCCGCCCTTGGCCTCGACGACGCCGCGCAGGCCGAGCACGCGGGCGTCGACGTCGACCCGTTCCGCCGCCCGCCCCTCCTCGACGGCGACCTGGGCCAGCGCGATCGCCTCGCTGTAGCGGCCGCCACGCCGGTGGTGGTCGGCCATCGCCAGCCGCTCCAGCGCCGCCTCGGCCGGGCACCCGGCGGCGGCGAAGGCCTCGGCCGCGAGCCGCCGCGCCGCGAATGCCTGCTCCCGTTCGCCGCCGAGGTCGTAGACGGCGGCGAGCCGCCGCTGCGCCTCCGCGCAGGCGCGCCCGTCCCCCCGGCGCTCGCAGGCGGCGGCGAGCTCGCGCCACGCTTTCGTCGCTTCGGCGAGCTCGCCGACCAGCTCCGAGCAGCGCCCGTAGCGCTCCAGGGTCTCGGCCCGCGCCTCCTCCGCCTCGTCCTCGGGCCAGAGCTCGAGCGCCTCGCGCGCCGCCCGCACCGCGTCGCGGTGGGCGTGGACCGCCTCCGACTCCCTGCCTGCCCGGACCAGCGCCTCGCGCGCGCGGGCCTCGTTGCCGGCGCCGCGCCAGTGGGTCGCGACCCCGAGGCTGGAGCCCCCGCCCGCTTCCAGCAGCTCGGCCAGGTGGCGGTGGAGGTCGCGGCGGCGGATCCAGGGCACCTCGGCGTAGAGGGCTTCCTGGGCGAGCGCGTGGCGGAAGCTTGCCCGGCCGGCGTCGCGTTCCTCCAGCAGCCCGGCCTCGACCAGCTCGGCGAGACCGGAAGCGGGAACCAGCTCGGCGGCGAGCGAGAGGTCGAACTGCGGCCCGAGGACGGCCGCGGTCTCGGCCGCTTCGCGGGCCCCGGAGGAGATCTCGGAGATGCCGACGAGAACCGCCTCGCGGATCGAGTCGGGGACCGGGACCTCGTCGCGCTCGGCCAGCTCGAGGCCGCGCCGGCCCGGGCGCAGCGCGTTCCGCGCCCACAGGGCCCCGATCAGCTCCTCGACGAAGAAGGGGGACCCCATGGTGCGGTCATGGACCGTCCGCACCAGGGCGGGCGAGGGCTCCTCCGCCAACAGCTCCCGCATCAGCTCGCCGACGGCGGGGCGGTCGAGCGGTTCCAGCGCCAGCTCTCCCAGGTTGCCGCCGCGGCGCAGCTCGTTGCGCAGCCAGCGCAGCCGATGGTCGCGCGGCAGCCCGTCGGAGCGGTAGGCGACGAGGATCAGAACCGACATCTCCCGCAGCGGCTCCGCCAGCGCCGCCAGCAGCTCCAGCGTCGTCTCGTCGGACCACTGCAGGTCGTCGAGGACGACGATCAGCGGCCGCTCGGCGCCGAGGTGGGCGAAGGCGCAGCGAACGGCCTCGAAGATCGTCGCCCGTTCGCTCTCCGCGGCCGCTTCCCCGAGCTCGGGGAGGAGCAGGGCGAGGTGGGGGAGGAGCGGGCCGCAGTCGGCGAGCGCCTCGGGGTCGACCCGCAGCCGCGAGCGCAGCGCGTCGACGATCGGCCCGTAGGAGACCGTGACCCCGTTCGACGCCGCGCCCCGCAGCGCCGGCTCGAACCCTGCCGCCGCTGCCTCGGCGAGGCTGCTCTTGCCGACCCCCGCCTCGCCGGCGAGGAGGACGATCGACCCCTGTCCGAGCCGCGCCCGCTCGGCCGCCTCGCGCAAGAAGGCGAGCTCGTCCGCCCGCCCGACCAGGGGAGTCCGCTCGCTCATCTTCAGGTCAGTCTAGGTGCGGGTGCGGGGCGCCTTTTGCAGCCGGTGGTTCGCCAAGGCGCCCCGCAGCCGAGCTAGTGCGTCGCCGGGGCCGGGTCGGGCCGGACGACGATCGTGTCGAGAATCGGGACGATCTCGTCGCACGGCAGGCCCGAAGCCTCGGCGTGGGCGCGCACCGTCTCCGGGCTCTCCCCTTCATAGACGCAGAACGTGCCGATCTCGCCGCTCTCCTCGCCGAGCGCGTAGCTGCGGATCCACCGCACCCCCGACCCCGGCTCGTCGCCCACTTCGGCCGATTTCTTCCCGGCCGCTTCCAGGTCCTCCGGCGTCCGCCAGCCGTTGCGGCGAAAGATTCCGTAGAGCTGCATTGCTTCCTCCTCGACTCGTGAATTGACCTTGCCCAGTCAACCTACGAGCGCCAGGAGGCCGTCGCATCAGCGAAGTTGCCGTATTTTCAGCAGCGGGGTGCCGTGCTCGCCCACCCCTGCGCCTGGCGTTCCGCCCCGGTCGCGGATAGGGTCCTCCGCACTTAGAATCCCTGAATGGAGGAGTAATGAAGCGACGTTGGGGAGTACGCGCAACGCTGGTTGCCCTGTGCGGGATGTCGATCCTGCTTGTGATGGGTCCTGCTGCGAGCGCGCAGGTCACCTTGGGCCAGCTGGTTCCGTCGGGCGCGTCGACGTTCAACTGCGAATACGTGCAGTCCTATGACGAATTCCAGACTTCGGTGGCCGGGGGCAACAGCTACGTCGCGCCGAGCGCTGGCGTGATCACCGCCTGGAGCACGCAGGTGGGGGCGACCCCTGACCAGACGCTCGGGATGAAGGTCTATCGCCCAAGCGGGCCGGGTGCATATCTGGTCGTCGGTCAGGACGGGCCGCACACCCTGTCGTCCGGGCTGAACACCTTCGCGGTGAACATCCCCGTTCAAGCCGGCGACATCCTCGGCATCTTCCTGCCCCCCAACGTTCACTCGGACTGCGGCTTCGAAACCGGGCTGGAAGGGGACGTGATCAGCTATCAGGAAGGGAACCACGCGCCCGGCAGCTCCTTCTCGATCCAGGAAACGTATTCGAAAAACCGTCTCAACATCTCGGCTTCGCTGCTGCCGCCGCCGACGATCAGCTCGATCACCCCGGCTGAAGGCTCGATCAAAGGCGCCACCGTGGTCATCGCTGGGGCGAACTTCGCCAGCGTCACCGGTGTCAGCTTCGGTTCGGTCCCCGCGACCTTCACGGTGGACTCCGAAGGACAGATAACCGCCGCCGCCCCGCCCACCACGACCCTGGGCGCGGTGCCGGTGACCGTGACCACCGTGGCCGGCAGCGCCAGCAGCGCCCAGACCTTCGCCTACAAAGGCTGCAAGGTCCCGAAGCTGAAGGGCAAGAAGCTGAAAGCGGCGAAGAAGAAGATCCGCAAAGCCGGCTGCCGCGTGGGCAAAGTCAAGAAGCTCCACGGCGCCACCGCCAAAACCGGCAAAGTGACCAAGCAGGGCCCGAAGCCGGGCAGGATCCTGGCCCCGGGGGCCAGGGTCAAGATCACCCTCGACGACTGACGCCTCGGTGCGACCCTGGCGCTACGGCGTCGGGGTCGCACTACCTTTTCCGTGCCTGGCGCCATGCCGGAGGAGGGACTCGAACCCCCGACACGCGGATTATGATGCTGCCGCTGCGGTTGCTGAGAGTTTCGGCTGTGCGAGTTTCGGCGCTAGAGAGCCAAATCGCGGCGCTCGGACTGCTCATCAGCGCTGTTGGCCATTTCCGGGTGTCTCCTTGCCACCTTTGCAGTACCAGCCCGACTACTCTTGCGGCTCGTCGGGCAATAGTTCTCTAGGTTGATTGCTCGCTTCTGCTGGGCGCCGCCGCTCCTGCCTTTCCTCGACCATCCGGTCTTCCTCATGGCACGCCACCCTCGGGCGCCATGTGTGATCAGACCGTTGCCGGAGTGCCATCCCCACTTCTCCATGGTCTTGTTGATCGCCGCTAACTGTCTATAGAGATCGTGGACGCTGACTTACTTGATTAACAGATAGTTGACTGGGGGGTCCTAACGCAACGTCCGGTCGGGGCTGGTCAGCCCGGAGTTCGAGGACGCATGATTTCGGCTCAAAGGAGCCGCAGACAGAATCATCGCCGATGTCTCCGATTTGATGTCAGAACAATTTGATGGCCGGTGGACCGTCAAGTGGACACATCGGGATGGTTCCTCCTGACCTCGGAGCAAGGTGGTTGGTCTCTCACGGCGATGGATAGAAGGCCGTGAATTCCAATCATCCACGAAGGTGGGGGCGGCGATCAGGTAGCTACCTCACCGCGACTTACATCTGCACAAGAAGCTGACTCTATACACGCCTTCGATGATTCGAGCCTTCCAGGTCTTGATGGAGCAGCGGCACTACCTCTTCATTCAGCTCGTGAAGAGTGACGGGCCCCGCCCACATCATGCGCACCCTCCCTCTCGGGTCGATCAGGAAAGTTTCAGGGAAGCCAGAGGTCCCGTAATCATGGGCCGCTCTACCCTGGTCATCGCGTAGCTGGGGATAGCTAATTCCGTATTGGGAGACGAAGGCCCGTCCGTCGTCGCCCAGATCCCCACTGTCGATACCGAGAATCGAGAAGCCGGCGTTGCTGCGTTGTTCCTGGAACTCCTCCAGGACAGGTGCCTCTTCCCGACAAGGGGGACACCAAGAGGCCCAGAAGTTCACAAGAACCCAGCGGCCCCGGTAGCTGGCAAGAGATCCATTGCCGGGGCCTTCGAGTGTAGGAAGTGTCACCCCAGGCGCAGGATCGCCCACTGCGAGGGTGTGGCTGCCCTTGGACAATAACCCATAGGTAAGTAAGCCGACTACGGCAACGACCGCCATCAAGCTGATGAAAGGACGAGCGTTCAGAATCTCCTAGGATACAGCGAATCATGAGGTGTAGGAGCGTCGCGTAAGGGCGGTGAGCTGTTGAGGATGGCATCTCCTGCCGAGTCCCCCGACGCTACTCCTAGGCTTCTGAGCCCGTCGGAGCCAACCAAAAAGCACTACATTAGAGTTTGTTAAAACCATCTGATTAATTGGTACTCTCTTGTCAGAAGGGCTCGAAAGCCCGTGAACCTGCTTCGGCGCGTGTACTGCGCCGAAGCATGAAAGGAGAGGCGCCATGAAACGAATCATCGTGTCCGTTGTCGGCTTTGCCCTGGCTGTCAGCATGTTCGCAGGAGCATCTATCTCCGACGCCGAAGAACCATCGCTGCTCGAAGGCTGTGCAGCGAACGTGGTTTGCGTATATAAGAAAACGAATTATAATGAAGCATATAAGGACCTTTTTTGTGAAGGTTCAGGGGTGGTGCAGAGTGGAGTCAACCTCACATCGGCCACAAACCGCTGTGGCAACAAAACGGACTGGCTTAGGCTGAACGGTTCCGTTGTTGCCTGCATGAACCCGGGTGGAAACCGGCCCAGCCCTGGCTTGTACAACGAAGTTTTTCTCGCTGCGGAATATGGCTCATTCTGCTGAGTACTAGTTCTGATCGGGAGTAACCCCGGTCAGGAACTCTTAGGAGCGCCCCATTTGCCCCCGGCGAGTGTGAAGCTGTTGCTTCGCTCCCGGGGGCAGACGGGATTTGCCTTATGTCGCGGGGCCTCGATCGCTGAAACATGGCACGGCGAAACACTCCACGCCTGAGGGGGTAGAGATTTGATGCGAGGTAGAGCATGAGGGATCGGCGGACGGCCGCTTTAGTCGTCCGCGCGGTTCCGGCGACGCCTGAGCCAGTCCGAGATCCGCAGCGCGGCGAGGACCAGCTGCGCGAGGCGCAGCAGGAAGTCCAGCTCCGTCAAGGAGCCTCCTTCTTTGGACAATGAAGCCGCCGTTCGGCGGCGGAGAAGCCCGCATCAGCACACAGCAGGGCTACGGCCCGGGGCTGGAGGGGCAGACCCTTTTGGGGGTGGGCTGCCTTGGCTCGCGAGGCCCAGATGAGCACCTTCGCAGACCAAGCAGACAGACCTCGGGCTACTGCCAAATGCTATTCGCGCCCCTTGAACTGCGGGGGGGTCCGGCGGGCTAGGAGGTAGATGCTGGCAGGCGGTGCAGACGGGCATCGATGGATTTGGGCCGCCGATTCCGATCTTCTATGTTCTCTCAGAACACTGACCCGGGTCCCAAAGGAGCCGCCTTGAGTTCCCACGCCATCGTCAAAGTCATCCTTCGCTCAAAAGCAAACCTGGACTCCCCGATCCTCGACCACGGCCAGGCAGAGCAGGACCTGGAGGCAATCAACGGCGCGCGGGTGCAGAGCGAGGAGATCAAGCTGCCGTGGATCAGCGTGTTTGGCGGTGATGTGGAAGCTGCGCATCTAGTCGAGCGAGCCGCTCCTAGCTCATCCGCGAGAGCGCGGCTCGGCTAGACCCGTCGGCCGCACCCGCCTCTGCGAGGTGCGCAGGCCCTTGCCACTTCCCTTGCCACCCCCCTGCCAAATCGGACCCTCTCGACCTCGGGAAGCGGCGCATTTCCCATTGCGCTGCGATGCCGGAGGAGGGACTCGAACCCCCGACACGCGGATTATGATTCCGCTGCTCTAACCAGCTGAGCTACTCCGGCGGGGGAGGGGGATCGTAGCGGTGCAGCGGGGCGGTGGATCTCCTCAGAGCGGGTGGTCGGCGATGCGGCCGGTGCTGGTCGGATTCCTCTTGGCGGCGGATGCGTTTGCGGTCGGGACGCTGGTGCTGTTGCGGCCGAAAGGATGGTTTCCGCCGTTTCTCGGCTTCGGGATCGTGCTGGTGGGGCTGGTGTGGTTCGAGGCCTGGGCGATTGGACACCGGCACGACGACGACTGACTCGGGAACGGCGAGGATTAATCACGTCGCCTTTTGCAATTGGCTGCAAATGGCGCTATTGCAGGGGAAAATAGGTGCAGATTTCGAGGATGATGGGTAGGGTGGGCGCGTGACCGCGGAACTGGACAGGGCGGTGAAGACGGTCGTCCGGCAGTGCATGGGGATCTCGCCGGGCGAGGAGGTGCTGGTCGTCTGCAACCCGGTGACGGAAGAGATCGGAGCGCTGATGCGGATCGAGGCGCAGGGGGACGGCGCCGACGCGACCCTCGCTGTCATCTCCGAGCGGGACTCCGCCGCCGCCGAGCCGCCGCAGGCCGTTGCGGCGGCGATGGCCGCAGCCGACGTCGTCCTCGCACCGACGATCCAGTCGCTCTCCCACACCGCCGCGCGCAAAGCGGCGAGCGAGGCCGGCGTTCGGATCGGCACCCTGCCCGGCGTAACCGAGGAGATGTTGAGCCGGCTGATGACCGGCGACCTGGAGGAGATCCGCCGCCGCGGCTGGGCCGTTGTCACGGCGCTGAACCGGGGCTCGGAGGTGCGGATCACCTGCCGCAACGGCAGCGACCTGCGGATCGGGCTGGAGGGGCGGCTGGGGATCGTCGACGCCGGCGAACTCGGCAACCGCGGCGCCTTCGGGAACCTGCCCTGCGGCGAGGGCTTCATCGCCCCGCTCGAGGGGACGACCGAGGGCACGCTGGTCGTCGACGGCTCGATCGCCGAAATCGGCCTGCTCGAGACCCCCGTCACCCTGACCGTCCGCGAAGGCCACCTGGTCGAGGCGAGCGGCGAGGACGGCGCCCGGCTGATGGAGCTGCTGACCACGCACGGCAAGGACGGCACCAACGTCGCCGAGCTCGGCATCGGCACCAACGAAGAGGCGATCCTCACCGGCAACATCCTCGAGGACGAGAAGATCCTCGGCACCTGCCACGTCGCCTTCGGCGCCTCGGCCGCGATCGGGGGGACCGTCCAGGTCCCCGTCCACCTCGACTGCGTGGTGCTCGAACCGACCGTCGCGGTCGACGGCGAGACGATCGTCAGCGGCGGCGACCTGCTGGTCTGAGGCGCCGCGACGATGCCGCCCCTGCTCGCGGTCCCGAACGTCTCGGAGGGGCGCGACCAGGAGCGGCTCGACCGGCTGGAGCAGGCCTTCGCCCGCGGCGTCACCCTGCTCGACCGCCATTCCGACGCCGACCACGGGCGCAGCGTCTTCACCCTGGCGGGCTACGGCGGCGCCCTGGTCGAGGCGCTGGCCGCCGGCGCCGAGGAGGCGGCGGAGACGATCGAGATGGACCGCTACCGGGGCGCCCACCCGGCGATCGGGGCCCTCGACGTCTGCCCGCTCGTTTGGTTCGAGCCCGGCGACCGCGAGGCGGCGCGCGAGGAGGCGGTCGCGGCGGCGACGCAGATCGGCGGTCTCGGCATCCCGGTCTTCCTCTACGGCGAGCTGGCGCGCGACCCGGGCCGGGCCGAGCGCTCCTACTTCCGCAACGGCGGCCTGGCGGAGCTGTGGCTGCGGATGGAGTCGGGGGAGCTGCGGCCGGACTTCGGCCCCGACCTGCCCCACCGCAAGGCCGGCGCCACCCTGGTCACGGCGCGGCCGCCGCTCGCCGCCTTCAACGTCGAGCTCGACAGCGACGACGTCGAGATCGCCCGCGCCGTCGCCGCCGGCCTGCGCGAGGCGGGCGGGGGCCTGCCCGGGGTACGGGCGATCGGGCTGCTGCTGTCCAGCGGTCGCGCCCAGGTCTCCACCAACGTCCACAACCCGCTCACGGTCTCCCTCGGCGAAGTCGTCGAGCGCGTGCGCACGCTGGCGGCGCCGCTCGGCGCCCGGCCGCTGGAGGCCGAGCTGGTCGGCCTGATCCCGCAGGCGGCGCTCGCCGGCTACCCGGACGACGTGCCGATGCGCGGCTTCGACCCGCGGCGGCACGTGATCGAGGCGCGGCTGGCCGAGGCGACCGACTAGATTCTGGGTCCGATGGCTCAGACCAGGAAGAAGCGCCAGCGCAAGCGCCGCGGCACCCAGGGGGGACGGGTCGACAACAGGCCCCGCAGCGGCCGTCCCCGCAGCCGCGAGGAAGCGAAAGCCCGCGCCCGCTCCCGCCGCAAGCCGGCTCCCCAGCAGGACCTGCCGCCGACCTGGCGCAACTCGCTGCTGCGCGGCGTCTTCGCCGCGGTCATCTTCGCCGTGCTGCTGATCCTGATCTTCAAAAAAGCGATCGTCCCCTCGCTTCTCTTCGGCGCTTTCATGCTCGTCTTCTACGTCCCCGCCGGCTACTTCGTCGACATGGCGATGTGGCGCCGGCGCGAGCGGGCCCGGATCCGCGCCCGCGGCGACCAGTAGGTCCGATGGCCCTCGACGTCGAGATGCTCACGGTCGGCCCCGTCGCCGAGAACTGCTTCCTGCTCCGGCCCGAGGGCGGCGACCGCTTGCTGGTGATCGACCCGGGAGAGGAGGCGGAGCGGATCCTGGCCGCGGTGGAGGCGACCGGGGCCGGCGTCGAGGCGATCCTGATCACCCACTGCCACTTCGACCACATCGGCGCCGTGGCGCCCGTGGCGGCGGCGACCGGGGCGCCGGTCTACTGCCCGGAGTTCGAGGTCCCGATCCTCGCCGACATCATGGCCTGGGTCCCGTGGGAGGGGTTCGGCCCCTACGAGAGCTACGCGGCGGACGAGGTCGTCAACGGCGGCGAAACGCTGGAGCTGGCCGGGCTCGAGCTGGACGTGGTCCACACTCCGGGCCACAGCCCCGGCCATGTCACCTACGCGGTCCGCGGCGAGCCGGCGATCTTCTCCGGCGACGTGCTCTTCCAGGGCTCGGTCGGGCGGACCGACCTGCCGGGATCCCACGGCCCGACGCTGCTCGACTCGCTCGGCAAGCTGCTCGACGCCTACCCCGGCGAGACCGTCGTCCATCCCGGGCACATGGGGCTGACCACCCTCGGCGCCGAGCGCGCGACCAATCCCTTCCTCGCCTCGCTGGCGCGGTAGCCCGGGCCGCTTGGACTAAGGTCGCCCGCACGATGGCGAGCAGATTCCAGGCGCCCCGCGGGACCTTCGACGTCCTGCCCGAGCAGGGCCGGGCGCGGGCGCGGCTGGAACGCGCCGCCGCCGAGATCTTCGCCCGCGCCGGCTACGAGCCGGTCGCGACGCCGGCCTTCGAGGACACGGCGCTGTTCGAGCGCGGCGTCGGCAAGTCGACCGACATCGTCCGCAAGGAGATGTTCACCTTCGAGGACAAGGGGGAGCGCAGCCTCACCCTGCGGCCGGAGGGGACGGCCCCGATCTGCCGCGCCTACCTCGAGCACGGGATGCACAAGCTGGCGCAGCCGGTGAAGCTCTCCTACCTCGGCCCCTTCTTCCGCCACGAGCGCCCGCAGGCCGGCCGCTACCGCCAGTTCCACCAGCTCGGGATCGAGTGCATCGGCACCGACTCTCCGCTCGCCGACGCCGAGGTGATCATGCTCCTCTCCGACCTGCTCGGCGAGCTCGGGGTGCCGGGGGTGGAGCTGCGGCTCGGCAGCCTCGGCTCCCTCGAGTCGCGCCGCGCCTACCTGGAGGACCTGAAGGCGCACCTGCACGCCCACGAGGGGGAGCTCTCCAGGGACGTGCGCGAGCGGATCGACGTCAACCCGCTGCGGGCCTTCGACTCCGACGACGAGGGGACCCGGGCGGTGATGGAGAGCGCGCCGACGATCGTCGGCCAGCTCGACGGCGAGGACGCCGAGCACTTCGCGGAGGTGCGGGCGCTGCTCGACGCCGCCGGCATCGCCTACGCCGTCGACCCGACCCTGGTCCGCGGCCTCGACTACTACACGCGGACGATCTTCTCCTTCGTCTGCGACGCGCTCGGGGCGCAGTCGGAGATCGGCGGCGGCGGCCGCTACGACGGCCTGATCGAGCAGCTCGGCGGACCGGCGACCCCCGCGGTCGGCTTCGCCGCCGGGATCGAGCGGATCCTGCTGGCGCTGGACGAAGAGGCGCCGGCGGCCGGGCGCGACGCCTTCGTCGCGATCGCCGACCCCGGCCAGCGCGGGCGGGCGATGGCGCTTGCGGTCGAGCTGCGCCACGCCGGGATCTCGGTCGAGGTGGATCTGGCCGGGCGCGGCCTCAAGGGACAGCTCAAACACGCGAACCGGATCGGTGCCGCCCGCGTCCTCATCCTCGAGGCCGACGGCAGCGCCCAGCTGCGCGACATGGAGACCGGCGAGCAGCGCGCCGCCGATCCCGGCAACCTTGTCGACGAGATGACGGGAGGAGGGAGTTGAGCACGGAGGCGCCGCCGCTGCGCGCGAACGGCTACCGCGATAGCTGGTGCGGGCAGGTCCTGCCGGAGAAGGTCGGCGCCGAGCTGCGGGTCGCCGGCTGGGTCAACCGCCGCCGCGACCACGGCGGCCTGATCTTCATCGACCTCCGCGATCGCACCGGCATCGTCCAGCTCGTCTTCAACCCCGACAGCTCCGGCGAGTCGTTCGAGCTGGCGCACAAGCTGCGCGCCGAGGACGTCCTCAGCGCGAGCGGCAAGGTGGTGCGCCGCTCGGAGGAGACCGTCAACCGGGAGCTGGCGACCGGCGAGGTCGAGCTGCTGGTCACCGGCGCCGAGCTGCTCGCCGGCTCGGAGACGCCGCCCTTCCAGATCGAGGGCTTTTCCAGCGAGGTGGGGGAGGACACGCGCCTGCGCTACCGCTACCTCGACCTGCGCCGCGAGCAGATGCGCGAGGCGCTGCAGCTGCGCCACCGGGTCGTCGCCGCGATGCGCGAGTTCCTCGACGGCGAGGGATTCGTCGACGTCGAGACCCCGGTCCTGACCCGCTCGACCCCCGAGGGCGCTCGCGACTTCCTCGTCCCCAGCCGCCAGCAGCAGGGCTCCTTCTACGCGCTGCCGCAGTCGCCGCAGCTGTTCAAGCAGCTGCTGATGGTCTCCGGCTTCGAGCGCTACTACCAGGTGGCCCGCTGCTTCCGCGACGAGGCGACGCGGGCCGACCGCCAGGCCGAGTTCACCCAGCTCGACGTCGAGATGTCCTTCGTCGACGGCGACGACGTGATCGCCGTCAACGAACGGCTGCTGGCGCACGTCTTCGAGCGCGCCGGCGGGCCGAGGATCGAGACGCCGATGCAGCGGATGTGCTTCGACGAGGCGATGGGCCGGTTCGGCACCGACCGCCCGGATCTGCGGTTCGGCCTCGAGCTGGTCGACCTCGGCGACGCCCTGCGCGCGACCGAGTTCAAGGTCTTCCGCTCGGTGCTGGACGGCGGCGGCGCGATCCGCGGGATCAACGCCGGCCGCCGGGAGCTGCCGCGCTCCGAGCTCGACGGCCTCATCTCCCGCGCCCAGGAGCTGGGGGCGAAAGGGCTGGTCTGGGCCTTCCGCGAGGGCGAGGGCTGGCGCTCGCCGACGGCGAAGTTCCTTAGCGAGGGCGAGCTGGCCGACCTCAATCGGCGCCTCGGCGCCGAGGAGGGGGACCTGCTGCTGCTGGTCGCCGACCAGCCCGCGGTCGTCAACGCCGTGCTCGGGCAGATGCGGCTCGACCTCGCCGAGCGCTTCGACCTGATCGACCCGGAGGAGAACCGCCTGGTCTGGATCGTCGACTGGCCGCTGATGGAGTGGAACGAGGGGGAGAAGCGCTGGGACGCGCTCCACCATCCCTTCACCGCGCCCGCCGGCGAGTTCGACCCCGCCCAACCCGGCGCCGCGCGCGCCCAGGCCTACGACGTCGTCTGGAACGGCCAGGAGCTGGGCGGCGGCTCGATCCGCATCCACGACGCCAGGACCCAGGAGGCGGTCTTCGCCGCCCTCGGGATCGACGCCGAGACCGCCCGTGCCCGCTTCGGCTTCCTGCTCGAGGCGCTGCAGTACGGGGCGCCGCCGCACGGCGGCATCGCCTACGGCGTCGACCGCATCGTCCAGCGCCTCTACGGCGCCGAGACGATCCGCGACGTGATCGCCTTCCCCAAGACCGCCTCGGGCTTCGACCTGCTGACCGGCGCCCCGGCCCCGGTCGACGAGCTGCAGCTCAAAGAGCTCGGCATCGGCATCCACAAACCCAAACTCGCCGGCCACTGAGATGGGCCTGCGGGACTGGATCCCCCGCAGATGGCGACCGGCTCCCGGGCCGGGGCAGACGCCGGTATATGTCGACGACCCCAGCTTCGACAGCTGGGAGGTGGTGCGGGACTTCGGCGACCTGAGGACCGCCCGCGCCTGGCACCAGGCCCTGGTCGAGGCCGGCATCGAGGCCGCCCTCACCTCCGATTGGCCCATCGACCGCTTCGGCCGCGGCGACATCGCCCTCCGCGTCCCCGGCGACCGCTGGAGCGAAGCCGAGTGGCACCTCTCCAACCTGGATGAGGGCGAGAGCTTCTCGTAGGGTTCGCGGGCACGAAAAAGGCCCCAACCCGCCGTTGCCGCCTCTGGCTTTGATCCCTTCAGTTGAAGGTGGGTGCCTGCCCCGGACCCCAAGGGGACCGGAGACTTTCCAGCTCCCGCGCCGTTTGTGTTGGGTCAAACGGTGAGACGGCTCTCGTACGGGTTCGAGCCTGTGGGAAAGGTACCACCGAGGCGGCGGGTCCAAACGCGAATTCCGTTGCACTTCCGCGGGTCAATTGCCCCAAAGTGCGCGCCACGCGTGCGCCCATCTGGTCCACCATCGGCCGCATGCAAACCGAAGCGGCGAAAAGGCCCCTCGTAGGGGCAAAATCGACGCCTCGCGCTTGGGACCAGGAGATTGCCGAGCTCGCGCGACGGCAGCACGGCGTGGTAAGCCGGGCGCAGTTGATTGAGCGAGGGATGAGACGACGCGCTGTCGCTGCGCGGATCAATCGTGGCCAGCTCCATCGCCTGCACAACGGGGTCTACAAGGTGGGATATCGGCGCATCAGCCGGAAGGGCCGCTGGATGGCCGCTGTCTTGGCTTCGGGCGAGACGGCGTGCCTCAGCCATCGCTCTGCGGCTCACCTGTGGCGCTTGATATCGCCGTGGGACGGTTGGAGCGAAGTGACCTGCCCTCGGGGTCATCGGACGAAAAGGCGCGGGATCGTCGCTCGCGAGGGACTCGTTGCCGAGGACGAGCGGATGGTGGTCGATGGAATCCCGGCGACGTCGCCGTTTCGGACGGTCTTCGACCTGGCGGCGGTGCTGGACATGCGTGGGCTCGAGCGGGCCTGGCACGAGGCGGAAGTGCGGGGGCTGCGGGATCGGGTCTCGCTGCCGGTGCTGCTGGAGCGTTATCCGGGACGGAGGGGGACGCGGAACCTCTGGGCGCTGCTGGAGTCGCCGGAGCCGGTCGGGTTCACGCGCAACGACTTCGAGGAGGCGTTCCTGGCGCTCGCGGACGGTCATGGGATCTCGCGGCCCCGAATGAATGCCGATCTCTCGGTGCGCGGGCGGTTCTTCCAGGTCGACGCCCTCTGGGAGCGCGAGCGGGTTGCCGTCGAGCTCGACAGCCGCTCCGTCCACGGCACCACGAAGCTGTTCGAGTCGGACCGCCAGCGGGACCGCATCCTCGTCGCCGAAGGCTGGAGGACGTTCCGCATCACCTGGCGCGCCCTTCACGACGAACCGGCCGAGCTCGTCGCGGATCTGCGGGCGGCGCTTGGGCAGGGCCGTCACCCACACCCACCCGGCAAGTAGGTGTGGGTGATGGCCCTGCGAGTACGGAATGGGGAGGAGGGACGGGTGAGCGCTTACCCTTCGTGGATGGATCGAGAGATCTTCGAGGCCTATCTGCGCGACGAGAGCCGGCTCGGCCCTGCTGCCGAGGGCGCCTTCACGGGCGCGGCGGGCGGCGCTGCCTGCGGCGACCTCTCGCGGCTCTCGTTCCTCGTGGAGAGCGGTCGGATCCACGCGGTCACCTTCGATGCCGAGGGCTGCGGCGCCACTCGGGCAGCAACGGCCGCCGTGGCCGAGATGGTCGATGCCTCTCCGGTTCTTGAGGCGGCTCTGATCGACATCGACACCGTCGATCGAGCGATAGGAGGCTTGACGCCCGCCAAGCGCCACGCGGCGCAGCTGGCCACGGACGCGCTTCACCGGGCTCTTCAGGCGGTCGCATCGTCGCCGCTGAACCTCGTACCGGCTGGGGTGGGAGAGGAAGGCCTCCCGGAGGAGCCTCCACCTAACTTGCGACGGAGGGAGGCCTCCCTCTCCCCGAACCGCCTCGCCGTCGCCATGTCCGGCGGCGTCGACAGCGCCGTCGCCGCGCTCCTCGCCCGCGAGGAAGGGGCCGAGGTCGTCGGCATCACCGTCAAGCTCTGGACCGATCCCGAGACCGACGGCGCCAAGGCCTGCTGCTCGCCCGAGGCGGTGCTCGGCGCCCGCGCGCTCGCCCACCAGCTCGGGATCCCGCACTTCACGCTCGACCTCGAGGAGGACTTCCGCCGCCGCGTCGTCGACCGCTTCATCGGCGGTTATGCGGAGGGGAGCACGCCGAACCCCTGCATCCTCTGCAACGGCGAGGTGCGGCTGGCGGCGATGGTCGACCTCGCCGAGCGCCTCGGCGCCGAGCGGCTGCTGACCGGCCACTACGCCCGCATCGTCGAGGACGCGGAGGGGCCGCTGCTCGCCACCGCCGCCGACGGGGCCAAGGACCAGAGCTACATGCTGGCGGCGCTGCCGACCGAGCTGCTCCCGCGCCTCGGCTTCCCGCTGACCGAGCTGACCAAGCCCGAGGTGCGGGAGATCGCCGCCCGCCACGGCCTCGCGGTCGCCCGCAAGGCCGAGAGCCAGGACCTCTGCTTCCTCGCCGGCCAGGGCAAGCGCGGCTTCCTCCGCCGCCACGGCGGCCTGCGCGAGCGCGAGGGCGCGATCGTCGACAGCGCCGGCCGCACGCTCGGCCGCCACCGCGGCCACCACGACTTCACCGTCGGCCAGCGTCGCGGCATCCGCGTCTCCGCCCCGGAGGCGCTCTACGTCCTCGCCACCGATGCCGCGACCAACACCGTCACCGTCGGCACCCGCGCCGAGCTGGAGAAGCGCAGCGTCCGCGTCCGCGACGCCGTCCTGCACCGCGACGGCGGCGAGGTCGACGCGGTCAAGCTGCGCTACCGCTCCCGCGCCCTCCCCGCCACCGTGCCGGCGGCGGGGAGAGGACGGCATCCCTCCCTGGACCTGAGGCTGGGCGAGGCCTTCCCTGGCGTGGCCCCGGGCCAGACGGCGGTGCTGATGGCCGGCGATCGGATCGTCGGCCACGGCACCATCGCCGACGCCGCGTAGCGGCGCCTTTCAGCGCTTAGGCGGTCGAGCTGGCGCTCACCGCCGCGGCCGCTTCGCGCCGCATCTGGTTGACGCCCTGGACGCATTTGGTGAACGGCGTCCCCTTCACGCCTTTGACGTGCTTCTTGCTGAGGCTCCTGCACGCCTTCTTCGCATTCAGGTTGTCGTTCTTGCCGGCCTGGGCCATCGCCTTGACGCAGCGGCTGAAGGCGGTCCCCTTCTCGCCTTTCACGTGTTTCTTGCTCTCGCCGCGGCAGTAGTAGCCGTAGGCATGGCCTTTCGGCGCCGACTTCGGTCCCTGGGGCGGATGGTTCGGGTGTTCGGGCTGGTAGTTCGGGCTTTCCGGCTGGTATTCCGGCCCGTCGGCCATGCCGACCGCGGGAACCAGCGCCATCGAGAGCACCGCGAGCGCCATCGCGAACATCGTGTGCAGCTTCATCTTTTCTGCCTCCTTCGACAAAGTCGAACGGTCAAGTCCTCCCTGAAACGCCCTTATCGGCCCCTCGTAAGGCCGAACTTGGCCGTCGCCGCCCGGAATCGAACAAATATTTAGGCTTCCTAACATGAGGGCGCAGGAGATCCGGGAGACCTACTTGTCGTTCTTTGCCGCGCGCGGGCACGAGATCGTGCCCTCGGCCTCGCTCGTGCCCTCGGCCCACGACCCCTCGGTCCTGCTGACCACGGCCGGCATGCAGCCCTTCAAGCCCTACTTCCTGGGGCGGGAGAAGCCGCCGGCGCCGCGCCTTGCCGACGTGCAGAAATGCTTCCGCACGACCGACATCGAGGAGGTCGGCAAGACCGCCCGCCACATGACCTTCTTCGAGATGCTCGGCAACTGGAGCTTCGGCGACTACTTCAAGGCCGAGTCGATCCCCTGGGGCTGGGACCTGTCGACCCAGGGCTTCGGGATGGACCCGGAGCGGATCTGGGTCACCGTCTTCGGCGGCGACGAGGAGCTGGGGCTGGGGCCTGACACCGAGGCGATCGAGATCTGGCGCGCCACCGGCGTCCCGGAGGAGCGGATCGTCCGCCTCGGCCGCGAGGACAACTTCTGGCAGGCCGGCCCGACCGGCCCCTGCGGCCCCTGTTCGGAGCTCTACCTCGACCGCGGCCCCGAGTTCGGCGCCGAGGGCGAGCGGCCCGGCGACGACAGCGACCGCTTCCTCGAGTTCTGGAACCACGTCTTCATGAGCTACGACCTCGCCGAGGACGGCTCCCTGACCGAGCTGCCGACGAAGAACATCGACACCGGCATGGGCCTCGACCGGATGGCGGCGATCCTCCAGGACGTCCCCTCGGTCTTCGAGACCGACCACGTGCGGCCGCTGATCGACCTCGCCGAGGAGCTCTCCGGCCGCCGCTACGACGAGGGCGGCGCGGTCACGCGGGCGATGCGGATCGTCGCCGACCACAGCCGCGGCGCCGCCTTCCTGATCGCCGACGGCGTCGTCCCCTCGAACGAGGACCGCGGCTACATCCTGCGGCGGATCATGCGCCGGGCGATCCAGCAGGGACGCACCCTCGGCCTCGAGGCGCCCTGGCTGGGCCGCTTCGCCGAGCGCACGATCGAGCTGATGGGCGACGCCTACCCCGAGCTGGTGGCCGAGAAGGCCGGCATCCGGCGCTGGGTAGGCGACGAGGAGGAGAGCTTCGGCCGCACCCTGGAGCGCGGCAGCGAGATGCTGGAGCGGCTGATCGCCGAGGCGAAGGAGACGGGGACCTCCTGGGTCGACGCGGCCGCGGCGTTCAAGCTGCACGACACCTACGGCTTCCCCTACGACCTGACCAAGGAGCTGCTCGCCGAAGCGGGCCTCTCGGTCGACGACCAGGGCTTCGACGAGCTGATGGAGGAGCAGCGGCAGCGGGCGCGGACGGCGAGCGCCACCGCCCATGGGTCCGAGAACACCCACGAGCGGGTGATGGCCTTCGCCGAAGGCGCGCCGCCGACCAGCTTCGTCGGCTACGAAACCCTGCGCGCCACCACCGGCCTCGCCGCGGTCGAGGCAGCCGACGGCAAGGCGCTGGTGAAGCTCGAGGAGAGCCCGTTCTACGCCGAGGGCGGGGGGCAGGTGGCCGACTCCGGCGTTTTGCGCTGGGCCGGCAACGAGGCCCGCGTCGTCGACGTCTACCGCCTCGGCGAAGACCAGGCGCTGGAGGTCGAGCCCAGCGGGGCGGCGATCGAGCCCGGGGTCGCGGTCGAGGCCGAGGTCGACGCCGAGACCCGCCACGCGACGATGCGCAACCACACCGCCACCCACCTCCTGCACGCGGCGCTGCGCGAGCGCCTCGGCGACCACGTCCGCCAGGCCGGCTCGGCCGTGCGCCCGGACAAGCTCCGCTTCGACTTCACCCACGGCCAGGCGTTGAGCGCCGGGGAGCTGCGCGACGTCGAGGAGCGGGTCAACGAGTGGGTGAAGGCGAGCCGGGCGGTGCGCTGGATGAACATGAACCGCAGCGAGGCCGAACGGCTCGGCGCGATGGCCCTGTTCGGCGAGAAATACGGCGAGTGGGTGCGGGTGGTGGAGGTCGACGGCGTCTCCCGCGAGCTCTGCGGCGGCACCCACGTCGCCAACACCGCCGAGGTCGGGATCTTCAAGATCGCCGGCGAGGGATCGAGCGCGGCCAACGTGCGCCGCGTCGAGGCGATCACCGGGCCCGCCGCGATCGACTGGTTCCGCGGGCGCGAGGCGCAGCTGCAGGAGGCGGGGGAGCTGCTCGGCAACCCGCAGGACCCGGTCGCCGCCGCCCGCCGCGCCGCCGAGCAGCTGAAGCAGGCGAGCGCCGGCGCCGAGAAGGCCCAGCGCGAGCAGCTCGGCGGTGAAGCCGACGGGCTCGCCGGCCGGGCGGAGGATCTTCCCGGCGGAGGCCGGATCGTCGCCGCCGCGGTCGAGGAGAGCCTGCAGGCGAACCCGAAGCAGCTCCTCGACCTCGCCAACCGCGTCCAGTCCAAGCTCGGTCGGCCTTCGGTCGTCGTCCTCGGCGGCGAGTTCGGCGGCAAGGCCGGGCTCGTCGCCCTCGTCTCCAAGGACGCGGTCGAGCGCGGCGCCTCCGCCGGCTCGATCATCCGCGAGATCGCCCCGATCGTCGGCGGCGGCGGCGGCGGCCGCGACGAGATGGCGCAGGCCGGCGGCAAGGACCCGTCGAAGCTCGGCGAGGCGCTGGCGGCCGCCCGCGCGGCAGTCGACCGGGATCTCGCCTGAGGACATGCGGGTGCTCGCCCTCGACCACGGCACGGTCCGCATCGGCTGCGCCCTCTCCGACCCCAGCGGCACCCTGGCGACGCCGCTGCCGGTGATCGAACCGCCGGAGGCGCGCGCCGTCGCCGAGCTGGTCGACGAGCACGACGTCGAGCGGGTGGTCGTCGGCCTGCCGCTGCACCTGAGCGGGGAGGAGGGCAGCCAGGCTGGTTTGGCGCGCAGCTTCTGCCGGGAACTGGAAGCGATGCTCTCAATCCCGGTCGAGACCTACGACGAGCGCCTGACCTCGCGGATGGCCGACGCCAGCCGCCGCGGCGGCGCCACCGCCGCCCGCGACTCGATCGCCGCCGCCCACCTCCTCGAGACCTATCTGGCGAGCAGGCCGTGAGCGACGACTGGCTCCAGGACGACCCCTTCGCCGACGCGGACGATCCGGCCGCTCGCGAGCGCGAGCAGCGCCGGCGCGAGCGCGAAGAGAAGAGGAACCAGCGCGCCGCCAAGCGGGCCAAGGCCGAGCAGAAGGCCGCGGCCCCGCCTCCGCCGGCGCCGGTTCCAGCCGATCCGCCTCCACCCGTGCCCGTCGAGCCGCCCGCACCCGAACCCGCCGAGCCCCCTCCGCCCCCTCCGCCGCCCCCGCGGACGCCGGAGGAGGTTTTCTGGGACGAGGAGCCCGCCGCGCCGCCCTTGCCGGTCGCCGCCGGCAACGGCAAAGCGGGACAGCGCCCGACGCGAAACGGCGGCAGCCCCCTGGCCGCTGTCGGCCGCCATCCCTTCCTGATCTTCGCCGTGGTCGCGGCCCTCTTCGCCCTCTGGTTCCTCAACGTCCTCTTCCAGCCCTTCCACGGCGAGGGCAGCGGCAAGGTCCAGGTGACGGTCCCGAAGGGCTCCAGCGTCAGCGAAGTCGGCGACCTTCTCAGCGACGAGGGCGTGATCGACAACTCGACCCTTTTCCAGGTCCGGGTCACCCTGGCCGGCAAGCGCTCGCAGATCTACTCCGGCCACTTCACCCTCGCCCACGACATGAGCTACGGGGCCGCGATCGACGCCCTCTCGACGCCGCCGGTCAAGCGCGCGGTCGCGGTCACGATCCCCGAGGGCTACACCCGCTCGCAGACGGCGCAGCTGGTCGAAGAAGCCGGCGTCCCCGGCGACTACACGAAGGCGACGATCAGGTCGAAGTACCTCGACCCCGCCGAATACGGCGGTAAGAACGCCAAGGACCTCGAAGGCTTCCTCTTTCCCGACACCTTCGAACTGAAGCCGGACGCGCCTGTGTCGGACCTGGTCCAGCTGCAGCTGCAGGACTTCAAGCGGCGAATCGGGGGCGTGAACATGAGCTACGCGAAGTCGAAGAACCTCACCGTGTTCGACGTGGTCACGATCGCCTCGATGGTCGAGGACGAGGCCGGGCTCGACAGCCAGCGCGGCCTCGTCGCCTCGGTGATCTACAACCGCCTGCACGAAGGGATGCCGCTGGGGATCGACGCGACGATCCGCTTCGCCACCGGCAACCACACGCGGCCGCTGACCGAATCGGAACTGGCGGTCGACTCCCCCTACAACAGCCGCACCAACGCCGGCCTGCCGCCGGGGCCGATCAGCAACCCGGGCCTGGCCTCGATCGAAGCCGCCGCGCACCCGCCGAAGACCGAATACCTCTTCTACGTGACTACGCCGGGGGCCTGCGGCAAGCTCACCTTCGCCAAGACGGAAGCCGAATTCGAAGCCGCGGTCCAGAAATACGACTCGGCCCGGGAAGCGGCCGGCGGCAACTCGCCGGACAGCTGCGGGGAATAGCGATGCCAAAGCTCGCGGTGCTCGGCCACCCCGTCTCCCACTCGCGCTCGCCGGCGATGCAGAACGCGGCGCTGGCCGCGTTGGGGTTGGAGGACTGGAGCTACGAAGCGATCGACGCCGCGCCCGAGGCGTTCGAGGCGACGGTCGGGGAGCTGGCGGAAGCCGGCTACGCCGGCGTCAACGTCACCGTCCCGCACAAGCGGGCGGCGCTGGCGCTGGCCGCGGAGGCGAGCGAAGCCTCGCGCCAGATCGGCGCCGCCAACACGCTCGTCTTCGACGCCGGGCGGATCGAGGCCCACAACACCGACGCCGACGGCCTGCTCGCCTCGCTGCCGGACCCGCCGCGCGGCCGCCGGGCGCTGCTGCTGGGGGCGGGCGGGGCGGCCCGGGCGGCGCTCTGGGCGCTGCTTTGGGAAGGGGCGCAGGTGGCGGTCTGGAACCGCACCCCGGAGCGGGCGGAGGCGATCTGCGCCGAGCTCGGCGGCAAGGCGGTGCTGGCGCCGCGGCAGGAGGAGTTCGACCTGATCGTCAACACCAGCGCCGCCGGCCTCCAGGGCGAGGACCCCTTCGAGCACCTGCCGCTGACGCGTGAGGGCTTCACCGAACACCAGACGGTCGTCGACATGGTCTACGGCGAGCACCGCAGCAAGCTGCTGAAAGCGGCCGAAGGCGCCCGCGCCGCCGCCGTCGACGGCCTCGAGATCCTCGTCCAGCAGGGAGCGCGGTCGCTGGAAATCTGGACCGGACGCGAACCCGACCTAGACGTGATGCGGGCCGCCGCGGCACGCCGATAGCCTTCCTCGCGATGACGACGTTCCGTTTCACCACCGCGGGGGAGTCGCACGGGCCCGGGCTCGTGGCGATCGTCGAGGGCATGCCGGCGGGCCTGGAGCTCGACCGCGAGGCGCTCGACCGCGACATGGCGCGCCGCCAGCTCGGCCACGGGCGCGGCGGCCGGATGAAGATCGAGACCGACACGGTCGAGGTTCGCAGCGGCGTCCGCCACGGCCGCACCCTCGGCGGCCCGATCGCGCTCCTGGTCGCCAACCGCGACTACGCCAACTGGGAGGAGCGGATGAACCCCTGGCCGGTCGAGGGCTTCAGCCCCGACGAGGTCCACCTGCCGCGGCCGGGCCACGCCGACCTCGTCGGGGCCCAGAAATACGGCCACTCCGACATCCGCAACCTCCTCGAGCGGGCGAGCGCGCGGGAGACCGCCGCCCGCGTCGCCGCCGGCACGGTCGCCCGCGCCTTCCTCGCCAGGCTCGGGGTCGAGATCCACAGCCACGTCCTGCAGATCGCCTCGGTCAAGGCGGCCGATCGCCCCGACCTGGAGCCGGAGGACTTCGCCGGCGTCGACGAGGACCCGGTCCGCTGCCTCGACCCCGAGGCCAGCAAGGCGATGGTCGAGGAGATCAACCGCCTGCGCAAGGCGAACGAGAGCCTCGGCGGCAGCCTCGAGGTGCTGGTCTTCGGCCTCGTCCCCGGCCTCGGCTCCCACATCTCCTGGGAAGACCGCCTGGACGGCCGCCTGGCCGGCGCCGTCGCCTCGATCCAGTCGATCAAGGGGGTGGCGATCGGCGAAGCCTGGGACGTCGCCGGCCGCCCCGGCTCCGAGGCCCACGACGAGATCTTCTGGTCCGAGAAGGACGGCTACTTCCGCGAAACCAACCACGCCGGCGGCCTCGAGGGCGGGATGACCAACGGCCAGCCGCTCTCGGTGCGGGCGGCGATCAAGCCGATCTCGACCCTGACCAAGCCGCTGCGCTCGGTCGACACCGAGACCAAGCAGCCGGCGCAGGCGCTGCGCGAGCGCACCGACTCGACCGTCGTCCCCGCCGCCGCCGTCGTCGCCGAGGCGATGGTCGCCCTCACCCTGGCCCGCTGCTACCGCGAGAAGTTCGGCGGCGACCACATCGACGACGTGCTCGCCGCGCTCGACGCCTACAAGCAGCGGATCGACTTCCGGGGCTGAACCGGTGAGCAGGCCGGCGATCGTCTTCATCGGCTTCATGGGGGCCGGCAAGAGCACCGCGCTCGCCGCCGCCCGCGAGGCCGGCCTGGAGACGACCGAGATCGACGAGCTGATGGAAGGCGAGTTCGGCAAGCCGATCCGCGAGGCCTTCGAGGAGGACGGGGAGGAGGCGTTCCGCGCCCGTGAGGCCGAGGTCGTCGGCACCCTGCTGGACGATGCCGACGGAGGCGCGATCGCCCTCGGCGGCGGCAGCGTCCTCTCCGAGCGGGTGAGGAAGGCTCTCGCCCGCCACACCGTCGTCCTCCTCGAGATCGACGCCGCCGGGGCCTGGCGGAGGATCGAGGGCACCGAGCGGCCGCTGGCGACGAGCGAAGCCGACGTGGAGCGCCTCCTGGCCGAGCGCCTGCCGCTCTACGAGCAGCTGGCCGATGCGGTGATCCCGATGGCCGACGAGGGCGTGGTCGCGAGGGCGCTGCCGGCGATTCGGGCGCTGGTGGAGTTGCCGGCGGGGATCAGGCTCATATGGGCGACCAGCGCCTCGGGTGATTACCCGGCATTCGTCGGGCCAGGATTGCTCGAGGCTGTGCGGGAGTCGGGATGGTGGCCGGTCTCGGGCAATGGATTTTGCGTCACTGACACCAACGTTGCACCCTGCCACCAAGAGCGACTCGGCCGACTGGACGCAAGGTTTCAGGTAGATCCCGGCGAGCAGGCGAAGACGATCGGGGAAGTCGAGCGCGTGACCGAACACATGGCCGATGTCGCGATGACCCGCGGCGACCACGTGATTGCCCTTGGCGGCGGAGTGGTCGGTGATCTAGCCGGGTTCTGCGCTCACATCTACCAGCGCGGCGTCCCGGTGGTGCAGGTGCCCACGACGCTGGTGGCTCAGGTGGACTCCGCATACGGCGGCAAGACCGGGGTCGATCTGCCTGGATTCAAGAATTACGTTGGGGCCTACCACCAGCCGGCTGCGGTACTCGCCGACACGGAGACGCTTCGCACCCTTCCGGGCCCGGACATGGCGGCGGGGTTCGTCGAGGTGATTAAGACTGGCCTGCTGGCGGGCGGAGATCTGTGGGAGAAAGTACGGGCGGTCGATCGACTCGACTATCGGGAGTTGGGGGACGTGATCTTCGGTTGCGCGCGCTACAAGTGCGCCGTCGTCGCCGCCGACGAGCGCGACGCCGGCCGGCGCCATGTGCTCAACCTCGGTCACACCGTCGGCCATGCGATCGAGGAGGTGACTGGCTTCGGCTTGATAGACGGAGGGGGCTTCCGGCACGGCGAGGCAGTCGGCCTAGGCCTTCTGGCGGCGCTGCGGCTCTCCGGGGCGGACGAGCTGCGCGCCGAAGTGAAGAAACTGCTCGACGACTACGAGCTGCCGGTGCGCCTCAGGGCCGAAGCCGGCCCGCAGGATGTCGTCCTTTCGCTCCAGCACGACAAGAAGCGCACGGCGGCGGGCGTTGGCTTCGTTCTCCTCTCTGAGCCGGGCAAGCCGGAAACGGGCCAGATCGTCCCTAATGACGAGGTTCTCTCTGCCGTGGAAGAGTTGTACCAATGACCACCGTCAGCAACCGCGTCGCCGTCCTGCACGGGGTCAACTTCGATGTTCTGGAGCGGCGGGACGCGGCGATCTACGGCGGCCTCTCTCTCAGCGAGCTGGAGCGGAAGATCTCCGACTGGGCCCATGATTTGAGCCTGGAACCGATCTTCTTCCAGACCAACGCCGAGGGCGAGTTCTGCGAATACCTGCACCGCTCGGCCGACCTCGCCGACTCGGCGATCGTCAACGCCGGGGCCTGGACCCACTACAGCCGCGCGATCGCCGACGCCCTGGAGCTGACGCGGCTGCCGGCGGTCGAGGTCCACCTCTCCGACGTCGAGGCCCGCGACGACTGGCGCAAGCTCTCGGTCTTCGACGGGCTCGTCCTCGGCAAGGTCTCCGGCAAGGGGCCCGACGGGTACCGCGAGGCGCTGGCGCTGCTGGCGCGCGAGCTCGGCGCCGCTTCCTGATGCGCGGCCGCGGAGACCGGCTCGCGGGGGCGCTGGCCGAGGCCGAGCTCGACCGCTACCTGGTCACCGACCTCACCAACGTCCGCTACCTGACCGGCTTCACCGGCACCAACGGCGCCTGCATCTGCGGCCCGGACCTTCGCCTCTTCCTCACCGACTTCCGCTACACCGAGCGCGCCGCCGCCGAGGTCGAGGGCTGGGAGACGCTGACGATCGGCAGCGACTGGCTGCAGGGGATCGCCGAGCGGCTGCGGGGCCGGGTGGGCTTCGAAGACGACCAGGTCTCGGTGCGCCTGCTGGGCAAACTGAAGGAGAAGCTCGGCGAGGGGACCGAGATGGTCGCGGCCGGAGGCAGGGTCGCGGGGCTCCGCCGGGTCAAGGACGCCGAGGAGTTGGCGACGATCGCCGAAGCTTCGAAGCTCGCCGACGCGGCCTGGGCCTGGGCGCTGGAGCGGGGCCTCGCCGGCCGCCGCGAGCGCGACGTCGCCCGGGCGACCGAAGCGCGGATCCGCGAGCTCGGCGGCGATCCCTCGTTCCCGGTGATCGTCGCCGCCGGCCCCAGCGCGGCCCTGCCGCACGCCGAGCCCGGCGAGCGGGAGATCGGCCGCGGCGAGCTCGTCGTCTTCGACATGGGGGCGAAGCTCGACGGCTACTGCTCCGACGGGACCCGCACCTTCGCCACCGGCGAGCCGGGGGAGCGGGCGCGCGGCGTCTACGAGGTCGTCCGCCAGGCGCAGGCGGCGGCTCTGGGGGCGATCCGGGCGGGGGTCAGGGGGGAGGACGTCGACAGCGCCGCCCGCAAGCCGATCGGCGACGCCGGCTACGGCGAGCGCTTCGGCCATGCCCTCGGCCACGGGGTCGGCCTCGAGGTGCACGAGGGGCCCCGCCTCTCGCAGCGCTCCGAGGATGTCCTGGCGCCGGGAGAAGTGGTCACCGTCGAGCCCGGCATCTACCTGCCGGGGGATCTCGGGGTCAGGATCGAGGACCTCGTCGTCGTCGGCGAGGGCGCCCTGCGGAACCTCAGCTCGCTGCCCAAAGAGCTGCAGCTGGTCGAGTAAACGCCGGGGTTTTGCGTTCACCAGGCCGCGGTTAAGCACTCAAATTCAAGCGATCCGCTCGCCGCTGCCGATGTCCGAGCATGGGTAAGCCCCGGGACACTCTCGTCTCGATCCACGAGGAAGCGCGCCGCGAGCGCCTGCTCGACATGGAGGGGCGGGTGCGCCGCTACCGGACCGCCTGCTTCGGCATCCTCGCCCTGGCTCTGGTCATGACCGGCGGCAGGTCCCTCGGCTACTGGTGGATCGCCTTCCTCGCCGCGGGCCTGGCCGGTTTCGCCGTTGCCGACCGCTTCATGCGCAAGAGCCTGCGCCCGGCGCTCTGGATCGCCGGCGCCTGGGCGGCGCTGCCCGCCCTGATCGCCGCCTCGGCGCTCGCCACCGGCGGCGCCACCAGCCCCGTCCTCGTCTGGTTCGCCCTTCCCGCGGCCACCCTCGGCTTTCGCTTCGAGCCGCGGGGGATCGTCGCCGGCACGACCTACGTGGTCGCGATGTTCCTCCTCGCCGCCGTCGTCCCCGACCCGCAGGCAGCCTGGGAGCAGCGCGACCTGCTGATCGCGATCGCGGCGCTGATCGTCAGCACGGTCATCCTCAGCGGCGCCCTGGTCGAGTCCGACCGCGCCCACCGCCGCCGCTCGACCCTCGACCCGCTCACCGGCCTCTTCAACCGCAACGCGCTCGAGCAGCGGCTCTCGGAGCTGAACGGCCAGCCCTGCGACCCCGGCGACGGCCTCTCCCACGCCTTCCTCCTCTGCGACCTCGACCACTTCAAGCGCGTCAACGACGAGCACGGGCACGCCGCCGGCGACGCCGTCCTCCAGGACGTGGCCTACACGATGCGGGCGACCCTGCGCGCCGGCGACTCGATCTACCGGGTCGGGGGCGAGGAGATCCTGGTCATGCTTCCCGGCGCCGACCACGAGGACGCGCTGGAAATCGCCGAGCGCCTGCGGGTCGCCGTGCGCGAGCGCCGGCCCGTCGGCGTCGCGGTCTCGCTCAGCATCGGCGCCGCCGTCGCCGAGCCGGGCACCGTCGACTGCGACGACATGCTGGCCCGCGCCGATGCCGCCCTGTACGCGGCCAAGGCCGCCGGCCGCGACCTCGTCTACCTCGACGACTTCGAGCCCGAGCTGGCCGTCCTCTAGCGGCTGAGGTCCCAGTCGGCGCTCAACCGCCGACCGAATGCGGCCAGCAGTTCGACCGTCGCCTCGACGTCGCGCAGGTCGACCATCTCGACCGGCGAGTGCATGTAGCGAAGGGGGATCGAGACGAGCCCCGTGGGGATGCCGGCGCGGGAGATCTGCAGGACGTCGGCGTCGGTGCTGGTGCCGCGGCCGCTGGCGCTGATCGAGTGGTCGATGCCCTCGGCCTCGGCGGTCTCGACCAGGAGCTCGAAGACCTTCGGCGAGAGGGTCGAGCCACGGCCGATCGCCGGCCCGGAGCCGAACGGATGGGAGCCGATCTCCTTCTCGTCGACGCCGGGGGCGTCGGTGGCGTGGGTGACGTCGACGGCGATCGCGATGTCCGGTCGCGCCTGGAAGGCGGCCGTGCGGGCGCCGAAGAGGCCGATCTCCTCCTGGACCGCGGCGACGGCCGCGAACGACCCGCCGGGGCCGTCGCCCTCGGCGCAGCGGCGCAGGCTCTCGAGCGCGACGTAGGCGCCGAGGCGGTTGTCCATCGCCCGCGAGACCAGCCGCTCGCCGGCGACCGGCATCGGCTCGGCGGCGATCACGACCGGGTCGCCGACCCGGACCAGCGCCTCGGCCTCCTCGCGGTCGGCGGCGCCGATGTCGATGTGCATGCCCTTCAGCTCGACCACCTTCTTGCGCTGGTCGGCCTCGAGCAGGTGGATCGGCTTGCGCCCGGCGACGCCGGGTACGAGGCCGTCCCTGCCGCGGATCTCGACCCGCTGGCCGACGAGGATCTGCGGGTCCCAGCCGCCGACCGGGGCGAACCAGAGGAAGCCCTTCTCGTCGACGTGGGTGACGATCAGCCCGATCTCGTCGATGTGGCCGACCACCGCCAGCAGCGGCGAGGCGTCGCCGACCCGGGCGATCGTCGAGCCGATTCCGTCGACGCTGATCTCGGCGAACGAGGCGGCCTCGCGCCAGACCTCGGCGGCGGGTCCCTCGTATCCGGAGGGCGCGCCGGCGCGGAGCAGCTTGTCGAGAAGATCTGGAGTGCTCAAAAGGTCCGGGGAGTATGCCTAAGAGTGGCCGGCGTTTGCTTCGCGGCGGAGCTCGTCGCGTCGCGGGCCGTAGCCGTGGTGCTCGTAAACGATCATCGCCCAGATCAATACGACGCAGATCGCGACGGAGATCAGCGCCGGCACCGCGGTCGCGACCGGGACCAGGAGGAGGAAGACGATCGCCAGCCCGAGCCGGTGGCGGTTGAGGCTGTGGACCTGGCGCCAGCGGAAGGCGACGAGGCCGAGCAGGTAGAACGCGAGGCCGCCGAGCAGGGCGAAGGCGGGGACGTCGTGCAGGCGCTGGGCGTGCTGGCCGATCGTCACCTTCATGCCGAAGGCCATGAGGACGACCCCGGCGACCATCAGCAGGTGGAGGTAGGAGTAGGAGTCGCGGGCGAGCTCGTTCTGCACCCGCCCGGCCTCGGCTTCGCCGAGCCGCCGCGCCGAGATCAGGGCGACGACGTCGAAGTAGGTCCACCAGAGCGCCGCCGCGAGGAAGACCCCGAGGACCGCCGCGGTCCCGATGCCCAGGTCGAGCTCCCCCGAGGCGCCGACGCCGATCGCGACGATCGACTCGCCGAGGGCGATGATCACGATCAGGCCGTGGCGCTCGGCGAAGTGGCCGGGGACGAGCTTCCAGCCCTCGGCGCCGAAGAAGTACGGCCCCGCCATGTCGAGGAAGATCGCCAGCGCCCAGAGTGCGCCCTGGGCGAGGCCGTCGAAGAGGGAGGCGAGGACGAGGATGCCGACGCCGACCGCGGTGCTGGCGGCGAGACCGGTCACCGAGCGGCGCAGGTCGCGGTCGTCGGCGCCGGCGAGCCAGAAGAGGGCGATGTGGGCGGCCCGGAAGGCGCCGATGCCGAGGGCGAAGGTGAGGGCGAGGTTGCCGAACGCCTCCTGCACGCAGAGCGAGACGATCAGCAGCGCCGCCATCGCGGCGAAGATCACCAGCCGCACCGCCCCGGCCTCCGGGTCGATGACGCTGGTCAGCCACGAGTAGCCGACCCAGGCCCACCAGAGGACGCCGAGGATCAGCAGGCCCTGGGCCAGCCCCGACCAGGTCTGGTCGTGCGACATCAGCGCCGTGCACTGGGTGATCGCGAGGACGAAGACGAGGTCGAAGAAGAGCTCCAGCGGCGTCACCCGCTCGCCCTCGCGCCGGGCGGCGGAAAGGCGGGGACGGTGGGACGTGGCCTCCATCGCGCCATCCTCGCAATAAGGTTCTTGCGATGGGAGTCGCAGTCGTTACCGGAGCTTCGACCGGAATCGGAGAGGCGGCGGCGATCCGGCTCGCCCGCGAGCCGGGGACCGAGCTGGTCTTGGTCGCCCGCCGCGGGGAGCTCCTGCGCGAGCTGGCCGGGTCGCTGCCGTGCCGCGCCACCTGCGTCGCCGTCGACCTCACCGAAGCGGAGGCGCCGCGGCGCATTCGCGAGCACCTCGAGGCCGAGCACGGCGGCGAGCTGGACCTGCTCGTCAACAACGCCGGCGCCGCCTGGCGGGCCAGCTTCGAGGAGGGCGGCCACGACAACGTCCGCCGCCACATGGAGCTGAACTTCGACGCCGTCGTCCGCCTCACCGAGGCGCTGCTGCCGCTGCTGCGCGCCGGCGCCCCCAGCGCGATCGTCAACGTCGCCAGCACCGCCGGCCGCGTCGCCCGCGCCCGCACCGGCGCCTACTCGGCCAGCAAGTTCGCCCTGATCGGCTGGACCGATTCCCTCTACGCCGAGGAGAAGCCCCACGGCGTCCACGTCGGCATGGTCCTGCCCGGCTTCGTCCGCACCGAGGGCTTCCCGGCGACCGAGCTGCGCGAGAAGGCGCTGACCCGGTGGATCGTCTCCAAGCCCGAGAAGGTCGCCGAGGCGATCTTCGAAGCCGGCCCGGGCGGCAAGGCCGAGCGCTACGTGCCGCGCCCTTACGCTCTCGCCGCGATCTTCCGCATCCTCGCGCCCTCGCTGGTGCGCCGCGTGCTCGGCGGCGGGGCCGCCTCCAGCCTTACCACCAGCACCGGCGGGGAATGATCTCCTTCGCGGCCATCGGCCTCGCCGCGACGGTCGTCGCCGTGGTCCTCACCGCGCTGGCCGCGGTCCAGGTGAGGCGGATGAACCGGCGCTTCCAGATCCTCGACGACATCGCCCACGTCGTCGACGAGGGCGGCTCGCTGGGGGAGACGCTCGACGCGATCAGCGAGATCCTCGTCCCCGAGCTGGGCGACTTCTGCGCGATCGACCTGATCGAGGACGGCCGGGTCAAGCGCGCCGCGGCGCGGTCCAGCGGACCGGATGCGGAGAAGGACGAGGCGAGGCTGGCCGCCCGCGTTCCCGCTTTGCAGGAGCGCATGGCCAGCGCCGCGATCGAAGCCCGGGTCGAGCCGCGCTTCTTCGAATACGTCGACGACGCCGACCTCCGCGACGTCTCCGCCGACGAGGAGGACTTCCAGTTCCTCAAGAGCCTGCGGATCCGCTCCGGCGTCGCGGTCGAGCTGCGCGCCCGCGGCCGCCCGACCGGGATGCTCACCGTCGGGGTCGGACACTCCCAGCGCCGCTTCACCCAGTCCGACGTCCGCTTCGTCAGCGTCCTCGCCGGCCGGGTCGCGCTCGCCCTCGACAACGCCGGCCTCTTCTCCAACCTGGCGCGCAGCGAGCGCGAACGGGCCGAGATCGCCGAGACCCTGCAGCGCGGCCTCTTGCCGCCGCCGCTGCCGCACATCCCCGGCTGGTCGGTGGCGGCGATGTACCGGCCGGCGGGGGCGGAAAACGAGATCGGCGGCGACTTCTACGACGTCTTCCGCATCGCCGCCGGCTGGATGGTGGTGATCGGCGACGTCACCGGCCGCGGCGCCCAGGCCGCCGCCGTCACCGCCCACGCCCGCTACACCCTGCGCACCGCCGCCGCGATCACCGGCGACCCCGTGGTCGCGCTGCGCACCCTCAACCGCGAGCTGCTCGCCCGCAGCGGCACCGCGCTCTGCAGCGTCGCCGCGATGACGGTCTCCGAAGACCCGCGCGACCCGGTCCGGCTCGCCGTCGCCGGCCACCCGCCGCCGCTTCTGATCGACGGCGATGCGGTCAGCGAGGCCTGCAAGCCGGCTCCCGTCCTCGGCGCCTTCTCCGACGAGGCCTGGACGATGGAGGCGACGGCGGTGGGCCGCGACCAGCAGCTCGTCGTCGTCACCGACGGCGTTACCGACGCCGGCGGCGAGCGGGGCCGCTTCGGCGAGGATCGCCTCCGAGCTGTCCTCGCCGGGGTCAGCAGCCCGGCTCTGGGGGCGCAGAAGATCGAGGGCGCCCTGCACGAGTTCACCGGGGGCGACCTCGACGACGACGCGGCGATCATCGCCATCGCCCCCGCCTCCGCCGACGCGTCGCCGGCCTCCGAGGCGGAGGTGGAGCTGGTCGAGCGCCTCTACGCCGCCTTCAACCGCCGCGACCCCGAGGAGATCGTCGCCCTCTGCGACGAGGAGATGGAGTTCTTCCCGATCGGGACCGCCGAGCAGGTCGGCCGCGATGCCCCCTACACCGGTCCCGAGGGTCTGCAGGAGTACCTGCGCGACGTCGAGCGGGCCTGGGACGAGCTGCTGATCACCCCCAAGGTCGTCGAGAGGCACGGCGGCTCGCTGCTGGTCCGCGGCCGGGTCTACGCGCGCAGCCGGGCGCTCGGCATCCGCGACATGCCCGTCGCCTGGATCTGGGACCTCGGCCGCGCCCGCTTCGTCCGCGGCGAGGTCTTCCGCGACCCCGAGGAAGCCGTCCACCGCCTCGCGGCGTCGCCCTGAGCACCCCTCTAGGATTCGCCGCCGTGACTATTTCGACGAACCAGTTCAAGAACGGCACCCATATCGAGATCGACGGCAAGATCTGGAAGATCATCGAGTTCCAGCACGTGAAGCCGGGCAAGGGCGGCGCCTTCGTCCGCACCAAGCTGCGGCGGATCGAGGATGGGTCGGTGATCGACAAAACCTTCAGGGCGGGGGAGAAGTTCCGCCCGGTGCGGACCGAATCGAAAAAGATGCAGTACCTCTACGACTCGGGCGAGGCGGCGGTGTTCATGGACTCGCAGGACTACGACCAGATCGAAATCCCCACGGAGCAGCTGGGGGACTCGATGAGCTGGGTCCTGCCGAACGCCGAGGTCGACGTCCTCTTCGTCGACGAGCAGCCCTCGGACGTCCAGGTCCCGAGCGCGATCGAGATGAAGGTCACCCAGACCGACCCCGGCCTCAAAGGCGACACCGCCTCCGGCGGCGGCAACAAGCCGGCGACCCTGGAGTCCGGCGTGGTCGTCCAGGTGCCGCTCTTCATCGAGGAGGGCGAATCGGTCCGGGTCGACACCCGCAGCGGCGAGTACATCTCCCGCGCCTGACCGTCCCGGCCTGCGGCGCTGGAACAATGTCCCCATGCGCAGATCCGACCAGCGGCGGGACGCCGTCTTCGTCAACTACCAGCGCGACGTGACCGGGCGGCCGCTGGAGGAGCTGCTGGGGGAGGCGCGGCCGCTGACGCGGGAGCTGGCCGCGGGCGTCGACGGCCACCGCGAAGAGCTCGACGACGTGATCGCCGCCCACGTCAAGGGCTGGACGGTCGACCGGATCGCGCCGCTCGAGATGAACGTGATGCGGACCGCCCTCTACGAGATGGAGTTCACCGAGACCCCGGCGGAGGTCGCGATCGACGAGGCGGTGGAGATCGCCAAGGAGTACTGCGGGGCCGAGGCGCCGAAGTTCGTCAACGGCGTCCTCGGCGCCGTCGCCCGCGAGCGGGAGCCGGCCAAGTGAGCGCCCGCCTGCGCGAGATCTCCCAGCGCCTGCGCGAGATCACCTCCCAGCTGCAGGGGGAGGAGGTCGGCGACGAGATCGCCGCCCAGCTCGCGGCGGAGGCCGCCGACCTCTCGGCCGAGGCGGTCGAGGAGGCCAACCGCGAGGCGCGGCAGCAGGCGAGCGCCGAGTGACCCAATCGTTCCGCTGTTCCTTTTCCTCGTATAGCGGCGAAAAGGAACAGCGCTGATGGATTACCCCGAGGATCTACGTGTCTCGGTCGACGGTGCGCTGGAGCGCCTGTCCTTCTCGGCCACCGCTCCGACCGCCGGCCTCGAGGAGGCGATGCGGTACTCGCTGCTGGCCGGCGGCAAGCGGGTGCGGCCGGTGCTGGCGCTGGCGACCGCCCGCGCCCTGGGCGCCGAGCCGGAGCGGTTCCTCCCGGTCGCCTGCGCGATCGAGCTGATCCACACCTACTCGCTGATCCACGACGACCTGCCGGCGATGGACGACGACGAGCTGCGGCGGGGGCTGCCGACCTCCCACGTCAAGTTCGGCGAGGACGTGGCGATCCTGGCCGGCGACGGCCTCTTCGCCGAGGCGGTTCGCCTCTTCTGCGAGCAGCCGGGCGAGCCGGCCCGGGTGCTGGCTGGCCTGCGGGAGCTGGCGGCGTCGACGGGCGTCGACGGCATGGTCGGCGGCCAGTACGTGGACGTGATCGGCGCCGAGACCGACGCCGACGGCCTGCGGGCCCTGCACGCCCTCAAGACCGGCCGGCTGATCGCCGCCAGCGTCAACGTGATCCTCCTGCTCGAGGGAGCCTCCGAACCTGAGACAATGCCCTATCGCCGTTTCGCCGAGGAGCTGGGCGTGCTGTTCCAGATAGTCGACGACATCCTCGACGTGACCGAGTCGGACGAGCAGCTCGGCAAGCCGCATGGAAGCGACGAGAGACATGGCAAACTCACCTACGTCAGCCTTTTCGGGCTCGACCGGGCCCGTGAGCTGGCCGCCGAGTCGCACGCGAAGGCGACCGCGGCGCTGGCCGGGGCCGACGGCGAGATCGACGACCTGAGGCGCGTGGCCGACTACATCTTCACGAGGAACGAATGAGCGAACAGCCCCCCACCCAGGGCAACGAAGACGAGACGAGAGAGCCGCTGCTGCCGGGAATCGAAGGCCCCGAGGACCTGCACGCCCTCGACGAGGAGCAGCTGCAGCGGGTCGCGCAGGAGATGCGCACCTACATCATCGACACGATCGGGACGATCGGCGGCCACTTCGGCGCCAACCTCGGCACCTGCGAGCTCGCCGTCGCCCTCCACAGCCTGCTCGACTCCCCTCGCGACAAGGTGCTCTGGGACGTCGGCCACCAGGCCTACCCGCACAAGGTCCTGACCGGTCGCCGCGACCGGCTGCCGACGATCCGCCAGTACGACGGCTTGGCGCCGTTCTGCTCGATCCCCGAGTCCGAGCACGACATCATGGGCGCCGGCCACGCCTCGACCTCGATCGGCTACGCGGTCGGGCTGAAGGAGGCGATGCGCAAGGGAATCGGCGCCGACGGCAAGGTGGCGGCGGTGATCGGCGACGGCGCCCTCACCGGCGGCGTCGCCTACGAGGCCCTGCATGCGGCCGGCGGCCTGCAGACGCCGATCGTGATCGTCCTCAACGACAACGGGATGTCGATCTCCCCCAACGTCGGCGCCCTTTCCCGCTACTTCAACCGGATCCGCCTCAACCCGCGCCTCTGGCACGCCCGCGAGGGGGTGGAGGACCGGCTGACGAAGCTCCCGCTCGGCCTCGGCAAACGGATCGAGCGCCTCGGGCCGGAGATCAAGTCGGCGATCAAGGCCTACTGGGCGCCCGGGCTCTTCTTCGAGGAGCTCGACCTCGCCTACATGGGCGTGATCGACGGCCACGACGTGCACGCGCTGCGGGAGGCCCTGGGCGAGGCCTTAGAAGCCGACCGCCCGGTCGTCGTCCACGTCCACACCGTCAAGGGCAAGGGCTTCGCCCCGGCCGAAGAAGGCGGCCTGGAGTCGATGGAGGAGTGGCACGCGGCGAAGCCGAAGTCGATCGTCGACGGCCAGCCCGCGAGCGCTCCCAAGCCGGTCCCGGTGACCGAAACTGATTCGCCGGAGGGGATCGAGGTGCTCGAGAAGCCGCCCGCCGCCGGCTCGCCGCCGCAGTACACGAAGGTCTTCGCCGAGGCGATGGTGGCCGAGGCCAGGGCCGACGAGCGGGTGATCGGGATAACCGCGGCGATGGCGGGGGGGACCGGCCTGCAGCAGCTCTGCGACGAGCTGCCCGATCAGTACTACGACGTCGGCATCGCCGAGCAGAACGCGGTCCTTCTGGCGAGCGGCCTGGCGCTGCAGGGGGCGAAGCCGGTCTGCGCGATCTATTCGACTTTCCTCCAGCGCGCCTACGACCAGATCGTCCACGACGTCTGCCTGCAAAAACTCGACGTCACCTTCGCGATGGATCGCGCCGGTTTGGTCGGCGACGACGGCCCGACCCACCACGGCGCCTTCGACGTCTCCTACTTCCGGCCGATCCCGAACGTGGTCGTGATGGCGCCCCGCGACGAGGCGATGCTGGTCCACATGCTCCACACCGCGATCGCCCACGACGGCCCGGCGGCGCTGCGCTACCCGCGCGGGTCGGGGGAGGGGGCCGAGCTGCCGGCGAAGCCCGAACTGCTGCCGGTCGGCAGGGGGGAGGTTCTCGCAGAGGGCGAGCGGGTGGCGCTGCTCGGCTACGGCTACGGCGTCGCGGTCGCCCGCGAAGCCGCCGAGATCCTCGGGAAGCACGGGCTGAAGCCGACCGTCGCCGATGCGCGCTTCGCCAAGCCGATCGACGCCGGGCTGGCCGAGCGCCTCGCGCGCGAGCACGAGCTGGTGGTGACGATCGAGGAGAACGTCCTCCCGGGAGGATTCGGCTCGGCGGTGCTCGAGCACCTCGAGGACGCGTTCGCCGAGGCGCCCGGCGAGCGGGCTCGGGTCCTGCGCGTCGGCCTACCCGATGCCTACGTCACCCACGGCAAGCCGGCGCTGCTGCGTGCGGAGGTGGGCCTGACCGGGGAGTCGGTCGCCGACCGGGTGCTCAGTTCGCTCCCCAGCGCGCAGCCGGCGCTGACCTAAGCTGCTCCCCTTAGCGCCCTAATCACTTTTGACGATTGATTCAATTGGCGCAATCGTTTAGCCTGCGCCAGTCTCTCCGGTGTGGAAGCAGGCGACAGCCAAGCGCTTCTGGGGAAAATCACCAAGGGGAGGAGAGGCGCGCATCTCTATATGTGTGGATCCGCTTGGGGAATCGGATCTCTCGCGCCCGCCACTTAGGTCGGGGCGCGAGGCGCGTCTGCGACGGGTCTCGAACCCGGCAATGAAAGGGGCGCCCGCCGGAAGGCGGGCGCCCCTTTCTACTTCAGCGAGAGCTCGCTGCTACTGGTGGGTCCGAACGTATTCGGCGCCCCCGAGGTAGCTGGTCCCCGTGAGAATCGCGGTGTTCTTGCCGGCCGCCGACGGCGTGCCGAGGATCGAGTCGACGAACGGATCGACCGCCCATGAGAACAGGATGCCTCCGCAGCCGTTCGCACCAGGCGCCGAGAACGAGTTGTCGACGAGGCTGTTGTTTCTCTGCGCGATGATCTGGAATTCTTCGAGACCTTCGAATACGCCCGGGCTGCCGGAGATCGGCGTGTTGGGCGGCGGGGGTGAGGTCGTCCCGCTGGTCAGGTTGAGTCTGATCGGGTTCGAGTTGGATCCGATGTAGCAGTTGCTACCCAGGAACGGGTTGCTCAACTTGACCTTCACCGGCATCCCGAGAGCTACTCCGCTCGCAGTCAGCAGGTTGCCCGGATTCAGTTTCACGGACGAGGCCGGGCCGGCGAGTTCCACCGTCGCCTGGACCCCGGTGAACCCGTTGTTGATCGTTTCGTCGAACAGTTCGCGGAGGAGCGAGGGCCACCAGGTAGGTGCGGTGACGCCGAGCAGGCCTCCCGGCACCGGCTGGGCGGTTTTCGAGAGCGTCTGGCCGTCGGTCGGAGCGTAAAATTCCTGGGCCCCGAGGAGTTCTTCCGGATTGACGATGTGGGTGCCGCCCTTGAGGATCACCGGGTTCACGATCGGCACGGTTTTGTTGCCCACGGTGAACGAGCCGCTGGTGGTTTCCGCGTAGACGCAGAGATTGACGGCCGTGTTGGCCGCCGGGCATTTGTTGAAGCGAACCCACGGGCCGGTGAGTTCGGCGGATGCGGACGAGGCGGGCACGAGCATCACGGCAAGCGCCGCCACGGCCAGAAATAGCCTTCTCATTGACTGGTCCTTTCGATTGATTGCGCCGAGATCTCTCCCTCCCGGCCACCTGGAACTCCCTGGTTCCAAGTGAAGCCCTTCTACCAAACAAGATTCTCTGTAGCACTACTCAGGAATGGTCGTGAGCCTCCAGGCCGCTCCAGGAGCGCGCTCTTGACTGCGCCACCTTTTCGCGTGTGCAGTTCCGAGCCAAGCCAGGGCGAGGGCTCGAGGGAAAAAGAGCGCCATCGCTGGTGCATCGACCAGCCCTCGGTTGCCCTGTGAGGCAGATACGTCGCCGCCCGAGCCAGGCGAAACTAAAGATGGCGACTAGACAGAGGCTCGGCCATGTCCCGGCGACCCCGCTGCGGCAATAGGCATCGCGATGCTTAACCCGAGAGCTGGGGAAGCAATTCTCGGAGTTCCACGATCTTCTGGTCCAGGTTGTTGACTACGAACTTCTCGGTGCCGTCGGAAGTCTGGAGTCCGAGGCGAGTTCGCAGTCCTCCCGGGGCCACGGCGGAGTCGCGATCAATGACCTCCAGCCCCGTGACGGACGCCAGGGGACACTCCCATGACTTTTTGCCCGTTAATTTGTCGAAGCGATTTGGTTGAAATAAGACCCGCTCGTTGGTCACAAACAGCCGACCTCCGGCAGTCAACCACCTCGTTATCGAGCGACTGGCCGACGATTGCCATTGAATCGTCTCGTTTGCCGCAAGCTTTGGTGCCGCCAGCCAGACCCCCATGTCAGTTCCTCCTAGTAGACGCCAGGTTCTTTGCTATTCAGCTAACGCTTCCAGGCCAAGCTTGGCGCCGACCAGACCGGAACATCCCCGCACTCCACCCCCAGCGGCACCAGCCGACCCGATTGATGAGCCGACCTGTCCAGCTCCGGCTTCGAGCAAGAACCTTGGGATGAAATGGTGCTGCCGAGCATCGGTCGTTGGCCAGTCCTTCAGCCCCAATTCGATCTGGATCAATTCCTGGCCAAAAGGTCCTTCATCGAAGGCTGTGAAATCGATCATGGCTGAATCTCAGAGTAAGCGCGCAGCCGGCGCGGGAGGTCGAAGTACCCATTTCAGAGCTGACTGGTGCATCGACTGGCGCATGAGTGCTCTAGCCGACCACCTAGGACGCGAGCAACGCCTGATATTTGGCTCCACAACAGAAAACGCCCCGCCGGGGAGGCGGGGCGCTTCTGGGGTTACTACAGGGAGGAGAGATATGTATCTCTATATATGTGTGGATCCGTGGGAGGTAGGTGAGCCCGGTTAATGTCGAGTGCGTCGCTGTGGGAAGCAGCGAGGCGATATATCGACGCGGGGATCAGCCTTGAAGTTTTGGTCGTGCTCCTTAGTCGGTTTCCTCTTGCGAATCCTTGAGCAGCGTACGAACGTATGTGCGACTTGTGTGTGAGTGGGGTCACAGAGTTGCTGCAATTGACGGACTCTGCGGCCTATGTACCCGATTTGCTTAAGGGGGCCAGATCAAATTCGGTAAGCGGTCGCCCTGAATGTCGCAGTTCTTTCTCAAGCTCCAATAAAAGGCCAGGCCGCGGGGGGCTCGGTAGCGTGTCCGCCGTGAAGAAGTCCCGGATAGACGCGGTTTTGGCCGACCGCGGGATCTTTCCCTCGCGTTCGGCCGCGGCGGGCGCCGTGCGCGCCGGCGAAGTGCGGATCGGGCGGGACGGGTCGGTGGCGCTGCGCCCGAGTCACCTTGTCGAGCCCGACGCCGACCTGATCGTCGACGAGGGGCCGCGTTACGTCTCCCGCGGGGGGACGAAGCTCGAGAACGCGCTCGAGGCGCTGGGGGTCGAGGTCGCCGGTCGCGACTGCCTCGACGTCGGCGCCTCCACCGGCGGCTTCAGCGACTGCCTCCTGCAGCGGGGCGCCGCCCGCGTCGCCGCCGCCGACGTCGCCTACGGCCAGCTCGACGTGCGCCTGCGGCAGGACCCCCGGGTGCACGCGATCGAGCGGCTGAACGCGCGGGCGCTGGAGCCGGCGGACCTGCCGTTCGTGCCTTCCCTGGCGACGATCGACGTCTCCTTCATCTCCTTGACCAAGGTGCTGCCGGCGGTGGCGCGGTGCTTGCAGCCCGGGGGCGAGATCCTGGCGATGGTCAAGCCCCAGTTCGAGCTCGGCAGGGAGCGGGTGGGGCGCGGCGTCGTCCGCGACGCCGCCGATCGGCGCGAGGCGATCCACCTCGTTGCCGATGCGGTGCGCGACCTCGGCCTGCCGGTCCGCGGCTTCGCCTCCTCGGGGCTGCCGGGGCCGAAGGGGAACCGCGAGACGTTCGTCTGGGGCGGGGGGAGCGGTCCGGAAATCGAGGACCTGGACGCGGCGATAGCGGCCGTCGAGGGGGACGAGTGAAGACCGCCGCCCTGATCACGCACTCGCACCCGCCGAGCGCCTCCGAAGCAGTCGCCGTCGCGGCTGAGGTCGCCCACGAGATGGGGTGGCGGCTGGCGGCGACCGAGCAGGAGCTGGAGAAGCACGGCAGCGCCGGAGAGGGGGTCGACGTCACCGCCGAACACACCGTGCCGGACATCTGTCTCGTCCTCGGCGGCGACGGCTCGATCCTCCACGCGCTGCGCCGCTACGCCCACACCGAGGTACCGGTCTTCGGCGTCAACTTCGGCACCGTCGGCTTCCTCGCCGCGGTCGAGCGCGACGGGGCGGCCGAAGGGATCCGCCGCGCCCTCTCCGGCGAGATCGAGACGATCCAGCTGCCGGGCCTCGAGGTGAAGGTCGACGGCAGGGAGCAGGTGGGGCTGAACGACATCACCCTCGCCCGCCGCCCCCACGACCGCGTCGCCGAGTTGAGCTACGGGATCGCCGGGGAGGAGGTGGGGCACGTCCGTTGCGACGGTCTCGTCGCCGCCACCCCTGCCGGCTCGACCGGCTACAACCTGGCCAATCAGGGCCCGATCCTCGCCTGGGGGGTGAAGGGATACGTCGTCAGCTACATCTCGCCGCACTCGCTGACCGCCAGGGCGCTGGTCGTCGCCCCGGGGGACGTCCTCCACGTCGTCAACGCCCCCGAGCGCGAGCCGGTCGAAGTCGCCGTCGACGGCGGCAAGATCGCCGACCTCGCCGCCGGCGCCTCGCTCGAGGTCCGCTTCCTCGACTCGGTCAGCCGCCTGGCACAACTTCCCGGAACGAGCTTCTACGGCCGGATACGAGAGAAGTTCGGCCACCTGGCCGTCTGAGGCGCTCTGACCGGCGCATATCGGCGTCCTCGGTCGCTCACGTGCGAAGCACGCTTCGCTTCCTGCGTCCTTGATCTGCTTGGTCAGGCCACCTCAGCCGAGGAGACCGGTTGATTAGGGTGCCCGCCATGGAACGGAAGTGGTGGACCCTGGTGCTGGTCTCGGTCGCGACCTTCATGTTGCTGCTCGACGTGACGGTGGTCAACGTCGCCCTGCCGGACATCCAGCGGGAACTGAATGCCAGCCTCTCGAGCCTGCAGTGGGTCGTCGACGCCTACTCGCTGATGCTGGCGGCCTTCCTCCTCACCTCCGGCTCGCTCGGCGACCGGCTCGGGCGGCGGCGGGTGTTCACGATCGGGTTCGGCGTCTTCACCTTCGCCTCGTTCCTCTGCGGGATCGCCCAGACCCCGACCCTGCTGAACCTGGCCCGCGGGCTGCAGGGGATCGGCGGCGCCGGCATGTTCGCGACCTCGCTCGCCCTGATCGGCCAGGAGTTCCACGGCAAGGACCGGGCGACCGCATTCGGGGTCTGGGGGGCGACGGTCGGCGGCGCGGTCGCGGTGGGCCCGCTGGTCGGCGGGGTCGTCACCCAGAGCCTGGGATGGGAGTGGATCTTCTTCGTCAACGTCCCGATCGGGATCGCGGCGATGGCCCTGACCGAGCGCAAGATCGTCAACGTCTCGGCCCAGGACCCCGAGCCGATCGATTTCCCGGGCCTCGTCACCTTCTCGTCGGGCCTCTTCCTCCTGATCTTCGGCCTGATCCGCGGCAACCCGGAGGGGTGGGGGAGCCCACTGATCCTCGCCTGCCTGATCGGGGCCGCGGTCATGCTGGCGCTCTTCATCGCGATCGAGCGCCGCAGCGACCACCCGATGCTGGACCTGACCCTCTTCCGCAAGGCCGCCTTCAACGGCGTCTCCGCGGTCGCCTTCTTCCTCTCGGCGGGGATGTTCGCCCTCTTCCTCTACCTGACGATCTACATGCAGGGCGTGCTCGACTACTCGCCGCTGGAGGCGGGCCTGCGCTTCCTGCCGCTGACCGTCCTCGGCTTCGTCGTCGCACCGGTCTCGGGCGCGCTCTCGCACCGGGTCCCGATCAGGATCCTGCTCGGCACCGGGCTGACCATCGTCGGCCTCGGGCTGCTGCTGATGCACGGCGTCTCGGTCGACTCGACCTGGACGACGCTGCTGGTCGGCTTCGTCCTCGCCGGGATCGGCATCGGGACGACGAACCCGGGGATCGGCCAGGCGGCGATCGCCGTCGTCCCGGTGGAGAAATCGGGGATGGGGTCCGGGATCAACACCACCTTCCGCCAGGTCGGGATCGCGACGGGGGTCGCCGGGCTGGGGGCGGTCTTCCAGGGGCGGGTCGACTCGAAGCTGAACGAGCAGCTGCCGAAGGTCCCGGCGGGCCTGGGCGAAGCGGTTGCCTCGGGCGGCTCCCGGGCAGCGACCGAATTGGGCTTCCACGTCAGGGCGACCCACGCCGCCGACGTCGCCTTCGTCAGCGCCTTCAACGAGATCATCCTGATCGCCGCGATCGGGTCCTTCCTCGGCGCGGCCCTTGGCTTCTGGCTCGTCCGCTCCCGGGATTTCGTCCAGCCGACGGACGGCCCGAGCGAGCCGGCGGGGTAGCGGCTTAGTCGGAACCAGCGAGGATTTCGCCCAAGTCGGTCCGCGCTCGTTGCTACACAGATCCCATGCTGCGCGAGCTCCGCATCGAGAACCTGCTGCTGATCGAGCGCGCCGAGCTCCGCCTCGGCGAGGGCCTCAACGCGATCACCGGCGAGACCGGCGCCGGCAAGACGGTGCTGGCCCACTCGCTCGACCTCTTGATGGGCGGCAAGCCCCGCGCCCAGATCGTCCGCCCGGGCGCTCCCGAGGCCTGGGTCGAGGGCGTCTTCGACCTGCCCGAGGGGCTGCGCGAAGAGCCGGAGCTGGCCGAGCTGGCGGAGCGGCTGCCCGAGGGCGCCGAGGAGGTGGTCCTCGGCCGCCGGGTCTCCGCGGGCGGTCGCACCAGCGCCTTCGTCGGCGGCCGCGCCGCCACCGTCGCCGACCTGAAGCTGCTCGGCGGTCGCCTGCTCGCCTTCTTCGGCCAGCACGAGCACCGGCGCCTGACGATCTCCTCGGCGCAGCTGGAGATCCTCGACGGTTTCGTCGGCCCCGCTCACCTGGAGCTGCGGCGGGCCTATGGGGGGGCGCATCGCGAGTGCGGCCGGCTCGCGGCCGAGCTGGCGGAGCTGCGCGAGCGGGAAGGCTCGCGGGAGCGTGACCTCGACCTCTACCGCTACGAGCTTTCCGAGATCGAGGCGGTCGCCCCCGAGCCGGAGGAGCGGGACGAGCTCGGCGGCCGGCGGGAGCGGCTGCGCCACGCCGAGGGCCTGCGCGAGGCGGCTGTCGTCGCTCATGCCGCGCTTGCCGGCGCCGATGCGGAAGGCGGCGGCGCCGCTGCGGCGCTGGCACAGGCCGAAGCCGCGCTGCAGGGCGCCGCCGGGCTCGACCAGGGGCTGGACGCGATCGCCGAGCGAGCGGCGGCGCTGGCGGTGGAGCTGGACGACGTCGCCTCCGAGCTGCGGAGCTACGCGGAGGGGGCGGAGGCCGATCCCGCTGCCCTGCAGGCCGTCGAGGAGCGGCTGGAGGCGATCGACCGGCTCGAGCGCAAGCACGGCGGCAGCGTCGAGTCGGTGCTGGCCCACGGCGAGCGTTGCCGCGAGGAGATCGCGCGGCTCGAGAGCGCCGGAGAGCGGAGCGCCGAGGCCGAGGCGGCGCTGGCCGAGGCCGAAGGGCGGCGGGCCGAGCTGGCGAAGCGCCTCAGTGCCGGCCGGGAAGAAGCGGCCGGGCCGCTGGAAGAGCGGGTGGGCGAGGAGCTCGAGCGGCTGGCGATGGCCGGCGCTTCGCTCGAGGTCGCGCTCGAGCCGCACCCCGACGGCTACGGCGCCGCCGGCCGGGAGACGGTCGAGCTGCGGGTGGCGCCCAACCCCGGGATCGAGGCGGCCCCGCTGCGCGACGCCGCCTCCGGCGGCGAGCTCTCGCGGGTGATGCTGGCCCTGAGCGGCCTCGGGCAGGCGGCCAGCGCCGGGACGATGGTCTTCGACGAGATCGACGCGGGGGTCGGCGGCAAGACCGCGCGGGTCGTCGGCGAGCGGCTGCAGTCGCTGGGGCGCGACCGCCAGGTCCTCTGCATCACCCACCTGCCGCAGGTCGCCTCGCTCGCCGACGTCCACTTACGGCTCGAAAAGGACGTCTCCGGCAAGGAGGCGGTGGCGACGGTGGAGCGGCTCGAGGGCGAGGGGGTGGTCGCTGAGATCCGGCGAATGCTGGGCGCCGAGGACTCCGACGAGGCAGCGACCGAACATGCCCGGGAGCTGCTCGCAGCCTGAGCGCTCGGTTCCCCTTGTCGCGTGCCTCCCGCTTCGCCTAGTCTCATCGGATGGCCACCGCGAGTCGTCGTCGCCTTCCCCTGCTCGGTCGCAGGAACGGTGCGCGGCAGGAGGAGCCGATCGAAGGCGTCGCCCGGCTGGGCGGGCGGACCAAGCACCTGGTCAAGCGCCTGCGGCCGGGAGAGATCGCGGTGATCGACCACGTCGACATCGACCGCATCGCCGCCGAGGAGCTGATCGAAGCTGGCGTCGCCGCCGTGCTCAACGCCTCGCCCTCCTCGCAGGGGCGCTACCCGAACGCGGGGCCGCTGATGCTGGCGCGGGCGGGGATCAAGCTGATCGACGCTCCGGAGGCCGGCCTCTTCGACCGCCTCAAGGACGGCGACCGGGTGCGGATCGCCGGCGAGGCGATCTACGTCGGCGAGGTGGAGGCCGCCCGCGGCCGCGTCCTCGGCGTCGCCGAGCTCGAGCGGGAGATGCAGGAGCACCGGGCACGGATCGACGAGGCGCTGGCCGAATTCGCCGAGAACACCGTCGCCCACGTCCGCGAAGAGACCGACCTGCTGACCGGCAACGTCGCTTTCCCGGCCACCCGTGCCTCCTTCCGCGATCGCCACGTCCTCATCGTCGTCCGCGGCGACCGCCACCGGCGGGACCTGAAGACGCTGCGCGCCTACATCCGCGACGTGCGGCCGCTGATCGTCGCCGTCGACGGCGGCGCCGACGGAGTGCTCGAAGCGGGGCTGAAGCCCGATGTGATCCTCGGCGACATGGACTCGGCGAGCGACGCCGCCCTGTGCTGCGGGGCCGAGCTGATCGTCCACGCCTATCCCGACGGCCGCGCGCCGGGCCGGGAGCGGCTGCGGGAGGCAGGGCTCGACCACAAGATCGTCCCCGCCGCCGGGACCAGCGAGGACGTGGCGATGCTGATGGCGCACGAGAAGGGGGCGACGCTGATCGTCAGCGTCGGCGCCCACTTCAACCTGGTCGAGTTCCTCGATCGCAAGCGCGGCGGCATGTCCTCGACCTTCCTCACGCGGCTGAAGATCGGCGAGCGCCTGGTCGACGCCAAGGGCGTCAGCCGGCTCTACAACCCGAGCTCGACCCTGGCGCCGCTCGCCTTTTTCCTCGTCGCCTTCCTGGTCCTGGTGACGATCCTCGTCATCACCTCGCCGGCGCTGAACGACGTCTTCGAACTCGTCTGGCTGAAGATCCGGATCTCCCTCGGGATCGACTGAAGGCGCCGAAAAGCGCCTGCCCCTACGGCTTGGCAATAGCCTTCGGCTTTCGATGGGTTACTCCGCCCGCTATCACGCCACCTCGCTGATCGCCGTCTTCATCGCGCTCGCGGTGGGGATCCTGGTCGGCGCCGAGTTCGGCGGCAATGCGCTCAACAGCACCCGCCGCGACCTCGAGCACAGCCTCGTCGGCAACCTCCAGGACGCGCGCTCGCGCGCCGACGAACTGAACGCCGACCTCAACCGCTCCGACGAGTTCGCCGAACGCGTCTACCCGGTGCTGACGCGGGGACGGCTGCGGGGCAGGCGCTTCGCGATCCTCGCTCTTGGCGGGCTGCCCAGCCCGGTGACCGAGGAAGTCGAGGGGGCGCTGGCCCCGACCGACGGCCGGCTGGTGGGGGTTGGGGTCGTGCGCGAGCCGGTGGACGTCAACGGCCTCGCCGAAGACCTCGCCAGGACGAGGTTCTCCGGCCTGCGGACCAACCCCGACGAGCTGACCGAACTCGGCACCGGGCTCGGTCGCCAGCTGGTGCTCGGCGGCACCCTGCCACAGGTCGTGCGGGGGCACCTCTTCTCGCGGGCCAGCGGCGGCTTCGGGGGGCTCGACGGGGTGATCGTCGTCCGCGACCAGCCCGAAGAGATGGGCACGGTCCAGCGCGAAAAGACGAGCCAGCTGGAGACGGCGCTGATGGGCGGCATCGCCGCCACCCGCCGGCCAGCCGTCGGGGTGGAGACCTCCAGCGACGATTCGTCCTCGATCTCCTTCTTCCAGGCCAACGGGCTGGCCAGCGTCGACGACGTCGACCTGACGGCCGGGAAGCTGGCGACGGTCTTCGCCCTGCTCGGCGCGGACGGCAGCTTCGGCGTCAAGGGGACCGCCGACCAGCTCCTGCCCGACCTCCTGACCGAAGGCGAATAGGGGCATGTACTGGGTCGGGTTGCCGCTCGCCCTCGCGATCTCGCTGTTCCTGGTCCCGGCCGGGGCTCGGGGGCTGCGGGACGCGGGGCTGGTGCGGGAGAACTACCGGGGCGCGCCGCTCGCCTTCCCGCTGGGGGCGGTGCTGGCGACGGCGGCGCTGGTGGCGCTGGCGCCGCTCGCCTTCCTCGACGACCGCGCCGACCTCGACCTGCTGGAGCCCGAGCTGCGGCGCTGGCTGCCCTACCTGCTGGGCATCGCCTTCCTCGGTTTCCTCGACGACTCGCTGGGGCGCGGGGAAACGGCCGCGACGCCGCGCGGCTGGCGCGGCCACTGGGCGGCGATGCGCTCGGGTTCGCTCTCGACCGGGGCGATCAAGGCGATCGGCGCCCTGGCCCTGGCCGCCTACGTCGTCTCCGGCCGCGGGCTCGAAGACTGGCGCTACCTCGCCGACGTCGTCCTGCTGGTCCTGGCGACGAACCTCTTCAACCTGCTCGACCTGCGGCCGGGGCGGGCGGAGAAGGGGCTGGTCCTGCTGGGCGCCGGTCTCTGCCTCGGCGCCTGGACCCTGCTGCCGCTGGAACTGCTGGGGATCTTCCTCGGCCCGGTCCTGGTCGGCGCCTGGCTGACCCTGGGCGAGCGGGCGATGCTGGGAGACACCGGCTCCAACCTGATCGGCGCCGTCGCCGGAGTCTGGTTGCTGGCGACGCTGGGCCCCGACGCCCGCCTCGTCGCCCTCGCGGCGGTCCTGGCGCTGACGATTTACGGGGAGTTGCGGTCTATTTCGGCGACCATCGATTCGGTTCCGCCCCTGCGCTGGCTAGACTCGCTCGGCAGAGCATGAGCCCAGGGAGCAAAGGCGACACCAAGTTCATTTTCGTCACTGGCGGCGTCGTCTCGGCCCTCGGCAAGGGGATCACGGCGGCGGCGATCGGCCGCCTCCTCGTCTCCCGCGGCTACCGGGTCGCGCTGCAGAAGTTCGACCCCTACATCAACGTCGATCCGGGGACGATGAGCCCGTTCCAGCACGGCGAGGTCTTCGTCACCGAGGACGGCGCCGAGACCGACCTCGACCTCGGCCACTACGAGCGCTTCACCGACGAGAACGCGACCCGCGCCTCGAACGTCACCGCCGGCGCCGTCTACAACTCGGTGATCAAGCGCGAGCGCCGCGGCGACTACCTCGGCGCCACCGTCCAGGTGATCCCGCACATCACCAACGAGATCAAGCAGAAAATCCTCATCGTCGCCGAGTCGCAGTCGGTCGACTTCGTGATCACCGAGATCGGCGGCACCGTCGGCGACATCGAGTCGCTGCCGTTCCTCGAGTCGATCCGCCAGCTCTACACCGACCTCGGCCCGAAGCGGGCGATGTTCGTCCACCTGACGCTGGTGCCGTACGTGGGCCACGCGGGGGAACTGAAGACGAAGCCGACCCAGCACTCGGTCGTCGAGCTGCGCCGGATCGGGATCCAGCCGCACGCGCTGGTCTGCCGCTCCGAGGGGCGGCTCGACCGCGAGATCCGGGGCAAGATCGCCCTCTTCGCCAGCCTTCCCGTCGACGCGGTGGTCTCCGCCCACGACGTCGACAACATCTACAAGGTGCCGCTCGTCTTCCGCGCCGAGGGGGTCGACGACCTCGTCCTCGACCACTTCGGGATGGAAGCGCCCTCGCCCGACCTCTCCGAGTGGGAGGAGATGGTGCGCCGCGCCGACTCCGCCAGCGGCGAGGTGCGGATCGCCGTCGTCGGCAAGTACGTCCAGCTCGCCGACGCCTACAAGTCGGTGATCGAGGCGCTCGAGCACGGCGGCTTCCACCACGGCGTCGAGGTCAAGGTCGAGCTGGTCGACTCCGAGAACTTCGACCCGGAGAAGCTCGAGGGCTGCGACGGGATCCTGATCCCGGGCGGCTTCGGCGAGCGCGGGATCGAGGGCAAGGTCGAAGCGGCGCGGATCGCCCGCGAGAAATCGATCCCCTACCTGGGGATCTGCCTCGGGATGCAGATCGCGGTCGTCGAGTTCGCCCGCCACGTCGCCGGCATGGACGGCGCCAACTCGGCCGAGTTCGACCCGGAGACGCCGTTCCCGGTCGTCGACCTGCTGCCGGAGCAGAAGGAGGTCTCCGACATGGGCGGGACGATGCGGCTGGGCGCCGACCCGGTGAAACTTCACGAGGGCACGAAAGCGCGGGAGATCTTCGGCGAGGCCGTGATCTACAAGCGCCACCGCCACCGCTACGAGGTCAACAACCAGCTGCGGCGCCGGCTCGAAGACGAGGGCCTCGTCTGCGGCGGCACCTCGCCCGACGAGCGGCTGGTCGAGATGGTCGAGCTGCCGAACCACCCCTTCTTCGTCGCCTCCCAGTACCACCCGGAGTTCAACTCGCGGCCGAACCGGCCCGAGCCCCTCTTCCGCGAGTTCGTCGGCGCCGCCGTCGCTCAGGCGGGCGAACGGCCGGCCGACGGCGGCGAGATCGAGGCGATCGAGGTCGAGCAGTCCGAAGTCCGCTCGGGTTAGCCTTCCAGCCGTGGAGGGATCGCGGCTGCACGACAGATTCGTTCGCTACTGCGAGATTCGCAGCCCCACGGGGGAGGAGCGGGAGATCGCCGACACCCTCGCCGCCGAGCTGCGGGCGCTTGGGCTCGAGGTGAGCGAAGACGACGCCGCTGCGCCGGCGGAAGCCGGGGCGGGCAACCTGATCGCGCGCTCGGCCGGGACCGGCAAGAGCTGGCTGATGTTCTGCGCCCACGTCGACACCGTCCCGCACCGGGGACAGGTCGAGGTGGTGGACGACGAGGGGGTCTTCCGCAGCCGCGGCGAGACGATCCTCGGCGCCGACAACAAGGCCGCGGTCGCGGTCTTCATGGAGCTGATCGCCCGGCACGTGGAAAACCCGTCTCCGGTCGGGATCGAGCTGGTGCTGACGGTGGCCGAGGAGCAGGGGCTGCGGGGGGCCAAGGCCCTCGACGCCTCTCAGCTGCGCTCGAGCGCCGGCTTCGTCCTCGACCACGCCGGGCCGGTCGGCGAGGTGATCGTCTCGACCCCGACCCAGCAGAAGATCCTCGCCGACTTCATCGGGGTCGAGGCTCACGCCGGGATCAAGCCCGAGGACGGCAGCAACGCGATCGTCGCCGCGGCGACGGCGATCGCGCGGATGGAGATCGGCCGGCTCGACGAGGGGACGACCTCGAACGTCGGCCTGATCCGCGGCGGCACCTCGGGCAACGTCGTCGCCGGGAATTGCGCGATCCACGCCGAGGCCCGCAGCCTCGACGCCGAGCGGGCGGCAGAGGTGGCGGGCAGGATCGCCGACGCCTGCGCCTGGGGGGCGAGCGAGCACGACTGCGACGTCGACGTGCGGATCGAAGAGCTGTTCCGCGGCTACGAGGTGCCGAAGGACTCGGTGGCGCTGGCGCTGGCCGAGGAGGGTCTGCGCCGGGCCGGCCTGGAGCCGCAGCGGGTCGCGATCGGCGGCGGCAGCGACGCCAACGTCTTCCGCCGCGAGGGCTTCGACTGCGTCCTCCTCTCCAACGGCACCGACGCGGTCCACACCTCCGACGAGATGGTCCCGGCCCGCAGCCTCGACAAGATGCTCGAGGTCTGCGAGCGGATCGTGCAAGCGGCCGCGCCCGCGGCGGCCTAGTGGCCGGGCGCCTGAAGCTGCGGCGCGGCCGCGTCGTCGCGACCGACCCGCTGGAGGTGGAGGTCGGGGGAGAGCGCCGGCGCGCCTGGGCCGACGAGGTGCTGCTGGGGGAGATGCGCGAGGGGGACGAGGTCGTCGTCAACGTCGCCGCCCTCGACCTCGGCCTCGGCTCGGGCGGCTTCGACGTCGTCCACGTCAACCTCAGCCGCGGACTCGACGGCGGCGGGGTGGATGGCCCCCACGTGATCAAGCTCAACTACACCTCGCTCCAGCACCCGGTCGAGCCAGTCGATCGCCAGGACAGTCGCCTGTTCCCTTCTGGCGCCGGGCAACGAAAAGGAACAGGCGAAGGGGGCGCGCGGGTGGCGGTGGGGATCCTGCCCCTGCACGGGCACCTGGCGCCGGCGGCCTGGGCGGCGGCGCAGGCGGCGCCGGGGCTGCGGGTCGGCTACGTGCAGACGGGGGGAGGGGCGCTGCCGGGGTCGTTCTCCCGCGACGTGAGGGAGCTTCGCGAGCGCGGGCTCCTCGCGGGCCACGTCACCGCCGCGCCGGCCTACGGGGGGGAGCAGGAGGCGTTGAGCACCGCGGGAGCCCTCGACGCCGCGGGCTCCCTGGGCTGGGAAGCGGTCCTCGTCGGCCCGGGACCCGGGATCATCGGCTCCGAGACGGCTTACGGCCACGGCGGCATGGCTGCGCTCGACAGCGCCCACGCCGCCCTCTCGCTCGACCTCCCGACCGTGATCTCCCCGCGCCTCTCCGGCGCGGATCCCCGCAAGCGCCATCTGGGCCTCAGCCACCACACGCGCGCCGTCCTCGAGCTGCTGCTGGCGCCCGTCGACGTCGCGGTGCCGGAGGGGGAGCCGGAGATCGCGGCGGTGCTCGAGCCGCTCGGCCATCGCGTCCACGCCGCACCGGCCGACCTCGATCGGTACGGGGCCTCGGGCTTGCCGGTCACGACGATGGGCCGCAGCCTCTCCGAGGACCCGCTCTTCTTCGCCGCGCCGCTCGCCGCCGGCGCCGTCTTCGCACGGTCCGTTGCGGGCCAAGGGTTGTAACGCCGCGGCGAGAAGCTGCGGTCATGGCGATCGCGATCAAGCCGCAGGCGCCCGGCGCCGCGGCCGGGCCCGGCGCCGACGCGCGCTTCGAGAGCCTCGTCCTCGACTTCCTCTCTTACCTGGAGCTGGAGCGCGGCCTCTCGCGGAACACGCTGAACGCCTACCGCACCGATCTCCTCCAGTACGGCGAATACCTCTCGGCCCACGATCGCGATGCCCTGGAGGCAAGCGGCGCCGACGTCGCCGACTTCCTCGCCGAGCTGGCGACGGGGGAGGGACGACCCGCTTGCTCGGCGGCGACGATCCACCGCAAGGCGGCCTGCCTGCGCTCCTTCTACAAGCACCTGCGCCGCGACGAGCTGATCGCCGACGACCCGACGGCGGCGTTGAGCGCGCCGCGCCGCTCGAAGAAGCTGCCGCACGTCCTCAACTACTCCGAGGTGCAGAAGCTGCTCGCCTCGCCGAAGGGCAGCGAGCCGACGGCGCTGCGCGACCGGGCGCTGCTGGAGGTGATGTACGCGTGCGGGCTGCGGGCCTCGGAGACGATCGGGCTGGAGCTGGGGGACGTCGACCTCCGCGAGGGCATCCTGCGGGCGCGCGGCAAGGGCTCCAAGGAGCGGCTGGTCCCGCTCGGCCGCCAGGCGATCGCGGCGATCGCCGGCTACCTGCGAGGCGGCCGGCCGAAGCTGATCGGCGACCGCCACGAGCCGAAGCTCTTCGTCAACTTCCGCGGCGGGCCGCTGACCCGCCAGGGCCTCTACAAGATCGTCCAGCGCCACGCCCGGGACGCCGGCCTCGCCGGCAAGATGAGCCCGCACACGCTGCGCCACAGCTTCGCCACCCACCTCCTGGCCGGCGGCTGCGACCTCCGCGCCGTGCAGGAGATGCTCGGCCACGCCGACATCTCGACCACGCAGATGTACACGCACCTCTCGGGCGATCGCCTCAAGGAGGTCTACTTCAGCGCCCACCCCCGCGCCAACCAGTAGCGCGGCGTTCGTCCTTTGTTCGCGAGGCGATGAACAAAAGACGAACACCGGTATGAAGTAGAACTCAGGCATGCCCGAGCTGCCTGAGGTGGAGACCGTCGTTCGGCAGCTGGAGCCGGAGGTCGAGGGGCGCCGGATCGAGCGGCTGGAGGTGCTGGACGAGCGCTGGGCGCGGCCGGTTCCGCCCCTGGAGCTGGAGGCGGCGGTGAGCGCCGGCACGGTCGAGCGCCTGGGCCGACGCGGCAAGTACATCCTCCTGGGCCTCGACGGCGGGCGGACCCTGGTCATGCACCTGCGAATGACCGGCAACCTGATCCTGCGCGAGGGGGAGGAGATGCTCGACCCCTCCGAGGGGCGGCGGCTGTACGAGAGCGAGCGGTCGACCGAGGAGCGGCACCTGCGGGCGCGTTTCGTGCTCGACGACGGCCGCGAGCTCTGGTTCACCGACCCGCGCCGCTTCGGCGAGGCGTTCCTGATCGACGACGACGGGCTCGAGGAGCGGTTCGCCAGGCTCGGCGTCGAGCCGTTCTCGCCGGAGTTCACGCCGGCGGCCCTGGGCGAGATGGCGGCCGGGCGGACGGCGCCGCTGAAGTCGTTCCTGCTCGACCAGTCCGGAGTCGCCGGGGTCGGCAACATCTACGCCGACGAGGCGCTGTTCCGGGCCGAGCTGCACCCGCTCTCTCCCGCCGGCTCGATGAAGCCCGAGCACGCCGAGGCGTTGCGCGACGCCGTCGTCGCCGCCCTGGAGGCGGGGATCGACGCCGGCGGCTCCTCGATCGACGACTACCGCGACGCTCGCGGTGAGAGGGGGAGCATGCAGGACGAGTTCCTCGTCCACACCCGCGAGGGTGAGGATTGCCCGCGCTGCGGCGGGACGATCGTCCGCATCGTCGTCGGCGGCCGCTCCACTTATTTCTGCCCGGGATGCCAGGTGCGGCTGCGGCGGCGCCCGAAACGAGGACGCAGGCCAAGGCGGCCCTGAGGCCGCCGCTCCATCCGGGTTCCGTCCGGTCCGTCGTTCATCTTTGGTTTCGTGGCCGGTACCACGGTCAAGACGGAGGCGGTTGTCCTGCGCAGCATTCGCTACGGCGAGGCCGATCGCATCCTCCACCTCTACTCGAACAGCCGCGGCCGGATCGGGGCCATCGCCAAGGGGGCGCGCAAGCCCCGCTCCCGCTTCGGCGGACGCCTGGAGCCGTTCTTCCGCCTCGACCTCGTCCTCCACGAAGGCCGCGGCGACCTGATGACGGTGACCAGCGCCACCACCGTCGACGGCTACCCGCGGCTTCGTTCTTCGGGCGCCGCCCTCACCGCCGGCGCCCGCGCCTGCGACGCGGTCCTGCGGCTACTCGACGCCGCCGAGCCCAACCCGCCCGCCTACAACCTCCTCTGCCGCTACCTGAGCCTGCTCGACGACCCGAACGAGGAGCGCGCGGCGAAGCTCGAAACCGCCCTCTCGTTCCGACTCAAGCTTGCGCTCGTCGCCGGCTTCGCCCCCGAGCTGGCCTCCTGCGCCCGCTGCGGCGAGGCCGATCACCTCGCCGGTTTCTCCGGCGCTGCCGGGGGCGTTGTGTGCGGCAGCTGTGAAGCCGGCTCCTTTCCCCTCGGCGAGGAGGCTCACCGGTTCATGGTCGAGGGATTCGCAAAGCCCCTCAGTGAGGCTCCAGAGGCCGAAGCGCCCGCTCTGCGTCAGGTGGAGCGGGCGATCACTGAAACGCTCGAGCATCACGCGCAGGTGCAGCTGCGCGCTGCGGCTTAGGGCGACGGGGAGGGGTTCGGCGGGCCCTCCCCGCTGTTGCCCGCCGAACCCCTCCCCGTCGCCTACCAGCGCGGCCGTATGATCGACGCGTGCCTGCCACCGCCGCCTTCGAGGACCGCATCTCCGCCTGGGAGGAGGAGTTTCTTTCTTCGCGGGCGACCCGGTCCTACCCCGCGCGGCGGCAGCGGGAGGAGGCGGACAGCCCGCTGCGGACGCCGTTCCAGCGCGACCGCGACCGGATCGTCCACTCGAAGTCCTTCCGGCGGCTGAAGCACAAGACCCAGGTCTTCGTCGCCCCCGAGGGCGACCACTACCGCACCCGCCTCACCCACACGCTGGAGGCCTGCGGGATCGCCCGCACGGTCGCCCGGGCGCTGCGGCTGAACGAGGACCTGACCGAGGCGATCGGGCTCGGGCACGACCTCGGCCACCCGCCCTTCGGCCACGCCGGCGAGGAGGCGCTCGACGCCGCCCTGCGGAGCGCCTGCGGCGGCGGCTTCCGCCACAACGAGCACTCGCTGCGGGTGGTCGACGTGCTCGAGCGCGAGGGGGAGGGGCTCAACCTCACCGAGCAGGTCCGCGACGGCATCCTCAACCACACCGGCTCCCGCAAGCCCGCCACGCTGGAGGGGCAGATCGTCAAGCTGGTCGACCGCGTCGCTTACATCAACCACGACATCGACGACGCCCTGCGGGCGGGGATCCTGCGGCCCGGGGACCTGCCGGCGGCGGAGATCGAGCTGCTCGGGCCGACCGGCTCGCAGCGGATCGACACCCTGGTCCGCGACATCGTCGACCACTCCGAGGACGCGGAGGAGATCCGGCAGGGGCGCGAGGTCGGGGGGGCGATGCTGCGCCTGCGCAAGTTCATGTTCGACCGCGTCTACCTGGGGCCGGAGGCGCGCAGCGAGCACGCCCGCGTCCAGCGGACGATGCACGGGCTCTTCGAGCACTACCTCGCCAACCCGGACGAGATTCCCAGCCACGACCCGGGGGCAGGCGACCCTCAACGGGTGACCGACTACATCGCCGGGATGACCGACCGCTTCTGCATCGCCAAGTTCACCGAGCTGACCGTGCCCGAAGAGGCTCGCTTCTGATGGCGCTGATCTCCCACGAGAGCGTCGAACGGGTGAAGCAGGCGGCGGACATCGTCGAGGTGATCTCCGCCCACACCGACCTGCGGCGGCAGGGGGCGCGCTACGTCGGCCTCTGCCCGTTCCATGACGAGCGCACGCCCTCGTTCTCGGTCGAGCCGACCGAAAAGCTCTACCACTGCTTCGGCTGCGGGGTGGGCGGCGACGTGATCAAGTTCGTCGAGGAGAAGGACGGGCTCAACTTCGCCGAGGCGGTGGAGCTGCTCGCCGATCGCTACGGGGTCGAGCTCGAGCGCGAGCAGGAGGACCCGCGGGCGGAGGCAAAGCGCCAGCGCCGGCGCCGGCTCGAGCAGCTGCTCGATCGCGCCGCCGCCTTCTACTCCAGCTACCTCTGGGAGTCCGAGGAGGCGGGCAAGGCGCGCGACTACCTGGCGCGGCGGGGGCTGCGGGAGGAGGGGCTGCGGAGCTTCGGGGTCGGCTACGCGCCGAGCGCCTGGGACAAGCTCCTGGTCCGGGGCCAGCGGGCCGGGTTCAGCGTCGAGGAGCTGCGCGGGGTCGGGCTCGCCCAGCGCGGCCGCAGCGGCGGCGATTACGACCGCTTCCGCGAGCGGATCATGTTCCCGATCCGCGACCGCCGCGGCCGCGTCCTCGGTTTCGGCGGACGGGCGATGCGGGAGGACCAGGGGGCGAAGTACGTGAACACGGCCGAGACCGAGTTCTTCCACAAGAGCCAGATCCTCTACGGCGTCGACCAGGCCAAAGCGGCGATCGCCAAGGCCGGCCGCGCCGTCGTCGTCGAGGGCTACACCGATGTCCTCGCCCTGCACCAGGCCGGGATCGAGGAGGCGGTGGGGGTGATGGGGACCGCGATCACCGACGAGCAGGTGGCGGCGCTCTCGGGAATGGTCGACGAGGTGGTCCTCGCCCTCGATGCCGACGCCGCCGGGCAGGAGGCGATGCTGCGGGCCCAGCGGGTAGCCGCCGGGCGGCGGATGCGCCTGCGGGTGGCGGCGATGCCGGCGGGCGAGGACCCGGCGGAGATGATGGCCGTGCCCGAGGGGGCCGAGCGCTTCCGGGCGCTCCTGCAGGGAGCGGAGGAGCTGACCGCTTTCCAGGTCGGGCTGGTCCTCAGCCGCACCGACGGCGCTTCGCCAGTCGAGCGCGACCGGGCGCTGGGCGAGGTGGCGCCGGTGCTGGCGGGGATGGGGGAGACGGCGGGCCGGGAAGACCTCGTCCGCCGCGTCGCCGAGCGGCTCGACCTCGATCCGGCGATGGTGATGGGAAGGGTGGTTGCCGCGACGCCGGCCAGCGGCGGCCGCGAGGAACAGCCTGCCGCCCCCGCCCCCCAGCGAACCGCAAGCGCGGTGCCGGTCCGGCGGCAGGGAGAGCTGACCTCGCGCGAACGCCGGGAGCGGGCGCTGCTGGCTATGTGCATCGCGATCCCGGCCGAGGGCAGGGAGTACCTGGCGCGGCTGACCGAGTCCCACCTCTCGCCGACCGGCCTTCAGGCAGCAGCCTGGCTGCGCGAGCACCCCGAGGACCCCGCCTCGAACCTTCCCCACGACGACTCCGAGCTCGCCGGCCTGATCGCCGAGCTGGTGATCATGTCCCGCGAGGAGCCCGCCTCCCACGAGGCGATGGAGCTGAACTTCCTCCTCCTCGAGCAGCGCCGCCTCGAGGGCGAGATCGCCGCCGCCGGCGAGCGCGGCGATTACGAGCGGCGTGCCGCCCTCAGCCGCGAACGCGCTGGGTTGGTGCAGCGGATCGCTCATGCGGAGCGTCCCGCCGGCAGCGTTTAGGACAACTCCATCCGCATTTTTCTGTCTGCAGCGCTTGAGAAGATGCAGCCATGGAGAAGGAGTTCCTAGAAGGGTGCCTGGCGGAGGGAATGTCCCTCGAAGCGATCGGCAGGCAGGTCGGCAAGCACGAATCGACCGTCAGTCACTGGCTGAAGAAGTACGGGCTGGAAGCTGCCAAGACCGAGAAACATGCTGCGAGGGGCGCACCTCCGAAAGAGGAGCTAGAAAGGCTTCTGCAGCTGGGGATGTCGCTGCGGGAGATCGCGAAGAAGATGGATCGAAGCCTCGGGACGATGCGCCATTGGATGCAGCGATATCGGTTGAAAGCATCGCCAGACCGGCATAGAGGTCCTCAAGACAGAAGCCGCCAGGCGACCTTGAGCTGCCGCCGTCACGGACGAACGGAGTTCGTGCTCGAGAGTCGTGGGTCCTACAGGTGCAAGCGATGCCGGATGGAGCGTGTTGCGCGTCGCCGTAGGGAGATCAAGCGCACTTTGGTCAAGGAGGCCGGCGGCAAATGCGTGCTGTGCGGCTACGACAGACACATGGAGGCGCTGCAGTTCCATCACCTAGATCCCCGGCAGAAGGAGTTTCACCTCGGGCAGGGAGGCGTAAGCCGTTCCTTGGCACGATGCCGGGCCGAGGCCAGCAAGTGCGCTCTCCTCTGTGCCAACTGCCACGCGGAGGTCGAGGCAGGAAAGACGGCGATGCCGCTAAATTTTGTATCGAAGGCTAATCCGGGGTAGCTCACCTGGATTAGCGCGGTCCGGGGTAGCTCAACTGGCAGATGCGCTCGACTGTTAATCGAGAGGTTGTGGGTTCGAGTCCCACCCCCGGAGCTTCTTAGGCGGCGGCGACCTTCTCAAGGGCCAGTTCTTCGACTAGCTCCGCGCCCCGCGCGGCCCCGTCGTTCTGGCGTCCCCAGGCCGCGATTTCCTCCGCCTCCGCCTCGAAGCTCCGCTCGTGAAGTAGCCGTCGCGCCGCCCAGCGCAGCGGTGCTGGCCTGCACAGCCGCCAGGGCAGAGAGAGCCCGGCGCCGGCCCAGGCGACGCGCATGGCGGTCTCGCTCATGTCGCCGATGATCGGGCAGACGAGGACGGGGGTGCCGGCGCCGAGGGCGCGGGCGACGGTGCCGTGGCCGCCGTGGGAGATGACGAGGGAGGCGGCGGGCATCAGCTGGCTGTAGCTGAGCCATTCGACCAGCCTGGCGTTGGCGGGGACCCCGATCGGACGCTGGGGGGCGACGCGGTTGGTCGTGGCCACGACCCGCACCGGCTCGTCCGCCAGCGCCGCCAGGGCCGTCCGCACCAGGTGGTTGTCGGAGTCGTGGGCGGTGCTGGGGGCGACGAGGACCAGCGGGTCCGCGCCCGGCGGCAGATCGATGTCGGGATGGGGCAGCTCGAAGGTCATCGGGCCGGTGATCTCCACCCCCGACGGCCAGGCGCGCGGGTACTCGAGCTGCGGATAGGTCGCAACCAGCGCCAGGTCGGGGCTGATGCCGCCGTGGAAGCGGTCGATCGGCGGCAGGTCCAGGCGGCCGCGCTGGAGGTTGAGGTCGCGCCTGCCCTGTTCGAGCCCGATCCGCAGCGCCCGGTCGTGTCCGTAGCGCCAGATCCTCCGGCCCAGCCCCGTCCGCGGCGGCCGCAGCCCGATCGCGAAGAATGGGAGGCCGGGCTCGACCACCGGGTAGATGTGGGGGATCAGCGTCGCCAGCGGGATCCCGGTCCGCTCGGCCGCCAGGGTCGGGGCGAGCGTGAGGATGTCGCTGACGACGACGTGGGGCCGAAAGTCCTCCAGCAGCGGCAGCAGCGCCTGCGCCGCCTCGGCCGCGTGCTGGCCCTCCTCGGACTCCGGGTCCGGTGGCGGGAACATCCGGTATTCCTCGGCCGCGGCAAAGCCCAATCCCTCGCCCTCGACCGCCGCGCGCCGCTCCTCCCAGGTCTCGATCACGACCTCGTGCCCCCGCGCGGCAAGCGCCTTCCCGAGCGCTATCGCCGGGAAGACATGACCGGCGTCGCCGAAGGCGGCGACCAGAACCCGCAGGCGCTGGTTCACGCCCGAGTCGTGCTCAGGGGGTATCGAGTCCCTCGCCCGGACGCGTAAACACGATCTCCGGCACGTGGCAGTTGCGCGAGGTCCGCAGCAGGAAGCGCACCGCCTCGCCGAGGTCCCCCGGCCGGATCATCTCCTCGGGCGGGATCTGGCCCTGGACGAACTCGGTCATCGGCGTCTCGACGAATCCCGGCGCCAGCGCCGTGCACTGGATTCCGGCGTTGCCAGCCTCGCGGTGCGTCGACTGGGTGAAGTTGATCACCGCCGCCTTGGTCGCGGCGTAGATCGAGAGCCAGGCCTGGCCGCCCTTGCCGGCGATCGAAGCGGTGTTGACGATCAGCGCCTTGCCGTGCTCGGCCCCGGCCTCGCGCAGCATCGGCAGCCCCTCGCGGGTGCCGAGGATCAGCGCCCGCAGGTTGACCGCGAGTTGCATGTCGAGGTGCTTGGTCTGGATTTCCTCCATCGGCGCCCCGATTCCGACGCCGGCGTTGTTGACCAGCACGTCGAGGCGGCCGTACCTCTCACGATGGGCGGCGAAGATGGCGACGACGTGGTCCTCCTCGGCCATGTTGGCCGGGACCGCCTCGACCTCGAAGCCCTCCTCGCGCAGTCCCGCGGCGGCTTGCTCGAGCTTCTCGGGCCGGCGGGCGGAGACGGTGAGCGCGTAACCCTCTTCGCCGAGCGTCCGCGCGATCGCGAGGCCGATCCCGCTCGATGCTCCGGTCACCAGTGCCCCTCGCTCCGCCATCTCCATCTCCTTCTCGTCGAGAACCCCGGGCACCCTATCTCTCCATAACATGCCGCCGATGCGCGCCCCCCGCATGCTCCCAGCCCTGCTCTGCCTGCTCGCGAGCGGCGCCGTATCGGCAGGCTGCGGGGGCGATTCCGGGACGGGCGCCTCGACCGCCGGCGCTCCGAACAGCGCCGAAAGCCGCCCCGCCCCGCCGAAATCCGAGTTCCCCACGGTCGAGAACAGAACCCTGCGGCAGGTCCTGAAGGTGGCGGACGCGCCGCTCGAATGGGTGATCGACCCGGCCGCCGAAGTTTTCTACCGGGGCGAGAACCGCTACCCGTTCGGCGTCTTCGACCGCGACCGGGGACAGGTGACAGACGCCGAAGTCGCTCTCTACTTCGCCAAGGTGCCGGAACCCAAGCGGGGCGCGAAATCGAAGGCCGGCAATCCCGGCCTGCAGACCAAAGCCGAAAAGCAGGCGCTCGACCAGCCGGCCGTGGGCCCCTTCCCGGCTTCGATCGAAAGCCTGGCGACCGAGCCCGCCTTCCGCGCGCGTTCGACCGCCGAAGACGCCGGCGCCGCCAGCGTCGTCTACTCGACCCAGCTCGACTTCCCCCGCGAAGGCGGCTGGCGGATCGCCGCGATCGTCAAGGACGGCGGCGAACTTCGGGGCGGCCTCCTGCCTAGCGCCGAGGTCGGCGAGTTCCACCGCATCCCGCGGGTGGGGCGGCGGGCGCCGACCATCCACACCCCGACCGCGCAGGACGTCGGCGGAGAGCTGTCGAAGATCACGACGCGCGTCCCTCCGGATAGCCAGAACAAGGTCGATTACGCGGATGCGCTAGGAAGAGAACCGATAGTCCTCTTGTTTGCGACCCCGCAGTTCTGCCAGAGTCGGGTCTGCGGCCCCGTCGTCGACGTGGCGGAGCAGGCAAAGCACGAATACGGAGACAAGGCGGCCTTCATCCATATGGAGATCTACGACGACAACGATCCCGCCAAGGGCGCGCGCCCACAGGTGCGGGCGTTCCACCTGCCCAGCGAGCCCTACCTGTTCACGATCGACCGCCGGGGGATCGTCAGGGATGCGGTCGAGGGGGCCTTCGGGCTCGAGCTGATGCACGAAGCGGTCGACAGGGCGATCGCGCCGTGAACGAGAAAGCCGCCACCGAGGAGGGGCTCCTGCAGTCCTTCGCCGAAGAGGCGAAGCGCCGCTGCGACGTCATCTCCGCCGGTCTCGCCACCGGCTCCAGCGACTTCGAGACGATGCGCGCCGAAGCACACGCGCTGAAGGGCACCGCCAGCGTCGTCGGCCTCCGCCGGCTGGCCGAGCTGGCCGGCCTGATGGAGTCCGACCTCGCCGAAGCGAAGAAGACCGGCACGATCCGCGGCGGCCGCGACCACCAGATCGCCGACGCCGCCAAGGCCCTCGCCGAGGGCTCCGCCGCCGCCGCCAAGGGCGAAGAAGAGCCGCCGGACGTCGGCCGCTCCCTCGCCCAGCTCTTCAGCGCCTGAGCCCGCATCCGGTTTCTGCCACAGCCCGCTGTGGCGAAAGCCGGCCGCGCCGACGATCGGCGCTAGGCTCGGCCGGCGGGGCAGTAGCTCAGTTGGTTAGAGCAGCGGACTCATAATCCGTCGGTCCCTGGTTCGAGTCCAGGCTGCCCCACTCACCCCGCTTCAGCCGCCCGCCCGCCCGCGGCTTGCACTTTCGCCGGGAAGCCCTGCCATCGGTCGGTCTCGGCGGTTTCTTCCGGCGTCACGACGTCAGGAAGCCGGGGCCGACAGGTACCGTGCCACCGCCTGCGCCCTGTTCCCCACCCCCAGCCCTCGCAGGATCTTGCGGACGTGCCATTTGACGGTGTTCTCGGCGAGGTAGAGGCGGGAGGCGATCTCGGCGTTGCTGAGGCCCTCGGCGACGAGGGCGAGGATCTCGATCTGGCGGGCGGTGAGGCTCCTGGTCAGGTCGGTGGGGCGGGCGCGGTCGCGGGACGGGTGGAGGGCGGCGGCGCGGCGGCCGAGGTCGCTGGCGGTCTGGTGGAGCGCCTCGGCGGCGGCGTGCAGCTCGGTCACGTCCTGGACCGTGCCGGCCAGGCGCAGGGCGTTGCCGGCTCTGTCGGCGGTCAGCTCGGCGCGGCTGCGGACGCGGCGGACGCGGCCGTCCGGCCTGATGATCCGGTACTCGAGATCGACCGAGACGCCGCTCTCGACCGCTTCGCGCATCTGGCGCTCGACGAGGTCGTGGTCCTCGGGGTGCACGTACTGGGACCCTCCTTCGTAGCGGCCGTCGAACTCTCCAGGGGAGATGCCGTAGATCCCGTACAGCCCCTCCGAGCAGGTCATCTGCTGGCTGGGGATGTCCCACTCCCAGCTCCCCATGCGCGCGATCCGCTCGGCTTCCGCCAGGCGCGCCCGGTTGCGCTCGACCTCTTCTTCGATCCGCCGCTGCTCGGTGATGTCGGTGACGAGGACGAAGAAGCCGCGCACCTCACCTCCGACGAAGTCGGGGATGTAGGAGGACTGGGTGTAGCGGATCTCTCCGGATGGCGTGGGGAGCTCTCGGTGGAAGAGCTGGGTCTCCCCGGCCAAGGCGCCTTCGATGTAGGGCAGGCTCTGCTCGTAGATCTCCGCTCCCAGCAACTCGCGGATGTGGGTGTCACGCATCTCCTCCGGCGAGACGCCGAAGAACTCGATGTAGGCGTCGTTCGCCATCCGGTTGCGCAGGTCGCTGTCCCAGTAGCCGACCAGCGCCGGCAGGGCGTTCAGCATCGCCTGGATGCCCTCGGGGGATCCCGCGGGGTCGCGGTGCCAGTCGCGGGTTGCCTTCCGCTGTGCCATTCGCACAGCATGGACTACTCCCAGGGCGGGCTCAACTATTCCAGCGGATGGGGGCTCCGGTTCTATCGTCTATCCGTGCTCGATCGTGGCGGAAACCCGGCGCCTCGCCCCCTTTGGCGCCGGGCAGCATGGCGAACGAGCAATTCCCCCGCCGAGGCCATGGGGCAGCGGCCGGCTGCCCGTCCCCTGCCCGCAGCCGGCCGCGCCGCCTCGGAGGCACTCGCCAGGCAACGTTCGGTTGCGGGACGGCGGACGCGCTAGACCTGGAACCGGGGAAGCCGGCGAAGACGCAGCCGGATTCCTAAAAGGGCCGTTTGTCCATCGCAGCGAGGGGTACCCGCAGAGTGAGCCCGATGTCGCGCCGTCTCGCTTAGGTTCGAGCCGATCTTGGGGAGCTGGACTGCGGAGTGGCGAGGTTGACGAGCCTCGGACCTGACCGCCGGTCACCTAATTCGAGATCGACCATTGGAGGACGAAGATGGCTGACGGAAGCGTTGGCGAAGCGCAGGAAAAAGCGCAGGAGGTCGCCGGCCAGGCGCAGGAGAAGGCGCGCGAGGCGGCGGGCGATGCGCAGGAAGGCATTCGCCGGCAGATCGACGACCGCTCCACCCACGCGGGCGAGCAGGTCAGCAGCACCGCGCAGGACCTGCGCTCGGTGGGCGAGGAGCTGCGCAAACAGGGCAAGGACACGCCGGCGAAGCTCGCCGACCGTGCCGCCGAGCAGACCGAGAAGGTCGGCTCCTACCTCAAGGAGCGGGGCCCGGACGAGATGCTCGAAGACGTCGAGGACTTCGGGCGCCGGCGCCCCTGGGCGGTGCTCGCCGGGGGCGCGGCCGTCGGCATCCTCGCCGCCAGGTTCCTGAAGGCGTCCAGCCGCAGCCGCTACCAGCAGCGGAACGGCTCGCGCCCGACGGGCCGGGTGCCGCAGGCGAGCGGCGCGGTTCCGGTGCGCCGCTCGGCGGTGGAGCCGGTCGTGACCCCGCCGCCTGCCACCGCGCAGCCGGCCGTTCCCGCCGCCGCGCCATGAGCACCATGAACGGCGAGGGCAACGAGCTGCGCTCGCACTCCACCGGGGAGCTGGTCAGGGAACTCTCCGAGCAGACGACGACGCTCGTCCGCAAGGAGATCGAGCTGGCCAAAGCCGAGTTGAGCCAGAAAGGCAAGGTGGCGGGCGAAGGCGCCGGCATGTTCGGCGGCGCCGCCGTCCTCGGGCTGCTGGCGCTGGGGACGCTGACGACGATGATCCTCGCCCTGCTCGGCAAGGCGATGGACCTCTGGGTCGCGGCTCTGATCGTGACCCTCGTCTACGGCGCGATCGCCGCGGTCCTGGCCCTCACCGGCAAAGACCGAGTCAAGAAGGGGCTGCCACCCGCCCCCGAGCAAACCGTCGAAACCGTGAAGGAGGACGTGCAATGGGCCAAGAGCCAAGCCAGATCCGCGAGGAGATAGAGGAGACGCGCGCCCAAATGGGCGACACCGTCGACGCGCTCGCTTACAAGACCGACGTCAAAACCAGGGTCAGGGAGTCGATCTCGGACAAGCGCGAGCGCCTGATCGAGCAGGTCCAGGGGACGACCCACAAAGTCGGCGATGCGACGCCCGACGGGCAGGAAGTCAAGGAGAGCGCCCGGCAGGTCGTCGGGGTCGCCCAGGAAAACCCGCTGGGGCTGGCGATAGGCGGCCTCGCCGCCGGCTTCCTCGCCGGGATGATGATCCCGTCAACCCGGATCGAGGACGAAAAGGTCGGCCCCGTCGCCGACCAGGTGAAGGAAACGGCGGTCGAAACCGGCCAGGAGGCGCTCGACCGCGGCCGCGAGGTCGCGAGTCAAGTCGCCGAGCAGGCGGTCGAAGGCGCCAAAGAGGTCGGCCAGGAAGCGGTGCAGACCGCCAAAGAGGCCGGTCAGGAGCAGGCCGAGGGGCTCAAAGACAGCGCTGCGGAGAACGCGCAGGAAGTCAAAGAGCAGGCTCGCGCCTGAGGGATGCGAGCGGGCCCCCGCCCGGGGGCTCGCTCCGAGCACCGGCACCGGCTAGTTTTTACGGGCATGGCCAAGTGGAACGACGGCCGACGGTTCGAGGGAAAGGTCGCGCTTGTCACCGGGGCTGGAGGAGCGCTCGGTGGCGCGGTGGCGCGGGCGCTCGGTCGCGAGGGGGCAACGGTGGTCCTCGGGTATCGCACTTCGGAGGAGTCGGCCGGGGCGGCGCTGCGGGAGATCGAAAGCGCGGGGTCAGAGGGGCACATCGGACAGCTCGAGGTGACGGAGGCGGAGTCGGTGGGCCGCTTCGTCGGCGCCGCTGCCGAGCGCTACGGCCGCATCGACGTGGTCGTCAACACCGCCGGCCGGATCGATCCCGACGACGCCGTCCGCTTCGCCGACTCCGAGGAAGAGGCCTTCGCGGCCCTGCTCGACGTCGACCTGCTCGGCACCTTCCGGGTCTGCCAGGCGGCGGTACCGCACCTGCGGCGGACCGGCAGCGGCGCGATCGTCAACTTCTCCGGCTCCTACGGCAACGGGATCGACCAGGAGAACGTCGTCAACTCGGTGGCGGTCACCTACTGCGCCGCCAAGGGCGGCGTCCGCGCCTTCACCTCGGCGCTGGCGCGCGACCTGGCGCCGGAGATCCGCGTCAACGCCGTCGCCCCGGGCCCGATCGCGGCCAACTGGGAGGACGACTGGGAGATCCCGAAGGAGCACATCGACGAAGCGCTGGCGATGACGCCGCTGGGGAGGATGGGCAAGCCCGAGGAGATCGCCGAAACGGTGCTGTACCTCGCCTCCGACGGCGGCGGGTACACGACCGGGCAGGTGCTCGAGGTCAGCGGCGGATGGATCCTCGACGGATGATCGAAGGAGGAGCGGATGGCTGATCTCGACGTCGACCTGAGCGCGCTCCTTCCAGCCGACCTGCCGGACGGCAGGGAAGCCGTCGAGGAAGGGCGCGAGCTGGCCGCCGGCCTGGAGCGCTCGCCCTCGCTCTTCTGCGAGGAGAAGGGGGTCGGCTCCGAGCGCGAGTGGCGCGAGCGCGCCCGCCGCGAGGGCTTCTCCTGCACCTGCATGAACGTCGGCCTGGCGACCTGGGACGACACCCGCGAGGCGCTGGGGCTGATCTACGAAGACGCGCTCTCGCGCGGCGTCCGCCCCCCGGACCGTTTCAACCTGATCGCCGAGCGGCGGATGGGGCTGCCGAAGGACAAGCGGGCCGAGGCGCCGCAGGAGACGGGACCGGCGCTCTGGGACGAGGAGGACTGGTGGGAGCTGACCCACACGGTCCCGGTCCAGCCGGAGGCGGCGGACAACATGATCGGCGGCCCCGGCTCGGTGGAAAACGCCCTCGACGCGCTGCGGGTGGGGATCACCCACATCGGCGTCCTCTCGCAGTACTCGTGGCGGTGGCCCTACTGGAGCGACGACGTCAGCCAGACGATGGCGGTGCTGAAGGGCGCTGGCGCGCTGGCCGCTTTCCGCGAGGAGGGCGTCTGCTTCGACTCCTACCTGGAGGACGGCTACCCGGGCGTCTTCCACGACTACGCGAACTACGTCGGCTGGGCGATGGTCGAGCGCTACGTCAGCGAAGAGCTGATCGGCGCCGCCTATTCCTGCTCCTGGGGGGGCCTGACCCAGAACCCGGTGGTCAAGTCGGCCGTGACCCTCGCCCTCCATGCCGCCAATCCCGAGGGAGTGCCGGCCGGGTTCGTCCAGGGGGACACGATCGGCAATACGGCGGATTTCGATGCCAACATGGCGGTGCTGAACACGGACGTCCTCTTCATGAAGATGGTGGACAGCCGCTACCGCCTCGGCGGCGCGCCGATCGCCGTCCCGGTGACCGAGACCGAGCGGATCCCCTCCTGGCAGGAGGTGGCGACGGTGCAGACGATCAGCCGCCGGCTGGAGGAATACGTGCCGATGGTCGAGCCGGTGGTCGACTGGGCCCAGATCGAGGCGATGCGGGACCGGCTCGTCCAGGGGGGCCGCGCCTTCTTCGACGCCGCGATCAAGGGCCTTGACGCCGCCGGCATCGACGTTCGCGACCCGGCCCAGCTGCTGCTGGTGCTGAAACGGCTCGGCTCGACCCGCTGCGAGGAGCTCTTCGGGGCCGGCGAGCCGGATCCCGAGTTCCCGCGCGGCCGCCGCCCGGTCCTCGAAACGGACCTGGTCAGGAGCACGATGGAAGAGCGGGAGCGGCTGCTGGCCGAGCTCCGGGGACGCCGCGAAGAGGAGGCGATCCGCGGGATGAAGGTGCTCGTCACCTCCACCGACGTGCACGAGTTCGCCGAGTTCCTGCTCGCCTCCACGCTGGCGGCGGTTGGGGCCGAGGTGATCGACTTCGGCATCAACCGCGATCCCGAGGACATCGTCAAAGCCGTGATCGAGACCGACGCCGACGCCGTCGTCGTCACCACCCACAACGGCGTCGCCCGCTCCTTCGGCCGGCGGCTGATGGAGGACCTGCGCGGGACCGGCTCGGCCGGGGCGCCGGTCTTCATGGGCGGGGTCCTCAACGAGGACGTCGAGGGCTCGGAGATCCCGATCGACGTCCGCGCCGACCTCAACGCCGCGGGGGTCGAGACGCCGGGGACGATCGACGGGCTCGTCGAGGCCCTGATCGACCGCCGGCGCGGCGCCGTCGTCGCCTGACGGTGGGCCTCGTCGCGCTCGCAGACTTCGGCAGCACCTACACCAAGGTCAGGCTGGTCGAACCCGAGGAAGGGCGGCTGGCGGGCGGGGGAGAGGCCCCGACCAGCATCGACACCGACCTGATGGAGGGCTACGGGGATGCTCTTGGCGCGGCGCTGTCGTCCGCCGGCGCGGGCGCATCCGCGATCGACCATCGGCTCGCGGTCTCGAGCGCCGGCGGCGGCCTCAGGGTGGCGGCGGTGGGGCTGGTCGCCGACCTCACCGCGGCGGCGGCGCGGCAGGCCGCCCTCAACGCCGGCGCCCGGGTCGAGGCGGTCCTCTCGGGCAGGCTCGGGGAGGAGGAGCTGGACCAGCTGCGGGCGGCGCGCCCGGAGATCGTCCTCTTCGCCGGCGGCACCGACGGGGGCCAGGCGGAGCTGGTGCTGGAGAACGCCCGTCGCCTCGGCGAGCGCGGCGCCGGCGGCTACGCGGTGGTCGCCTGCAACGCCGAGGTAGCCGAGGAGGCGGCGGCGACGCTGCGGGCCGCCGGCACCGAGGCCGTCGTCGCCGGCAACGTGATGCCGGAGCTGGGTCGCCTGGAGGTCGAATCGGCGCGGGAGGCGATTTTGCGCGTCTTCCTCGACCACGTGATCGGCGGCAAGGGCCTCAGCGCCAGCCCCGAGTTCGAGCGGATGGTGAAGCTGCCGACTCCGGAGGCGGTTTTCGAAGCGACCCGGCTGCTGGACGACGTGGTCGTGGTCGACGTCGGCGGCGCCACCACCGACGTCCATTCCAGCCGCAGCGCCGAGGTCGCGGCTCCCGGCATCGAGGACCCGCTGCTGCCGCCGCCGCTGGCCCTGCGCACGGTCGAGGGGGATCTCGGCCTGCGCGCCGGCGCGGAGGGGGCCTGGGCGGCCGACCGGCGCTGGATCGAAGCTGAGGCCGGCGCGGAGGAGGCCGCGATTCGACAAGGTGTCTCGATAAGAAAGAAGAGTCCCAAGTGGCTGCCAGGGGACGAGCGGGACGAAGAGCTGGAGGCTCTGCTCGCGGTCGGCTGCGGGGCCCACGCCCTGCGCCGTCACTGCGGGACGATGCTGCTGGCGCGGGGGGAGAAGGGCCCGCCGACGCTGGTCCGCGACGGTCCCGACCTGCGGGAGGTGGGGTTGATCTTGGGTACCGGGGGTGTGTTCGCCCACCGCGAAGATGGCGAGGAGATCCTGCGGCGGGTGCTGGAACGTCGGCCGCCGCGCTCTCTCGCCCCGGCGGAACCGGCGATCCGGGTCGACCGGAACTACGTTCTGGCGGCAGCCGGGCTCCTGGCCACGGAGGACCGCGCCGCCGCCCGGCGTCTGCTGGAAGGCGAGCTCGACCTGCCCTCAACTGGACACCATGACTAATAGGAGATAGGCTCAGGGCCGCTGACCGTCAGGCCGATCCCGCATCATCCCCGGAGAGGGAGCAGAGGGAGCGATGTTCAAACGCCGTCAGAAGCAGCCGATCACGCGTCTCTTCTACGCGGGGGACGTGCACGGCTCCCGCGTCTGCTGGAAGAAGTTCGTCAACGCCGCCGCCCACTACCCCGCCGACGCCCTGGTGATGGGCGGCGACCTGACCGGCAAGGCCCTGGTCCCGATCGTCCGCGAGGGCGACGGCTCCTATGCGGCTCGGGTGATCGGCGAGCAGCGGGTCGCCCGCACGGCGGAGGAGCTGGACGAGATGCAGAGGTCGATCTCGACCAACGGGATGTACCCGCTGATCGTCGACCCCGACGAGGCCCGGGCGCTGGCGGAAGACTCTTCGCGGCGGGAGAAGGCCTTCGAGGAGGCGCTGCTCGAGGAGCTGCGCCTCTGGATCGGGTTCGCCGACGAACGGCTCGGCGCCACCGACACCCGCGCCTACGTCATCCCCGGCAACGACGACCCCTGGTCGATCGACGAGGTCCTCGCTTCGGGCAGGAGCGTCGTCCCCTGCGACGAGCGGGTGGAGCGGCTCGGCCCGCACGAGCTCGTCTCCTTCGGCTACTCGAACCGGACTCCGTGGGCGACGCCCCGGGAGCTCGACGAGGAGGAGATCTACGTGCGCCTGAAGCGGCTCGTCGACCAGCTCGAGGCGCCGGAGCGGGCGATCTTCAACATCCACGTGCCGCCCTACGAGAGCAGCCTCGACACCGCCTACGAGGTCGACGAGGAGCTTCGCTACGTGATGAAGGGAGGGCGGCCGCACGAGATCCCGACCGGCAGTCGCGCGGTGCGGCAGATCATCGAGGAGACGGAACCTTTGTTGAGCCTGCACGGTCACATCCACGAGAGCAAGGGTGTGACGAAAATCGGCCGAACGGTGGCAATCAACCCCGGTTCCGATTACGGTAGCGGTCACCTGGATGGTTGCCTCGTGCATCTGGAACCTGACCGTGTGGTGAATCACTACCTGGTCTCGGGATGAAACGACTCAAGGGGAGAAAAGGGGAGAGGAATGGCTGAGTTGGGGGAGGGTCCTGCGGTGCCGGCGAGCTCACCGGGCGCCTATGCGCGAAGAGCTACGGGTCTGGTCCGGGAAGTCTCACCGTTCTCGACCTTCGTCTTCAACATGGCGGCGCAGCCGACGGCGATCCTCATCGCCACCGCCGCCTTCATCCTCCCGCTCGCCTATTTCCCGGGAGGGTCGATCTGGGTCGGGTTCGCGATGGCGTTCGCGCTGGCCATCGTGCTCTGCCTCTGTTACGGGCTCTTCACCTCGGCGATCCCGCGCAGCGGCGGCGACTACGTACTCGTCAGCCGGGTCACCCATCCGGTGCTGGGCGTCATCTCCTCCTTCTTCTGGGTCGCCGGGGTGATCCTCGTCCTCGCCTTCGTCGCCCAGTCGTTCGTCACCATCGCCCTGGCGCCGTCGCTCACCGCAGTGGGGCTGATCGGCGGCCACGAATCGCTGATCACCGCCGGCGAAGACCTGGCGACCGGGAAATGGTGGCAGTTCGGGATCGGGACCGGCGTGATCCTCTTCTCCGCGGCTCTTCTCGCCGGCGGCTGGCGCTGGACGACCCGGATCATGAACGGCCTCTGGGGGGTGATGATCCTCGGGCTGGGGACGATCTTCGTCTTCCTCCTCTTCAAGAGCCACCACGGCTTCGTCAACAGCTTCAACCAGTTCGCGGGTTCGATCACCGGCGAACCGGACTCCTACAACGGGATCATCTCCGCCGCCCAGAAGGAAGGGATCGACCCCTCGCCGGCCTTCAGCCTCGACCAGACCTGGCCGGCGATGGCGGCGATCGCCGGGCTCTCGATCTACGGCTGGCTCTCGATCTACATCTCGGGCGAGGTGCGGCGCGCGAAAGACGTGACCCAGGTGAAGATCATGAGCCTGGCGACCCTCGTCCACATCGCGATCGCGGTGATCCTGGGGGTCGTCTTCTTCTGGAAGTTCGGCCACGACTTCTTCGTCGCGGTCAACGGCCTCAGCGCGACCGAAGCCTACCCCTTCGCCGGCGCACCTCCGTACTACACCTTCCTCACCTCGATCGCCGGCGGCAGCACCCTCTTCGCCTGGTGGATCCTGATCACCTTCGCGGTGGCCTATCCGCTCCTGGTGATCCCCAACATCACGATCGCCGTGCGCAGCTTCTTCGCCTGGGCGCTCGACGGCCTGCTCCCCGCCCGCTTCGCGCAGGTCTCACCGCGGACCCACGCCCCGAACTACGCGATCGCGCTGGTGGTGGTCCTCAGCGTTCCCGTCCTCTACTGGGCCACCAGCAACACCGAAGGCTTCAACAAATTCCTCTACGAGGCGGTTCTGCTGCAGCTGGTGACGATGGTCCTCCTCTCGCTCGCGGCGGTCCTCCTTCCCTACCGCAAACCGGACGTCTGGCGTGCGTCCGCAACGACCCAAAGGGTCCTCGGGGTGCCGGTGGTGAGCCTCGCCGGCGGTCTCAGCGTGATCCTGATGGCGGCCCTGTTCTTCGTTTACATGCACTACCCGGCGCTGGGCATCGAAGACAAGGGTCACTTCTTCCGCGACTGCGCCGTCGTGCTCGTGGCTGCGCTCGTAACGTTCTTCGTGGCCAGGGCGGCCCGCCGCCGGCAGGGCGTCGACGTCGACAAGCTGGCGGCGGAGATCCCCCCGGAGTAGGCCCGCGGGGATGGGGCCGCTCGAGGACCCGGTTGCGGAGGGAAGCCGGATCGCGGAGAGCGCCGCGCGGGAGGGCATTCCCCTCCGCCTCGTGGGCGGGGTCGCCGTGGCCGTCCAGTGTCCGAGCAGCCGGCGGCCGCCGCTGCGGCGAGGCTACGCGGACGTCGATCTCGCCGTCAGGGGTTCCGCCGGCAGGGACGCGATCGCCCTGCTGGAGTCGCTGGGCTACGAACCGAACCGGGAGTTCAACACCCTGCACGGACACCGGCGGCTGCTCTTCTGGGACGAGGCGAATCGACGACAGGTCGACGTCTTCGTCGACGAGGCGAACCTCTGTCACCGAATCGATTTCCGCCGGCGGCTGGAGCTCGTCCCGCGGACCTTGTCGCTCGCGGACCTGACCGTGTTGAAGCTGCAGGTCGTGGAAACCAACGACAAGGACTACCTCGACCTCTGCGCGATCTTCGCCGACCATGACCTCAGCGAGGACGAGGGCGGGGTCAACTCTGCCTATATCGCCGCGCTGGCGGCGGCGGACTGGGGGTTGTGGCGAACCCTGGGAATGGTCGCCGAGCGGACCGCACGGTTCGCTCGCGGCCTACCTGACTTCGAGGCCGCCGGGCGGGTGGCGGACCGGCTGGAACGGTTGCGCGGGGAACTGGACACCGTCCCCAAGACGCGCGGCTGGAAGCTGCGATCCCGGATCGGCGATCGCAAGCGCTGGTACGAGCTTCCCGAAGAGGTGCGCTAGCTGCTGTGGTGTCACAACTATTGGATAGTCTCGCTGGTGTGAACCGGCTGACCAATCGTCTCGAGCGAGGGCAAAGTTGACCCGGCCGCGCCGGGGCGAGCCGCGGGCGAGGACGAAGATCGTCGAGGCGAGTCGCAAGCTGTTCGCTCGGCGGGGCTTTTCGGAGACGTCGATGGGCGACATCGCCAGGTCGGCGCAGGTGGCCCGGGCGACTGTCTATAACAACTTCGACGACAAGCAGGACATCCTCGCCGCGATCATCAGCGACTACATGACCGGCTACGCCCGGATCGCGCAACGACTGCGGGAAAGTGCCCGCTCCGGCCAGACTTCCTTCGAGCTGATCCAGGAGATGGTGCGGGAGGCGCTCGACTGGCGGGTGAAGAACGCCGACCTGCGCCCGATCGTCGCGGTGGCCCGGAACCTCCGCGGCAGCGGCTGGGAGGAGGCGAACAAAGCCGCTGACGACGCGATGCTCGGCTGGATCATGGCGGTCCACGCCGCCGACGAAGAGGCGGGCCTGATCAGGGAGGACATCGACCTCGAATTCGGCGTCCGCGCCGCCTACAACATGATCGAGTCGATCCTTTCCAGCTTCGACGTCTCGGCCACCCCCGAGGAGATCGAAAGGGCAGCCCACCAGCTTGCGCTCCTGCACTGGTACTCGATCTGCTCGGTGCCCCCTGGAGACGCTCCCCGCAGCCCGCTCGGCCGGCGCGCCGCCGACGAAGAGCCGTAGACAGCCTGTCTAATTTCTAATACTGTAGGCGGCCTGTTGTCCGCTCCAGATCATCTCGCAGGGGATCTGGGTCACCTGATCCACCCGCTGACCGACCATTCCCGGCTGTCTGAGACCGGACCGCTGGTGATCGTGCGCGGGGAGGGTTGCGAACTGGTCGCCGAGGACGGCCAGCGGCTGATCGACGGCCTGGCCGGATTGTGGACGGTCAACCTCGGCCACAGTCGCGAGGACCTCGTCCGCGCCGCCCACGCCCAGTTGCAGACCCTGCCCTACGCCGCCACCTTCGGCGGGGTCTCCTCGCCGCCGGCGATCGAGCTGGCGGAGCGGATCGCCGGGCTGGCGCCGCCGGGATTGAGCGGCGTCTTCTTCGCCAGCGGCGGCAGCGAGGCGAACGAGACCGCGATCAAGCTCGCGCGGCGGCACTGGGTGCGGCAGGGCAAGCCGGGCAAGTCGGTGATCCTGGCCCATGACCGCGGCTACCACGGCCTTGCCGGCGTCACCACCACCGCTACGCGGCTGGGCCCGTACCACACCGAGTTCGGGGTCGCCGCGCCCGACGTGCTCGAGGTGCCCGCTCCCTACGCCTATCGCTGTCCCGCCGGGGTTCCCTGCGACCCCGGGAGCTGTCCGGTCTGCCAGGGCAGGGCGCTGGAGGAGAAGGTCGAAGAGCTGGGTGCGGAGCGGGTGGCTGCGGTGATCGTCGAGCCGGTGTTCGGCTCCGGCGGCGTGATCGTGCCGCCGCCGGGGTACCTGGCCCGGCTGCGGGAGATCTGCGACCGCCACGAGGTGCTGCTGATCGCCGACGAGGTGATCACCGGCTTCGGCCGCACCGGCACCTGGTTCGGCTGCGATCACGACGGCGTCGTACCCGACCTCCTCACCTTCGCCAAGGGGGTGACCAGCGGCTACGTCCCCCTTGGGGGAGTCGTCGTCGCCGACGAGCTCTGGGACGAGCTGCGAGATCCAGCCCGGCGCCCCGGTTACCTGATGCACGGCTTCACCCACTCGGGTCACCCCGTCGCCTGCGCCGTCGCCCTCGCCAACATCGACGCGATCGAAAGCGAGGGGTTGCTCGAGCGGGTCCAGAGCGCCGCCGGCACGCTCGCCGCGTCGATCGCTCCGCTGCGGGACCACCGGGAAGTGGGGGAGATCCGCCAGGCCGGGCTGATGGTCGGGATCGAGCTGGTTTGCGACAGGGAGACGCGTCAGCGCTGGCCGGTCGAGGCGGAGCGGGGCCGCCGCGCCGCCGCCGCGGCCCGCGAAGCGGGTCTGCTCACGCGCGGGCTGCTCGACGACGTCCTCTGCCTGGCGCCGCCGTTCACGATCTCCGACGAGCAGCTGCGACGCTCGGTGGAGATCCTCGGCGACGCGATCGCGGCCACCGAAGATCTCCATTCGCGAGAGGCTTCTTAGGGCAAGTACCTTTCCGCCTGTTCCTTCGCTTCTTCGAGGCCTTTTTCGGCCTTGGCCTGACCTTCTTCGATGCCCTTTTCGGCTTCTTCCCGGGCCTTTTCGAATTTCTTCTTGGCCTTCCCGTGGACGCTCTCTTCGACTTCTTCGCGGGCTTCCTTCAGGCCTTTCTTGGTCTTTTCGACGCCTTCGTCGACCGCTTCTTCGGCCTTCTTGGTGCCTTCTTGGACCTGTCTTTCGGCCTTCTCGCGGATCGTGCTGCTTTCGTCGTTGCTGCTGCCACAGCCGGACCAGACGACTCCCCCCACCGCGACTGCGAGAACGGCGAAGAGCGGGGAGAAGGTGCGCAGCTTCTTGCTCATGTGCTTGCTCCAGATCGGTTGCTGGTTAACGTGGTGCGGCAGTGAAGCAGACCGAGCCGGACAGCTTCGAAGCCCTGGTGGCCGACGCCATCGACTCCCTTCCGGAGGAATTCCAGCGCCTGCTGGAGCGGGTTGCGGTTGTCGTCTCCGACCTCGGCGCCGAGCGGCGCGCCTACGGCGAGTACTTCGGCGACGGCGTCGCAGCGGAACGCTACGAGGACCGGATCGTGATCTACCGCGACACCCTCGAGCGCGACTTCGGCCACGACCGCGATCTGCTCGCGCGGCAGGTCGAGCGGACGCTGCGCCACGAGCTCGCCCATCACCTCGGGTGGGACGAGGGCGGCGTCGGCGGGCTCGGGCTCTAGGCGCCTACCGGACCGAGCAGCCGCGGAGCAGGGCCGGCGGGTCGATCGCCTTGTGGCCTTCGAACCGGAAGTTCGCCCGCGCGAAGTCGAAGACGCCGCCCGGAAGGGACTTGGGGGCGCTGCAGGCAGCCGAGACATAGCTCCGACGCTCCCCGCGGAAGGAGTACCGCCGGCCGATGGTCAGGTCGATTTCGGTGACCGAGCCGAGGCCGCCCGCGAGCTTGGGGATCTTGGCCCGCAGGAGGGTGCCGAACTGGCCCTCCTGCAGCCGCTGGATCGTCAGCGGCACTACGAGCGTGAAACGCACCGGCGTCCCGGCGAAGAGATGGAGGACCAGCGCCTGTCTGCCGGCGCGGCGGCTGTTGAAGGCGAGAATCTTCCCGCTGGTCGGGATCTCCCGCCCCAGGGAGACCACGGCGTGGAAGCTCCCCTGCCCGACGAGGGCGCGGCGGCAGCGTTCGAGCGCGGTTGCGGTGCTGGTCGACTGCAGGCTCGAAGCCGAGCAGGTCGGCAGGCCCTCGGCGTCGAGGCGCCCGTTGCGGTGGAGCTTGATTTCGAGCCGGCGCAGCGCCGGCGGGTGACCGCCGTCGGCCGTTGCCACCTTCCCCTCGATCTTGACCGAGACCGGCGCCGGCTTGTCCCGGGGGAGCCTGTGAGGGGTGAAGTCGGCGTTGAAGGTGACGCGTATCCCGTCATCCTGGACCGTCTCGGCGCTGGCGATCGCGGCCCCGCCGATGACGAGGAAGGCGATCAGGATCGGGGTGACCACACGGCGGCGCATGCTCTCGAGGGCGAGTCTAGGCACTCGTCTCCGCGACTCAGGTTGAGCGATGGTTGAGCCTCAGTCGGCGGGGTCGTCGGGGTGGGTGACGCGTTCGGCCCGCTGGCGCACTTCTTCGCCTGCCTCCCGCGTTGCCGCGAAGGCCTCCTCCTTGGCCGCCGCCAGGCCCTCGCTCGGCTTGCCGCCGACGACGTCGCGGAAGGCTTCCTTGAAGCGCTCGGTGCGTCGGTCCGGGAGGAAGCGAGCTTCGGCCCGGGTCTGTTTTCCCGGCCGCCGCTCGCCGTAGCGGCGGCGCGCCCAGGCGGAATCGGGCTTGCCGAGGCGGCAGGCGCCGTAGAGGGCGACCGGGAAGACGAAGAAGCCGATGCAGCCGTGCATGATCCGGTCCTTGGCGAAGCAGATCGCGACCAGGACGAAGACGACCAGGGCGCTGAGTGCGGTGCCGAGGATCGCCCCGACCGAGCCCTCTTCGATCGTGAACGGGGTGAAGCCGAGCAGCGCCAGCAACATCAGCGCCGCCGCGATCACGGTGGCGTCGATCGAGCTGCGCCCCTCTTTCGCCCAGTAGACGTCGTCCAGGTAGACCCAGAGGGCGAACTCGTCGATCGTCAGGCCGGCGCCGACCCCGAAGGCAAGGGCGCAGATCTCCGTCCAGGGGCTGTTGCCGAAGGCGGCGAAGCCGCCGGCGCCGGCGGCCATCATCGTCACGATCCCGAAGACGAGGTGGTGGAGGTGGACGCCGCTGTCGCTGACGATGCTGCCCGGCCACCAGGGCACCCGGGGGCTGCGCTGCAGCCGGGTGCTCATGCGGATGAAGGCGAAGGAGCCGAGGAAGCCGACGAGGACGAGGTAGAGCCCCTGCAGCTCGTGTTCGGAGATCCGGTCCCAGAAGTCGGTGAAGACCGAGGCGGTCGTCATGCCGGCACCGCGGTCGCGTGCAGGGGCGGCGCGGCGCCGTCCTTCCGGCCGATCAGGTCGACGGTGAGGAGGACGGCGGCGACGGCGAAGACGGGGGAGAGGGCGGCGTCGGCCACGGCCTCGGCCAGCCAGCTCGCGACGAAGGTGTGGCCGAGGAGCTCGTGCACGAGCGCCGCCAGGCCGCTCCCGATCGCGTCGCCGACGATCTCGATCGGCGCCAGGACGAGGAAGACCAGCCAGAAGTTGCCGCGGACCAGCCGCAGGCTGCGCCGCAGGGCGCCGCCGGTGCTCCGCTCCTCCAGCTCGACGATCGGCCCGGCCAGGCCGAACCAGACGAAGGCGAGGATGCCGGGGATCAGCCCGAGCAGAAGCCCGGCGGCGACGATCGCGACGAAGAGCAGGTCGACGGCGATCAGGCGCCCGTAATCCAGGCGCCTGGCGATCTCCCGCAGCGGCGGCGGCTCTTCGCCGTGGGGATGGGTGAGCGAGATCGCGACCGCGCCGCTGAAGAAGACCTCTCCCAGCAAACCGGTGAGCGTGATCGCGCCCACCGCGAGGGCGAGGGCCGCCAGTTTGATCCCGTTGGCGATGTTCAGGGAGTCGAGATCGACGTTCGCCGTCAGCGCGTTCAGCAGGCCGAGCGGGACGAAGACGATCACCGCCAGCAGCAGGATCGACTTCGCCCAGCCCCAGTAGGTGCGCCAGATGCGCCGATAGGTGGAGGCGACCCGGCGGGAGAGGCTCACCGGCGTCGGTCGCGGCGGCCGGCCGGCTTGCGGCCGCGCGCCCGCAGCCGCGACTGGCTCGACTCGGAGGCCGGCACGCGCCGGAGGTTGCCGAGCTCGGGGACCAGCAGCTCTTCGGCGCAGCGCCGGTGCCAGTGGTGGTGGTCTGTGCCTCCGAGCCGGCGCACGAACTGGACGACGGTGTGCTCCTCGCCGACCGGGATGTCGCCGTGGCAGCCGGGGCAGTGGTAGCGCTTGCGGGCGATGCCGCGGATCAGCCAGGTCTCGTCGCCCTCTTCGTTCAGCCCGGTGAGGCTCCAGCGCATGCTCGGGAGGCCGTCGAACTGATTCACGTCAGCGCCTCGACATCCAGGCGAAGCCGGCGGCCATCGCGACGTTGGCGGCCCCGGCCAGCCGCAGGCCGAGCTTCGCCCCTGGCCGGGTGACGGCCGGCGAAGCCGACCAGAGCGCGTCGGTGGCGATCTCCGTCCCCCGCAGCCAGGCCAGCGACTGCCAGTCGGCGGCGCTGCCGCGGCGGTCGGCCGCCAGGTGCGCGGCGGCGAAGGTCAGCCAGATCGGTCCGCAGCGGCGGAAGAGGTGCTTCGCGTCCGGCGAGGGCTCGTCGTGACCGAGCGCCTTCAGGGTCGCCGCCGGCGCCGCGATCGCGGCGCTTCCGAGCAGGAGGTCGAAGACGATCATGTTGCGGTTGGCGAGGCGCAGGGCCTCTTCGGCGGTCATGACTCGACAAATCCAACCAGACGGCGGAAGGGAAAGGGTCGGGTTCGGCGAAATGGACCGCCGTGACCAAGACCGCAACGAAGACCCCACAGCTCAAAAGCCTTTCCGACTACATTCAGGAGCGCTTCGACGAGTTCTCGCGCTCCCAGAAGGACGTCGCCCGCTACATCGTCGACCACCTCGACGAGGCGGCCTTCCTCACCGCCGAGGAGCTGGCCCGGAGAGCGAGCACCTCGTCATCGACGGTGGTGCGCTTCTCCCAGGCCCTCGGCTTCGAGGGGTACCCGGAGCTGCAGCAGGCCGCGATCGAGGAGTACCGGACGACGATCGCCGCCAGCAGCGCCAACGGCGGCGCCCTCTTCTCCTTCGACCACTCCGAGCTGGAGGGATCGTTGAGCGCCGACTACTCGAACCTCGAGGAAACCGCGCGCAAGCTGACCTCCGAACAGGTCGAAGCCTCGGTTGCGGCCCTGGCGACCGCGCAGCGGATCGTCATCGTCGGCGTCGACCAGATGGCCTTCTTCGCCAGCTACCTGCGCCACACCCTCAGCCTGCTCGACATCCGCGCCGAAATCGTCGCCAGCACCGGCGGCGAGTCGCTGCAGCGGCTCGGCCGGATCGACGAGAACACGCTGGTCATCACCCTCTCCGCCGGCCGTGCCCACCCGCTGCTGCTGCGGGCGATGAAGCTGGCGCTGCACCGCGGCGCCCGCACCCTGGCGATCTCCGACGCGACGATGTCGGAGGTGGGGGAGCACGCCGAGCTGACGCTCTACTTCTCCTCCAACAGCCCCAGCTTCACCCGCAGCCACACCGCGCTGATGGCGCTGATACAGGGACTGGCGCACGGTCTCTACGCGCGCGACGAAGCCGCGCACAAAGACCGCATCCGCGCGTACAAACTGAAGTAGCGGCGTCTGCCGCAGAGGCGGGGCGCTTGCGCGCGTCCGGTAGGTAATCTGGACGCGATGACCGAGCGCGCGACGTTTCGACTGAAGACCGGCCTCGCCGAGATGCTGAAAGGCGGGGTGATCATGGACGTGGTCACCCCCGAGGAGGCGAAGATCGCCGAGGAGGCGGGCGCCTGCGCGGTGATGGCGCTGGAGCGCGTCCCCGCCGACATCCGCCGCGACGGCGGCGTCGCCCGGATGTCGGACCCGGCGATGATCAAGGGGATCCAGGAGGCGGTCTCGATCCCGGTGATGGCGAAGGCCCGGATCGGCCACACCGCCGAGGCACAGATTTTGCAGTCCCTCGAAGTCGACTACGTCGACGAGTCCGAGGTCCTGACCCCGGCCGACGAGCACAACCACATCGACAAGTTCGCCTTCGAGGTGCCTTTCGTCTGCGGTGCCACCAACCTCGGCGAGGCGCTGCGGCGGCTCGGCGAGGGGGCGGCGATGATCCGCTCCAAGGGCGAGGCCGGGACCGGCAACGTGGTCGAGGCGGTCCGCCACATGCGCGAGATCACGACGGGTATCAAGCGGCTGGCGCAGCTCGGCCCGGAGGAGCTCTCCTCCGAGGCGAAAGAACTTCAGGCCCCGCTCGAGGTGGTCAAGGTCGTCGCCGAGGCAGGTCGCCTGCCGGTGCCGCTCTTCTGCGCCGGCGGCATCGCCACCCCCGCCGACGCGGCGCTGATGATGCAGCTCGGCGCCGAGGGCAACTTCGTCGGCTCCGGCATCTTCAAGAGCTCGGACCCGGCCCGGCGGGCGCGGGCGATCGTCGAGGCGACCACCCACTTCAACGACCCCGAGCGCGTGGCGGCGGCTTCGATCGGGCTCGGCGAGGCGATGCCCGGCCTGGAGATCGCCGGCCTCGCCGCCGAGGACGCCCTGCTGCAGAACCGCGGAGCGTAGGTGGCCGCCTCCGCGGCCGGCACCCCCCTTCGAGTCGGCGTCCTCGCGCTTCAGGGCGACTTCGAGGCCCACGCCAAGACCCTGCGCCTGCTCGGCGCCGAGCCGCGCGAGGTGCGCGTCCCGGGCGACCTCGAGGAGCTCGACGCCCTGGTCATCCCCGGCGGCGAGAGCACGACGATCGGCAAGCTGATCTCCTCCGCCGGGCTGGAGCCGGCGCTGCGGGCCCATCACGAGGCGGGGCGGCCGATCCTCGGCACCTGCGCCGGGCTGATCGTCTGCGACGCCGACCACCTCGGCTTCCTCGACGTGACCGCGAAGCGGAACGCCTTCGGCCGCCAGCTGCAGAGCTTCGAGGCCGACCTCGAGGTCGGGGGGGTGGGCGACGAGCCGCTGCGGGCTGTCTTCATCCGCGCCCCCTGGGTCGAGCGGCACGGGCCCGAGGTGGAGGTGCTCGCCTCCTACGAAGGTCGTCCGGTGGCGGTCCGGGAAGGAACCGTGCTCGCCTGCGCCTTCCATCCCGAGCTGACCGACGACCCCCGCTTCCACGCGATCTTCATGGCGATGACGACGAGCGCCCGCGAGCGGGCGGGGGAGGAGGTGGGGCGATGAGCGCTGGCGATCCCCGGGTCCAGAACCTGGCGAAGATCCTGGTCGGCTACTCGACCGCGGTGAAGGAGGACGACGTCGTCGCGATCGACGGCGAGAGCGCGGCGGCGCCGCTGCTGCTCGCGGTCTACGAGGAGGTGCTTCAGGCCGGCGGCCACCCGATGCTGAACGTGGCGCTGGAGGGGCAGATCGCCGCCTACTTCAAGCACGCCTCCGACCGGCAGCTGGAATGGATCTCGCCCTTCGCCGAGTGGATGGTCGACAACGCCGACGTGCGGATCGCGATCGGCGCCAGCACCAACACGCGGGAGCTCTCGGGAGTCCCGCCGGAGCGCCAGACGCTGCGCCAGGCGGCGACCGGGGACCTGATGACGCGGGCGATGAAGCGCGCCGCCGAGGGCGAGTTCCGCTGGTGCTACACGCTCTTCCCGACCAGCGCCTACGCCTCGGAGGCGGAGATGAGCCTCGCCGACTACGAAGACTTCTACTACGGCGCCTGCCTGGCCACCGACCCCGAGCCGCTGACCGCATGGAAGCGCGCTTCGGAGGAGACGACCCGGCTGGCCGAGTGGATCGAGGGGCACGAGCAGGTGCGGGTGACGGCACCGGGGACCGACATCAAGCTCGGGATCGCCGGCCGCAGGTTCATCCCCTGCGTCGGCGACAACAACATGCCCGACGGCGAGTTCTTCACCGGCCCGGTAGAGGATTCGGTCGAGGGCGAAGTCAGCTTCCACCTACCGGCGGTGATCGGCGGCCGCGAGGTCTCCGGGGTGCGCCTGCGCTTCGAGTCCGGCCGCGTCGTCGACGCCTCCGCCGACCGCGGCGAGGAGTACCTGCTGAAGCTGCTCGACACCGACGAGGGCGCCCGCACGCTCGGGGAGCTCGGGATCGGCACCAACTACGGGATCGGCAAAGGCACCCGCGAGGTCCTGCTCGACGAGAAGATCGGCGGCACCGTCCACATGGCGGTCGGCGGCAGCTATCCGGAGTCCGGCGGCGAGAACGAGTCCGCCGTCCACACCGACCTCGTCTGCGACCTCCGCCTCGGCGGCAAGCTCGAAGTCGACGGGAAGGTCATGCAGGAAGACGGCCGCTTCGTCGTCTGATCAGACCAGCGTCACGAGGGCGGCGATCGTCCCCATGAAACCCAGGAAGATCGTCCCGACGATCGCCCAAAGGACTTGGGTAACGGTACGCGTGAAAGCGCTGAACTCGGCCCGAAGGGCGCGAGACTCGCTCTGCATCTCGATGCGGATTCCTCGGAATTCCTCTCGCATCTCGACCCGCATTTCCTCAACACGCCGGTTCAGTTCGTCGAGCCTCGCGTCGCTCCACTCTTCCCGTGCCATGACGGCCATGTTGCCACCTTAGCGAGCAAGATGCAACGTGTTGTGCGCGAAACGTAAAAGTTTCGCCCCAACATCCCTACTGATCCGGCAACGGCGAGCCGGCGAGGAGGAAGAACCAGAGGGTGAGCGCCAGCGCCGCGAGCATCACCGAGGCCATCAGAACTGCCTCGACGACCGTGACCGAGCTCTGGATCGGCCCCGTGTCGCGCATGCTTTTCAGCCAGGTCGGGCGGATCGGGGCGAGGCGGTTGGTGCCGGTGATGCGGATGTAGAGGTTGTTGAGACGGCCGATCAGCCAGGCGACGACGAGGATCGAGGCGACGATGCCGACGGCGACCACCGCGTAGGGCCCGCCGCTCGGGAACTGGGTCTGGGAGAGCTTCGAGGCGATGTAGACCCAGCTCAACGGGATCGCCGTCCAGAGCGAGAACGCCGCCAGCAGCATCGCGACGAAAACGAGGGCCGCGGCCAGTCCGCGCCCCGCTTCGTAGGTTCTCTCCTTCGTGGCCATCGGGCGACTTCATAGAATGGCAGGCGATGTCCGGGCATTCCAAGTGGCACTCGATCAAACACAAGAAGGGCGCTGCCGACGCCAAGCGCGGCAAGCTCTTCAGCAAGCTCGCGCGCGCGATCACCGTCGCCGCCCGTGACGGCGGCGGCGACCCCGGCGGCAACCCGACCCTGGCGACGGCGGTCCAGAAGGCCAAGGAAGCCTCGATGCCGAAGGACAAGATCCAGAAGGCGATCGACGTCGGCACCGGCGCCGGCAGCGATGGCGCCGCGATCGAACGGATCGTCTACGAGGGCTACGGGCCGGCCGGCGTCGCCGTCCTGGTCGAGGCCCTGACCGACAACCGCAACCGCGCCAGCGCCGAGATCCGCCACGCCTTCTCCAAGCACGGCGGCAACCTCGGGGAGCCGGGCTCCGTCGCCTGGATCTTCGAGAAAAAGGGGGCGATCGTCGTCGACGGCGGCCGCTACGGCGAGGACGACCTGATCGGGGCGATCGACGCCGGCGCGGAGGACGTGCGCGAGGACGAGGACAAGCTGCGGGTGATCTGCGAGCCCACCGACCTCACCGCCGTGCGGGAAGCGATCGAGGGCGAAGGAATCGAGGTCGAGTCGGCCGGTCTGGTGACCGAGCCGAAGAGCAGCGTCGAGCTCAAGGGCCACGACGCCGAACGGGTGCTGAAGCTGCTCGAGGCGCTCGACGACCAGGACGACGTCGACGAGGTCTACGCGAACTTCGACATCCCGGCGGAGGTTCTCGAACAGCTAGCTGCGTAGCGGGTGGGGGAGGGGCCTACCGACCCCTCCGGCGATCGTGGGAAGGCATCCGACGCGGGCCACAGAATCACTCCCTATGCAAGTTGTGATGGGGATCGATCCTGGGGCGGCGAATCTTGGATTTGGGATCGTTCGCGTCGAGGGGAGCCACATGGTCGCCCTCGACGGCGGGGTGGTCGAGACGACCCCCGACCAGCCGATGGAGCGGCGGCTGGAGCGGATCCACCGGGCGCTGGTGGAGCTGCTCGCCTGGCATGAGCCGGCGGCGATGGCGATCGAGGAGGTCTACTTCGGCAGGAACGTGCGCTCGGCGATGGCCGTCGGCCAGGCGAGCGGCGTGGCGATGCTCGCCGCCGCCGAACGCGGGGTCGGCTGCTTCGCCTACACGCCGCAGGCGATCAAGATGGCGGTCTGCGGTTCCGGGGCGGCTGGCAAGAGCCAGGTCCAGCGGATGGTGGGGACCCTGCTCGGCCTCCCGGAGCCCCCCGAGCCCGACCATGCCGCCGACGCGCTGGCGGTTGCGATCTGCCACGGCAACGGCAGCGGCCATCGCGGCGCGGTCGCCGTGGCCCGCGAAGCGGGCGCCCCGCGGGGGGAGCGGATCGCCGGATGATCGCCGCGGTCCGCGGTGAGGTGATGGTGCGGCGTCCCGACCACGTGGTCATCGACGCCGGCGGCGTCGGCTACCGGCTCGCGGTCTCCTCGGAGACGCTGAAGGCGGTCCCGGCGACGGGCCGCGACGCCTTCCTCCACGCCGAGCTGATCTCCCGCGACGACTCGCTCTCCCTCTACGGCTTCTCCTCCGAGGAGGAGCGGGACCTCTTCCGGCTGCTGATCACCGTCAGCGGCGTCGGCCCGAAGGTGGCGATCGCGACCCTCTCCGGCGGCGGCGCCCGCGACCTGCTGCGGGCGATCGCGGCGGGGGACGCCAAACGCTTCCAGGCGGTCCCGGGCATCGGCAAGCGCACCTCGGAGCGGATCATCGTCGAGCTGCGCGAGAAGGTGGCGGGGGCGCTGGAGGAAGAGGTCGCTCTCGGCGGCGCCGAGGGGGACGATCCCCGCACGCTCGCCCGCGACGGCCTCGTCAACCTCGGCTACGCGCCGCTGGAAGCCGAGCAGCTGCTCGACGGCGTCGAAGGCGGGGGGGCCGAGGACCTGGTCGCGGCGGCGCTGCGCAAAGCCGCGGCGGCGAGGAACGCGGCGTGAGCGGGCCGCCCGACATCGGCGGCGGCAGGATCCGCACCCCGGGGATCGAGAGCGAGCCGGTCCCAGTCGACGCCGAGGTCAAGGTCCACGACGCCCGCGCCGAGGCGCGGGACGAGGATCTCGACCGCTCGCTGCGGCCGCCGACCCTGACCGACTTCGTCAACCAGACCCAGGCGACCGACCAGCTGGCGATCTTCATCGAGGCGGCGAAGCGACGGGGGGAGCCGCTCGACCACGTCCTCCTCGCCGGCCCGCCCGGGCTGGGCAAGACCTCGCTCGCGCACATCGTCGCGGCCGAGCTCGGGGTGCCGATGGTGCAGACGGCCGGGCCGGCGCTCGAGCGCAAGGCCGACGTCGCCTCCTTCCTCACCGCGCTGGAGCCCGGCAGCGTCTTCTTCATCGACGAGATCCACCGCCTCGGCCGCGCGGTCGAGGAGACGCTCTACCCGGCGATGGAGGACGGCGAGCTGCCGGTGGTGCTGGGGCAGGGCGCCGGCGCCCGCACGGTGACGCTGCCGCTGCCTCCGTTCACGCTGGTCGGCGCGACCACGAGGGCCGGTCTCCTGACGACGCCGCTGCGCGACCGCTTCGGCGTCTCCCACCGCCTCGAGTACTACGCGACCGAGCACCTGGCGCTGATCGTCGAGCGCTCCGCCGGCATCCTCGGGGTCGAGATCGACGCCGCCGGCGCGGAGACGATCGCCTCGCGCTCGCGCGGCACCCCGCGGGTCGCCAACCGGCTGCTGAAGCGGGTGCGCGACTTCGCCCAGGTGAAGGGGAGCGGCCGGATCGGGGTCGAGGTCGCCATCGACGCCCTGGAGATGCTCGAGGTCGACGCCGGCGGGCTCGACCGCAGCGACCGCGCCCTGCTGGAGACGATCGCGACCAAGTTCGGCGGCGGGCCGGTCGGCCTCTCCACCCTGGCGATCGCGATCGGCGAGGAGCAGGACACGATCGAGGACGTGCTCGAGCCCTACCTCCTCCAGCAGGGGCTGCTGAAGCGGACCCCGCGGGGGAGGGTTCTGACCCCGCGGGCGTACGAGCATCTCGGGCTGACGACGCCTGAAGATGCGGCGAGCCTCTTCTGAGCTTCGCCAGCTAGCCTGTCGATCATGCCGTTCTTCATCTGTCCGAACTGCGGACACCGGGAGGTGAGCGGGGAGCGCACCGCGGGGTTCAGCACCCGCCCGAAGGGCTGCTCGAAATGCGGCTTCGGCTTTGTCTTCGAATTACTCGACGATTATTATCCGGCGCCTAATGCGGCCTTTTTCGTCTGTGACAAGCAGGAACGCGTGATCGACGCCGGCAAAGGCAGCTTCGAGCTGACCGGTCTCACCGACGAGGACGTGATCGGTCGCCCCGTCCGCGAGGTCCTCGGGCTCGACTGGATCGACAACGGCGACGGCGGCGCCGGGGCCGACACCGACGGCGACGGCGTCAGCGACCCGATCGAGACCTCGCTGGAGTGGGGTGTCCGCTCGCTCGGCAAGCGGGTCTCGGTGAACGCGGAGGGGGACCTGCCGGCGAAGGCGGTCGCCGACGTCTTCCCGGCCTACGACGACGACGGCGGCCTCCTCCTCGTCCTCACGCCGGAGGGTTGAGCGGATGGGCACGCGGCGCAGCCACCTCCTCGTCCTGCTCCTCGTGCTGGGGCTGGTGGCGATCTCCGGGATCGTCATCGCCAGCAAGGAAACGAAGCTCGGCCTCGACCTCCAGGGCGGGCTCGAGCTCGTCTACCAGGGCCAGCCGACCGGGACCGCCACCGAAGTCACCGGCGAAGACATCGACGAGTCGATCTCGATCATCGAACAGCGGATCAACAAGCTCGGCGTCTCCGAGCCCGAAGTCGCGCGGCTCGGCAGCGACAAGATCACCGTCAGCCTCCCGGGCGTCACCGACGCCAACCGCGCCGCCGAGCAGGTCGGCACCACCGCCCAGCTCTACTACTACGACTGGGAGCCGAACCTGCTGGGCCCCGAGAAGGCGATCGGCGGCAAACCCGGCGCCGAACCGCCGAAACAGGCGCTCAAAGACTCGGAAAAACGCTGGGAAGAAGCCGGCCGCAACGTCCATAAAAAAGAAATCCAGAGGCTGATCTTCGCCGGCGCCTACCCGACCGCCTACGACGCGGTCAAGCTCGCCTCCGAACAGAAGCCGGTCGAAAACTGCCAGGACTGCTCGGTCGCCAAGCCCCGCTACTACCTCTTCGACAAGAACGACCCGGGCGAAGCGATCGCCGGACCGGAGCTCGCGAAAAAGGACCTCTACATCAGTCCCACCGGGGAAAAACGCTCGAAGGACGGGCTGGTCCTCGAAGTGCCGCCGGGCACGGTGGTGGTCTCCGAACTTCCGACCGACGAAGAAGGCCAGACGATCGAAGACGGGGAACCGGGCTGGTACGCGCTGAAGGACAACCCTGCGCTAAACGGCAACGAAATCACCAACCCCGAACAGACCTACGACCAGAACAACCTGCCGGTCGTCAGCTTCCAATTCACCGACAGCGGGCGCGAGGCCTTCCAGGAAGTCACCCGCCAGATCGCCCAGCGCGGCAAGGCGCGGACGTTCGGTGCGGTCAGCCCCGAAGAAGCCGAAGCTCTCTCCGGCCACTTCGCCGTCGTCCTCGACAACGAAGTCAAAACCCGGCCGATCATCAACTTCGAAGAAAACCCGGACGGGATCGACGGGCGGACCGGGGCGCAGATCGGCGGCGGCTTCAGCGGCGTCGGCGAGGCCCAGGAATTGGCGACGACCCTGCAGATCGGCGCCCTGCCGATCAACCTCAAGCTGATCAGCCAGACCCAGGTCTCGGCGACCCTCGGCAGCGAAGCGCTCGACGAGGGCGTCAAAGCCGGGATCGTCGGGCTGGCGCTGGTGATCGTCTTCCTGCTCCTCTACTACCGCTTCCTCGGCCTGGTCGCCTCGATCGCCCTCGGCGCCTACGCGGTGATCTTCTTCGCCCTGATCGACCTGATCCCGATCACCCTCACCCTGCCGGGGATCGCGGGCCTGGTGCTGACGATCGGCGTCGCGGCCGACTCGAACATCGTCATCTTCGAGCGAATAAAGGAGGAGGTGCGGGCGGGACGCTCGATGTCGAGCGCGATCGCCGCTGGCTACAAACGCGGGATCAGCACGATCATCGACGCCAACGTCGTCACCCTGCTGACCGCTTTCATCCTCTTCGTCCTCGCGAGCGCCGGGGTCAAGGGCTTCGCCTTCACCCTCGGCGTCGGCACGATCGTCTCGCTGCTGACCGCGGTCGTCTTCACCCAGGCCCTGCTCGGCAGCATGAGCCGCTCGCGGCTGCTGCGCTCGCCCAGCTTCCTCGGCGCCGCCGGCGAGGGCAAACGCTGGCACTTCGACTTCATGGGCGCGAGCCGCTGGTTCTTCTCGATCTCCGGCGTGATCCTGATCATCGGCGGGCTGGCCCTGGCGACCAAGCAGCTCAACTTCGGCATCGACTTCGAGTCGGGGACGCGGATCACGGTCGCGGTCGAAGGGAAGACCGACGAGGAAGGCGTGCGGCAGGCGCTCGACGAAGCCGGGATCAAGGGCGAGGAGATCCAGGCGGTCAGCGACAAGAGCTTCCCCGGCAAAGACGTCTTCCAGATCCAGTCCCACCAGCTCGAACCGAGCCAGGTCCGCGACGCCGAAACGGCGCTGATCTCCGAATTCGGGATCGTCGAAAACGGTTTCGACAGCACCAGCGTCGGGCCGACCTTCGGCCAGCAGGTGGCCAACAGCGCCTTGAAGGCGCTGATCTTCTCGCTGCTGGTGATCGCCGGCTACGTGGCGCTGAGGTTCGACCCCAAGTTCGCGATCCCGGTCCTGATCGCGATCTTCCACGACATCTTGATCACGGCGGGGGTCTACTCGCTGACCGGAAAAGAGGTGAGCAGCGGGACGGTCGCCGCCTTCCTGACGATCTTGGGGTACTCGATCTACGACACGATCATCGTCTTCGACCGGATCCGCGAGAACGTGCCGCGGATGCCCCGCGCCGCCTTCTCCCAGATCGTCAACCGCTCGATGAGCGAGGTCCTCACCCGCTCGCTGGCGACCAGCTTCTCGACCCTGCTGGGGATCACCTCCCTGCTCGTCTTCGGCGGCGCCACGCTGCAGGACTTCGCCTTCGCGATGCTGGTCGGGATCGCCTCCGGGACCTATTCCTCGATCTTCATCGCCTCGCCGGTCCTGACGGCCTGGAAGGAACGCGAGCCCGGGTTCGTGCGCCGCCGCCTGCGGATCGCCGAAGCCGAGGGCGGGCGGGTCCCGGCCTACGCGGACGAGATCGAGATGGCGAAGCTGGGCCGCGACGACGAACGCGAAGGGGAAGCCGCTGCGGAGACGGAGGCGCCCGCCGCCGAGGCCGCCCCGAGCTCGGTCGCCACCGTCGAGCGCGAGGACGACTCCGGCAACGGCGCCAGCTCGCGGGACAACGGCGACACCGAGGCGGCCGCGACCGCTTCGGCCGAGCGCCGCCAGCGCAACGCCGATCGCCGCGCCCGCCGTCAGGCCCGCCGCAAGCACGGAAGGAGCCGTTAGATCCCGATGGCCGTGGTCGTCTTCTTCATGATGGGCATCGCCCTCTGGCACTTCACGGTCTTCCTCCCCGACCGCTTCTGGCAGGGGATCGTCGGCGCCTTCCTCGGTGCCGTGCTGGGCTCGATCGTCTTCGGCATGATCGTGCAGGAGATCAGCGGCAAAAGCCTCGGCGACACCGACCTCTCGACGGCCTTGGTCGCGGTCCCGGGAACCTTGATCGGCCTCGCGATCGTCTACGCGATCGGCATCCGCTCCGAAGAGCGCCTCGGCTGAAGCCGCCGGGCCCTTTGCCGCATCCTCGGGCATTCCCGGGCCCAGGGTTCCGCCGCCGCGCTTCCTAGCCTGAAAGCGTGCCGGAAACCGTCAGCCCCTTTGCCGTCGAGCCGTACTCCTACGCGGAGGCCCACGCGCTCGCCGGCGAGCTGGGGGTGAGCGAGCCGGTCGCGGTGACGCTGGTCCGGCGCGGGTACAGGACGCCGGAGCAGGCACGGGCCTTCCTCGCCGCTGACGAGTCGCACCCGCCGAGCGCCTTCTCCGGCATGGACGGGGCGACCGAGCGGATTCGAGCCGCGATCGAGGCGGGCCGCCGGATCACCGTCCACGGCGATTTCGACGTAGATGGGGTCTGCGCCACGGCGCTGATGGTCTCGACGCTACGGGATCTCGGCGCCGAGGTCGACTGGTTCATCCCCAACCGGATCGAGGACGGGTACGGGCTCTCGGCCGAGAACGTGCGGCGGCTGGCGGAGCGGGGGACGGGGCTGCTGCTGACCGTGGACTGCGGGATCGCCTCGGTCGAGGAGGTGGGGCTGGCGCGGGAGCTGGGGGTGGAGGCGGTGGTCACGGATCACCACCAGCGGGCCGAGGGGCTGCCGGACTGCCCGATCCTGCATCCGGAAGTCAGCGGGTATCCCTTCGAGTCTCTCTGCGGGACCGCGGTGGCCTGGAAGTTGGCCTGCGCATTGACCGCCTCCGGGCTCGAGACGGATCTGGATTTGGTGGCGTTGGCGACGGTCGCGGACGTGGTGCCGCTGGTCGGCGAGAACCGCTCCCTCGTCAAGCGCGGCCTGTCGGAGATCAGGCGCGGTCGCCGACCGGGCATGCGGGCCCTGATGGGGGCGGCGAAATGCGAGCCGGAGCGGCTGGACGAGGGCGATCTGGCGTTCCGCCTGGCGCCGCGGATCAACGCCGCCGGGCGGCTGTACCGGGCGGACGCCGGGGTCGAGTTGCTCCTGACCGAGGACGAGAAGCGGGCCGAGGCGATCGCGATCGAGTTGAGCAGGGCCAACTCGGAGCGGCGGGCGACGGAGCGGGAGGTCGACGCCGCGGCCGAGACGGCGTGGCGGGAGCTGTCCGCGGACCTGCAGGAGGCACGGGGGTTCGCGGTCGCCGGCGAGGGCTGGCATCCGGGTGTGGTCGGGATCGTCGCTTCGCGGATGGTCGAGCGGCACCAGCGGCCGGCGGTCGTGATCTCCTTCGACGAAGAGGGGAACGGGCGCGGATCGGGCCGCAGCATCCCCGGCTTCGACCTGCTCGCCGCCCTGCAGGCCTGCGCCGGGCACCTGGAGGGCTTCGGCGGCCACCGGGCCGCGGCGGGGCTGCAGATCAAGGCCGAGAACCTGGGGGCGTTCCAGGCGGCTTTCGCCGCGCATGCCAACGAGGTGCTCGCTCCCGAGGACCTGCGGCGGACCGAAAAGGTCGACGCGATCGTCGGCGGGGTCGGCCTCGGCCTCGAGCTGGCGGAAGAGCTGAAGCAGCTGGCGCCGTTCGGGATGGGCAACCCGGGGGTGCGGCTGCTGGTCCCGTCGGCGCGGGTCAGCGACGTGCGGACGATGGGGGAGGGCAAGCACGCCCGCTTCAGCCTCCACAGCGGCGCCCATCGCGCGCTCGGCGTCGCCTTCGGTCGCTCCAGCCTCGGGGTCGAGGACGAGGACCTGCTCGACGCCAGCGTCCGCCTCGAGCTCAACCACTGGAACGGCTCGGTCGAGCCGCGGGTGGTCCTGCGCGAGCTGCACCCGCTGGAGGAGCCGGAGGCCGAGGAGCCGGTGCTCCCCCATGCCTGCGCGGACGACGAAACGGCATGGTGGTCCCGCTTCGAAGCCGAGCTCGAGGCCGACCCAGCCGCCGAGTCCGCAGAAACTGACGATATGCGTCAGGTTTTGCGGACTCGCGAAGCTGGGCGGCGGTTGGTGGAGGGGAACGCGCCGGCGACGGTGGCGGTGGCGGAGCTGGTCTCGAGTGGGGCGGGGGTGCTGGCGGTCTGTGCGGATGCCTCGCGCCGGGCGGCGCTGGCGAACGGAGCCACGGGGCTCGCTCGTTTCAACGGCGGGGCGGCGCTGATCGCCTGCCATCGCTGCGGCGACGAAGAGATCGCGCGGCTCGTGAACCGTGCCCCTTCGGGCCTGGCGCTGACCGACTACGCGGCGCTGGAGCGGCGGCCGGAGCTGGCCGCGGCGTTCGAGCACGTGGTTCTCGTCGACCCGCCCCGGAGCGAGCAGGACCAGGCGCGAGCTGGGTCACCCTGTGGGGAAGGCGGCTTCCTCCACGCCCCCTGGACCGAGGCGGAGCTGGAGTTCGCCGGCCAGGCGCTGGCCGAGCAGTGGGCGACGCGGGAGGGGGTGGCGGTCGCCTACCGGGCGCTGCGGCAGACCGGCGACACCCGCGGCAAGCGGCTGCGGGAGGCGCTCGCGGGATCCGGGAGCCATCCGCTCTGCCCGGAGGCCTGCGCGCGGCGTTTCCGGGTGCTGCGGGAGCTGGGGCTGCTGCAGGGATCGCCGCAGGGCGGCGCAGGGGTGGTCCGGGTCGTATCCTCCGTGAGGACGGATCTGCAGCGCTCGGCTGCATTCCGTGCCTACAGTGCCCATCTTTCGGAGGCCCAGCGATTTCTCGCAAGACCCAAACTGCCGTAGAGCACAAGGAGCTCCTCGCCGATCTCTTCGCGGTGATCGAGGAGTTCGACTCGGCTGCGACCGAGCCGGGCAACGGCAACGGCGCCTCCGCGGCCGGCGGCACCGCGGTGGCGGTGGCGACGATCGACCGCGCCAGGGTCGAGCGGGCCTTCGACTTCGCCTGCGAGCGCCACGCCGACCAGCGCCGCTACTCCGGCGACGAGTTCATCACCCACCCGGTCGGGGTCGCCCAGATCTGCGCCGGCATGCGTCTGGACACCGAGACGCTCTGCGCCGCGCTCCTCCACGACACGGTCGAGGACACGACCGCGAGCCTGGACGAAATCCGGGCGGAGTTCGGCGAGCAGGTCGCCCAGCTGGTCGACGGGGTGACGAAGCTGACCGGGATCACCTTCGAGAGCCGCGACGAGCGCCAGGCAGAGAACTACCGGAAGATGATGGTGGCGATGGCCACCGACGTCAGGGTGATCCTGATCAAGCTGGCCGACCGCCTCCACAACATGCGCACCCTCGGCGCCCTGCCGAAGCAGAAACAGACGCTGAAGTCGCACGAGACGCTGGAGATCTACGCCCCGCTGGCGCACCGGCTGGGAATCCACGCGATCAAATGGGAGCTCGAGGACCTCGCCTTCGCGACCCTGCACCCGCGCAAGTACAAAGAAATCAAGCAGCTGGTCGCCCAGCAGCGCGAGGAGCGCGAAAACTTCGTCTCCGAGGCGGGCGAGTTCCTCGCCGCGGAGCTGGAGCAGGTCGCGATCGAGGCCGAGATCTCGGGCCGCGCCAAGCACTTCTACTCGATCTACACGAAGATGGCGAAGAAGGGCCGCGAGTTCAACGAGATCTTCGACCTGACGGCGATGCGGGTGATCGTCCACTCGGTCAAGGACTGCTACGGCGCGATCGGCGTCATCCATTCGCTCTGGAAGCCCCTGCCGGGGCGCTTCAAGGACTGGATCGCGATGCCGAAAGCCAACATGTACCAGGCGCTGCACACGACGGTGATCGGGCCCGAGGGCAAACCGCTGGAGATCCAGATCCGGACCGAGGAGATGCACAAGCTCGCCGAGTACGGGATCGCCGCCCACGTCGCCTACAAAGAGGGCAGCAGAGGGGACCCGGAGCGGGAGAAGATGACCTGGCTGCGGCAGCTGGTGGAGGCCGAGGGCGAACAGGACCCGACCGAGTTCCTCGAATCGCTCAAGGTGGACCTCTTCGAGGACGAGGTCTTCGTCTTCACCCCGAAGGGGGAAGTGAAGAACCTCTCGGCCGGCTCGACCCCGCTCGACTTCGCCTACGCCGTTCACACCGACGTCGGTCACAGCTGCGTCGGCGCCAAGGTCAACGGCTCGATCGTGCCGCTGCACTACCAGCTGCGCTCCGGCGACATCGTCGAGGTGCTGACCGCGAAGCAGAAGCGCGGCCCCTCGCTCGACTGGCTGAAACTGGTGCGGACCAACCGCGCCCGCAACAAGATCCGTTCCTGGTTCAAAGAGGAGCGCCGCGAGGACGCCGAGCGCGACGGCCGCGAGAAACTCGAGGAAGCGCTGCGCACGCGCGGCATCCCGATGCAGAAACTCTCCGGCTCGGCCCTGCTGGCGGACGTGATCCGCGAGATGGGCTTCCGCAAAGGCACCGAGTTCTACATCGCCCTCGGCCAGGGGAAAATCTCGGCCAAGACCGCCGCCAACAAGCTGATGCAGCGGCTGAAAGCGGGGGAGGGGGTCGAGGAGGAGGCCGCGGGCGCGCCGCTCGGGCGCGAGGACAAGGCCCGCCGCACCAAGGAGGCCTCCAACTACGGGATCATCGTCAAGGGCGCCGACAACGTCGCCGTCCGCCTGGCCAAGTGCTGCCGCCCGGTGCCGGGCGACGAGATCGCCGGTTACGTCTCGCTCGGCCGCGGGATCACGATCCACCGCACCGATTGCAAAAACGTGAAGGCGCTGAAACGCGCCCCCGAGCGCTTCGTCGAGGTGCGATGGGAGGGCGAAAACGAGGCTTCCTACCGGGTCGAGCTGCAGATCGACGCCTACGACCGCACCCGCCTGCTCGAGGACCTCTCGCGGACCTTCTCGGAGGCCGGGATCAACATCATCGGCGCCTCCTGCACGACCAACCACCCGATGGTGAAAAACAAGTTCGTGGTCGAGGTCGGCGACACCGAGCAGCTCAAGCACTGCATCGGCCGCCTTCGCAACGTCGACTCGGTGTTCGACGCGTATCGGGTCACCCCGGCCGCTTGAGACGGCAGAGCGGGCGGGGTAGATGTCATTAGCCGTCGCGGTGACCGGGCCCACGGGGGAGATCGGGAAGCCGCTGATGGCGGAGCTGGAGCGCCGCCCCGAGGTGGGGGAGGTGCTGGGGATGGCTCGGCGGCCCTTCGATCCCTCCGAGGAGGGCTGGGAGAAGGTCGCCTACCGGCGCGGCGACATCCTCGACCGGGGGGCGCTCGCTGCGTTGTTCGATGGGGTGGACGTCGCCGTCCACCTCGCCTTCGCGATCTTCGGCAGCCGCGAGGAGACGCGAAAGGTCAACCTGCAGGGAACCCGCAACGTCTTCGAAGCGGCGCTCCGGGCCGGCGTCAAACGGCTTGTCTACGCCTCCTCGGTCGCCGCCTACGGCTTTCACCCCGAGAACCCGCAGCCGCTCGGCGAGGACGTCCCCGCCCGCGGCTCGGAGAGCTTCTACTACTCGGCGCAGAAGGCGGAGCTGGAGGACCTGCTCGAGGAGCTGTTCGAGGGCAGCGAGGTCGAGCCCTACGTCTTCCGCCCCTGCATCGTCGCCGGGCCGCGGGCGACGATGCTGGTCGAGCAGACCGTCGAGGCGGTCCGGGCCGGCGACCCGGTGCCGCTGCTGCGCAAGGGCCTCGAAAAGCTGCCGCTGGTGGCGCCGGTCCTGCCCGACCCCGGCGTCCCCTTCCAGCTCGTCCACCACGACGACGTCGCCCGGGCGATGGCCGCGGCGATCTGCGGCGACGGCCCGCCCGGCGTCTACAACCTCGCCGGCGAGGGGGAGATCCAAGTCCGCGACCTCGCCCGCGCCCTCGGCTGGCGCTGGGTCCCCGTCCCACGCCCCGCTGTCAGCGTCGGCACCGCCGCCGCCCGCCGCCTCAGCTTCGCCTCGGCGAAGCTCGAGTGGGCGATCGCCGCCGACACCCCGGTCCTGATGGACGCGGCCAAGGCCCGCCGCGACCTCGACTGGAAACCTCAGCACTCAGCTCGTGAGACGCTGCAGGAAACGGTGGCCGGAGCGCAAGGCAAAGGCCTGCTGGAGTAGGGAAAAGGGGGACCCGGAGGAGCCTCCCCAAATCTGCGACGGAGGGTCCCCCTTTTCCCTCTCTAACTAGGCGACGATCGTCAAAGCGCCGGGCACAGCCCGCAGCTCGATCCGCTCCCGCTCGCCGATGTAGTCGCCGTCGACCTGGAGGGGGAAAGGGCGGGGGCCGCCGTCCTTGGCCAGCGAGGCGGTCTCGACCACCGCGTGGGCGACGTCGTCGAAATGGGCCACCTGCTTGTGGCGGGCGGCGGGCTTGGTCTCGCTGAAGAGGCGGGTGACCAGGGTCGGCATGTCGCGCTGCGCCGCCCGTCTCAGGACCGCGAGCGAAAGCGTGCCGTCGTCGATCGCGATTCCCTCGCAGACCCGGATCGGGTGGGTGGTGAAGTAGGTGAAGGGATCGGAGTTCTGGACGATCGTGGTAATCCCCTCGACCGGCTCGGCGCCGTCGACCGTCGTCCGCACCCGCACCGGGTTGACGAGGTACTTGCGGTAGAAGCTGGAGACGCCGGCCCAGCTGTAGTAGTAGGGCCCGGCGTTCCCCTTCAGGGTGGGGTTGCGGTCGACCCGCTTGACGACGCTGGCGTCGATGCCGACCCCGCAGGAGAAGACGAAGTAGCGGTCGTCGACCGTCCCGAGGTCGATCTTTCGCGGCTGCCAGTCGTCAGCGAGGGTCAGCAGGTGCTCGGTCGCGTCGACGACGTCGTTCGGCATCCCCAGCGTTCGGCAGACCACGTTGGTCGAGCCGCCGGGCAGGATCGCCACCGGCAGGTCGGACCCCGCAAGCCCGTTGGCGACCTCGTTCAGCGTCCCGTCGCCGCCGAAGGCGACGACCACGTCATAGCCCCCGTCCTTGGCCTCCCGCCCGATCTCGGTCGCATGGTTCTGCGCCTGCGTGGTGACGGCTTCGACGTCGAACCGCCCCTGCAGCGCGTAGACCACCAGGTTTTTCAGCCGGTCGGAGACCGTGGTCGCATACGGGTTGACGATCAGCAGCATCCGCTTCTTCGCGGGTTTGCGGCGGCGGAGGGAGCGAAGCTGCGCGGACACGGACGGTGCAGCCTAATGCCGGGGCGCTTCGCCTAGGCTGCCGCCGATGGTCGACCGACGCGAGCTGGGTGCGATCTTCCTCGGCGGGGCCCTGGGAGCGCTGCTGAGGGCGGGGCTGGCGGAAGCGCTTCCGGCCGCGGGCCCCGAGTGGCCGTGGGCGACCTTCCTTGTCAACGTCGCCGGCGCCGCCCTGCTCGGCTACTGGTTCACGACCCTGCCGCACTCGAGCTACCGGCGGCCGCTGCTGACGACCGGGTTCTGCGGAGCCCTGACGACCTTCTCGACCGTGCAGGTGGAGCTGGTGGAAATGCTCGACGCCGGCAGGGCTCCGCTTGCCTGCGCCTACCTCGGCCTGAGCGTCGTCGCCGGGCTGGCGGGCGTGCAGGCGGCGACCGCCCTGGGCCGCCGGACGGGAGCGGGATGAGCTGGCCCCTCTGGATCGGGGTAGGCCTTCTCGGCGGCTGCGGGGCGCTGGCGCGCTTCGGGCTGACGCTGCTCGTCGCCGACCGCCTGCATCCGCACCTGCCGGTGGGAACGCTGGCCGTCAACCTCAGCGGCGCCTTCCTTCTGGGGCTGCTGGCGGGAGCTTCGGTGCAGGGCGACGCCCGGCTCCTGTTCGGGGCCGGCTTGATCGGCGCCTACACCACCTTCTCGACCTGGATGGTCGAGACGCAGCGGATCGAGGAGGCGGGCAGGCGGCGGATCGCGGTGACGAACCTCCTCCTCAGCGCCGCCCTGGGCCTGGCCGCGGCCGCCCTCGGCCACGCCCTCGGCGCCCGGCTCTAGATCGTCTCGTAGCGGATCACGGCGCCGTCCTCGACTTCCCGCACCCGGCCCTCGTTGACGAGGAGGTCGGCGTGGCCGATCACCTCGGAGAGGGTGAGGAAGGCCTGGGTGACGGCGACGTTGCCCCAGAGCGCCTGCGCCAGCTCGTAGGCGTTGCGCGGGCGCTCGGCGACGAGGCGGTGGATCTTCTCCTTGCGCCGCTCGTAGCCGGCGAAGCGGGAATCGATCAGCTCGGCGTGGTCGGCGATCGGCTCGCCGTGTCCGGGGAGGACGATCTCGGCCGGCATCTCGCGGGTCTTGCGCAGCGACTCGATGTAGGTGACAAGGGCCTGAGGGCGCTCTGCCGAGCCGTCGAGCGGGCGGGCGAGGAGGGGGTTGGAGGAGATCTTCGGCAAGAGGTGGTCGGCGGCGAGGAGGATCTTCCGCTCCTCGTCCCAGAAGACGGTGTCGGAGGGGCTGTGGCCGGGCCGGTGCAGGACCTCGAGGCGGCGGTCGCGGAGCTCCAGCCTGCCGCCGTCCTCCAGCGGCCGCGTCACCGCCACGTGCGAGCCCCAGCCGCGGAAGCTGCGGGAGACGCTGCGCAGGGCCACGGTGACGTCCTCGGGGATGCCGTTGCGCAGCATCACCTCGACCGCGAACTCGTCCTCCAGCTCGGCGTCCTCCTCGAAGGAGCCGAGCCGCCGCGCCGCCGCGCCCAGCGCCGCCACCTCGGCGCCGGAGTGCTCGACCAGGATCTCGACCAGGCCGAGGTGGTCGATGTGCTGGTGGGTGACGACGATCAGCTCGAGGTCGGAGAGCTGGTGGCCGCGCTCGGCCAGCCGCGCGGTCAGCTCGTCGAGCGCCTTGCCCGAGTTCGGGCCGGTGTCGACGAGGGTCAGCGGCTCGTCCTCGATCAGGTAGCAGTTGACCCGCCCGACCGCGAACGGGGTTGGGATCGCGAAGCGGTGGACGCCGGCCAGCGCCGCCTGCTCGAGCGCCTGCTCCGGCGTCGCCGTCACGCCCGGATCAGGCCCAGGACTTCGTCGCGCCGGCGCTCCATGTCCTCGCCCGAGACCAGCGACTCGAGGTTGAGGCGCAGCAGCGGCTCGGTGTTGGAGGGGCGGACGTTGAAGTGCCAGTCCTCGTAGTCGACCGAGACGCCGTCGAGGTGGGTGATCTCCCCGTCGGAGTACCGCTCCTCGATCTCCCGCATCTTCGCCTCCTGGTCGGGGACCTCGGAGTTGATCTCGCCGGAGATGAAATAGCGCGAGCGGAACTCCTCCATCAGCTCGGCCAGCGAGCGGCCCTCGCGCGAGAGCAGCTCCAGGACCAGCAGCGCCGGGATCGTCCCCGAGTCGGCGTTCCAGAAGTCGCGGAAGTAGTAGTGGCCGGAGACCTCGCCGCCGAAGGCCGCTCCCTCCTCGCGCATCCGCGCCTTGAAGAAGGCGTGGCCGACGCGGGAGAGGTCCGAGCGGCCGCCCTCGGCGGCGACGAGGTCCGGCACCGCCCGGCTCGAGCGCGGGTCGTAGAGGATCGTCGCGCCGGGGTTCTTCTGCAGGACCGAGCGCGCCAGCAGGGCGCAGACGAAGTCGCCGTCGCAGAAGCTGCCCTCGCCGTCGATGAAGAAGCAGCGGTCGGCGTCGCCGTCCCAGGCGATCCCGAGGTCGGCGCCGCTCGACTTGACGCGGTCGATGATCATCCGCCGGTTCTCCTCCAGCAGCGGGTTCGGCTCGTGGTCGGGGAACTCGCCGTTCGGCACGAAGTACATCTCCTCCAGCTCCAGCGGCAGCTTCTCGAGGATCGGCCCGACCATCGGCCCGCCCATCCCGTTGCCGCCGTCGACGACCACCTTCATCGGCTTCACGTTCGCGGGGTCGATGAAGGAGAGCGCGTGCGAGCGGTACTCGTCCCAGACGTCGACCTCTTCAACGCTCCCGCCGCCCGGCGCCGCGCCGAGCCCGGCTTCGATCTCCGCCTTGACGTCGCCGATCCCGGCATCGCCAGAGAGCGGCAGCGCCCCCTCGCGGACGAGCTTGACCCCGGTGTAGGCCTTGGGGTTGTGGGAGGCGGTGACCATGGCGCCGCCGTCGAGCTGGCGCGAGCCGACCAGGTGGTAGAGCATCTCGGTCGCGACCTGGCCGGCGTCGACCACCGTCGCGCCCTCGGCGACGAGCCCGTCGCGCACCGCGCCCGCCATCGCCGGCGCGGTCAGCCGCATGTCGCGCCCGAGCCCGACCCGCAGCTTGCCTGGCGCCTTCCCCCGCAGCCGCCCCAGCACCCGGGCGAAGGCGCCCCCGATCGCCTCGGCCGTCGTCTCATCCATCTCCGAGCCGTAGAGGCCGCGGATGTCATACGCCTTGAAGATCCCCGGGGGGGCCAGGGGGGACTGGTCGCTCAAAACGCTCCTTTCAGCGCCTCGTAGCTCTGCTCGATCGACTGCGGCATCACTTTCGTGTCGGCGATCACTGGCATGAAGTTGTTGTCGCCGGCCCAGCGGGGGACGACGTGCATGTGGATGTGGTGCTCGACCCCGGCGCCGGCGACCCGGCCCTGGTTGAAGCCGACGTTGTAGCCGTGCGGCTCGTAGACCTGCTCGAGGCGGCCCATCGCCCGCTGCGCCAGCTCCATCATCTCCACCAGCGTCTCCGCCGGGATCTCCTGCAGGCGGCCGACGTGGTCGTACGGCGCCACCATCAGGTGCCCGTTCGTGTACGGGAAGAGGTTGAGGATGAGGAAGCAGCGCTCGCCGCGGTGGACGATCAGGTTCGCCTCGTCGTCCTCCGCCGCCGGCTTGGCGCAGAAGATGCACTCCTCCTCGATGTCCTTGGACGCGTCCTTCACGTAAGCGAGGCGCCAGGGCGCCCAGATGCGGAAATTTGCCACGGGCGCCGCATCCTTGCAGAGCCGCGCTACAGCCAGCGGCGTTTGCGGAAATAAGCGATGAGTCCGACCAGCAGCAGCGCCATCACCCCGAGGACGACGAAGAACCCGGCCGCGTCGCCCTCGTCCGGGACCCAGGTGTTCATCCCCATCACGCTGGCGATCAGGGTCAGCGGCAGGATCACGACGCTGATCGAGGTCAGGACCCGGAGGATGTCGTTGAGGCGGTGCGAGATCACCGACTCGTTGGTCTCCTCCAGCGCCTCGGCGACCTCCTTGTAGTTCTCGAGCATGTCCCAGATCCGCTCGTGGGCGTCGACGATGTCGTCGAAGTAGATCTCGAGGTCGAGGTCGGAGGCGAGATAGCGCTGCTTGACTTTCTCCAGTTCGCGCAGGACCGGCCGCTGCGGCCGCACCACTTTGCGGAAGTTGATGATCTCCTGCTTGACGTTGGAGATGTCCCGCACGACTTCCTCGGCCCGCTCTTCGAAGATCTGGTCCTCGAGCGCGTCGAGCTTGTTGCCGATCTTGCGCAGCATCGGGAAGCAGTAGTCGAAGCTGTCGTCGACCAGCCGGTAGAGCAGGTAGCCGGAGCCGCGCGAGAAGAGCTGTTCGCGCAGCTCCTCCTTGGCCCGGCAGCGCTCGAACAGGTACTCGACCGGCTGCAGCGGCATGTTCGGGATCGTCACCACGTAGTCGGGGCCGACGAAGACGTCGAGCTCGCCGGCGCCGAGGCGGCCGGCCTGGGGGTCGAAGACGGGCAGGTGGAGGACGATGAAGAGGTAGTCGTCGTAGACGTCGATCTTCGGCCGCTGGTTGCGCGAGAGCACGTCCTCGAGGTCGAGCGCGTGGAACTCGAAGTGCTCCTCCAGCCAGCTCCGCTCCAGCGATCCCGGCCACTCGATGTTGACCCAGCGCAGGCCGTCGGAGTCGATCTGCTCGACGTTGGGCTGCTGCGGCTCAGGCGCAGCAGGCTGAGAGACGAGCTCGCCGCGTCGGCCGCGAGGCCGTCGCAGCCTCGGTTTCGGAAGGTTCGGCATCGCCCAACCCCCTCGTGATCTCGTGCGGCAGAGTCATCGTGCCGCCTAGGTTAGTCGGGCCCGGGGAAATGCGTGGATTGCAGCGTGCAATGGTTGCCAGGCGTCAGCCTTTTGCTGTATCTTGGCCTCTACATAAGCGCCACATCTAGAGGGGTGGAGGGACTGGCCCATTGAAGCCCCGGCAACCAACTCGGACCGCAAGGACCGAGACAGGTGCCAACTCCAGCAGGTCGAAAGATTCGAGGCCTGGAAGATGTGGGGGATGTCCGATCCGGACCTCGCCCCACAGATGGCGAGGTTTTTTCGTAAGTGGAAAAGAGGATCGGATGCCGGTAGAGAGCCTGAAGTGCAAGGAGTGCGGGACCGCGTATGAGCTGGACGCCCGCTACGTCTGCGAGAACTGCTTCGGACCGCTGGAGGTCGCCTACGACTTCAGCGGCCTCGACGCGACGGAGGTCAAGCGGCGAATCCAGGCCGGGTCGCAGGGGATCTGGCGCTATCGCGACTTCCTGCCCTTCAAGGGCAGGGCGACCGATCCGCTGGAGCCGGGTCTGACGCCGCTGCTGAAGGCGGAGCGGCTGGCCGAGCGGCTCGGGGTGGACGCCGAGATCTGGATCAAGAACGACGCCGCCAACCCCACCCACTCCTTCAAGGACCGGGTAGTCGCGGTCGCCGTCGCCAAAGCGAAGGAGCTCGGCTTCGACACCGTCGCCTGCGCCTCGACCGGCAACCTCGCCAATGCGGTCGCCGCCCACGCCGCCGCCGCCGGCCTCGACTCCTACGTCTTCGTCCCCGCCAACCTCGAGGAGCAGAAGCTGCTCGCGACCGGCGTCTACGGGACCAACCTGGTCGGCGTCCGCGGCAACTACGACGACGTCAACCGTCTCTGCACCCAGCTCGCGGAGATCCACCCCTGGGCCTTCGTCAACGTCAACCTGCGGCCCTACTACGCCGAGGGCTCGAAGACCCTCGCCTACGAGACGGTCGAGCAGCTCGGCTGGCAGCTGCCGGACCGGGTCGTCTCTCCGATCGCCTCCGGCTCGCTCTTCACCAAGCTCGCCCGCGGCTTCCAGGAGTGGCTCGACCTCGGTCTGGTCTGCGGCGAGCAGCCGGCCTTCAACGGCGCCCAGGCGGAGGGCTGCAGCCCGGTGGCGACGGCGTTCGCCGAAGGCTGGGAAGTCTGCAAGCCGCAGCGACCCGAGACGATCGCCAAGAGCCTCGCGATCGGCGACCCCGCCGACGGTCCCTACGCCGTCGAGCAGGCGCGCCGCAGCGGCGGCGGCGTCGACTCCGTCACCGATCAGGAGATTCGCGAGGGGATCAAGCTGCTGGCCGAGACGACCGGGATCTTCACCGAGACCGCCGGCGGCGTCACCGTCGGCGTCCTGCGCAAGCTGGCCGAACGGGGCGAGATCGCCGCCGGCGAGCGCGTCGTCGTCTACATCACCGGCGAGGGCCTGAAGACGCTCGACGCCACCCGCGATACGTTCCAGATGCACGAGATCGACCCCGCCCTCGAGAGCTTCGAGGCCGAGTTCCCGCAGGAGGTAGCCGTCTAGATGCCCGTCACCGTGAAGATCCCGACCCAGCTGCGCGCCGCCACCGGTGGCCAGGCCGAGCTGGAGGTGGAGGGAGGGACCGTCGGCGAGGTGCTCGACGCCGTCTTCGACGCCCACGGCGGCCTGCGCGACCGCATCACCCAGGACGGCGACCTGCGCCGCTTCGTCAACGTCTACGTCTCCGGCGAGGACATCCGCTTCCAGCAGGGCCTCGAGACTTCGATAAACGACGGCGACGAGGTCACCATCCTTCCGGCTGTCGCCGGCGGCTGATCGTTTCCACCCTTGGGGCCCCTATAGGGGCTAAAACTCTGGAAACGATGAAGCCACCCGTCGTCATTCTCTGCGGCGGCCGCGGGACGCGGCTGCGCGAGCGGACCGAGTCGGTGCCGAAGGCGCTAGTCGAGATCGGGGGCCGGCCGATCCTCTGGCACGTGATCCAGATCTACGCCGCGCAGGGGTTCGGCCGCTTCCTCTTGGCGACCGGCTACATGGGCGAGGCAGTGGCGGAGTTCGCGGCCGCCGAACGCTGGCCGGAGGGGGTCCTGGTCGACTGCGTCGACACCGGCATCGACACGCCGACGGGCGGGCGGATCGCGGCGCTGGCCGACGGGCTGCGCGGGCAGCGCTTCTGCGCCACCTACGCCGACGGCGTCGCCGACGTCGACCTCAACGCGCTCCTCGAGTTCCACGACCGTCACCGCGCCCTCGCCACCGTCACCGTCGTCAGGCCCGACCTGCAGTGGGGGGTCGCCGAGCTCGACGGCGAGGCGGTGACCGGCTTCGTCGAGAAGCCGCGCAGCGAGCACTGGATCAACGGCGGCTTCTTCTGCTTCGAGCCGGGCGTTTTCGACCACCTCGACGCCGAGAGCGCGCTCGAGCGCGAGCCGCTCGAGCGGCTGGCCGGCGACGGGCAGCTGCGCGCCTTCCGCCACGAGGGCTTCTGGGACTGCATGGACACCTACAAGGACGCGGTCGTCCTCAACGACCTCTGGGCCGCCGGCCGCGCGCCCTGGCGGATCTGGGACGCGGCGGCGGTCGACGCGTGAAGCGCTCGCTGGTCACCGGCGGCCACGGCTTCGTCGCCTCCAACCTGGCGCGGGCGCTGCTGGAACGCGGCGACGCCGTCACCGTCCTCGACCTGGCGCCCCCGCCCAGCTCCGGGCTCGTCCTGCAGGGAATCGCCGCCGACGTGCAGCTGCTGGAAGCCGACCTCCGCGACGCCGCCGCGGTCGACGCGGCGATCGCCGCCGGCGAGTTCGACGCCGTCTTCCACCTCGCCGCCCAGACCCTGGTCGGGCCGGCGATGGCGGACCCGGCCCAGACCTTCGAAGTCAACGTCCGCGGCACCTGGGGCCTGCTCGAGGCCTGCCGCCGCGCCGACGTCCCGGCGGTGATCGTCGCCTCCTCCGACAAGGCCTACGGCCCCAGCGAGGTGCTGCCCTACCGCGAGGACATGCGCCTCAACCCGGCCTCGCCGTACGAGGCGAGCAAGGCGGCCGCCGACGCGATCGCCCTCAGCTACCGGCCCGCCTATGGCCTGCCGGTCGCGGTGACCCGCTTCGCCAACATCTACGGCGGCGGCGACCCCAACTTCTCGCGCCTGATCCCGGAGGCGATCGCCGCCGTGCTCGACGGCCGGCGGCCGCAGATCCGCTCCGATGGCAGCCCCGAACGGGACTTCCTCTACGTCGCCGACGCGGTCGCCGCCTACCTCGCGGTGGAGAGCGCGGTCGGCGCCGGCGGGCCGGGGGCGGGGGAGGCGTTCAACGCCGGCGGCGAGCGGCCCTTCTCGGTCGCCGAGGTGCTGGAGACGATCGTCGCGGTCTCGGGCGCCGACCTGAGCCCGGAATACCTCGGCACCGGCAATCCCGACGGCGAGATCGACCGCCAGTTCGTCGACTCGGCCAAGCTGCGGGAGACCACCGGCTGGGCGCCTGAGGTAGAGCTGCGCGACGGCCTGATCCGCACCCTCGACTGGTACCGGGACCACGCCGAGCTGCGCCCGGAGGCGACCGGCGCGGCAGGCTAGGCTGAGGCCCCATGTGCGGGCGCTTCACCAACACCACCAAGGACACGAAGAAGATCGCCGACCGCTTCGAGGTCGAGCTGGAAAAAGCGCTCGAGCGGGGCGGGGCGGGGGCGCCGGCGAAAGAGAGCGCGAAGGACGGGGGAGAGGCGAAAGCGCCACCCGGGTTCGGCCGTTTCAACGTCGCCCCGACCCAGGAGGTGCTGGTCGTCCGCGCCTCGCCCGAGCCCGAGGAGGCCGAGCAAGGCGCCCGGGAGGCGCGGCTGATGCGCTGGGGGCTGGTTCCGGTCTGGGCCAAGGATTTGAAAGTCGGCTACCGGATGATCAACGCGAAAAAGGAGAACCTGCTGAAGAGCCGCGCCTACGGGCCGCTGCTCGGCAAGTACCGCCACCGCTGCCTGATCGTCGCCGACGGCTTCTACGAGTGGATGAAGGCCGAGGACCCGAAGCAGCCGCGCCAGCCCTGGCGCTTCCAGGTCGACGGCGGCGAGCCCTTCGCCTTCGCCGGCCTCTGCACCCGCAAGGAGTGGTCCGACCCCGAGGAGCGCGGCTACGACGACGGCTACCTCTACACCTGCACCCTGGTGACGACGACGCCGAACGAGGTCGTTGCCCCGGTCCACGACCGGATGCCGGCGATCCTGCCGAGCCCCGAGGCCGAGGCCGCCTGGCTCGATCCGAAGCTCGGCGCCGAAGACGCGGTGGCGATGTGCGGGCCGCTCGACGCGCGGCGGATGTCCAGCGCCCCGGCGAACCCCGCCCTGAACAAGGTCGGCAAGGGGATGGCGGAGGGGCCGGAGCTGCTGGTGGCGCCGCAGGCGACGCTCGACGCCTAGCCTTCTTCGGCTTTTTCTTCCGCTTCTTCGCGTTCTTCGGCTTTGAGTTCTTCGGCTTCTTCGTCGATCGGCGGCGTGCGGTCCGGCAGCGCCGCCTGCGTCCGCGCGGTGGCTTCGCCGGCGGCCGTTTCCACCGTGCAGCGGATCTTCGCCGAGGGGACGTCGGTGGTGCGCCAGACGGTGAAGAAGGGGAGGACGAGGTCTTTCTTCGGTTTGCCGGCGATCGCGTATTCGATCCGCTCTTCGCCGATCTTGAACTCGGGCCATTCGACCTTGACGCCCTTTTCGGTGGTGAAGCGCTGCGGCCGGTCGGGGACTTCCAGGGACGCGAGTTCGCCGCCGTGGGAGCTGAAGTCCATCAGCACCGTTTCCGGCACTTCCTGGCTGTAGATGCCGGATTCGGAGGAGCGCGGGTAGGTCGCCCGCAGGTCGCCGCCGCTCTGGGCGACTTCGGTCCCTTTCGGAGCCTCGATCGCGCAGAGGATCTGGCCGCCGGCGATCGGCGCGCCGGCGGAGACGTTCAGCGCCGAGGAGACGATGTAGAGCGAGTAGCCGCTGACGTTGGTCCCGGTGGCGCGGATGTTGGTGTCGGCGAGCTGCATCTCGCCTTTGCCGCCGGGAACCGGCACCGCGCCGGAGTCCGGCCCCTTCGCCGACTGGACCCATTCGAGGTTGGCGGCTTCTCCCTCGCCCTTGCCGGTGGTCGCGAGCGCGGCGACGACGCAGGCGACGAGGCCGACCGCGACCACGATCAGGGCGCCGCGGGGCGGGCGGGAGTCCTGGGAGGAGGTGCCTTGGGGGGCGGCGCTCACAGGGCGACAGTATTGGAATCGGTCACGGAATCGTCCTCGTGCGATACCTCGACCGCCCATCTGGGTACGTTCCCCCCGTGGCAGGCAAAGTGACCCGGCTGAAGATGAGCGAGGCGCGGCCGCGCGCGGTCGAGGTGCACGGGCGGCCGATGAACTTCATCGAGGCCGGCTCGGGCCCGGTTCTGCTGCTGATCCACGGGATGGCGGGGACCTGCGCCAACTGGGAATCGGTGATCGAGCCGCTGGCGATCAACCACACCGTGATCGCCCCCGACTTCCCCGGCCACGGCTCCTCGGCGCCGGGCGGCGGCGACTACTCGCTCGGCGCCCTCGCCAGCGCCCTGCGCGACCTGATGCTGACCCTCGGCCACGAGCGGGCGACTCTCGTCGGCCACTCGCTCGGCGGCGGCGTGGCGATGCAGTTCACCTACCAGTTCCCGGAGATGGTCGAGCGCCTCGTCCTGGTCTCCAGCGGCGGCCTCGGCCCCGACGTCAGCCCGGTCCTGCGGGCGGCGGCGCTGCCCGGCGCGGAGCTGTTCATCTCCGCCACCGCGGGCGTCGGCAGCCGGATCGGGTCTGTCCTAGGTCGCGGCTTCGGCGCCCTCGGCTTCCGCCCCAACGCCGATCTCGCCGAGGTGACGCGCGGCTACGCGACCCTTGCCGACCCCGACCGGCGCAAGGCGTTCGTCGCCACCCTGCGCTCCGTCGTCGGCATGGAGGGACAGCGCGTCGGCGCCCTCGACAAGCTCTACCTCGCCGAGACCCTGCCCCTGCTGATCGTCTGGGGGGAGAACGACCCGATCATTCCCGTCGACCACGCCCGCGAGACCCACGCCCAGCTCCCCGACAGCCACCTCGAGATCTTCGCCGACACCGGCCACGTCCCCCAGCTGGAGCGTCCCGGCCGCTTCATCGCCGTCCTCGAGCGCTTCCTCGCCGAAACCGACCCCGCCGAGTTCGACGCCGACGAGTGGCGGGCGAGGTTCAAGGCCGCCGAGAGCTAGGCCTGTCGCCTTTTGCGTCCATACGGACCTAAAAGGCGACACGACAAGGGACGCGCCCGACAGGATTCGAACCTGTGGCCTACAGCTCCGGAGGCTGTCGCTCTATCCAGCTGAGCTACGGGCGCTCACTCGGCAGATTAACCCGTAACTGACGTAGGCTCGCCGCCGATGGATTTGGCGGTGACTTTTCTCGGGACCGGGGGCTCGGTGCCTTCGGCGCGGCGTTCTACGGCCAGCGTGCTCGTGGCGCGTGGGGGGGAGCGGCTGTTGTTCGACTGCGGGGAAGGGACGCAGCGGCAGATGCAGCGGTCGCTGGGGCTGGTGCAGGCGGACGAGATCTACCTGACGCACTTCCATGCCGACCACGTCCTGGGGCTGCCGGGGCTGTTGAAGACCTATGACCTGACCGACCGGCAGGCGCCGCTGAAGGTCTACGGGCCGCCGGGGCTCTCGGAGCTGTTCCAGGTCTTCTCGCCGCTGATCGGCCGGCTGGGGTTCAGCCTGGACCTGATCGAGGTCGGGCCGGCCGACGCGATCGAGCACGACGGCTACGAGGTGCGGCCGTTCGAAGCCTCCCACCGCACCACCCGCGCCAACGGCTACGCGCTGGTCGAGGCGGAGCGGCCCGGCCGCTTCGATCCCGCTGCGGCGGCTGCGGCGGGCGTACCGGAAGGGCCCGCCTATGCGGCCCTGCAGCGGGGGGAGACCGTGGAGGGAGAGACAGGGACTGTCACCCCCGATGAGGTGATGGGGGCGAGCCGCCCAGGCCGCACGATCGTGATCACCGGCGACACCGCCCCCAGCCCCGCCACCGTCTCCGCCGCGGCCGACGCCGACCTGCTGATCCACGATGCCTCCTTCGCCGAGGAGGAGGTTCGGCGCGCGGCCGAAACCGGCCACTCGACCGTCGCCCAGGCCGCCGGCATCGCCGCCGAGGCGCACGTCAAGCTGCTCGCCCTCGTCCACATCTCCTCCCGCTACCACGTCGGCAAGGTGATCGAGGAGGCGAAGGAGGTCTTCGAGCCGACCGTCGCCCCCAAAGACTTCGACCTCATCGAGCTCCCTTTCCCCGAGCGAGGCGAACCCCATCTCATCCCGAACGGAGCCGCGGACCGGGGCGGGGACGGGTAGGCCCCTGACGAGCCCTCCCCAATTTGCGAGGAAGGGGCCTACCCGTCCCCGCCTCCCTCGCTGTTACAGTGAGGCCGTCCTTTAACCCGGTCCCGTGAGGCCAGGAAGGAAGCAACCGAAGTGAACGACAAGGTCGTGCTGGAGCACGACGATCTGAGGCGAACGCTGCGGCGGATCGCCCACGAGATCGCCGAGAAGAACCCGGATTCGGAGCATTTGGCGGTCGTCGGCATCCACACCCGCGGCGCCGTCCTGGCCCGCCGCCTCCACGTCTTCCTCGGCGAGCTGACCGGGGCCGAGCTGCCGATCGGCGACCTCGACATCTCCTTCTACCGCGACGACGTCGGCGCCAAGTCGCCCGCCTCGCAGCCCGTCGTCCACTCCTCCCACATCGACTTCGACCTCTCCGGCCGCACCGTCGTCCTCGTCGACGACGTCCTTTACACGGGCCGCACCGTCCGCGCCGCGATCGAGGCCCTCTTCGACTACGGTCGCCCCCAGCGCGTCCAGTTGGCGGTTCTCTGCGACCGCGGCCACCGCGAGCTGCCGATCCGCCCCGACTACGTCGGCAAAAACCTGCCGACGGCGCGCGAGGAGCGGGTCAACGTCCGCCTCGAGGAGGTCGACGGCACAGACGGCGTCACGATCTCCGAACCCGACCCCGTGGAGGTGGGCCGATGAAGCACCTGCTCTCGATCGAGCAGCTCTCGCGCGAGGAGATCGAGGGGATCCTCGACCGCGCCGAGAGCTTCGCCGAGGTCGGTCGCCGCGACATCAAGAAGGTGCCGACGCTGCGCGGCCGCACCGTCGTCTCGCTCTTCTACGAGTCGAGCACCCGCACCTCCAGCTCCTTCGACCTCGCCGCCAAGCGCCTCTCCGCCGACGTCGTCTCGGTCAAGGCCGCCGGCTCCTCGGTCGAGAAGGGGGAGTCGCTGAAGGACACGGTCGCCACCCTCTCCGCCTACGACCCGGCCGCGATCGTGATCCGCCACCCCTACGCCGGCGCCGCCCAGATGGTCGCCGGCTGGACCGCCGCCTCGGTAATCAACGCCGGCGACGGCAAGCACGAGCATCCGAGCCAGGCCCTCCTCGACGTCTACACCCTGCGCCGCAAGCTCGGTTCCCTGGAGGGAGTCCGGATCTGGATCGTCGGCGACGTCCTCCACAGCCGCGTCGCCCGCTCCAACCTGATCGCCTTCAACCGCATGGGGGCCGAGGTCACCGTCTGCGGCCCGCCGACCCTGATCCCGCGCGGGATCGAGGAGCTCGGCTGCGACGTCGCCTACGGCCTCGAGGGGATCGAGGAGGCCGAGGTCGTCTACGCGCTGCGGATGCAGAAGGAGCGGATGAGCGAGAGCTTCGTCCCCTCGCTGCGCGAGTACGCGGCCAGCTTCCAGATCGACAGCCGCCGCCTCCAGCCGCGCCAGCTGCTGATGCACCCCGGTCCGGTCAACCGCGGCGTCGAGCTCTCCGGCGAGGCGATCGACTCGCCGCAGTCGCTGATCACCGAGCAGGTCGCCGCCGGCCTGGTGGTGCGGATGGCGATCCTCTACGAGCTCCTCGCCGGCGCCGAAGGAGCGCCGAGCGGCGAGGGCGAGAGCAGCAGGCCGACTCCGATCGGGACCCCGGCATGAGCCTCACCGATCTCCTCGACGTGCGCCCGGGCGAGAGCGCGCACCTGATCCTGCGGCGGGCGACGGTGCTCGACCCGGTCGCCGGCATCGACTCGGTTCACGACGTCGTCGTCCGCGACGGCGAGATCGCCGCCCTCGCCTCTCCGGGCGAGGCCGACGGCGACGGCGCCGAGGTGGTCGAGGCCGAGGGCCTGCACGCCTTCCCCGCCTTCTTCGACCCCCACGTCCACCTCCGCACCCCCGGCCAGGAGCACAAGGAGGACGTGGAAACCGGGACCCGCGCCGCCGCAGCCGGCGGCTACTGCGGCCTCATCGCGATGGCCAACACCTCCCCGCCGGTCTCCACCGCCGCCGACATTTCGGCTCTGCGCGAGCAGGCGCGGGCCGCCGCCTCGGTCCCGGTCGGCTTCCTCGCCACGGTCACCAAAGACATGCAGGGGGGGGAGCTGACCGAGATGGTCGAGCTGCGCGAGGCCGGCGCCCTCGGCTTCTCCGACGACGGCCTGCCGATCGCCGACGCCGGGGTGATGCGACGTGCCCTCCAGTACCAGCACCTCTGCGGCGGCAACATCGCCCTCCACGAGGAGGACCCGGCGCTCTCCCGCGACGGCGCCATGCACGAGGGACCGGTCTCCGCCGCGCTCGGCCTCGCCGGCATCCCCTCGGTCTCGGAGTCGACGATGGTCGCCCGCGACGCCGCCCTGGCCGGCTACGAGAACGCCCGCATCCACGTCCAGCACCTCTCCGCCGCCGAGTCGGTCGAGGCCGTCCGCGCCGCCAAGGCCGCTGGCGTCCGGATCAGCGCCGAGGCGAGCCCGCACCATCTCTGCCTCACCGACGAGGCCGTCCGCGGCCTCGACCCCCACCGGGCGAAGATGAACCCGCCGCTGCGCGAAGAGCGCGACCGCCAGGCGCTGATCGGGGGCCTGCGCGACGGCACCGTCGAGTGCATCGCCACCGACCACGCCCCGCACCAGCCGGAGGAAAAGGACGTGCCCTTCGAGCAGGCGGCGATGGGCGTGACCGGCCTCGAGACCGCCTTCGCGGCGCTGCACACCGAACTGGTCCTGCCCGGCGTCGTCGACCTCGCGCTGCTGGTCGAGCGGATGGCCGGCGGCGCCGAGCCCTTCGACCTCGAGCGGCCAAGCCTGGCGCCGGGCTCGGAAGCCAACGTCGTCCTCTGCGACCTCGGCGCCGAGTGGACGGTGGGGGAGGACGGCTACGAGAGCCGCTCCGCCAACTCCTGGTGCGCCGGCCAGACCCTCACCGGCCGCGTCCTGATGACCGTCGCCGCCGGCCAGGTCGCCTTCCGCCTCCGCAGCTTCAGCCTCGGGGTAGCCGCATGAGCGCCTACCTGCTGCTCGAGGACGGGACCCGCCTCGACGGGCTCGCCTGCGGGGACGACGGAGTCGCGATCGGCGAGGTCGTCTTCAACACGGCGATGACCGGCTACCAGGAGTCGGTCACCGATCCCTCCTATGCCGGCCAGATCATCGTCTTCACCTACCCCCTGATCGGCAACTACGGGGTCTCGGCGACGGCGATGGAGTCCGACCGCGTCCACGCCCGCGGCGTCGTCATGCGCGACGCCAAGAACCGTGAAGACGTCGCCACCGCGGAGGGCGGCTGGCTCGACTGGCTCGGCGACTGCGGCACCCCGGGGGTCAGCGGCGTCGACACCCGGGCCCTGGTCCGCCACCTGCGCGACAAGGGCTCGATGCGCGGCGGCATCTTCCCGGCCGCGACGCCGGAAGCCGAGGCGCGGGAGCGGATCGTCGCCGAGCCGGCGATGGCCGGCGCCGACTTCGCCCGCACCGTCACCCCGGGAGAGCCGGTCCGCTTCGAGGGCGAGGGGCCGCACGTGGTCGGGATCGACACCGGCGTCAAGCTCAGCATCGTCCGCCAGCTGCGCGAGCACGGCTGCCGGCTGACGCTCCTGCCCTGCACCAGCTCGCCGGAGGAAGTGCTCGCCGAGGACCCGGACGTCGTCTTTCTCGCCAACGGCCCCGGCGATCCCGCCGCCCTCGACTACGTCGTCGACACCGTCCGCGGCGTCCTCGGCCGCAAGCCGGTCTTCGGGATCTGCCTCGGCCACCAGCTGCTCTGCCGCGCCGTCGGCCTGGAGACCTACAAGCTGCCCTTCGGCCACCGCGGCGCCAACCACCCGGTCAAGGACCTGGAGACGGGGCGGATCGACATCACCTCCCAGAACCACGGCTTCGCCGTCGTCGGCCCCGGCGGCGAGCCGAAGATCGACGGCGACGAACCTGTCCGCTGGGAGACCGACTTCGGCGTCGCCGAGCTCTCGCAGCTGAACCTCTACGACCGCACCGTCGAGGGCCTCGTCCTCCGCGACGTCGCCGGCGCCACCGTCCAGTACCACCCTGAGGCCGGCCCGGGCCCGCGCGACGCCCGCCACCTCTTCGACCGCTTCCTTGCCCTCGCTGCCTGACGGAGATAGATGCCAAAACGAACTGACATCCAGAAGATCCTCCTGATCGGCTCCGGCCCGATCGTGATCGGCCAGGCGGCCGAGTTCGACTACTCCGGCGTCCAGGCCTGCAAGGTCCTGCTCGAGGAGGGCTACGAGGTCGTCCTCGTCAACTCGAATCCGGCGACGATCATGACCGACCCCGAGTTCGCCACCCGCACCTACATCGAGCCGCTGCTGCCCGGGCCGGTGACCAAGATCATCGAAAAGGAGCGCCCCGACGCGCTGCTGCCGACCCTCGGCGGCCAGACCGCGCTCAACATCGCGATGGCGCTGGACGAGGACGGGACCCTGGAACGCTTCGGGGTCGAGCTGATCGGCGCCAACGCGGAGTCGATCAGCCGCGCCGAGGACCGCGAGAAGTTCCGCACGACGATGAACGAGGCCGGTATCCGCATTCCCTGGTCGGTCACCGTCGAAAGCCTGGGGGAGATGGAGGCCCAGCTGGCCGCCGGCGACATCACCCTGCCGGCGATCGTCCGCCCGGCCTTCACGATGGGCGGCCAGGGCGGCGGCATCGGCCGCACCGAGACCGAGCTGCGCCAGGTCGTCTCCGAGGGCCTCGCCGCCAGCCCGATCAACCAGGTCCTGGTCGAGGAGTCGGTGATCGGCTGGGGCGAGTTCGAGCTCGAGGTGATGCGCGACCGCAACGACAACGTCGTGATCATCTGCTCGATCGAGAACGTCGACCCGATGGGCGTCCACACCGGCGACTCGGTCACCGTCGCTCCCGCCCAGACGCTGACCGACCCGCTCTACCAGGACCTCCGCGACCAGGCGATCGAGGTGATCCGGGCGATCGGGGTCGAGACCGGCGGCTCCAACGTCCAGTTCGCCGTCGACCCCGAGTCGGGCGAGATCGTCGTCATCGAGATGAATCCGCGCGTCTCCCGCTCCTCGGCCCTGGCATCGAAGGCGACCGGGTTCCCGATCGCGAAGATGGCGGCGAAGCTGGCGGTCGGCTACGCGCTGGAGGAGATCCCGAACGACATCACCCGCGCCACGCCCGCCTCCTTCGAGCCGACGATCGACTACGTCGTCACCAAGATCCCGCGCTTCGCCTTCGAGAAGTTCCCCGGCTCCGAGGGCCGCCTCTCGACCTACATGCAGAGCGTGGGGGAGGCGATGGCGATCGGCCGCACCTTCCGCGAGTCCTTCGCCAAGGCGATGCGCTCGCGGGAGCTCGACTCGGCGCCGGAGATTCCCGAGTCCGACGAGGACCTGCTGGCGAAGATCGCGGTCCCGAGCGCCGAGCGCTTCGACCTGATCCTCGCCGCCTTCGGGCGCGGGCTCGAGGTCGAGGCGGTGCACGAGGCCTGCATGGTCGACCGCTGGTTCCTGCGCGAGCTGCACGCGCTCGCCACCGAAGGGGACGGCACCGACGGACTCGCCCGCGCTTACAAGGCGGTCGACACCTGCGCCGCCGAGTTCGAGGCGGCGACGCCCTACTACTACTCCGGCCACGAGCGCCCGCGCCACGACGGCTCGCCGCCGGCCAGCGAGATCCGGCGCGGCGACAACGACTCGGTCGTCATCCTCGGCGCCGGCCCGAACCGCATCGGCCAGGGGATCGAGTTCGACTACTGCTGCGTCCATGCGGCGATGACTGCGCGCGAGCTCGGCCGCGACGCGGTGATGGTCAACTGCAACCCGGAGACGGTCTCGACCGACTACGACACCTCCAACCGCCTCTACTTCGAGCCGCTCACGGCCGAGGACGTGCTCGCGGTCTGCGAGCAGGAGCGGCCGGAGGGGGTGATCGTCCAGTTCGGCGGCCAGACGCCGCTGAAGCTCGCCCGCACCCTCGAAGAAGCGGGGGTGCCCCTGCTCGGGACGCCGGTCGACGCGATCGACCTCGCCGAGGACCGGGGCCGTTTCGGCGAGCTGCTCGAGCGCCTCGGGGTGCAGGCGCCACCCTACGGCACCGCCTACTCGGCCGCGGAAGCCAGCGCGGTCGCCGAACGGGTCGGCTTCCCGCTGCTGGTGCGGCCCTCCTACGTGCTCGGCGGCCGGGCGATGGAGATCTGTTACTCGACCGCGGACCTCGAGACCCACCTCGAGGCCAACGTCAAGGCCGACCAGGAGCACCCGCTGCTGCTCGACCGCTTCCTCGAGAACGCGATCGAGGTCGACGTCGACGCCCTCGGCGACGGCGAGGAGGTCTACGTCGCCGGGATCATGCAGCACGTCGAGGAGGCCGGCGTCCACTCCGGCGACTCGGCCTGCGTGATCCCGCCTCTCAGCCTCGGCGAGGAGATGCTGGAGAAGATCCGCGCCACCAGCGAGCGGATCGCGCTCGAGCTCGGCGTGATCGGCCTGATCAACATCCAGTACGGGGTTGCCGGCGGCCAGCTCTACGTGATCGAGGCCAACCCGCGCGCCTCCCGCACCGTCCCCTTCGTCTCCAAGGCGATCGGGGTGCCGCTGGCGAAGATGGCGGCGCGGCTGATGCTGGGGGAGAAGCTCGCCGACCAGGAGCTGCCCGAAGGCCCGCCCGAGCACGTCAGCGTCAAGGAGGCGGTCCTGCCCTTCGCCCGCTTCGCCGGCGCCGACTCGGTGCTGGGGCCGGAGATGAAGAGCACCGGCGAGGTGATGGGGATCGCCGAGGACTTCCCGACCGCCTTCGGCAAGGCCCAGGCCGCGGCCGGGGTGCGGCTGCCGACCGAGGGGTCGGTCTTCATCACCGTCACCGACACCGACAAGCCCGCCGCGACCCAGCTCGCGACCCGCTTCCACGACCTCGGCTTCGAGGTGATCGCGACCGGCGGCACCGCCCAGGCGATCGAGCGGATGGGGGTGCCGGTGCGGCGGATCAACAAGCTGCAGGAGGGCTCCCCGCACGTCCTCGACCTGATCCGCAAGTCCGAATGCGACCTCGTCATCAACACCCCGACCGGCTCCGGCGCCCGCACCGACGGCTACGAGATCCGCACCGCCGCCGTCCGCCAGGGGATTCCCTGCGTGACGACGATGACCGGCGCCTCCGCCGCTGCCCGGGCGATCGCCGCCGGCATGCAGGGCGACGCCGAGGTTCGCTCCCTGCAGGAGATCCACGACGGTCAGGTGAAGGCCGCGGAGGCGCGATGACGGCGCCGTTCGGCCGCCGGCTCTGCGGGGTCGCGCGGAGCCGGGCCTCCGGCGGCTACCGGATCTTCTCCCTGGTGGACCGCGAGGGCCCACCCCCCGAACCGGGCCAGTTCTACATGCTCGCCAGCGAGGGGAGCTGGGGAGAGGGGGGAGGACGGCCCTTCCTGCCACGGGCGATCTCCGTGGCCGAGACCGCTCCGGCCAAGGACGGCATCCGCCTCGACTTCCTCGTCGAGGGTGTCGGCCCCGGCACCGACCGGTTGTGTGGTCTGGAGGCCGGCGAGAACGTCTGGGTCACCGGCCCCCTCGGCAACGCCTTCTCGACTCCGAAGCAGATCGCCCCCGAGGCGGCGGGCGCGATCCTCGTCGGCGGCGGCATCGGCATCGCCCCGATGGCGATCTGGCGCCGCCGGCTGGTCGAGAAGGGCATTCCACTCCGCGTCCTCCTCGGCTTCCGCAATCAGGAGCACTCCGGCGGCCTCGAGGAGCTCTTCTGCGCCGGCGGAACCCTCTGCCCCGACGTCCGCCTCGCCAGCGAGGACGGCCACGCCGGCCACCAGGGCTACGTCACCGACCTCCTTGCGACCATGCTCACCGGCGACGACGCCACCTCCGCCGTTGTCTACTCCTGCGGCCCGCCGGCGATGCTCGAGGCCGTGGCCGACCTCTGTGCCGAAAGAGGCGTCGGCTACCAGCTCGCCGAGGAGTCCCCCATGGCCTGCGGCTTCGGCGCCTGCTTCGGCTGCGCGGTCCCCCGTCCCGACGGCAACGGCTACATCCGTCTCTGCGTAGACGGCCCCGTTACGACCGCGGGTGGCACGGTAGGGGGGACCATGCCCGAGGAAGCTTCAGCTACCGGAAGACATGGGGGGTCCCCTGCCGTGACAGGACCCGCGGACCAGCGAGCCCCGTCCCTCGAGTTCTGCGGCATCGAGCTCGCCCACCCGATCGTCAACGCCTCCGGCACCTACGACGCGATTGCCGCTCGCAAGGTCTTCGGCGACGAGCTGCTCGAAGACTTCCCCTTCTCCGCCTTCGTCTCGAAGACGATCACGCCGGAGCCGCGGGCGGGGAATGAACCGCAGCGGATTTGGGAGACGCCCGCCGGGATGATCAACTCGATTGGGCTGCCCAACAAGGGCTTGGAGGGGTTCCTGGCGGAGGACCTACCTGCACTGATGAAGCTGCCGGTTCCTCTGATCGTTTCGGTCATGGCTACGAATCGGGAGGAGTTCTCGCGGCTGGTTCGGGAGGTGGCTGCTCGGGACGAGGTGGCGGCGATCGAGTTGAACGTGTCATGCCCGAACGTCCACTCGGGACTGATCGTCGGCGAGAACCCGGAGGAGACGGAGACCCTGCTGGAGACGCTGCGGCCGCTGACCGAGAAGCCGCTGATCGTGAAGCTGACGCCGAACGTCGCCAACCCCGAGGCGGTGGCCGTAGCCGCCGAGGAGGGCGGGGCGGACGCTGTGTCTCTGATCAACACCCTGAAGGCGAGCGCGATCGATCCCCTGACCCAGGAGCCGGCGCTGGCCGCGGGCCACGGCGGCCTCTCGGGACCGGCCGTGAGGCCGATCGCGCTGCAGCAGCTGCGGGCGGTCAGGGCTGCGGTGGAGGTCCCGCTGATCGGCATGGGCGGGGTGTCCAGCGGGGCCGACGCGGCGGAGTTCCTGGCCGCCGGAGCGACGCTGGTGGCCGTTGGAACCGAGAACTTCAGGGACCCGCGGGCGGGCTCACGGGTGGCAAATGAGCTGGAAACCAGCGTGTCGGAGGCGCCGCCACGCCTAGCCGCGCTCGACCTCGACTAGAGGTTGAGACGAATTTTGGGAGATTTCGCGTAAGTCACCTTGCGCGCCCCCGAGCCGCGGCTATACTCGCCGCGCACATGACGGCCTCCTCAGTCAAATCTTCGCTCGCCGCGCCCGAACGGTCCCTCGATCAGAGGATGGAGGCGCTGAAGCGGGCCAACGACATCCGCACCGCGCGGGCGAAGCTGAAGAAGGACCTGAAGGCCAACCGGGCAAGCATCCAGACGGTCCTGCTCGACCCACCGGAGTACGTCCTCACCGCCAAGGTCTTCGACATGCTCCTCGCCGTGCCCAAGTACGGGCGGGTGAAGACCAACCGGATCCTCAACCAGTGCCGGATCTCGCCGTCGAAGACGATCGGCGGCCTCTCCGAGCGCCAGCGCGCCGAGCTGATCAGCCAGCTTCGTCGTTAGCGACCGCCGCAGCGGTAATCATCCGCGGCCGCATGGCCAGCAAGGTCTTCGTCATCACCGGCCCCTCTGGGGTCGGCAAGGGAACCCTGATCAGGGAGCTGCTGAAGGAGGTGCCGGACCTCGAGCTCTCGGTCTCGGCGACCACGCGCTCGCCGCGGCAGGGAGAGACCGACGGGCGCGATTACCACTTCCTCACCCCGGAGGAATTCGAGCGACGCAAAGAGGAGGGGGACTTCCTCGAGTTCGCCACCTACAGCGGCAACCGCTACGGGACGCTGCGCAGCGAGGTCGAACGGCGGCTGGCGGCGGGGCATTCGGTGGTCCTGGAGATCGAGGTCCAGGGCGCCCAGCAGGTGCGGGCGGCGGAGCTGGAGTCGGTGCAGATCTTCATCGCCCCGCCCGGCCCGACGGTGCTGCGCGAGCGGCTCGCCGGGCGCGGCACCGACTCGGCCGAGGCGATCGACGAGCGCCTCAAGGTGGCCGAGCAGGAGCTGGCGGCGCAGGGGGACTTCGACCACTGCGTCGTCAACGACGAGGTCTCGCGGGCGGCGACCGAGCTGATCGGGATCGTCCGCTCCGAGCTCGGCCGAGCCCCCGCGGGCCGATGATCTAGACTGCGCGGCCGATGATCAAACCACGCGTAGACAAGCTTCTGGAGCACGCCGATTCCCATTACGCCGCCGTCGTCGTTTCGGCGAAGCGGGCTCGTCAGATCAACAGCTACTTCCACAACCTCGGGGAGGGCGGCTTCGGGGAGTACCCGCCGCCGATGGTCGAGACCAACGCCGAGAGGAACTACCTCTCGATGTCGCTCGAAGAGCTCGCCGAGGGCAAACTGAAATACGAGTACCGCACCTAGCGGCCTCAGCGCCCCGCCGGCCGCGGGGCGCTTTCATTAGGGGCCGATGGCACGGCTTCTCCTAGGCGTGAGCGGCGGCATCGCCGCTTACAAGGCGCTCGAGCTGGCCCGGCTGGCGACGCTGGCCGGCCACGGCGTGCGCGTGCTGATGACCGAGACGGCGACCCGCTTCGTCGGCGCCGCCTCCTTCGAGGGCATCGTCGGCGCCCCGGTACTGACCTCCGAGTTCGAGCGAGACCCGCTGCGCGGCGCCTTCCCCGGCGAGGAGCAGCCCGGCCATGACCCGATCGGCCACCTGGAGCTGGCCGGACGCTGCGACGCCTACCTGGTCGCCCCGGCTTCGGCCAACACGATCTCCAAGCTCGCCGCCGGCGCCGCCGACTCGATGCTGACGACCTCCTTCCTCGCCTGCACGGCGCCGCGGCTCCTGGCCCCGGCGATGAACGACCGCATGTACGCCGACGCGGCGACGCAGGCCAACCTGGCGACGCTGCGGGAGCGGGGGGTGGAAGTGATCGAGCCCGGCGAGGGCAAGCTCGCCTCGCGCGGCGAGTTCGGCCGCGGCCGCCTGCCCGACCCCGAGCTGCTGCTGGCCCGGGTCGAAGCCGCCCTGCCCGCCGGCGACCGGCCCTGGGACGGGCTGCGGGTGCTGGTCACCGCCGGCGGCACCCGCGAGCCGATCGACCCGGTCCGCTTCATCGGCAACCGCTCCAGCGGCCGGATGGGAATCGCCCTCGCCGCCGCGGCGGCGAAACGCGGGGCCGAGGTGACCCTGCTCGCCGCCAACGTCGCCCTGCCCGCTCCCGCCGGGGTTCGCCGCGTCGACGTCGAGACCGCCGCCCAGCTCGCCGCCGCCGCCGGGGAGGAGTTCGCCGAGGCGCACGTGCTGCTGATGGCGGCGGCCCCCGCCGACTTCCGCGCCGCCTCGCCGGCGGCGGGCAAGCTGCGGCGGTCGGAGGGGCTCGAACTCGCCCTGGAGCCGACCGAGGACATCCTCGCCGCGCTCGCCTCCCGTCGCCGCGACGGCCAGTCCGTCGTCGGCTTCGCCGCCGAGCACGGGGGGAAGGCGATCGAACGCGCGCGCGACAAGCTCGAGCGCAAGGGGGCCGACCTGATCGTCCTCAACGACGTCTCCAACCCCGAGATCGGCTTCGAGAGCGAGCGCAACGCGGTCACGCTGATCACCGCGGGGGGCGAGAACGAGGTCCCGATCGACTCCAAGGAGGCCGTGGCGGAGGCGATCCTGGACGAAGTCGACCGCTTGCGGGCGAAAGCAAGCCGACCGAGCGCCTGAGCGGGCTATACTGGCGGCAAGCTTTTTTGTCCCTAGGTGTGTCGAGAAGTGGGCCTGGCCCACTTTTTTTACGCCTCCACCCCGAATTACCCAGGCATGACCGAGCCCACCGAGCAAGAGATTCGGCAGGAGCTGTCCGAGCTGGACGGCGACGTCGAGCTGGTCGCCCTCGAGAAACCGAGGGGCGACGCGCTGCGCCTCTTCATCGACTCTCCCGATGGAGTCGACCTCGCCCTCTGCGAAAGAGTGACGCACCACCTGAGGCACCTTCTGGTCGATTATTCGCTCGAGGTCTCGTCGCCCGGGCCGAAGTACAGCCGCAACGCCACCGCTTCCGAGAGCAAGGAGTCCCCGCAGTGACCAAAGAGATCGTCGACGCCGTCAAAGCGCTTGAGCAGGAGAAGGGAATCTCCGCCGACAAGCTGATGGACGCCCTCGAGGACGCCCTCCTCTCGGCCTACAAGAAGACCCCCGGCGCCGCCAAATACGCCCGCGTCGACCTCGACCACGAAACCGGGGACTTCCGCGTCTTCGAACTCATCCTGCCGCCCGAGCTGGAGGAGAAGCTCCTAGCCGAAGCCGCCGAGCAGCAGGAGGAGCCGGAAATCGACCCGGAGACCGGCGAGATGAAAGAGCCGGAGGACCCCGAGCTCGACCCGGAGATGATCGCCCCCTACGAGGACCAGATCGAGACCAGGGACGTCACCCCCGAGGACTTCGGCCGGATCGCCGCCCAGACCGCCAAGCAGGTGATCCTGCAGCGGATCCGCGAGGCCGAGCGGCAGATGATGTACGACGAGTACCAGGACCGCGTCGGCGAGCTGATCACCGGGATCATCCAGCAGTCCGACAAGCGCTACACGCTGGTCCAGCTACGCGAGCGGGTCGAGGCCCTGCTGCCGAAGTCCGAGCAGGTCTACAACGAGCGCTACGACCACGGGATGCGGGTCAAGGCCGTGATCACCGACGTGTCCGACTCGACCAAAGGGCCGGCGATCGTCGTCTCCCGCCGCAGCCCGGAGCTGATCAAAAGCCTGTTCGAGCTCGAGGTGCCGGAGATCGCCGACAAGCTGGTCGAAATCGTCGGCGTCGCCCGCGAGCCCGGCTACCGCTCGAAGATCGCCGTCGTCTCCCACGCCGACGGGGTCGACCCGGTGGGCGCCTGCGTCGGGCCCCGCGGCTCACGCGTCCGCATGGTCGTCTCGGAGCTGCGCGGCGAGAAGATCGACATCATTCCT
>JAICSS010000037.1 GCA_025936755.1 Solirubrobacterales bacterium | reverse complement strand
GGCGAAGACGTCCACGCCGCCACCGCCGCCGAGGTCTTCGAGATCGAGCGCGACGAGGTCGACGTCGGCCAGCGCTCGAAGGCGAAGATGGTCAACTTCGGGATCGTCTACGGGCTGACCGGGTTCGGGCTCGCCGACCGCCTCAACATCCCCCGCAAGGAGGGTGAGGAATTCGTCTCCCGCTACCTCGAGCGCTTTCCGGCCGTGCGCGCCTTCCGCGAGCAGGTGATCGAGCGGGCCCAGGAGGAGGGCTACGTGAAGACGCTGATGGGGCGCCGCCGCCCGATCCCGGAGCTGCGCTCGGGCAACCCCAACACCCGCCGCCTCGGCGAGCGGCTCGCCGTCAACACCGTGATCCAGGGCACCGCCGCCGACATCATCAAGGTCGCGATGGTGCGCTGTCGGCGGGCGCTGCGGGAGACCGGGGGGGAGACGCGGCTGGTCCTGCAGATCCACGACGAGCTCCTCTTCGAGGGGCCGCCGGGGGAGATGGAAGCGGCGGCCGAGCTGGTGCGGCGCGAGATGTGCGCCGCCTACCTGCTCGATCCGCCGCTCGAGGTCGACGTCGGCATCGGCCGTGACTGGCTCGACGCCAAGTAGCCGACCACCTCTCTCTGACTAGTTGCTGACTTCCTTCCCCGAGAGCTCGACCTCGTGGAAGATCGCCTGGCCGTTTTCGAGCTCCAGCTCGGCCTCCTCGACGACGGCGCCGGGAACCAGCTCCGCGGTGGTGCAGAGACGGTCGCCCTGGCCGTCGTTCTCGTCGCCCGAGCCCGAGTTCTCGCCGGGGCCGGAGTTGTCCCCCTGCTCCCCTTCGCCGCCGTTGTCGTCGCCGACCTCTTCGCCGTCTTCGCCGTTGTCGTCGCCGACCTCGGTTTCGCCGCCGTTGTCGTCGCCCGGCTCGGCTTCGCCGCTGCCGGAGCCATCGCTGCTGACGGTGGCGCCGCCGTTGCCGTCGCACTTGATCTCGGTCTGGTCGGTGACCAGGCCGGCGACCGTGTCGGTGCCGAAGAGGTCGATCACGAGCCGGCCGCTTTCCTGGTCGAAGGAGGCGATCGTCCCGGCCTGCTCCTGACCGTCGGCGACGCCGTCGTCGTCGCTGTCAGGGTCGCGCGGGTTGTCGCCGGCGAGGAACTCGGCCCGGTTGCGCAGGTGGTCGCCGTCCTGGTCGCGCCGCGCCTGGTTGACGTTCAGGGAGAGCTTGTGGCGCTTCTCCCAGCGGTCCGGGATGCGGTCGTGGTTGCGGTCCTTGGCGGCGGCCAGCCCGGGCATGGCCAGGAGCGCGAGCGCTCCCAGCGCCAGCGCGAACCAGGTCATGCCGAGGCGGGATCGCCGTGCTTTCTTCGGGGTCATGCCTTTCCTCCTAGGTTCGAATGAACAGCTGAGTGCCGCTGAAACACGGGGGCGGCGCCAAGATCACGCGACTAGGTACTTCCGTCCAGTTCGCTGGTCCCGCCGCTGGTGAGGTCGCCGGAGCCGGAACCGGAGTCGCTGCCGCTACCCGAGCCGGAGCCGCCGTCCGAGCCGGAGCCCGAGCCGCTGCCGCCGCCGTCCTCGATCGCCGGTTCGGGCGCGGGTTCGAGCTCGGGCGCGGGTTCGATCTCTCCCGAGCCGGGCCCGGAGCTGTCGCCGCTCTCGACGCCGCCGTCGTCGGAGCCCGACCCGGATCCGCCCGAAGTGCCGCCGCGGTCGTCGAGGGCCCCGTCGTCCGAGCCGGACCCGGAACCGCCGTGGTCGTCGCCTCCGCCGCCGTCCTTCCCGTCCCCGGAGATCGAGCCGGAGCCGGAGTTGGGGCTGGAACCGCCGCCGGAGCCTCCGCCCGAGCGGCCGGACCGCTCGCCCGAGCCGCTGCGGCTGCCGTCGCCGAGGCCGCCCGCTCCGTCTTGGCCGCCGCGCTGCTCGCCACCGAGATCGTCTCCGGAGCGACTGCCGCCCTGGCTGTCCTCGGAGGTCGGCCCCGTGTCTGCCGCGCCGCTCGCACGACCGGACCGGGCGCCGTCCCGATTGCTTTGGGGCAGCGTCGCCGCCGCGGCCGCTTCCGGGCCGGGACGGTCGCCGCGGTGGTGGTCGATCGCCACCCCCGCCCCGACCGTCCCGGCGATCAGGACCGCCGCCATTCCCGCTTTCAAAGCCCCGCCGCCGATTCCGCCCAGCGCCGCGCCCCCCGCCGAGGAGGCGCCGGCGCCGGCGAGCGCACCGCCCGCCCGGGCGGCGCCGTCCCCGTGCTCGGCGAGCGCCCGCACCAGCGGCAGCGGCAGCAGCAGGCCGAAGCCCTCGCGCAGCGCCGAGCGGGCGCGGAAGATCGCCTGGCGGGCGGCGCCGCCGCTGACGCCGAGGGCGGCGGCGATCTCCTCGTGGCTCAGTCCTTCCAGCTCGCGCATCACCAGCGCCGCCCGCTGCGGCTCCGGTAGCGCCCGCAGCCGCTCCATCAGGTCGCGCAGCTCCTCCCGCGCCTCGGCGACGGCGGCGGCGCTGAGGCCGCCGGGCAGCGTCTCCGCCAGCTCCTCGGCCAGCGGTGCCCGGTCGCGCAGGTCGTTGAGAGCGGTGTTGCGGACGATCCGGTAGAGCCAGGGCCGCAGCTCGATCTCCGCCTCGGAGCCGCGCAGCGCCGGCAAGGCCTTCGAGAAGGCGTCCTGGGTGACGTCCTCGGAGCGGCCGCCGACGATCGCCGCCGCGAAGCGGTCGAGCGGGCGCCGGTAGCGGCGCACGATCTCCTCGAAGGCGGCGTCGTAGCCGTCGCGGACGAGGTCGACGAGGCGCCGGTCGGGCTGCGCCCGTAGGGTCGGGCCGAGGAAGACGCGGGCGGCGAACTGCTCTGCGGGCGGTGGGGTCATCGGATCGCTTCTCCCGGCGTCGACCGGTCGGTTTCTCTGCGTTACTGATAAGAGAGCGGGAAGGTTCAAACCCGCGCTAATCGACCAACACATGTCCAACCCGAAGATCACGCGACCTGGCGAGGAAATCCATGGATAGGGGCCTGGCGGTCCTGCTCACCGCCGTCGCCGGCGGCCTGATCGCCGCCCAGGCGCCGATCAACGCCGGCCTCGGCAGGGCCACCGGCAGCATGGCCGCGGCCCTGGTCTCCTTCTCGGTCGGGACCGTCGCCCTGGCGACCGTCGTCGTTCTCAGCGGCAAGGCAGGCGGCCTCACCGGCACCTTCGACGTCAGCTGGTACTACCTGCTCGGCGGTTTCCTCGGCGCTCTCTACGTCCTCAACGCGCTGGTCGCCGTCTCCGCGATCGGCGCCGGCGGGGTCGCCGCCGCGACCGTCTTCGGCCAGCTCACCGCCTCGGTCGCGATCGACCGGCTAGGCCTGTTCGGCCTGGACCAGGTCGCGCTCTCGCCCCAGCGCGTCCTCGGCGTCGTCCTGCTGCTGGCCGGGACCGTCCTGGTCGTGCGCTGAACCGCCCGGGAGGCCCGTCCCGGCGTACTCCGGCGGCGCGATCCGCAGGTAGTGGCGGAAGGACCAGTCGACGAACCGCTTCGCGCCCATCAGCCGGATCAGCGGCCAGAGGACCCGCGGCGGCACCCGCGGCACCAGCTTCTGCACCCGCAGCATCCACCTGAACTTCCACTCGTGGGAGTCGTGGAAGCCGGCGTAGGCCGCGGCCGCCTCCTCGCGCGTCTGCCGGCCCTCGACCGCCCCGCGCAGCTCCCGCCCGAGGGCGATCCCGAAGTAGAGGGCGGTGCGGATCCCCTCGGCGCTCAACGGCAGGCAATGGCCGGCCGAGTCGCCGACGAAGAAGACGCCGCCCTCGGTGCCGCGGCGGATCCGGTGCGGGATCCAGTTGCCCTGGTACTCGTTCGGCTCCTTGCCGAGGTCCTCGGTCAGGAGCACGGTGGTGTCCTTGACGTGGAAGCGGGGGTCGAAGGAGCCGATCCCGATCCGCAGCTCGTCGCGGGCGGGGAAGGACCAGCCGTACCCGGCCGGCACGTACCTGCGGTCGATCCAGATCTCCAGGTCCTCGGATTCGCCGGCGGGATGGACCTCGAGCCCGCGCGAGAGCGGCGCCTCGGGCGGCTGGTATCCGTCGCCGCTGGCCAGCATCCGCCGCCAGCCGAGCGCGTCGACGACGAGCGGGGCGGAGATCGTGCCGCGGTCGGTCTCGACCGCGATCCGGCCGTCGGCTGCGCCGCCTGCGGCGGCAGGCGCCCGCCCGTGGACCTTGGCGGTCTCGAAGCTGGCGTCGCAGTCGCGCCAGAGCAGCTGGCAGAGCTGGCGGTAGTCGAAGGTGGAGAAGGTCCAGGGGAGCCGGTAGCGGGCGGTCCCGTGGGGGAGGTGCATGGTCAGGGTGTCGAAGCGCTGGCGCTCGGCATCCATCAGCCCCAGCCGTCGCAGCCACTCGGTCGGGATCCCGCAGGCGGAGGTCTGGCGCTCGCCGATCTCGTAGCGGTCGACGACGAGGACGTCGGCTCCGGAGCCGGCCAGCTCGCGTGCGACCGCGAGCCCGGCGAAGCTGGCGCCGCAGACCAGAACGTCGCGCTCGCCGTCCAGGGGCGTGCGTTCGTCGCCCCGCTTGGTGGCTCGGACCGGCATCGAGCCGGATTCTGCCATCATTCGCCGCCGTGTCCGCGACCGAGACCATGACGCCTGCGCCCAGCGCCACCCCCGTCGAGGGTTCAGGGGGGCTCCTCCTCAACATCGACGGGCAGATCGTCCCCAATTACGCGGCGACGATGGTGTCCTTCGAGGAGGGCGACGTCGTCAAGGGCAAGGTCGTCCGGATCGACAAAGACGAGGTCCTCGTCGACATCGGCTACAAGGCCGAGGGGGTCATCCCCTCGAACGAGCTCTCGATCCGCAAGTCGGTCGACCCGCACGAAGAGGTCGAGCTGGAAGAGGAGGTCGACGCCCTCGTCCTCACCAAGGAGGACGCCGAGGGCCGCCTGATCCTCTCCAAGAAGCGCGCCCGCTTCGAGAAGGCCTGGCGCCGGATCGAGGTCGCCGCCGACTCCGGCGAACCGGTCGAAGGCGGCGTCATCGAGGTCGTCAAGGGCGGCCTCATCCTCGACCTCGGCGTGCGCGGCTTCCTGCCGGCCTCGCTGGTCGACATCCGCCGCGTCCACAACCTCGACGAGTTCATGGGCCAGACGCTCGAGTGCAAAGTGATCGAGCTCAACCGCAGCCGCAACAACGTGGTGCTCTCGCGGCGCGCCGTGCTCGAGGAGGAGCGCAAAGAGGTCCGCGAGCAGATTTTGGGGCGCCTGGAGCCGGGCCAGGTCGTCGAAGGCAAGATCTCCAACATCGTCGACTTCGGCGCTTTCGTCGACCTCGACGGGATCGACGGCCTGATCCACATCTCCGAGCTTTCCTGGAGCCACGTCAACCACCCCTCCGAAGTCGTCGCGATCGGCGACACGGTGCGGATCAAAGTCCTCGACATCGACCGCGACCGCCAGCGGATCTCCCTCGGTCTCAAGCAGACCCAGGAGGACCCGTGGCAGCGGGTGATCAACACCCACCGCGGCGGCGACGTGCTCGAGGGCACGGTGACCAAGGTCGTCGCCTTCGGCGCCTTCGTCGAAATCCTGCCGGGGGTGGAGGGCCTGGTCCACATCTCCGAGCTCGCCGACCACCACGTCGAGAACCCGAGCGAAGTCGTCGAGCCGGGCTCGAAGCTGAACGTGAAGATCCTCGAGATCGACGAAGAGCGGCGCCGCCTCTCCCTCAGCATCAAGCGGGTCGAGGGGCAGAACATGGCGATGGCCGGGCTCGGCGAGCAGATCGCCCAGGCCGAAGGTCAGGAGGCCGAGGCCGAGGAGCAGTTGGATCCACCCACGGGCATGATGGCCGACGCCTTCGCGCAGGCGGCCCCCGCCGCGGAAGAGGCTCCGGCTGAGGAGGCGCCCGCGGAGGAGGCTCCGGCCGAGGTCGAGGCTTCCGAGGAGGCCGATCCGGCGCCGGTGGCCGAGGCCAACGGCACCGCCGAGGAGGACCCCGGGGAGCATCAGGAGGGGGAATCGGTGCAGGAGCGGCCGGACTCTCCCGACGACGTCGACGAGGCGGCCGGCGAAGAGTCCTCGGGCGACGACGCGCAGACGGGCGAGTCCGAGCAGTCCTGATCGGCGCCTGCCGATGGCGCCACTGAAGATCGGCCTCACCGGTGGCATCGCCGCCGGCAAGTCCGAGGCCCTGAAGGCGTTCGCACGCCTCGGCGCGGCGACGCTCTCCAGCGACGCGGTCGTCCACGAGCTGCTGGAAAGCGAGGAGCTTCGCGACCGCCTGGTCGAGCGCTGGGGGCCGGATGTCGCGCCGCAGGGAAAGCTCGAGCGGGCGAAGATCGGCGAGATCGTCTTCGCCGCGCCCGAGCAGCTGACCTGGCTGGAGGCGCAGATCCACCCGCTGGTCCAGCGGCGGACGGCGGAGTGGCTCCTGTCCCTGCCCGCGGAGACGGAGGTCGCCGTGGTCGAGGTGCCGCTGCTGTTCGAGGCCGGCGGCGACAAGGCCTTCGACACGACCGTCTCCGTCATCACCGCCGACGCGGTCAGGCGGGAGCGGGCCGCCGCCCGCGGCCACGCCCTCGTCGACGAGCGCGAGGCGCGCCAGCTGACGCAGATGGAAAAGGCCGAGCTGGCCGACCACATGATCGAGAACGACGGCACGGTGGAGGAGCTCGAGCAGAGGCTGTCCGCGCTGCTCGAAAAGCTGCGGCGATGAAGCGCAGGAAGGCGCTCCGCCGCCGCCGGATCCTCGCCCTCGGCACGGTCGCCGCGCTGATCGGGGTCTTCGTCGCGGCCCTGCTCCTCAACGGCGTCTTCGACCACGCCCTCAAGGAGCTGACGCTGCCGCTGCGCCACGAGGACGTGATCCGCCAGCAGGCCGAAGAGAAGGAAGTCGACGCGGCGCTGATCGCCGCCGTGATCTACTCCGAGTCCAAGTTCAGCGACCAGACCTCGAGCGCGGGGGCGCGCGGCCTGATGCAGATCACTCCCGAAGCGGCCGAATACATCGAGAAACGGAGCGGCGGCACCACCTTCCGCCTCTCCGATCTCTCCGACCCCGAACTGAACATCCGCTACGGGACCTTCCTCCTGCGCGAACTGCTCGACCGCTACGACGGCGACGAGGCGGCGGCCCTGGCCGCCTACAACGCCGGCCCCGGCAACGCCGACAAGTGGGGCGGGGCGGGGCTGACGGTCGAGGAGATCCCCTTCCCGGAAACCCGCGCCTACGTCGAAGAGGTGCTGGAGAAGCGCGAGGAGTACCGCCGCAGGTACGCAACCGAGCTGGGTTATGCCCGAGTCCCGTAGGCCGCGGATCGCGGCGCTGGCGCTGGCGGTCGGCCTCGTCCTCGCCGACTCCTCGGTCGTCGTCCTCGCCCTGCCGGAGATCTACCGCGAACTGAACACGAGCATCGCCGGCGTCACCTGGGTGCTGGTCTCCTTCAACCTGGTGATCGCGCTGGCGGCGGTGCCGGCGGCGCTGGTCGCGCGCCGGGCCGGGCCGGCGCGGACGGCGGCGGTGGGGCTGGCGGTCTTCGCCGGCGCCGGGCTCGCCTGCGGGCTCGCCGACAATCTCTCGACCCTGATCGTCGCCCGCTGCGTGCAGGCGCTCGGCGGCGCCGCGGCGGTGACCTCGGCGCTGGAGCTGCTGCCGGCGACGGTCGGCTCCGAGCGGCGGGCGGCGACCGTCTGGGCGGCGGCGGGGGCGACCGGGGCGGCGCTGGGGCCGGCCGTCGGCGGCCTGCTCACCGAGCTCGTCTCCTGGCAGTCGATCTTCCTCCTGCAGATGCCGCTGGCGCTGGCCGCCGCGGTGCCGATCCTCGCGGTCGCCCGGCACGAGGCGGCGACGAGGGTGATCGAAGCGGAGGTCCGCAGCAGCGGCCGGCCGCACCTCTGGGCGAACCTGGCCCTGGCGATGGTCTCGGCGGCGATCGCCGCGGCGCTCTTCCTGCTGGTGCTGCTGCTGATCGAAGGCTGGCGCCTGAGCCCGATCGAAGCGGCGGTCGTCGTCTCGGCGATGCCGCTGGCGGCGATCCTCGGCAGCCGCCTCGTCGACCTGGCCGGCGAGGCGCGCTCGCGGGCGGCGGCGGGGGCGATCCTCGTCTCCGGCGGGCTCGCCGGCCTTGCCTTCCTGCCGAAGGCGACGATCGCGCTGACGGTCCCGCCGCAGATCCTGGTCGGGGTCGGGCTGGCGCTGGTCCTCTCGGCCCTGACCGAGACGGCGCTGGGGGGGCGGGCGCCGCAGGCGATCCACGGCGGCTGGACGATCTCCTCCCGCCACGCCGGCGTCGTCATCGGCCTGCTGATCCTGACGCCGATCTTCACCGCTGACATCGAACAGCAGCGCCACGACGCGATCGACGCCGGCACCGCGGTGATCCTCGACTCCCCGGTCAACCCGCTGCTGAAGATCGACCTGGCGGAGAAGGTGAGCGAACGGCTCGACGAAGAGCGGGGGAAGGTGCCGACGATCGGTCCCGCCTTCGAGCCGAAGCCGAGCGATCCGGGCCAGCGGGCCGAAGTCGAGCAGCTGCAGGGCGAACTCCAGGACCAGCTCGACCGCGGCGCCACCCATGCCTTCAGCACCTCCTTCCTCCTCGCGGCGCTGCTCGGCCTTATCGCGCTCTTCCCGATCGCCCTCTCGCGAAGGGTCGAGCTGTGAGCGGGCGGGCCGGGAACCTCAGCGGCAAGGCGCTGGTCCTCGGCTCGATCCTCGCCGCCCTCGTCCTGGTCGGCGCCTACCTCGCCGCCGGCGGCTCCAGCTACGAGCCCGAGAAGGTCCAGGACCCCTGCCAGCCGCGCCCCTGGAGCAACCCGCAGTCGCTGGGCCAGATCGCCAACCAGTTCACGATCTCCGCCCTCGACGGCGCCGCCTGCCAGCTCGGGGTAACGCGCGAGACCCTGGCCCTGGCGCTGACCACGCCGGAGCGGCGGGAACGGTTCGAAAAGCGCTACGGCATCGACGACGAAAAGCTGGCGAAGGCGATCCGCGCCGGGCTGGTCCGCGCCGTCGACGACGCCGAAGAAGCGGGGGCGTTGAGCCCGCTGATCGCGGGCCCGCTGCGGCAGACCCTGCAGCGGATTCCGCTCGAAGAGGCGATCGAAATCATCAACGACGCGCAGTCCTTCCTCGGCGACGCCGAAGGCTTTCTCGGCCCGGCGCAGGGCGTGATCGAACAGCTCTTGCCCGGAGGGCTGGGAGGGCTCGGCCTGCCCTGAGCGGCGGCGCGTTTCAGCTCGGGTCGGCGACCCTGAACTCGCGCGCCTGCGGGTTCCAGGCGATCCCGGAGCAGAGGGCTTCCGGGGTGGTGCCCAGCGCGGTGGCGAGCTTGACCATCGTCCCCAGCCGCGGTTCGCGGCCGCCGCGCTCGAGCAGCGAGACCTCGGTGCGGTGGATTTCGCAGCGTTCGGCCAGCTCTTCCTGGGAGATGCCGGCGTCGTGCCGGGCCCGGCGCAGGTTCACGGAGAAGCGGTCGCGGTGGTCCATTTCCTCAACTCTGTCACGAATTGTATTCAGCCGCGGGTCGCGCGCCAGACCCATGCCATCGCCAGCGGCTGCAGCGGCAGCCGTGCCCAGAGCGCCCAGCGCGGGAACCTGCGCAGGTCGAGCCCGCGGATACGCTCGGGGCTGACCGCCATGTGGACGTTGGCGGGGAAGACCGCGAGCAGCAGCCCCAGCAGCCACCAGCGGCCGAGGCGGCGGGTGAGAGGGGGGAGGACGAGGGCGGCGCCGGCGATCTCGGCGGCGCCGCTGATCGCCACCGCCTCCCGCTTGCGGACCTCGATCGCCGGCGGCACGATCGCTTCGAAGAAGCGCGGCCGCAGGAAGTGCATCGCCCCGGTGAAGGCGAAGAAAGCCGCAAGCGCGGCACGCGAGAGCCTCATCGAAGGCCCAGCATATGCGCCAGCTATGTTCTGACCCGTGCCGAAGTTCGAGCTCAACCCCGCCTACTCTCCGACGGCGGACCAGCCGAAGGCGATCGCCGGGCTGGCCGAGGGCCTGCGCGAGGGCGAACGCTTCCAGACCCTGCTCGGCGCCACCGGCACCGGCAAGACCTTCACGATGGCGGCGACGATCGCCGAGGTGCAGCGCCCGAGCCTCGTGATCGCCCACAACAAGACGCTCGCCGCGCAGCTCTGCAACGAGTTCCGCGAGTTCTTCCCGGGCAACGCGGTCGAGTACTTCGTCTCCTACTACGACTACTACCAGCCGGAGGCCTACGTTCCGGCCCAGGACCTCTACATCGAGAAGGACTCCTCGATCAACGACGAGATCGACCGCCTGCGCCACGCCGCCACCGCGGCGCTGTTCGCCCGCCGCGACGTGATCATCGTCGCCTCGGTCTCCTGCATCTACGGGATCGGCTCGCCCCAGGTCTACAACGAAAAAATGCAGCTCTTCCAGGTCGGCAGGGAGATCGACCGCGACGACGTCCTCCGCAAGCTGGTGAAGATGCAGTACCAGCGCAACGACCAGGTGCTGGGGCGCGGCGCCTTCCGGGTCCGCGGCGAGGTGCTGGAGATCATGCCCTCCTACGCCGAGTCGGCCTATCGGATCGCCCTCTTCGGCGACGAGATCGAGGGGATCCAGCACTTCGACCCGCTGACCGGCGAGGTCCTCGACGTGATCGACCACGTCTCGGTCTGGCCGGCCTCGCACTACGTGACCAAAGACGAGACCGTCGATCGCGCCGTCGACGAGATCCGCGCCGAACTGGAACAGCGGACGGCCGAGCTGGAGACGGAAGGCAAGCAGCTGGAGGCGCACCGGCTGCGGCAGCGGACGATGTACGACCTCGAGATGATCAAGGAGCTCGGCTTCACCTCGGGGATCGAGAACTACTCGCGGATCCTCGACGGCCGCCCGGCCGGCAGCCCGCCGCACACCCTGATCGACTACTTCCCCGACGACTTCGTCGTCTTCGTCGACGAGTCCCACCAGACGATCCCGCAGATCGGCGGCATGTACGAGGGCGACCGCTCGCGGAAGACGACCCTGATCGACTTCGGCTTCCGGCTGCCCTCGGCGATCGACAACCGGCCGCTCAAGTTCGACGAGTTCCTGCAGCGGGTCAACCAGCTGGTGATGGTCTCGGCGACCCCGGGCCCGTTCGAGCGGACCGAAGCGAGCCGCACGGTCGAGCAGATCGTCCGCCCGACCGGGATCGTCGACCCGGAGATCGAGCTGCGGGAGACGAGGAACCAGATCGACGACCTGATGAACGAGGTTAAGCGGGTGGCCGAGCAGGGCGACCGCACCCTGGTCACGACCCTGACCAAGAAGATGGCCGAGGACCTGACCGCCTACCTGCTCGAGTACGGGGTCAAGGTCCGCTACCTGCACTCGGAGGTCGACACCCTGGAACGGATCCAGATCGTCCGCGACCTGCGGCTGGGGGAGTACGACGTCCTCGTCGGCGTCAACCTGCTGCGAGAGGGGCTCGACCTGCCCGAGGTCTCGCTGGTGGCGATCCTCGACGCCGACAAGGAGGGCTTCCTGCGCGGCGAGACCAGCCTCGTGCAGACGATCGGCCGGGCGGCCCGGAACGTCAACGGGCGGGTGCTGATGTACGCCGACAAGGAGACCGAGGCGATGCGGGCGGCGATGCGCGAGACCGACCGCCGCCGCGAGATCCAGCTCGCTTACAACGAGGAGCACGGGATCACCCCGGAGACCGTGCGCAAAGGCATCTCGGAGATGAGCGAGTTCCTGGCGATGGAGGACCGGGCTCCGCGCAAGCGCCGGCGCAAACGCGCCGAGGACTTCGCCGGCCCCGAGGAGCTGGAGAAGACGATCGTGGCGCTGGAGGAGGAGATGCTGGCGGCGGCCGACGACCTCCGCTTCGAGGAGGCCGGCCGGATCCGCGACGAGCTGCGCGAACTGCGCCGCGACCTCGACGGGATGACCGCCGCGGGGACCTGAGAGGCGGAAGTTGTCACCCGCGGGGCCCCGATGGGCCTTGGCTGGCGAGCCAGGGCGATTAAGCTCAAAAAATGTCCCTACCAGTCAGCGAAGATACCTTCGAGGCCGAGGTACTGCAGCGTTCGCGGGAGCTGCCGGTAGTGGTCGATTTCTGGGCGGAGTGGTGCGGCCCCTGCAAGGCGCTGACGCCGGCGCTGGAGAAGGCGGAGGCCGGGCGGGAGGGCAAGGTGGTCCTGGCGAAGGTCGACGTCGACGCCAACCCGCAGTTGGCGGGGCTGTTCCAGGTCCAGGGGATCCCGGCGGTGAAGGCCTTCCGCGACGGCAGGGTGGTGGACGAGTTCGTCGGCGCCCTGCCGCCGGCGCGGGTCGAGGCCTTCTTCGACTCCCTCGTCCCCTCGCGGGGGGACGAGCTGCTGGAGGCGGGGGATGAGCTCTCGCTGCGCGAGGCTTCCGAGCTGGAGCCCCGCCGCGCCGACATCGCCGTCGCCCTGGCCAAGGCGCGCCTCGAGCGCGGGGCCGAAGACGAGGCCCTGGAGGCGGTCGCGGGTCACGACGGCGACTTCGCCGCCACCGGCATCGCCGCCCGCGTCCGCCTCGCCAGGGCCGGCATCGCCGTCGACGCCTTCGCCGCCCTCGACCGCGGCGAGCGGGACCCCGCCCTCGACGCCCTGCTCGAGGAGCTGGGAAGCAGCGGCAACGGCGACGCCGGCCTCGCGCCCGAGGACCGCCGCGAGCTCCTCCGCCGCGCCATCGTCGGCATCCTCAGCGACCTCGACCCCGCCGACCCCACCGCCCGCGCCTACCGGCGCAGGCTCTCGGCCGCCCTCGGATAGGGAACATCTGTTCGTCTGCGTAGAATCGGTGTGAGTGGCAGCCTCTGAGCGAATCGTCATCTCCGGCGCCCGGGAGCACAATCTCAAGGACGTCGACGTCGAGCTGCCCCGGGACGCGCTGATCGTGATCACCGGCCTCTCCGGGTCGGGAAAGTCGAGCCTTGCCTTCGACACGATCTACGCCGAGGGCCAGCGCCGCTACGTGGAGTCGCTCTCGGCCTACGCGCGGCAGTTCCTCGGGCTGATGGAGAAGCCCGACGTCGACTCGATCGAGGGCCTCTCGCCGGCGATCTCGATCGACCAGAAGACGACCTCGCGCAACCCGCGCTCGACGGTCGGCACGGTGACCGAGATCTACGACTACCTGCGGCTGCTCTGGGCGCGGATCGGCACCCCGCACTGCCCCGAGTGCGGCGAGGAGATCACCGGCCAGACCCAGGAGCAGATCGTCGACCGGCTGATGACGCTGGAGGACGGGACCAAGTTCATGGTCATGGCACCGGTCGTCCGCGGCCGCAAAGGCGAGTACGGGAAACTGCTCGACCAGATGCGGCTCGAGGGGTACTCACGGGCCAAGATCGACGGCGAGCTGCTGCGCCTCGACGAGAAGATCGAGCTCGACAAGAAGTACAAACACGACGTCTCGATCGTCGTCGACCGCCTGGTGATGAAGACGGACCTGCGACGCCGCCTCTCCGAGTCGGTGGAAGCGGCGGCCGGCCTCGCCGCCGGCCTGGTCGAAGTCGAGATCGTCGAGGGCAAGGGCGCGGCCGGCAGCAAGGACGCCGAGCACCCCGGCGGGACGATGCTCTTCAGCGAGCAGTTCGCCTGCCTCAACTGCGGCACCTCGATTCCCGAGCTGGAGCCGCGGATCTTCTCCTTCAACTCGCCCCACGGCGCCTGCGACCGCTGCCACGGGCTCGGCTTCCAGCGGGTGATCGACCCCGAGCTGGTCGTCCCCGACCCGACGCTCTCGCTCGCCGAGGGGGCGCTGCAGCCCTGGAACCGCGGCATCAGCGCCTACTGGAAGCGGCTGATCGCCTCGGTCGCCGAGGCCTACGACGTCGACGTCGACAAGCCCTGGTCGCAGCTGTCCAAAGACGAGCGGGAGCTCTTCCTCTACGGCACCGGCGACGAGCGCCACCACGTCAGCTACACCAACCGGTTCGGCCGCCGCCGCTCCTACAAGGTCCGTTTCGAGGGGATCGTCAACAACCTGCAGCGGCGCTACGAAGAGACCGACTCGGAGTCCAACCGCGAGCGGATCGAGGGCTACATGGCAGAGCAGCCCTGCCCGGCCTGCGACGGGGCCCGGCTGCGGCCGGAGAGCCTCGCGGTCAAGGTCGGCGGCCTCAGCATCTCCGAGTACACCGACCTCTCCGCCCGCGCCGCCTCGGAGTGGATCCGCGAGCTGGAGATGACCGCGACCGAGCGGGCGATCGCGCGGCTGATCGTGCGCGAGATCACCGAGCGCCTCTCCTTCCTCGAGAACGTCGGCATCGGCTACCTCTCGCTGGCCCGCTCCGCCCGCACCCTCTCCGGCGGCGAGGCGCAGCGGATCCGGCTCGCGACCCAGATCGGCTCCCACCTGGTCGGGGTGATGTACGTGCTCGACGAGCCCTCGATCGGCCTCCACCAGCGCGACAACGAGAAGCTGATCGCGACGCTGGACCGCCTCCGCGACCTCGGCAACACCGTGATCGTCGTCGAGCACGACGAGGGGACGATGATGGCCGCCGACCACCTCGTCGACCTCGGCCCCGGCGCCGGCGAGCACGGCGGTCACGTGATCGCCGCCGGCACCCCGAAGGCGGTCGCGAGGAACCCCTCCTCGCTGACCGGCCAGTACCTCTCCGGCAAGAAAAAGATCGAGGTGCCGGACGAGCGCCGCCGGCCGACCGGCAACCTGCGGGTCCGCGGCGCCCGCGAACACAACCTCAAGGACGTCGACGTCGAGATCCCGCTCGGGGTCTTCTGCTGCGTCACCGGCGTCTCCGGCTCGGGCAAGTCGACCCTGGTCAACGAGACCCTGCACCACGCGGTCGCCAACCGCCTCCACCAGGCGAAGCTGCGGCCGGGCTCGCACGAGGGCATCGACGGCCTCGACCAGATCGACAAGATCATCAACATCGACCAGTCGCCAATCGGCCGCACCCCGCGCTCCAACCCGGCCACCTACACCGGCGTCTTCGACCACATCCGGGCGCTGTTCACGCAGACCCAGGAGTCGCGGGCGCGCGGCTACAAGCCGGGCCGCTTCAGCTTCAACGTCAAGGGCGGGCGCTGCGAGGTCTGCAAGGGCGACGGCCAGATCAAGATCGAGATGCACTTCCTGCCCGACGTCTACGTGCC
>JAICSS010000041.1 GCA_025936755.1 Solirubrobacterales bacterium | reverse complement strand
GCCCGCCGGCGGCCGATCTCGCTCGTCAACTCGGTCAACGAGTTCCGGATCGAGGGGCAGAAGACGGCGTCCTTCGAGGTCCTCGACGCGCTCGGCGACCTCGACGCGCTGTGCATCCCGGTCGGCAACGCGGGCAACATCACCGCCTACTGGCGCGGCTTCACGGAATGGAACCCGGCCCGCCCGCTGGCGCCGCGCATGCTCGGCTTCCAGGCCGCGGGCGCCGCGCCGCTCGTCCACGGCCACGTCATCGAGAACCCCGAGACCGTGGCCAGCGCGATCCGCATCGGCAACCCGGCGCGCTGGGAGCAGGCGATGGACGCCATGACGGCATCGGGCGGCAGGGTCGCGGCGGTCACCGACGAGCAGATCCTCGACGCCTGGCGTTGGCTGGCCGCCACCGAGGGCGTCTTCTGCGAGCCCGCCAGCGCCGCCTCGGTCGCCGGCCTCCTCGCCCACGGCCTGCCCGTCGTCGAGGGCGCCGCCCGTCCCGAGACCGTCGTCTGCGTCCTCACCGGCCACGGCCTCAAGGACCCCGACACCGCCCTCTCCAAAGCCCCCTCGGTGATCAACTGCGACAACGACCTCAGCGCCGTCGAGCGCGCGGTCTTCGATTAGGGCATGACCGCACGCCACCGGCTCGTCCGCGTCCCCGCCTCCTCGGCCAACCTCGGCCCCGGCTACGACGCGATGGCGGCGGCGATGGCGCTGCACCTGGAGCTGGAGGTGGAGGAGAGCGGCGAGTTCTCCTTCGATCCGGGCGGGTTCGACGTCCCGACCGGGCGCGACAACCTGATCGTGCGGGCGTTCGAGAGCCTGCGGCCGGCCGATGGGATCGCCTTCCGGCTGCGCAGCGAGATCCCGCTGGCGCGGGGGCTGGGGTCGAGCGCGGCGGCGATCGTCGCCGGCCTCTACGCCGCCGACCACCTCTACGAGCTGGCGCTCACCAAGGAGGAGATGCTGGCGCGGGCGACCGGGATCGAGGGGCACCCCGACAACGTCGCGGCGGCGATCTACGGCGGCTTCGTCGTCTGCGCGAGCGGCGAGGACGGCCCGGCCGCGGCCCGCTTCGACCCGCCCGAGGGGCTGGAGGGGATCGTCGTGATCCCGCCCGAGGAGGTCTCGACCGAGCGGGCCCGCGAGGCGATCCCGGCCCAGGTGCCGCTCGCCGACGCGCTCGCCAACGTCTCCGCCGCGGCGACCCTGGTGCTGGGCCTGCGCAGCGCCGACCTCGACCTCCTCGCCCGCGGCCTCCGCGACTCGATCCACCAGGACCGCCGCCGCGATCTTTACCCGCGCTCGATGGAGATCGTCGACTCGGCGCGGGGGCTGGGGGCGCTGGGGGCGACGATCTCCGGCGCCGGCCCGACCGTCCTCGTCTGGACCACCTGGCAGGAGGCGGGGCAGGTGGCAGCGGCGCTGGAGGAGCGCTGCGCCGGCTGGGCCGAGGTGAGGCGGCTCCCCTTCAGCCCCCTCGGCGCCGACGTCCCCGAGCTGTAGTGGCCTGGGTCGTCCAGATCGGCCTCGTCGAGCTCGCGCTCGGCGGCCTGCTTGGCTGGGCGATGGTGATCCGCGGCGAGCGGCCGGAGTGGCTGCGGCGGATCGGCGTCGTCGCGCCCCAGCGGATCCGCCAGGTCCACCTCGACTACGTGATGATGGGCCTGATCCTAATCGGGGTCGGCCTCGCGGTGCCGGACCTGCCGAAGGCAGTCGCGGTCGCCCTCGTCTTCGGCACCTTCGTCAACCCCTTCCTCTTCGTCCCCCTCGCCTTCGATCCCGAGGTCGACAAGCGCCTCTGGTACCGGGCGTTGGCGGTCGTCTCCTTCCTCGGCGTCAGCGGCGGCCTGGTTGTCGCGGCGATCGTCGGACCCGGTTGAGCCATGTCACTTTCTTCCCCGACGGGTGGGAAGAAAGTGACATGCGTAGTAGCAGCGGAGGGTAAGGTCGAAGTGATGGCCAACTACACGATCAAGAACCGCGACGAGTTCGAGCGGATGGAGGGGTCGGGCGACTGCACCTGGCTGCTCGCCCGCAGGGCGCTCGGCACCAGCGCCTTCGGCTACAACCTGGTCGAGATCGCGCCCGGCGGGCAGATCCCCGAGCACGACGAGGCGCAGAGCGGGCAGGTCGAGCTCTACGTGATCCTCGAGGGCGAGGCGGTGATGCGGCTCGACGGGGAGGACCATCCGGCACCGGCCGGCACCTTCGTCTCGCTGGAGCCCGCCGCCACGCGCACGATCCTCAACCGCTCCGAGGCGCCGGTTCTGGCGCTGCTGATCGGGGTCGAGCCCGACGGCGGCTACCAGCCGATGTCGTGGGCTTGATGCAGTCACCCCGGTTCTCTGTTCGAGGGCTTGACCGGCCCCTATAATCCCGTAACTCGTCAACCCGTCGCGCGCCCGCTCGAAGAAGGCGTGGAACCCGGGAGGGAAAATTGAAGACCCAGTCCGATCGCGGCGCTCGTGTGGAGCGCTACTCGCCAGAGCGCCCCTACCGGCCGCTCGTATCTCCGCCCAGCGTCGAGGACAAAGACGCCTGCGCCATCTACGCCTCGGTCCGCAAGGACGCGACGCCGAGCCACGAACCGATCGAGCTGGCGATCCCCGCCCTGCAGAAGATGCTCCACCGCGCCGGCAACGTCGACGGCGAGGGGGACGGCTGCGGCCTCCTGGTCGACATCCCGCGCAAGATCTGGGCCGAGGAGGTCCGCACCGGCGGCCACGATCCGTCGCTGGCGACCGACGACGCCTTCGCCGTGGCCCACGTCTTCATCGAGCGCTCCCAGGACGTCGAGAGGGTCAAGCACGACGCCCGCGAGCTGCTCGCCGCCGGCGGCTTCCGCGTCCTCGCCGAGCGCGAGGGCGTCGTCGACTCGCCGGCGCTGGGCCCGACCGCGCGCGAGGAGGAGCCGGTCTTCTGGCAGCTCGGCGGCCTCGTCGCCGACGCCGCGATCCGCCACCACGTCCTCTTCGACCTGATGATCTGCCTGGAGAAAGAGCTCGACGTCCACGTCCCCTCCTTCTCCGCCACCACCTGCGTCTACAAGGTGATGGGCGCCCCCACCGTCCTCGGCGAGTACTACCCGGACCTGCACGACCCGCGCTTCGAGACGATCGGCTGCTTCGGCCACAACCGCTACTCGACCAACACCTGGCCCTCGTTCAAACGGGTGCAGCCGTTCTCCGTCCTCGGCCACAACGGCGAGATCAACACGATCCAGCAGCTGCGCCAGGAGGCGAAGATGCTGTCGGTCCCCATCCAGCCCGGCTCCTCGGACTCGCAGGACCTCAACCGCACGATCGACACCCTGGTCAGCCGCGAGGGCTTCAGCCTCGCCGAGGCGATGGAGATGGTGCTGCCGCCGATCGTCGCCGAGGTCCGCGACCTGCCCGCCGACCTGCACGCCTTCTACATGTACCTGCACCAGACGATGGGGCCGTTCGCGCAGGGCCCGGTGGCGCTGATCGCCCGTCACGCCGACGAGTGCGTCTTCTCCGCCGACGCGATGGGCCTGCGCCCGCTCTGGCAGGTGGAGACCGAAGACGACTTCGTCTTCAGCTCCGAGCCCGGCGTCGTCTCGGTCGCGAAGATGTGCTCGGAGCCGAAGCCGCTGGCGCCGGGGGAGAAGGTGCTGGTCCAGATCGACCGCGGCGAGCGCAGCGCGAGCCTGCACTCCCACGACGAGATGCTGCGGATCGTCCGCGACCGCTGGCTCGCCCGCAACGGCGTCGAGGCGGTCGCCGGCTACGAGCGGGCGCTGGAGACCGGCGGCCCGCTCGAGGGCCAGGACGTCCCCGGCTACACCGACGCCGGCCCCGAGGAGCCGGTCCGGGTCTCCGACCGCGTCCTCGCCGGCTTCGGCTGGCAGCGCGACGACGTCAAACTCGTCCAGCAAATGGCCTCCAACGGGGCCGAGCCGGTCGGCTCGCTCGGCTACGACGGCCCGCTGGCGGCGCTCTCGCCCGAGCGGCAGAACCTCGCCGACTACTTCAAGGAGACGGTCGCCGTCGTCACCAACCCGGCGATCGACCGCGAACGGGAGATGGAGCACTTCTCGACCCGGACCCTGTTCGGCCGCCGTCCCTCGCTGGAGAACGCGAGCGAGGACACCGGCACCGTCGAAACCGGATTCCCGGTGATCCTCGGCGGCCACCACGGCCTGGCGCCGCTCGCCGACAAGGCCTACCGGCAGATCGCCCGCGAGCACGACACCTACCTGCTCGAGGACCTCTGGGAGGAGTTCCGCGGCCGCGCCGCCGCCGTCGACATCTCCCTGCTGGAGTCGGAGACGACCCGGGGCGCGATCGAGCGGATCAAGCAGGAGGCGGTGAAGAAGGTCCGCAACGGCTGCGAGCTGCTGGTCCTCACCGACCGCACCGTGTACGACGCCGAGCGGCGCTACCTCGACCCCCACCTGGCGACCTCGGCGGTCGACCAGGCGCTGAAGCAGTTCAAAGTCGAGGCCGGCGAAGAGAACCTGCGCCGCCGCTGCGGCCTCGTCCTGCGCGCGGCCTCGATCCGCAACGTCCACGACGTGATGCTCGCCCTCGGGCTCGGCGCCAACGGCGTCTGCCCGTACACGATGGTCGAGGTGATCTGCGTCGAGGACTACGAGTCCGACGTCGCCAACCTCTGCGCGGCGCTGCGCAAAGGGATCGAGAAAGTGATCTCGACGATCGGGATCCACGAGGTGCGCGGCTACGCGCGCCAGTTCAGCTCGATCGGGATCAAGCCCGAGCTGGCGGAGATCTTCCAGACCGAGCTCTACGCCGCCTCCGAGAAGGCGGGAACCGGCTTCGCCGACCTCGACGAGGACACCAACGCCCGCGCCCACGCCCTCTCGGGCGACGACGCGGCGGCGAAACCGGCGAAGACGTTCCGCTTCTACCCGAAGGTCTACAAGGCGGCGATCGCGACCGCGAACGGGACCGGCACCTACGAGGAGTATTCGGAGAAAGTCCGCGACCTCGAGAGGCAGAGCCCGATCTCGATGCGCCACGTCATGGCCCTGAAGGGGGATCGCGACCCGGTCGACCCGAGCACCGTCGACGCCGGCGTCGGCCACCACGACTACCCGATCGTGATCTCCTCGATGAGCTTCGGCTCGCAGTCCGAGCCGGCTTTCCGCGCCTACGCGGACGCGGCGAAGGCGATCAACGTCCTCTGCATCAACGGCGAGGGTGGGGAGATCCGCGACATGTACGGCCAGTACCGCAAATGGCGCGGGCAGCAGGTCGCCTCCGGCCGCTTCGGCGTCTCCGCGGAGATGCTGAACAGCTCCTACGTCGCCGAGATCAAGATCGGCCAGGGGGCCAAGCCCGGCGAGGGCGGCCACCTGCCCGGCAAGAAGGTCTCCGAGAAGGTCGCCGCCGCGCGTAACGCCTCGCCCGGCACCGACCTGATCTCGCCCTCCAACAACCACGACCTCTACTCGATCGAGGACCTGGCCGAGCTGATCGACGAGCTGAAGACCGTCAACCCGGACGTGCGGGTCTCGGTCAAGGTGCCGGTGGTGCCGAACATCGGCACGATCGGCCTCGGGATCGCCAAGGCCGGCGCCGACATCATCACCCTCTCGGGCTTCGAGGGGGGGACCGGAGCGGCCCGCCAGCACGCGCTGCGCCACGTCGGCCTGCCGAGCGACATCGGCACCCGCGCCGTGCACCGGGCGCTGATGGAGGCCGGGCTGCGCAACCGGGTCGAGATCTGGGCCGACGGCGGCTACCGCCACGGCTGGGACATCGTGAAGCTGCACTGCCTGGGCGCGAACCGCGTCGCCTTCGGGACTCTCGCGATGG
>JAICSS010000004.1 GCA_025936755.1 Solirubrobacterales bacterium | reverse complement strand
GGCTGCGCCGGGTGATCGATCTTCCGGTCGTGCAGATCACGGCGCAGCCCCTGGCGGCGCCCGCGCCTGCGCCCGCCGTCGCCGCCTGAAAGATCGCCTGCGTGGGCGAGATCTTGCGGGGTCGACGACCCGCAGGAGTCACCCTGTGATCGCAGAAGCCACCCACGCATGCGCAGATCGAAGAAGAACAACCCCAGCGGCGACGAGCCGCGACGCCCCCGCGGGCGTCGCGCCCCGATCATCGAGCTGAACCAGGTCACCAAGGTCTACCCGGGCGGCCACATGGCGCTCGATCGGATCTCCCTGGGGATCGGCCGCGGCGAGTTCGTCTTCCTCGTCGGCCCGACCGGTTGCGGCAAGTCGACGCTGATCAAGATGTTGATCCGTGAGCTCACCGCCACCGAAGGCACGGTCAAGATCGCCGGGCGGGACATCGGCAAGCTGCCGGAGAAGAAGATCCCGCAGCTGCGCCGGAACATCGGCACCGTCTTCCAGGACTTCAAGCTCCTGCCCGACCGCACCGTCTACGACAACGTCGCCTACGCCCTGCAGGTGATCGGCGCCAGCCGCGCCGAAATCCGCGAGCAGGTGCCGCAGACGCTGCGCCTGGTCGGCCTCTCGACCAAGCTCCACAGCTACCCCGACCAGCTCTCCGGCGGCGAGCAGCAGCGCGTCAGCGTCGCGCGCGCGTTCGTCAACCACCCGCCGCTGCTGCTGGCCGACGAGCCGAGCGGGAACCTCGACCCGGTCACCTCGATCGGGATCATGCAGCTGCTCTACCGGATCAACAAGACCGGGACCACCGTCGTCGTCGTCACCCACGACCGCGAGATGGTAGACAACATGCAGCGCCGCGTCGTCGAGCTCTTCGAGGGCCGCGTCGTCCGCGACGAGGTCTCCGGCGGCTACACCGAGGAGTCGACGACCGAATTCGGCCTGCGGATGCGGGCCGAGATGGGCGTCGGCGCCGAAGGCGAGCCGCGCACCAACGGACACTCCGACCACGACCACCTGAGCTGATCGTGGGACGACTCGTTTTCTTCTTCCAGGAGGCCCTGCGCGCGCTGAAGCGCAACGGCGCCCCCAGCCTGGCGGCGATCGTGACCACGGTCGTCACCGTCGTCCTGCTCGGGATGCTGATCCCGATCTTCCAGACCGCGCAGGGCAAGAGCGAAGAAGTGCGCGACCAGCTCAACGTCCAGTACCAGCTCTACGACGACGCGACCAAAGCCGAAATCGCCAAGCTGCGCGGCGAACTGGAAGCGATCCCGCACGTCGCCGAAGTCACCTTCATCAGCAAGGCCGCGGCGCTGGCGACGCTGAAAGGCGAACTGAAGGACGACTCGATCGTCGAAGAGCTGCACACCAACCCGCTTCCCAACAGCTTCGAAGTCAAGGCCGACGACGCCGCCAACCTGCCCTCGATCCGCACGGCGGTCTACCCGAACGGGACGAACGGGGAACCGATCTCCTCGATCATCGTCAAACCGTTCGACCGCCAGCAGTCCTCGGACCGGATCGAGCAGGTGACGAGCGCGCTGAAGATCGTCCTCACGGTGATCACGGCGCTGCTGATCCTCGCCTCGCTGATGCTGGTCGGCAACACGATCCGGCTCTCGATCTACACCCGCCGCCGCGAGGTCGAGGTGATGCGCCTGGTCGGCGCCACCCGCTGGTTCATCCGCTGGCCGTTCATGATCGAGGGCGTGGTCGTCGGTTTCGTCGGCGGCCTGCTGGCCATACTGATCCTGTGGCTGGGCAAGATCACCGTCGTCGACCCCCTCAGCAGCTCGATCAGCGTCCTCTCGGCGCAGAACAACTCGACCCTGGGCTTCCCGGCCCTGGTCGCGATCCTCTTCGCCGCCTCGATCGTCGTCTCGACGATCGGCTCGGGCGTGACGCTGCGGCGCTTCCTCAAGGTCTGAGGCGGGCGTGAGCGCACGCGGGGCCGTGGCCTGCGCGGTGGCGCTGGTGGCCGTCGCGGCCGCCGGGCTCTGGCTCGGCGGGCACCCGAACACGCTGCCGCAACCGCTGCGCGACGCCTTCGTCGAGGAAACCGGCGGCCTGACCGCCGAAGCGGCGGAAGCGATCGAAGGCAGCTACTACCGCTCGGTCGGCGGGGAGGAACTCGGTAACGCCTCCCTGCAGGGGATGGTGAAACGGCTTCGCCAGAGCCATGAGGAGGATCGCTACTCCGAATATTTCTCCCCGGAAGCGCTTGCAGGCTTCAACGAAGAGATCGAAGGCCACTTCTCGGGGATCGGGGTGGAAATCAAGCGGGTGAAGGCCGGCTCGGAAATCGTCAAGGTCTTCCGCGGCTCCCCGGCTGAAGAGGCCGGGCTGGAAGCGGGGGACACGCTGGTCTCGGTCGAGGGAAAGCCGATCGGCAGGCGGGACTCGGCCGAAGTCCGCGACGAAGTGGTCGGGCCGGAAGGAACTCAGGTGACGCTCGGCGTCCGCGACGGCAGGAGCGGCAAGACGAAAGAGCTGACGATCACCCGGGCTCAGGTGTCGTTCCCCAACGTCAGCGGCAGCACCGAGAAGGTGAAGGGGAAGACGCTCGGCTATGTCCGCATGCTCAGCTTCAGCGAAGCCGCCCACGCCCAGCTCGCGCGCGGGGTCGAGAAGGTGGAACGGGAAGGTGCGGAAGGGATCGTCCTCGACCTTCGCCACAACCCCGGCGGCCTGCTCGGCGAGGCGGTGTTCAGCGCCAACGTGTTCCTGCCGCAGGGCGAAGTGGTGGTGAGGACGCGCTCGCGGACCCAGGGCAACAGCGTCCACGAGACCCCAGGCGACCCGCGCTCGGATCTTCCCGTGGTCGTCCTCATCGACGGCGGTACCGCCTCGGCGGCGGAGATCCTCACCGCGGCGCTGGCCGACGACGCAGGCTCGACCGTGGTCGGCACCCGCTCCTACGGAAAGGGGCTCTTCCAGGAGGAGCAGAACCTGGCCAACGGCGGCGCCCTGAAGCTGTCGGTCGGCGAGTTCTTCACGCCGGAAGGGGTGAACCTGGCGAAGAGCCACGGCATCCACCCCGACGTCAAGGTCGCCGACGATCCCAAGACGAAAGCCGACGAGGCCAGGGAGCGCGCCCTCGGCGTGCTCGCCGGCCAGATCGGCGGCTGATGCCGGCGCGGGATGCGGTCGCGGGGCTGCTGAAGGACGGGCTCGGATTCCGCGGCTTCCGGCCGACGATCGAGGGAGAAGCGCGGGAAGCGGCGGAGCGGGCGGAGCGGGAGAGCGGGCCGCGGCGCGACCTCACCGCGCTCGCGACCTTCACCGTCGACCCGGCCACGGCGCGGGACTTCGACGACGCGGTCTCCGCCCAGCTCGAGGGGGACGGGGCCCGGGTCTGGATCCACATCGCCGACGTCGCCGCCCACGTCAAGCCCGGCTCCCTGCTCGACCAGGAGGCGCGGCGGCGCGGCAACAGCACCTACGTCCCCGGCGCGGTCGAGCCGATGCTGCCGCACGCGCTCTCCAGCGAAGCCTGCAGCCTGGCGCCGGGGGTCGAGCGGCTGGCGGTGACGACCGAGGTCGAGCTGGGACCGGGGATGAAGCCGCGGAGGGCGCGCTTCTACCGCAGCCGCATCCGCTCCGACGCCCGCCTCGACTACGACCAGCTCGACGAGATCTTCGCCGGCCGCGCGCAGCCGCCGGCCGAGGTGGCTGAACCGCTTGCCGCCGCCCGCGAGGTCGCCGCCGGCCTCGGCGAGCACCGCGGCGCCGGCAGCCTCGACGTCGAATCGAGCGAGCCGGAGTTCGAGTTCGACGCGGAGGGGAACGTCCTCGCCGCCCACGGCGTCGCCCAGACCGAGGCGCACCGGCTGATCGAGCGGCTGATGATCCTCAACAACGAGCAGGTCGCCCAGCTCTTGGAGCGCGAGCGGGCGCCGGCGATCTACCGCGTCCACGCCCAGCCCGACGCGGCGCGGGTCGAGCGCCTGCTCGAGCAGCTCTCCGCGCTGGGGGTGCCGACGCCGCCGCTGGGGCGGGGGCTCTCGCCGCAGGAGGCCGGTCACCTGGCCGCCGAGGCGAGCCGGCTGGTGCGGCGCGAGGCCGCCCGACGCGGGCACGGCCGGGAGGCGTATACCTCGCTCGTGCTCAGATCCCTCAAGCAGGCCTCCTACAGCGAGCGGAACATCGGCCACGCCGGCCTCGGCAGCTCCGCCTACTGCCACTTCACCTCGCCGATCCGCCGCTACCCGGACCTCGTCTGCCACCGGGCGCTGCTGGCGCTGTTGGGCGAGGGGGAGGAGGCGCCGACCTTGGCGCAGGCCCGCGACGCCGCCGCCGACTGCTCGGCGCGGGAGCGGGAGTCGATGCAGATCGAGCGCCATGCCGACGACGTCTGCGCCGCCTACCTGCTCGAACGCGAGCTCGGCGAGCGGGGGCTCGACGCGGTCTTCGAGGGCGAGGTCTCGGGGGTGATCCGCTCCGCCGCCTTCGTCTCCTTCGGCGGCGAGCTCGGCGACGTCTACGAGGGGATGCTGCCGGCGCGGCGGCTGCCGGGCGAGTACTACAAGCTCGACGAGGCCGAGGTGGCCCTGGTCGGGCGCGAGTCGGGGGCGCGGGTGCGGCTCGGCGATCCGATATCCGTCCGCGTCGCCGGAGTCGACGCAGCGCGCGGCCGAGCCGAGCTGGCGCCGGTGGGAAAGAGCGGCTGATGGCGAAGAAGCAGAAGAAGAAACGGGAGCCCGCCTCCGGCGACGTCGTCACGAACAGGCGCGCCCGCCACAAGTTCGAGTGGGTGGAGAAGATGGAGGCGGGGATCGCCCTGCGGGGCTCGGAGGTGAAGGCGCTGCGCGGCGGCAAAGCGCAGATGACCGATGCCTACGCGGTCGTCGAGAAGGGCGAGGTTTGGCTCCGCAAGCTGCATATCCCGCCCTACGAGAACGCCGCGGTGGACGCCCACGAACCCGAGCGGCCGCGCAAGCTGCTCCTGCACAGGGAGGAGATCGAGCGCCTGGTCGGGAAAACCGCGCAGAAAGGCCTGACCCTGATCCCGACCAGGATCTATTTCAAAGGGCCGCGGGCGAAGGTGGAGCTGGCTTTAGCGCGAAACAAGGAGGGTCGCGACCGGCGGCGGGAGATCGCCGACCGGGACGTGCGCAGAGAGGTCGAGCGCGAGTTCAAGGGAAGGATGCGTTGAGGTTGAAACTGCCGAATCACATGCAAGGATGCAGGGCGATGCGGACCCGGAAGAGCCTCCCCGCCGCCGTCGCTGGGATCATCGCCGTGCTAATGGTGGCCCCCGCGCAGGCCGGCGCCGATTCCTTCCCGGAAAAGGCGAGCGACTACGTCAGCGAAAACACCGGCTACTTCGTGGCCGCGCTGCTGGCGGCGATCCTCTTGCTCCTGCTGATCGTGCGGATCAGCCAGCGGCGCGCGAAAGAGAAGGAAAGGAAGCAGGCGGCCCAGGCCGCGAGTCCGCCCGCCGCCGCGGCCAACCCGCCGACCCCACCCCCGGGGGCGCCTCCCGCGCCCGCCGCTCCCCCGACTCAGGCGACGACCGCGATGCCGGCCGCGGCCCCCGTCGCCGCGGCCCCCGCCGCCGTCCCCGGCCAGTCGACGCCGCCGCCCGGCGTTTCGACGCCGCCGCCGACGCTGGGCCAGGTCCCCGCGGGCGAGTCCTCCAAAGACCGCAAGCGCCGCCAGCGCGCCGAACAGCAGCAGAAACGGCTGCAGATGCGCGAAGCCCGCAAAGCCGAGCTCCAGCGCCGCAAGGAAGAGCGGGCGCAGCGCAAGGCGCAGAAGCGCGGCGGCGCGGCCCCCGCGCCCGCGGCCGCCGAAGGCCCGGGTGCTCCCGCCGCCGCTCCGGCGCCGAAGCAGCGCAAGTTCTTCGGGATCAAGATCGGCAGCGGCAAGCAGCAGCGCGAGGCCGCGCTGGCCGAGCAGCGGCTGGCGGCCGCCCGCGAAGCGAACGAACGAGCGGTGGCCGAGGCCCAGGCGAGCGGCCAGGTGCCGCCGTCGGGGCAGCTGCCGCCGTGGGAGGAGGCGACGACCGCGCAGCCGCAGGCCGGCGGCCTCAGCTCCGTGCCGCCGCCACCCGTCCCCGGCGGGACGCCGGCGCCCGGCGACTACGACCCCCGCGCCGCCGAACAACGGGTGCGCGACCGGGTCGAGGAGGTCCGGGCCGAGACCCAGCGGATCGGCGCCCAGGCCGACCAGCAGCTCGGCGCGCCGCCGATCCAGGACACCCAGGTCGGCGGCCCGCAGGCCGTCCCCGCGCCTCCCCTCGACCTGCGCACCGCCGAGCAGCGCCTCGAGGACGATCGGCAGGCGCGCGAGCGGGCGATGAAAGAGGCCGAGGAGCGCCTGCGTCAGATCGAGGAGCGGACCAGAGCCGCCGAAGCGCGCGCCGCCGAGGCGCAGCGTCTCGAGCAGCGCCGGGCCGAGGAGGAAGCGCAGGACCGCCGCCTCGAGGAGATGCGCCGCAGCGTCGCCGAAGCCGAAGAGCGGGCACGCGAGGCCGAGCGTCGCGCCGCCGAAGCCGAGCAGAACGTGGTGCGCTCGGTCCAGGGCGGGGCCGCGCCCATGCCGCCATCGTCTCCGGCGCCGGAGCCGCAGCAGTCCTTCGCGCCGCCCCCGCCCCCGCCGGCCCAGTCGTTTTCGCCGCCGACGCCGCCGCCGACCCCGGCCGACGCCCAGTCCTTCTCACCGCCGACGCCGCCTCCCCCCCCGGCCGAGTCCTTCGCGCCGCCGACTCCCCCGCCAGCCGCGGCTCCGCCGCCCCCGGCGCAGCCGCCGGCGGCCGAGCCTCCCGCGCCCGTCGCGGCGCCGGCCTTCGGCGCTCCCGTCGGCGAGGCGGTCAACCTCAACACGATCACCTTCGAGCAACTGCGCGAGCAGAACCTCTCGGTGACGCAGGCCACTCGCCTGCTCGCCCATCGCGAGCGTCTCGGCGGCTTCAAGTCGGTCGACGACCTCGACCAGGTCGCGGGGTTCCCGCAGGAGCTCGTAGAGGACCTGAAGTCGAGGTCAACGGTTTAGGGCGCCGGGAGAGGGGTCTCCCGGACAACGGCGGGGAGGGTCCGGGAGACCCCTCTCCCGGCTCCGTCAGTCGCTTTCGTACTTCTCGAGCAGCTTCAGCCAGAACTCGCTGCGGCTGGGGTAGGGGGCGACCGCATGACGCAGTTTTGAAAGGGGTATTTCGCCGACGATCGCCACGGTCGCGGCCTGGAGGAAGTCGGCGGTCTCGAAGCCGGTGAAGGTGGCGCCGACGATCGTCTCCTTTGCCCGGTCGATCACCAGCCGGCAGGTGCCGCCGGTGCCCTTGCCCTGGAAGCTCGCGCCTGGGGTGCCGTCGGTGGGGGCGTCGACCGCGCGGGCGTCGATCCCCGCTTCTCGCGCCTGCTCCAGCGTCTTGCCGGCGGCGGCGACCTGGGGGTCGGTGAAGGTGACCCGGGGGGAGCCGATTCCTTCGGCGACCGCCTCCGTCTCCCGCCCGAGCAGGTTCTCGGCCGCGATCCAGGCCTGGTACTTGCCCATGTGGGTGAAGAGGGCGCGGCCGTTGACGTCGCCGACCGCGTAGAGCCAGTCGCGGTCGCCCACCCGCATCCGCCCGTCGGTGTCGAGGTAGCCGTGCTCGTTCGCCTCGACCCCCGCCGCTTCGAGGTCGAGGTCGGCGGTGTGGGGGACGCGGCCGACGGCGATCAGGATCTCGGCCGCCTCGACCAGCTCACCGCCCTCGAGGCAGGCGACGATGCCGCGCCCGCCTTCGCCGGCGGCGACGCTCTCGACCTCCGAGCCGGTGCGGACGTCGACCCCGAAGCGCTCCCGCAGCGCCGCGGCGACTTCCTCGCCGGCGAACGGTTCCTCGCGGGAGAGCAGGTGCTCGCCGCCCTCGACCAGGGTCACCTCGGTGCCGAGGCTGGCCCAGGCCTGCGCCAGCTCGCTGCCGACCGGACCGCCGCCGAGCACGATCATGCTCTCCGGCAGCAGCTTCGCGGTGGTGGCGTTGCGGTTGTTCCAGGCGTCGATTTCGTCGAGCCCCTCGATCGGCGGCATCGCCGCCTTGCTGCCGGTGGCGACGACGACCGCCCTCTCGGCGACCAGGGTGTGCTCGTCGACGACGATCCGGCGCTCGCCGTCGAAGCGGGCGCTGCCGCGGATCAGGTCGATGTCCCGTTCTTCCAGCCAGGGGAGCTGGCCGGAGTCGTCCTGGTCGTGGATCACCTCGTCGCGCCGGGCGAGGACCGCCGGCGCCTCCAGCTCCCCGTGGCCGGTGGGGACGCCGGGGATCCGCTTCGCCTCGGCGAGCACGTCGGCCGGTCGCAGCAGCGCCTTCGAGGGCATGCAGGCGTAGTAGGAGCATTCGCCGCCGATCAGGTCGCGCTCGACGATCGCCACCTTCCAGCCCGCCTCGGCGAGGCGGCCGGCGCAGACCTCGCCCGCGGGGCCGGCGCCGAGGACGATCGCGTCGTAGCTGCGCTCGTTCACGGGCACCATCATCACAGGACAGTCAAGCCCTACCCCGTACAATCGAAAGGCATTCCCAAGCACGGGGGCGACAGGCTTCGACGTGGTCGACTCGTGCGAACGGTTGCAGGTCGAGGTTGCTGGAGGCCTCGTTAAACCCCAGCACAAACCAATACGTGCGGACCATGAGTTCGCCCTCGCCGCTTAGTTAGAAGCTAAGCGCTGTGAGAGTCGGTCCTTCCCCGCCCGCGGGAAGGGGCACCGGCTTCAAGATGCGGGCTCACCCGGGCGGATCGCCCTGACCGCCGGGGGACATCGAAGGGGCTTTATCTCCCGCAGTGCCCGCTGGCGCGGACCCCGGGAGACGAGAATCAAGCGCCAGCTAAACCTGTAGACACCCTCGCACCGCGTCCGCGGATCCGAGTTCGAATCTCGGCGCCTCCATCACTCACCGGTTCGAGACCCGCAAGGGCTCGAACCCGAACCCCCGCCCTGGGCGAGGACCGCGCTAGTTCCCATTTGGAACATGGTGTCCGGGCGAAACTCCGGCGCTGGAGCGGGGTTCTCTCTAGGGGACCGTGGGGGGCGGTCCTACTTTCGATGCGAATTCCCTCAGCTTCCAACCCGCTCCTGCGCTGGGACCCGGCCGCTTCGGACCCGGCCCAGCGGCGCATCCACCCGATCCTGCGGGGCGCGGTCCTCGACCGCGACGGCTGGACCTGCGCGTACTGCGGCGGGGAGACGACCGAGGTCGATCACGTCGACCCGCGGGCGCGGGGCGGGCCGACGGTCCCGGCCAACCTCGTCGCCGCCTGCCGGCGCTGCAACAGGGAGAAGGGGCTGCGCACGCCGACAGAGTGGCGGCTCGACGAGGCGCTGGAGAGGATCCGCAGGAACGCGAGAAAGCCGCGGCCCCGGAACCGGCCGCGGGCGGTGGGCTTCCGGCGAAGCTAGGCGCGTCGCTCGCGCAGGCGCGGCAGCTCACCGCAACGGCGAGCTGCCGCCAGGGCTCGACGCTCCAGCTTGTCCCCGGTAGGCGGGGACAAAGTTGCGGGGCGGCCACTACCTTGGTCGTGCCATGGCCATCGCGACCGCAACCTCGCTCGACGTCTACGTCGGCGGCAAGCTCCTCTTCGAGGAGGTCTCCTTCAAGCTGGAGCCGCGCGAACGAATGACGCTCTCCGGCCGCAACGGCGCCGGCAAGTCGACGCTGCTGCGGGTGCTGGCAGGCGAGCTGGCGCCGGACGCCGGCTCGCTGGCGGTCCAGCGGGGGGCGCGGGTGGCGCTGCACGACCAGCGGCCGCCGCGGCAATCGCCGATGACACTCGGCGAGTACGTCTTCTCCGGCCGCACCGACATGCTCGAGACCGAGGCCGAGCTGGAGCGGCTGGAGGGGGAGATGGGCGGCGAGGCGAGCGAGGAGACGATGCGGGCCTACTCCGCCGCCCAGCAGCGGCTCGAAGCCGGCGGCGGCTACCGCTGGCGCGACGACGTCCTCGCCGTCCTCCGCGGCCTCGGCTTCGAGGCCGAGCACGCCGAGCGCCCGCTGCACACCTTCTCCGGCGGCGAGCTGACCCGCGCTTCGCTGGCCCGCGCCCTCGCCACCCGTCCCGACCTGCTGCTGCTCGACGAGCCGACGAACCATCTCGACATCCCCTCGCTGGAGTGGCTGGAGCGCTACCTGGTCGACCTCGACGCCGCCGTCGTCCTCGTCGCCCACGACCGCTGGTTCCTGGAGGCGGTGGGGACCTCGGTGCTGGAGCTGGAGGCCGGGCGCGCCCGCTTCTTCGCCGGGCCCTGGCACGCCTGGCGCCAGGAGCAGGCGGCGCGGCAGATCGCCCTCGGCAAAGCGATCGAGCGCCAGCAGGCGGAGATCGCGCGGATGGAGCGCTTCGTCGAGCGTTTCCGCTACAAGGCGACGAAGGCGCGCCAGGCGCAGTCGCGGGTGAAGATGATCGAGAAAGCCAAGCGCGAAGGCCCGGCAACCGAAAAGCGCGACAACCGCCAGCTGCGCTTCCACTTCAAACCGCCGGAGCGGCCGGGGCGGGTGGTGCTGAAACTGGTCAACGGCAGGCTCGAGGTGCCGGGGCGGACGCTGCTGGAGGGGGCGAACGTCGAAATCGAGCGCGAGGAACACATGGTCCTGGTCGGGCCGAACGGGGCCGGCAAGACGACCCTGATCGAGACCCTCGCCGGCGACCGCGAGCCCGCCGCCGGCAGCGTCCGCACCGGCCACAACGTCAAGATCGGCTACCTCTCCCAGCACGCCGAGACCGCGGCCGGCGGCGGCACCGTGCTCGACGCGGCGAAGCGGGAGACCGGGCTGACCGAGAACCAGGCGCGGGCCCTGCTCGGCGGCTTCCTCTTCTCCGGCGCCGAGGTGGAGAAGCAGCTGTCCGACATCTCCGGGGGCGAGCAGCGGCGGCTCTCGCTGGCGATCCTCGTCGCCTCCGGGGCCAACGTCCTCGTCCTCGACGAGCCGACCAACCACCTCGACATCGAGAGCCGCGAGGCGCTCGAGGACGCGCTGACCGAGTTCGCGGGGGCGGTGCTGCTCGTCTCCCACGACCGGGCGCTGCTGGAGGCGGTCGGCAGCCGCACCCTCGTCTGCGAGGGCGGTCGCCTGGAGAGCCACCCGAACGGCTGGGCCGAGTACCAGCGGCGGCGCGACGAAGTCGAGGCCGAGACGCAGGCCGCGGCGAAGCCGCGTGGCGGCGTCAAGAAGTACAGCGCCACCAAGCCGGCGCAGAAAGCCGCTCGCAAGGCGGCGAAGCTGGAGGACCGGATCGAGCGGGCCGAGGCGAAGCTGCAACAGCTCGAGGACGAGCTCGCCGACCCCGCCGCATGGTCGAGCCCAGGCCGGGTCGAGCGGGCGACGAAGCGCCACGCAGAGGCGAAGGCCGCGGTCGAGGAGCTCTACGCGGAGTGGGAGGAGGCGCAGCGGGAAGCCGAGGGCGCGGCGACCTAGGCGATCGGCGCCAGCGGACGCTCGAGCACGATCCGGGTTCCGTGCTGCGGGGTCATCGTGATGTTGCGGATCTTGACCTTCTCCGGGGCGGGGTCGGGAGCGTGGAGGTCGGCGCGGCTGACGATCTCGCGGAGGATGGTTCGCATCTCGAACTCGGCGAAGGCGGCGCCGACGCAGCGGCGGATGCCGCCGCCGAAGGGGATCCAGGCGTAGTTGTCGACCTTGCCGCCGAGGAAGCGCTCGGGGCGGAACTCCCGCGCCTGGGGGAAGAGGTCGTCGCGGTAGTGGAGGCCGGCGATGGCGGGGACGACGAAGCTGCCGGCCGGCAGCTCGTAGCCGCCGATCGTCGCCGGCGCCGTCAGCTTGCGGGCGACGTCGAGGATCACCGGGCGCAGGCGCAGCGTCTCTTTCGCCGTCGCCTCGAGGTAGTCGTCCTCGCCGGCCGCGATCGAATCGCGCAGCCGTGCCAGCACCTGCGGGTTGCGCAGCAGCCGCTCCATCGCCCAGGCCAGCGCCGTCGCCGTCGTCTCGTGGCCGGCGCCGATCACGGTCAGCAGCTCGTCGCGCAGCTCGGCGTCGCTCATCGGCGAGCCGTCGTCGTGGCGCGCCCGCAGCAGCAAGGAGAGGACGTCGTCCCCCTCGCCGCTCTCCGCCTCGGCCCGCCGCAGCGCGATCTCCTCGTAGACGAGCTCGTCGAGGCGGCGGCGGGCGGCGAGGAAGCGGCGCCAGGGGCTGCCCGGCCCGAGGTCGCGGCGCAGGAACGGGTACCTGGTGATCGTCGTCACCCGGTCGGAGAAGCTGTCGATCAGCTCGCCGGCCCGCTCGACCCGCGCCTCGTCGTGGATCCCGAAGACGGCGCGGAGGATCACCGAGAGGGTGATCCGCTGGGTGCTCGGCCGCAGCGAGAACGGCTCGCCGACCGGCCAGCTCTCCATCTCCCGCCGGGTCACCTCGAGCATCAGCTCGCCGTAGCGGCGGATGCGGTCGCCGTGGAAGGGCGGCAGCAGCAGCTTGCGCTGGCGCAGGTGCGGCTCGCCGTCGAGGGTGAGGACGCTGTTCGGCCCCAGCGCCGGCTCCAGCACCGTCGCGTTCGCCTCCCCGGCGTGGAAGACGTCCGGCGAGCCGGTGAATACCGCTTTCACCAGCTCCGGGCTGGAGACGTAGACGATCCGGCCGAAGAAGGGGAAGCGGACGGTGAAGACGTCGCCGTAGCGCTCCTGGTGACGGGGGAGGAAGCCGAGCGGGTCGCGCAGGTAGCGGGCCGCCTGGACGAGGGAGGGGGCGCGCGAGCCGGGCGGCAGGGCGCTCATCAGAAGACGATCGTCCGCTCGCCGTCGAGGAGGACGCGGTCGTCGAGGTGGGCCATGACGGCGCGGGCGAGGACGAGGCGCTCGACGTCGCGGCCGAGGCGGATCATGTCGGCGGCCTCGTCGCGGTGGTCGACGCGGGTGACGTCCTGGGCGATGATCGGCCCGGCGTCGAGCTCGGCGGTGACGTAATGGGCGGTGGCGCCGATCAGCTTGACCCCGCGCTCGTAGGCGCGGTGGTAGGGGTCGGCGCCGACGAAGGCGGGGAGGAAGCTGTGGTGGATGTTGATCGCCGGGGCGCCGAGGTCGCGGAGGAACTGGGGGGAGAGGACCTGCATGTAGCGGGCGAGGACGAGGAGGTCGACGCCCTGCAGCAGCTCCAGCGCCCGGCGCTCGGCGGCGGCGCGGTCGTCGCGGTCGACCGGGACGTGGTGGAAGGGGAGCCCGACCGCTTCGGCCTGGGCGGCGTGATCGGGATGGTTGGAGAGGACCGCGACCAGCTCGCCGCCGAGGTCGCCGTTGCGCCAGCGCCAGAGCAGGTCGGAGAGGCAGTGGTCCTCGCGGCTGACCATGATCGCCACCCGCTTCGTCCGGGCCGCGTCGTGGAACTCGTAGTCCATCGCGAAGGGCTCGCCGATCTCGCGGGCGAAGCGCAGCTCCAGCGCCTCGCGCTCGCCCTCGGGCACGTGGTCGAAGACCATCCGCATGAAGAAGCGTCCCTCGGCGCTGGAGTGCTGGTCGACGTCGACGATGTTGAGCCCGGACTCGGCGAGGAAGCCGCTGACGCGGGCGATCAGCCCCGGCTGGTCGGGGCAGGCCAGCAGCAATCTCGAGGTCGGCGCGTCTCCCATCCGTCGATGATCGCGGATAGATTGGGGCCGATGCGGATTGGAGCGATCCCGGACGGGGCGGTCGAGCGGCTCGGGCTGATGCTGGGCCAGCTGCCGACGCCGATCGGCGAGGCGATGTACGCGATGCCGGTGGCGCGCTCGCTGCAGGTGGCGCAGCGGACCGGGATCCTCGGGGCGCTGGCGGAGGGCCCGCGCGAGCCGGCCGAGCTGGCCGAGCACCTCGGCCTGCAGCCGGTCGGGACGATCCGGGTCCTCGACGTGATCGCCTCGATGAAGCACGTCGCGCAGCGGCCCGACGGGCGCTACGAGCTGACCAGGAGCGGGCGCAAGTGGCTCGACCCGCGCTCGGACACCTACCTCGGGGACTTCCTCGCCGACACCGCCTACTACTGGGACTGGTACGCCGGGCTCGAGGACCTGGTCCGTGAGGGCAAGCACGTCGAGCTGCACGAGAAAGGGCCGGAGGACCCTTACTGGCGCTCCTACATCCGCGGCCAGTACCAGCTGGCGCGCCTCTCCAGCGCCGAAGTCGCGAAGGCGATCCCGCTGGCGAAAGGAGCGCACTCGGTCCTCGACGTCGCCGGCGCCCACGGCGAGTTCTCGATGGCGCTCTGCCGCCGGCACGAGGGGCTGCGGGCGACGATCGTCGACCTGCCGGGGAGCGCCGGCGTCGGCGAGCAGATCGTCGCCGAGGCGGGGATGAGCGACCGCGTTCGCTACCTCGTCGGCGACATGTTCGAGATCGACTACGACGGCCACTACGACGGCGCCCTCTGCTTCAACATCATCCACCACCTCTCGCCGGAGCAGATCCGCGCCCTCTTCGCCCGCATCCGCGCCGTCCTGCGGCCGGGCGCGCCGCTCTGCGTCCTCGACCTCTACGACCGGCCGGGGGGCCAGCGCGCCAACCTCGCCTCCGTCCTCGGCCTCTTCTTCCACCTCACCTCCGGGGCCGACACCTACACCGTCGAGGACGTCTCCCGCTGGATGGGGGAGAGCGGCTACGGCAAGGCCGAGGCGAAGTCGTTCCGGCGGCTGCCGGACCTGCGGTTGCTGATCGCAAAAGCGGTCTGAAGCCGCAAATTCGCGACCAGAGTCACCCCGGGGTCCGCCGGGTTCGTGCCTGAGCTAGTGCCGATCCGCGCGAGGCGAGGGCGGAGTGTGACAGCGACCACACATGAAAGCGGCGCGAACCCTCACGGTTTCGCGCTTGCTCACAAAACGCAAACATTTCACCCCGATCTTGCTCATCCTGCTCGCTTTCCCCGCGGCCGCACGGGCCGCCGGCGGGGAGGGAGCGGCCAAGGGCCCGAGCGTCGGCGAGGCCGAAGTGGCACCGGCGGCAGCGCTGCAGCGGCCCGTCGACCGCTTCCACCGCGTCGTCGAGACGATCGCCGCCGACATCCGCGCCGAAGAACGCGCCGCCGCCCGTCAGCGCGAACGCGAACGCGAAGAAGCCTTCGCGGAGCTGCCCGGCGGCGTCTCGATGGCGACGCTGGAATCGATCGCCGCCTGCGAGTCCGGCGGCGACCCGACCGCGGTCTCCTCCGACGGCACCTATCGCGGCAAATACCAGTTCGACTACGGCACCTGGGAATCGATGGGCGGCAGCGGCGACCCCGCCGCGGCCCCCGAGGCCGAGCAGGACTACCGCGCCGCCCTCCTCTACGCGACGAGCGGCTCCAGCCCCTGGCCCGTCTGCGGGTAAATCTCGCCCGGCGTTCGTCCTTTGTACGTCGTCCGCCGAACAAAGGACGAACGCCGGGGGCGGCCGTACGATGCGCGCGATGGCTGAGGAGCCGATAGAGGCGGGCGAGGAGCAGGTTCCGGCGCCCGACGCCGAGGGGCCGAAACGCAAGCCGCCGAAGGAGGCGATCGCGGAGGCGCGGGTGCGGGCGCCGACGCGGGGGAACCGCAAGCTCGAGACCTTCCTCGACGCGGTCAACTCCGACGAGGAGGTGCGGGCCTGGTGGTACATGACCCAGGTCCACGCCGAGCGGCTGGGGATGTCGGACCACTCCTGGGTCCACATGCAGATCGTCCTCAACATCGCCCTGCGGCTGCTGCGCCTGCTTCTGCGCGCCGGGGTGGAGCCGGCGATGGTGGCCGACCACGGGATGCGCGACCGCGACGCCGAGGTGGTCGTCGCCGGCGGCGCCCTCCTCCACGACACGGGGATGTCGATCCACCGCGCCGACCACGAGGCCTACTCGCTCTTCCTCGCCAACAGCGCCCTCCGGCGCCTGCTCGCCGACGCCTACAAGGAGCCGGAGCGGACCGTCGTCGCCTCGGAGATCCTGCACGCGATCATCGGCCACCGCCGCCGCGGCGAGCCCTACACGCTCGAGGCCGGCGTCGTCCGCGTCGCCGACGCGCTCGACATGGCCCAGGGCCGCATCCGCACCCCGATCGAGCTGGGCCACGAGGGCATCCACTCGATCTCCGCCGCGGCCGTCGACGAGGTCCGGATCGGCGCCGGGGAGGAGCGCCCGGTGCGGATCGAGATCCAGCTCAACAACTCGGCCGGGATCTTCCAGGTCGACGACCTGCTGGCGACGAAGATCCGCGACACCCCGCTGGAGGGCCGGCTCGAAGTGATCGCCAAGGTCGAGGGCGAGACGGAGAAACGCCTCCTCTCCGGCTTCCGCCTCTCCTGAATAGGCGGTTACCCGCCGCCGACGTCCAGCTCGGCGACCAGCGCCCGCACCCGGCGCTCGATCTCCTCGCGCGTCGCCCGCACGGCCTCGACCGGCTGGCCCTTCGGGTCGGTCAGGTCCCAGTCGAGGTAGCGCTTGCCGGGGATGTAGGGGCACTCGTCGCCGCAGCCCATCGTCACCACCACGTCGGCCCACTCGGCGTCCTCCCGGGAGAGCTTCCGCGGCCGGCGCTCGCTGAGGTCGATCCCGAGCTCGTCCATCGCCTCGACCACCTCGGGATGAACCGCCTCCGCCGGGGTCGTCCCCGCCGAGCGCGCCTCGTGCCGCCCTTCGGCCTCGCGGCTGAACAGCGCCTCGCTGATCTGCGAGCGGCCGGCGTTGTGGAGGCAGACGAAGAGGGCGCGGGCCAACGACTAGTTGAAGCGCGCGAGGTCGCTGCGGCGCTGTTCCTTGCGCTTCTCCAGCTTGTTCTGGAGCAGCGAGAGGACGATCACCAGGGCGGCGAAGAAGAAGATCACGCCGAAGCAGAAGAAGGTCACCGTCTTGTCGGTGGTCGGCCCGGCGAGGCCGACGCCCTCGTCGGCAAGGGCGGCCGGGGCGACGAGCAGCATCAGGGCCCAGATCGAGAGCAGGGCTGCGGCGGTGCGCTTCACGGGGCGGAAATCTAGCGCAAGCCGGGGTCGCGACGCGTAGGATGCGCCGCCATGTCGAACCTCGAGGCCCTGCTGCTGGGGGTGGTCCAGGGACTGACCGAGTTCCTGCCGATCTCCTCCTCCGGCCACCTCATCATCGTCCCCTGGCTGCAGGACTACACCTTCCTGCAGGACCACGAGACCTTCAACAAGACCTTCGACGTCGCCCTCCACGCCGGCACCCTGATCGCCGCGATCGCCTACTTCCGGGTCGAGGCCCTCGTCCTCATTCGCGGCTTCGTCCAAGCAGTCCGGCAGCGGGCGATCCGCGCCCATGAGCAGCGGCTGGCGGTGACGATCGCGATCGGCACCGTGCCGGCGGTGATCGCCGGCGGCCTCGGCTCGAGCTTCATCGACGAACACCTCGGCGAGCCCTGGATGATCGCGATCCAGCTGATCGTCTTCGGCGCCCTGCTCGGGTACGCCGACCGCATGCCGCAGCGCCGCGATCTCGGCGACGCGAAGCTGCGCGACGGCTGGTACGTCGGGCTCGCCCAGGTGCTGGCGCTGGCCCCGGGGACCTCGCGCTCGGGGATCACGATCACCGCCGCCCGCTGGCTCGGCCTCGACCGCGACGCCGCCGCCCGCTTCTCCTTCCTGCTGCTGATCCCGGCCGTCGCCGGGGCCACCGCTTACAAGGCGCTGGAGGCGGCCAAAGAAGGGCTGCCGCCGGGGGTGGGGGGGCCGATGGCGGTGGGGACGACCGCCGCCGCCGTCTCCGGCTACTTCGCGATCTCCTTCCTCCTGCGCCTGCTGCGGACGACCAGCTACCGCCCCTTCGTCCTCTACCGCTACGCGGCCGGCGCCGCGATCCTGCTGATCATCGCCACCGGCCTGCGGCCGGCGACGTTCTAGCTCCGAAGTTCGCTCAGACGAACAGGTCTCCGCGCAAATTCGGGGCCACCGGCGACCACTCGTGAAAATCCTGTGAACGCAGGGGGTGACGCCCCCGCGGGTGCATACACTCCGTCCATCCGAATCGCCGTCCTCGACACCGACAGCGGTTTCGTCACCGTTCTCGCCCGCCGCGCCGAGGCGGCCGGCTGGCACCTCAGCCGGAAGACCGGCCCGGTGCCGCCGCGAGACCTGGTGGCGATGAAGCTGAACGCCCTCCTGGTCGATCCCGCCGTCCTCGGCGACGAAGCCTGGGCCTACCTCGAGCGGGTCAGCGAGATGCTGCCCGACCTCGGTCTGGTCGTCTGCACCGGTCGCTCCACCGTCGCCCAGCGGGTCAAGGGCCTGCGGCTCGGCGTCGACGACTGGATGACCAAGCCCTGCCATCCCGAGGAGGCGATCGCCCGCCTCGAAGCGGTCTCGCGCCGCCGCCGCCGTGGCCGCCAGGAGCACGAGGCGCCGCCGCTGGCGGCCGGTGAGATGGAGATCCGCCCCGACCGCTTCCAGGCCTTCGTCGGCGACGAGGCCCTCGACCTCACCCGGCGCGAGTTCGAGCTGCTCTACCTGCTGGCGGAGGAGCGCGGCCAGGTGCTCGAGCGCGAGCAGATCTACCAGCGGGTCTGGGGCTACGCGATGGCCCACGGCGACCGCTCGGTCGACGTCTTCGTCCGCAAGCTGCGCAAGAAGCTGGAGGCGCTCTCGCCGAGCTGGACCTACATCCACACCCACTTCGGCATCGGCTACCGCTTCGACCCCGAACCGGCGGGCATCGTCGAGGAGGAGCTGCGTCCGGCGGAGCCGGAACCGCTACCGGCCCCCGAACCGCATTCACAGCTTCTTCACACCTCCGACACATCCAGGTAACAAGCTGCGACCGGCCCGCTGCGAGGGTCCGGGCAACTTGTGAACGAACGTGTGAAGGAGAGAAGAGTTGACCAGCTCTAAGTGGTTCGTGGTGTCGAGCGCCGCGGTGATCCTCGCCCTCGCCCTCGCCCTCGCGGCCTGCGGCAGCGGCAGCGACGAAACGGCAAGCGGCAGCGGCGGCAGCGTCTCCGGTGAAATCGCCGGCGCCGGCTCGACCGCGCAGCAGGCAGCGCAGGAAGCCTGGATCGCCGAATTCGAGAACGAAAACTCGGGCGTGACCATCTCCTACGACCCGGTCGGGTCGGGCGGCGGTCGCGAACAGTTCATCGCCGGCGGCACCGCCTACGCAGGCAGCGACGCCGCGCTCTCGACCGAAGATGGCGAACTCGAAAAGGCCGAGGCGCGCTGCAAGACCGGCGAGCTGATCGAGGTTCCGAACTACATCTCGCCGATCGCGATCATCTACAACCTCCCCGGCGTCGAAGGCCTCCAGCTCGACCCGGAAACGCTGGCGAAGATCTTCAGCCAGGAAATCACCAGCTGGAACGACAAGGCGATCGCCGCCGACAACCCGGGCACCGAACTGCCCGAAACCCGCATCACCCCGGTCAACCGCTCCGACGAGTCGGGGACGACGGAGAACTTCTCCGAATACCTCTCCGAGGTCGTGCCGAGCGTCTGGAGCTACGAAGTCAGCGGCGACTGGCCGGTCAAGGGCGGCGAAGCCGCCTCCGGCACCTCCGGCGTGGTCGAAGCCGTCGCCGCCGGCGAAGGCGCGATCGGCTACGCCGACGCCAGCCAGGCCGGCGAGCTCGGCGTCGCCAGGATCAAGGTCGGCTCCGAATACGCCGAACCGACCGCGGAGGCGGCGGCCAAAGTGCTCGAGGAGTCCCCCCTCGACAAGGAACTGAGCCCGGGGAAGTACACGATCGCCTACGAGCTCGACCGCAAGACCGAATCGCAGGGCACCTACCCGATCGTGCTCACCTCCTACCTGATCGCCTGCACCAGGTACGACTCGGCCGACGAAGCGAGCGCGGTCAAGGCGTACCTCGAATACGTCGTCAGCCCCGAAGGGCAGGAACTGGCCGCCAAACAGGCCGGCTCGGCTCCGCTCTCCTCGTCCCTGACCTCGAAGGTGACCCCGGCGATCGCGGCGATCGAAGCCGGTTAGGGGGAGCGTGGCGCAGGTCGACACCACGACCAACGCAGGTCAACTGCTGGCGGCGGCGTCCGGAGGGCGCCGCCGCCTCGGTGACCGCGTCTTCTCCCGCACCGCCGTCGTCGCCGCGGTGACGATCCTCCTCCTGCTGGCGGGGGTCGCCGTCTTCCTCGTCTCCGAGGGCCTGCCGGCGCTCACCGCCGGCGCCTCCGAACTTCCGGAGGGCAAGACCTTCCTCGACTACGTCGCCCCGCTCGCCTTCGGCACCGCCCTCGCGGCGCTGATCGCGGCGGTCGTCGCGGTTCCGCTCGCGGTCGGCGTCGCCCTCTTCATCACCCACGTCGCGCCGCCGCGGATCGCCTCGACCCTCGGCTACATGGTCGACCTGCTGGCGGCGATCCCGAGCATCGTCTACGGGCTCTGGGGCATCTTCGTCCTCGGCCCCGCCGCCGTTCCGGTGCTGAAATGGCTGGAAGAGAAGCTCGGCTGGATCCCGCTCTTCGAAGGCCCCGCCTCGGTGACCGGGCGGACGATGCTGGTCGCCGGCCTCGTCCTCGCGGTGATGATCATGCCGATCGTCTCCGCGATCGCCCGCGAGGCCTTCGGGCAGACGCCGCGCAAGCTGACCGAAGGCGCCCAGGCCCTCGGCGCCACCCGCTGGGAGACGATCCGGATGACCGTCCTCCCCTTCGGCAGGTCCTCGGTGATCAGCGGCGCCATGCTCGGGCTCGGCCGCGCCCTCGGCGAGACGATGGCGGTGACGATCATCCTCTCCGTCTCCGGCGCCGTCACCTTCAACCTAATCGGCCAGGCGAACCCCTCGACGATCGCCGCCAACATCGCCCTCGACTTCCCCGAGTCCTCGGGCCTGGCGATCAACGCGCTGATCGCCACCGGGCTGGTGCTCTTCGCGATCACCCTCGTCACCAACATGGGCGCGCGGGCGATCATCGCCCGCCAGAACCACGAATAGGGGCGGGGATGGAGACCGACTGGCGCCGGCACGCCAAGAACCGGTTGATGACCGGCCTCATCGCCGGCGCCTTCGTGCTGGCGATGATCCCGCTGGTCTCGCTCGTCTACGAGGTGACCAAGCGCGGCATCCCCGGCCTCAGCCTCGAATTCTTCACCGCGGACGCGCGCGGGGTGGTCGGCGAAGGCGGCGGCGCCGCCCACGCGATCGTCGGCACCCTGGTGATCACCGCCGTCGCCTCCCTGATCTCGGTCCCGATCGGGATCATGGGCGCGATCTACCTCAACGAGTACGGGACGGGACGGCTGCGCCGCGCCCTCACCTTCTTCGTCGACGTGATGACCGGCATCCCCTCGATCGTCGCCGGCCTCTTCGCCTACGCGCTCTTCGAGCTCTTCCTCGGTCCCGGGATCCGGCTCGGGGTGATGGGCTCGGTCGCGCTCTCGGTGCTGATGACCCCGATCGTCATCCGCTCCGCCGAGGAGGTGCTGAAGATCGTCCCCAACCACCTGCGCGAGGCCGCCTACGCGCTGGGGACGCCGAAGTGGAAGACGATCGTCAAGGTCGTCCTTCCGACCGCCTTCGCCGGCCTCCTCACCGGGGTGATGATCGCGATCGCCCGGATCGTCGGCGAGACCGCGCCGCTGCTGGTGACGACCGGCGTCGTCGACTCGATCAACAGCGACCCCTTCAACGGGCGGATGCAGAACCTCGCCGTCTACGCCTACAACGAGTACCGGTCGCCGGGGGTCTTCAAACAGGCCGCCTACGACAAGGCCTGGGCGGCGGCGCTGACCCTGATCGCGATCGTGATGCTGCTCAACATCCTCGCCCGGCTCGTCTACCGGCGCTGCAAAACCGAGATCCGCTGACCCAGTGGAGGCAAGGAGCAAAAAGCCGATGTTCAAACCCTCCGAGGACGTCGTCGCCGAGCCGAAGGGACAGCGGGCGGTCGGGCGTGGCGCGAAGACGATCGAGACCCGCGGAGTCGACCTCTTCTACGGCGACTTCCACGCCGTGCAGGACGTGACGATGACGATCGCGCCGAACAGGGTGACGGCGCTGATCGGCTCCTCCGGCTGCGGCAAGACGACCTTCCTGCGCTCGCTCAACCGCATGCACGAGCTGACGCCGGGGGCGCGGGTCACGGGCGAGGTCACCCTCGACGGCGAGGACGTCTACGCGAAGGGCGTCGACCCGGTCGCGGTGCGGCGGCTGGTCGGGATGGTCTTCCAGCAGCCGAACCCGTTCCCGACGATGTCGATCCACGACAACGTCGCCGCCGGGCTCAACCTCAACGGCGGCCGGATCCCGAAGTCCCGCAAGGACGAGGTCGTCGAGCGCTCGCTGCGCGGGGCCCACCTCTGGGAGGAGGTGAAGGACCGCCTCGACAAGCCGGGCTCGAGCCTCTCCGGCGGCCAGCAGCAGCGCCTCTGCATCGCCCGCGCGATCGCCGTCGAGCCCGAGGTCCTGCTGATGGACGAGCCCTGCTCGGCGCTCGACCCGCTGGCCACGCTGGCGATCGAGGACCTGATTGCCGAGCTGAAGAGCCGCTACACGATCGTGATCGTCACTCACAACATGCAGCAGGCGGCCCGCGCCAGCGACGTCACCGCCTTCTTCAACCTCGACGCGACCGGCAGGCCCGGGCGCCTGGTCGAGGTCGGGGCGACCAACGAGATCTTCACCAACCCCTCGCAGCAGGAGACCGAGGACTACGTCAGCGGCCGCTTCGGCTGAGAGAGGAGACGACGGTGCCGGAAACAGCACGAGCCGAGTACCTGGAGGAACTGGCCAACCTGGAGGCCAGCGCCCTCGGCGGCCTCGACATGGTCAACACCGCCCTGGCGCGGACGATGGAAGCGGTCGAGAGCCAGGACGTCGAGATGGCCCAGGTCGTGATCGCCGACGACGACCGCATCGACGGCCGCTACCTCGAGGTGCACCAGAGCCTGATCACCATGCTGGCGACGCAGTCGCCGGTGGCGACCGATCTGCGGCTGATCTCCTCGCTGCTGCACGTGCTGAAGAGCATCGAGCGGATGGGGGACCAGTGCGTCAACGTCTGCAAGCTGATCCCGCTGACCGGCAGCCACCCGCCGGCCGACGCGGAGATGGTGAAGCTGATCCTGACGATGGGGACGCACACGCAGACGCTGATCGCCCAGTCCAAGCGCGCCTTCGAGGAGCGCGACGTGGAGATGGCGCGGGACCTGGTCCGCCGCGACGACGCCGTCGACAACCTCAACCGCGAGTGCTTCAACCTGGCGATCGAGCTCGGCGACGACGCCGACAAGCGCGAGTGGGCGATGACGATGCTGCTGGCGGCGCGGGCGATCGAGCGGGTCGCGGACAACGCGGTCGACATCGGCGAGCAGGTGGCCTTCGTCGTCACCGGCTTGTTCCGGGAGTTCGAGGACGCTTCGCACCCTTCGTAGCGCTTGAGATCCGATACCCCTGGGAACATGCGGGGGATACCGTGACTCTTTGCGCCGCCATAGATATCGGGTCCAACACGACGCGACTGCTGGTCGCCGAGCCGGTGGATGGGCAGTTGAAGAAGGCGATGGAGCAGCGGGCCTACACGCGGATCGGCAAAGCGATCGACGGCAAGGGCCAGATCGCGGACGAGAAAGTCGGTGAAGTCGGCGCGGTCGTCGCGACCCAGGTGCGACTGGCGCGGGAGATGGGAGCAACCGAGATCCGCGCCGTCGCCACCGCCGCCGTGCGCGAGGCGCGCAACTGCGAGGAGGTCGCCGAGGCGGTCGGCGCCGCCGCCGGCGTCCCGATCGAGGTCCTGCCCGAGGAGGAGGAGGGCCGGCTCTCCTTCCTCGGCGCGACGAAGACGCTGGGCCACCCGGCCGAGGGCCTGATCGGCGTCGTCGACATCGGCGGCGGCTCGACCGAGGTGATCCTCGGCAGCGTCGCCGAGGGCGTCCAGAGCGTCCGCTCCTGGCCGGTCGGGTCGGGCAACCTCGCCGACGAGCTGATCTCCTCCGACCCGCCCTCGGCGGCCGAAATCCGCCGCACCCGCGACCGCATCGACGACATCTTCGAGGGTGTGGAGTTCGAGCGCCCGGCCCAGGCCGTCGCCGTCGGCGGCTCCGCCACCTCGCTGCGCCGCCTGGTCGGCGCCATGCTCGAATACGAGACCCTGGAGCGCGGCATCCGCGTCCTCTGCGGCGACCCCGCCGCCGACGTCGGCCGCCGCTTCGAGCTCGACCCCACCCGCGTCCGCATCCTCCCGACCGGCGTCCTCCTGCTGGAGAAGCTCTCCGACCTCCTCGGCCAGCCCCTCCAGATCGGCAAGGGCGGCCTCCGCGAGGGCGTCATCCTCGACCTCCTCAACGGCAGCCTCGAGGGCTCCGCCGAGCGCGTCGCGGTCTAGCCGAAGTCTTCGATAAAGGCTCGGCGGCGACGCTCCCGTTGGAGGGCGAATTCTTCGCTGGTCCTTTTCGTTTTCTCCCGGTTGCGAATCAGCTCTTCGGCCTCCGCTGGTCTGTCCTTGACAAATTCGAGCGCCTTCTCGAAGTCGAAGACTGTTGATCCGTCGGCCAGCCGCCGGGCCAAGTCCCTTTCTTCTCGTTCGGTCATCGCTTTGACCCTACCCCTGGTTGTGCGTTGTCACGTGGCGATGCTCTCTGTAGTCGTCTGATCTCGAAATCGGCGACTCGCAACCTCTCGGTGAGGGCCACGGTAAGTCGCTCCAGTTCCTCGATCTTCTCCTCGTTCAGCGTCGCCGACTGCTTGGTTTCTTCAGCAAATCTCGCTCCTCGCGTCGAGATCTCGATCGGCAGACGTCCTCTGATCAGACCTGAGAAAGCTGGGGTTGCAAGGAGAAGCCACCCATAAAAGAACATGAGTCCCACCTCTAGCCGGTAGATGCTCGGCTGCCCTACCGCTACGGCCGGTAGGTCTTCGGGGACAGACGCCACGGCGCAAACCATCAGTGCCATGCATAGGGCAGCCCCAGTGAGAGCTCGAATCAGATGGCGGGTGTGGTGCCCTGACATGTCTCGTCAAGCTCGCGGGTCCACTGCTTTCTCCCCCTTCGACAGGAGTTGACGAGGGAAGAACCCGCAATCTCGGGCTCTTGAGCTGGAACGGAGCTGGTTAACCCGCGGCGATGAAGATCGATTCGTCGAAGCCGGTGATCGCCGTTTCGGCGGCGTAGCCGATCTTTTCGAGCTGAGGAGTTCCCGGCGATCAGCCGGAAGGTGCTCAGTACGATGAGTCGATCGACGATCCCGCTCTCTACTTCAACCGCGAGCTCTCCTGGCTCGACTTCAACCAGCGGGTGCTCGAACTCGCGGAGGACCCGGAGGTGCCGCTGCTGGAGCGGGCTCGCTTCTGCGCCATCTATGCCAGCAACCTCGACGAGTTCTTCATGGTCCGGGTCGCCGGCCTCTTCGACCAGCTCGACGCCGGAATCGAAGCCCGCGGCCCCGACGGACTGACGCCGCGCGAGCAGATCGACGCGATCCAGCGGCGGGTGCTGGAGCTCGACGACCGCCTCTGCGAATGCTTCGGCGGCAACCTGCAGCCGGCGCTGGAGGAGCACGGGATCCGGATCGTCACCCTGCAGACGGCAGACGAGGAGGAGCGGCGGGAGATCGACGACCGCTTCAACCAGCAGGTCTTCCCGGCGCTGACGCCGCTGGTGATCGGCCTCGGCCGGCCCTTCCCCTACATCTCCAGCCTCTCGCTCAGCCTCGGGGTCCTGCTGCGCGATGCCGAGAGCGGCAACGAGATCATCGCCCGGGTCAAGGTTCCGAAGGAGCTGCTCGGGCGCTTCCTCCCGCTCGGCGACAGCGGCCTCGCCTTCGTCCCGCTGGAGGAGGTGATCGCCGCCAACCTCGACGCCCTCTTCCCGGGGATCGAAGTGATCGACCACGGCTACTTCCGCGTCACCCGCGACGCCGACTTCACGGTCTCCGACGAGGCCGACGACCTCCTGCAGGCGGTCCAGGACGAGATCCGGCGCCGCCGCTTCGGCGAGGTTGTGCGGCTCGAGGTAGCCGCCGGGATGAACCCGAAGCTGCGCGCGCAGCTGGTCGAGGCGCTGCGGCTGGAAGACCGCGAGGTCTACGACATCGAGGGCCTCCTCGACCTCGCCGATCTCGAGGCGATCGCCGACGTGCCCGGCCACGCCGAGCTGCGCTGGCCGCCCTGGACGCCGGTCACCCAGCCGCGGCTGCAGGGGGAGGACGACGAGCCCGTCGACATGTTCGCCGAGATCCGCCAGCGCGACCTGCTCGTCCACCATCCCTACGACTCCTTCGCCACCTCGGTCGAGCGCTTCGTCGCCCAGGCGGTCGCCGACCCCGACGTGCTGGCGATCAAGCAGACCGTGTACCGGACCAGCGACGACTCGGCCCTGGTCCCGGCCCTGATCCGCGCCTCCGAACGGGGCAAGCAGGCGGTCTGCATGGTCGAGCTGAAAGCGCGCTTCGACGAGGAGGCGAACATCCACTGGGCGAAGTCGCTGGAGGAGGCGGGCGTTCACGTCGTCTACGGCATTCCCGGGCTGAAGACGCACGTGAAGGCGATCCTCGTCGCCCGCCGCGAGGGCGAGCAGGTGCGCGAGTACGTCCACGTCGGCACCGGCAACTACAACCCGAAAACGGCCCGCCTCTACACCGACCTCGGCCTCTTCACCGCCGATCCCGACCTCGGCGCCGACGTCGCCGAGATGTTCAACTTCCTCACCGGCTACGGCCGCCCGGCCGAGTATCGCAAGGTGCTGGTCTCGCCGACGACGATGCGCGACCAGATCGTCGCCGAGATCGAGCGCACCGCCGCCGCCCACCGGGCCGGGGAAGAGGCGCGGATCGCGCTGAAGATGAACGCGCTGGTCGACGCCCGCTGCATCCGGGCGCTGTACGAGGCCTCGCAGGCGGGGGTGCGGATCGACGTCAACGTGCGCGGGATCTGCTGCCTGCGGCCGGGGGTCGAGGGCGTCTCCGAGAACATCAGCGTGCGCTCGATCGTCGGTCGCTTCCTCGAGCACTCGCGGATCTACGCCTTCCGCCGCGGCGAGGAGACGCGGGTGCTGATGGGGTCGGCCGACCTGATGCCCCGCAACCTCGACAGCCGCGTCGAGCTGGTGGCGCCGGTCGAGGACGCCGCCCTCAAGGCGGAGCTGATGGACGTGCTCGAGCGCTGCTTCGCCGACAACGCCGGCGCCTGGGAGCTGGACGCGGAGGGGGAGTGGTCGCGGCGCCACGCGGACGGCGAAACCCGCGCCGTGCAGGAGGAGCTGATGGCGAGGCATTCCGCACGTGCCGCGGAGCACCTGGCCGCGCCCCCTTCCGAGCAGCCGCAGACGCCTGTCACGTGACTAGGATGCGGGGAAGTGGCGCGCTTCTCGCTCCTCCCTCGCGATAGGACCTTCTTCGACCTCTTCATCCAGGCGGGTCAGAACTCCGTGCGGGCGGCGAAGCTGCTCGACGAGATGATGCACACCTGGCCCGAGAGCGAGGGCCTCTCGCGGGAGATCGTGATCGCCGAGCAGGAGGGCGACCGGATCACCCACGAGATCGTCAAACGCCTCAACTCGACCTTCGTCACCCCGATCGACCGCGAGGACATCTATGCGCTGGCGACCCAGATGGACGACATCGTCGACTTCACCGAGGAGGCCGCCGACTTCCTCGGCCTCTACAAGATCGAGGCGCCGATGGAGCAGGCGCAGGCGCTGACCAAAGTCCTCGTCGCCTCCTGCGAGCAGCTGGCGATGGGGCTGGAGAACCTGCCCTCGTTCAAGGACCTCGACAAGTACTGGATCGAGATCCACCGGCTCGAGAACGACGGCGACCGGATCTCCCGCGACGCCGTCGCCTCGCTCTTCTCCAACGGCATCGACCCGATGGTCGTGATCCGCTGGAAGGACATGTTCGCGGTGCTCGAGGAGGCGATCGACGCGACCGAGACCGCCGCCCAGATCATCGAGGGCATCGTGATCAAGAACAGCTAGGCCGTGTCCTCCGACGTAATCCTCGTCATCGTCGTCGGCACGGCGCTGGCGTTCGACTTCACCAACGGCTTCCACGACACCGCCAACGTCGTCGCCACCTCGATCTCGACCGGGGCGGCGCGGCCCTCGGTGGCGATCGGGTTCGCCTCGCTGCTCAACTTCGTCGGCGCCTTCATCTCGATCAGCGTCGCCGCCACCGTCGCCAAGGACGTCGTCGACGCCGACGTGATCACGCCGACGATCGTCTTCGCCGGGCTGATCGGGGCGATCGCCTGGAACCTGATCACCTGGTACTTCGGCCTCCCGTCGAGCTCCTCGCACGCGCTGATCGGCGGCGTCGTCGGCTCCGCCGTCGCGGCGGCCGGCTTCGAAGCGGTGCTCGCCGAAGGCCTGGTCGGCAAGGTCCTGATCCCCGCCGTCGTCGCCCCGATCCTCGCCTTCCTCGTCGCCGGCGCCGCGATCGGGATCTCCTACCGGGTGGTGGGGAGGCAGCGACCCGGGATCGTCAGCCGCGGCTACCGCTACGGGCAGATCGTCTCCGGCGGGCTGCTGGCGCTGGCCCACGGCACCAACGACGCCCAGAAGACGATGGGCATCATCACCCTCGCGCTGATCGCCAACGGCACCCTCGGCGCCGAAGCCGACCCGCCGTTCTGGGTGATCGCCTCCTCGGCGACCGCGATCGCCCTCGGCACCTACAGCGGCGGCTGGCGGATCATCAAGACGACGGGCACCCGGATCATCAAGATGGACCCGGCGCAGGGGTTCTCGGCCCAGGGCGCCGGCGCGGCGGTGATCCTCGCCTCGACCCACTTCGGCTTTCCGCTCTCGACCACCCACGTGATCAACGGCGGCGTCATGGGCGCGGGGGCGGGCAAGCGGCTCTCGGCGGTGCGCTGGGGCGTCGCCGGCAACATCTTCGTCGCCTGGCTGCTGACGCTGCCGGCGGCGGCCGCGATCGGCGGCCTCACCTACGGCTTCACGCGGATCTTCGGGACCGGCGCCCTGGGGCCGGTCCTGGTCACGCTGATGGCGCTCTCGCTCGTCGCCGCCGCCTTTGCGCGGCGGGCCCAGCGCGGCGCCCCGGTCACGGCGGCCGGCGGATGATCGCGACGATCGTCCACACCGACGAACTGCTGCAGACGATCGCCGCCTCGGTGATCGCCGGCATCGGGGTCACCTTCCTCTTCTCGCTGGGGATCTGGGGCGCGGGTCAGTTCGCCGAGCTGAGTCGCAGCGAACGGCCGGTGGCCGCGACCGCCGCGGCCCTGGTCGGCGCGGCGGCGCTGCTCTGCGTGGCCGCCGCGGTCGTCACCGGCATCGTCGTGATGACCCACAAGTAGGGGGTCGTCCTCTTGATCAGCTGAGAGTGTTGGCGTCCATCCAGACTCGCCAGATTCCCGCTACCGCAATGGCGAGGAGGACGATCCAGAGCAGGGTGCCGCCGCCGGTCGAGGTCATCTTGTCGCTGCCGGCGATCAGCAGGGCGATCAGGCCGAAGGCGCCGTAGAGGATCGCGCGGCGGCCGTCGGTGAGGGTCGCCAGGGTCAGCTGGTTTTCGCGGCTGAAGGTGTAGAGCATCCAGGCGATCCCGGCGAGCAGGCCCAGCGTCAGCGCGGTCATCAGCGCTTCAGCGAAGTTGTCGCCACGGGGGAGGAAGGCGACGATCAGGGCCAGCACCATGATGATCGCGACGTTGCGAGCGGCTCGCATGCCCTCAGTTTACGAGTGCGCCCGCAAGTCGAGTCGAAGAATTTGCGATCTGCGCACCACGCGTGCGCTTTGCCTCGGCACGGTTGGCGCATGCCGTCAGGAGCCGGGGAAGCAGCGCACGGGGAGGAGGGGACCGCGTCGGTCGAGCTGGTCGCGGCGGTCCCGTTCCTGCTGCTCGCGGTCCTGGCGGCGGCGCAGATCGCGCTAGCCGGCCAGGCCTTCTGGTCGGCGGGCGTGGCCGCGCGGGCGGGAGCGCGGGCGGCGCTGGTCGGCGGGGACGCCTCCGACGCGGCCCGCTCGGCGCTCCCGCCTGCGATGCGCGCCGGGGCGAAGGTGGTGGAGGAGGATGGGGTGGGGGTGCGGGTCGAGGTGCCGCGCCTGCTTCCCTCGCTGCCGCCGCTGCGGGTGGAGGCGAAGAGCGCGCTGGAGCCGGGCGATGGGTGAGCGCGGGCAGGCGACGGTGGAGCTGGTCGCGGCGCTGCCGGCCCTGCTGCTGGCGGCCCTGGTGGCGCTGCAGCTGCTGGCGGCGGGATACGCGATGACGCTCGCCGACGGGGCGGCCGAGGCCGGGGCGCTGGCGCTTGCCTCGGGCGGGTCGGCGGCGGAGGCCGCTCGCGAGGCGTTGCCGGGCTGGGCCGGAGACGACGTGTCGGTGGCGGTCGAGGGCGACGAGGTCGAGGTGCGCCTGCGGCCGCCGTCGCCGATCGACGCGATCGCCGAGCGCCTCACCGTCAGCAGCAGCGCCGCGGCGAGGCCGGCCCGATGAGCGTCCTCAGTTCGCCAGGCACGCGTTTCGATCGCTCTCCACCGGAGCAGAAGTCGAGCTTCGTCAACCCGCTGGCGAAGGGGAGGGTCCTCGTCGTCAGCGCGGTCGGCGAAGCGGACGGCTCCCGTGGGGCTGCGGCGGCGCTCGCCTGCGCTCGCGCCGAAGTCGAGGTGGCGACGCTGCTGGTCGACGTCGGCGGCAGGACGCCGCGTCCGACGCTGGTCGCCTCGGCGGCCGCTCAGAAGCTGGAGGAGCGCCTGGCGGCCCACCTGCCCGAGCACCGTGTTGCCGCTCGCGGTCAGGTGTGCCAGCTGGCGGTCCCGCCGGAGGTCGAGGGCTTGGAGGTCGTCGCGGCGGCGGCGACGGTCGCGCGCGACGGGCTGACGGTGCTGCACGTTCCGCCACGGCTGCTGCAGTCGGCGCTCGCCGTCCCGGACCCGCGGCCGTCGGGCGTCCTCCTGCGGGCGAATCTGCGCGACGACCGCCCCTTGGTGGCCCTGCTGGCGCGGGACCTGATCGACAGCGGGCTCGCGGTCGGGGTCCTCAAGCGCCGCCTCAACTGGGTCGCCGAGCGCCGGGCGCTGTTCGGGGTCCTGCCGGCGGGTGGGTCCGGGGGTCTGCCCGAGCGGCTGGTGCGGCGCCTCTGCGGGCCGCCGCGATGAAGCGGGCCCGCGGCGAGTCCGGGCAGGCCCTGATCCTCGCCCTCGGCGGATCCTTGGCCCTGATTGCGGCGGCGCTGGCGCTGGTGGCGATCGCCGGGGCGGTCACCGGCAAGGGCCGGGCGCAGCGCGCCGCCGACCTGGTCGCGATCTCGGCGGTGCGCTCGATGCGCGACGACCTGCCGCGCCTGCTGTCGCCGCCGCGGCTGGCCGATGGCAGCCCGAACCCCGGGCACGTCGACAAGTCCCTCTACCTGGCGCGGGCGCGGGCGGCGGCGCTCGACGTGGCACGAGAGAACGGCGTGGACCCGGCGCGGGTCGCCCTCCGCTTTCCCGACGCCGGTTCGTTCGCTCCGCTGCGTGCCAAGGCGACGATCGTCGCCCGGTTGAGGGAGAGCGACGGACACCGGGTCGAGGCCTCCGCCCTGGCCGAAGCCGCCGCGCCGTACGGAGCCGCCGGCTCGGGCGCCACCGGGATCGCGACCGGTGGCGGCTACAGCGGACCGCTCGTATTTCGCGACGGCGAGGGGATGCGCCCCGACGTGGCGGCCGCCTACGACCGGATGGCCGCGGCGGCTCGCGCCGACGGCGTCGTGCTCATGGTCGTCTCCGGCTTCCGTTCCGACGCCGAACAGGCAGAACTCTTCGCCGCCCATCCCGACCCGACCTGGGTAGCCCCGCCCGGCCACTCGCTGCACCGCTGCGCGACCGAGCTCGACCTCGGCCCGGCCTCCGCCTATGGCTGGCTCGCGGGCAACGCCAGCCGCTTCGGCTTCGCCCAGCGGTACGAGTGGGAGCCGTGGCACTGGGGTCTGGCGAACGGCCCGGCGCCTTGTTCGCCGGCCGGAGAAGCCGTGTCCGCGGGCACGGGCGGGGGAGGGGCCACCGTCGCCGCCACCTCCACCGGCCTTCCCTCCTTCGTCCCCGCCCGGTACCGCGGTCCGATCCTCCGCTCGGCCGCTCGCTGGCAGGTGCCGCCGGCGCTGATGGCGGGGCAGCTGATGGCCGAGTCCGGTTTCGATCCCGACGCCGGGTCGCCCGCCGGCGCCCAGGGCATCGCCCAGTTCATGCCCTCGACCGCGGCCGCCTACGGCCTCGCCAACCCCTACGACCCAGTCGCCGCCATCGACGCCGAGGCCCACCTGATGTCAGACCTCCTGCGCCACTTCGGCTCCCCCGAACTGGCCCTCGCCGCCTACAACGCCGGCCCCGCCCCGGTCGAAGCCTGCCGCTGCATCCCGCCCTACCCCGAGACCCAGGCCTACGTCACCCGCATCCTCGCCCTGATCGGCGGCGCCGGCGCAATCTCGATGCCGAGCTTCGAAGTGCGGTTGGTGGCGTGACTTTCCGCGTCGTGAAGTTGCGGCGGGTTCATCGAGCAGCTTTGAAACACGGGGTCCCCGCTCCCGATATCGAACACGCAATGAGATATCCGGTCCGCGTCATCTCGCGAGAGGATGGGGCTCGCCTCTACCTCGGGCCTGCGCGGAACGCCGCCTTGTTAGAGGTGCTCACGGTTCTTCAACCGGATGAATCTGAGCTAGCGATTCACGGAATGAAGATGCGGCCCGGATATGCCAACCTGCTGCCAAGGGAATGAGCATGGAGCCGAAGCGGAGTTACGGAGAAACCATCGAAGGCGAGCCGATCACCGACGAGTTGATCGAAGAGCTCGTTCGGGAGGCGGAGGAAGGATGGGATGTCGAGGAGCTCATCCGGCAGGGCAAGGCTGTGGCGATTCCTCCTCTAGGGCAGGATGTCGCGAGCGATGACCGGTCCCGTCCTCCTGGTCCAACTCAGCGACCTCCACATCGGCGGTAACGAGAACGGGGTCGACCCGGTCCCGCGGCTCGAAGCGGTGATCGAGGCGGTGCGGGCGTTGCCGAACCGGCCCGACGCCGTGCTCGTCTCCGGGGACCTGACCGACGACGGCGCCGAGGCGAATTACCGGGTCGCGCGGGAGATGCTGGCGCGCCTCGGGGCGCCGCTCCACGTGCTGCCGGGCAATCACGACGACCGGGGGCGGATCCGGGCGGCCTTCGACCTGCCGGGCGAGCGGGATGAGCCGGTCGACTACTCCGTCGGCGTCGGCGAGCTGCGGCTGGTCATCTTCGACTCGAACGTCCCCGGCCGCGACCCCGGGAGCTATGACGCGGAGCGGCTCGCCTGGCTGGACCGGGAGCTGTCGGCCCAGCCCTCCCAACCGGCGATCCTGGCGCTGCACCATCCGCCCCTGGCCACGGGGATCGCCGAGTGGGACGCGATCAACCTCGAGCGCGGCGACCGCGAGGCGCTCGGCGAGGTGGTCGCGCGGCACCCGCAACTGAGGGCGATCGTCGGCGGCCATCTGCACCGCATCGCCGCCTCGACCCTGAGCGGCTGCCCCGTCCTCGCCGCCCCCAGCACCTACCTCCAGGTCCGTCCCAACTACCGCCGCGACGAGATCGATTGGGTCGACCCGCCGGGTTTTGCCATCCACGTCTGGGCCGGCGGCGAGCTGGCCTCGCAGATCCAGGCGGTGCCGCTTCTCGCTTGAGTCCTCAGCGGGCCGGCGTCGCCGGCGCCAGCTGCTCGTGGACGAATCGCACCACCGCGGCGCCCTCGCCGACGGCCGTGGCGCAGCGCTTGATCGAGTTGGCGCGGACGTCGCCGGCGGCGTAGACACGGGGGACGCTGGTCTCCAGCAGGCCCTCGGCGCCGATCTCGGGACCGGTGCGGATGAAGCCCTTCTCGTCGCGGTCGACCGCGTCGCCGAGCCAGTCGGTGCAGGGGGAGGCGCCGAGGAAGAGGAAGAGGAACGAGTAGGGAAGGCGGGCGCCGTCGGTGAGGGTGACCGCTTCGAGCCTGCCGTCGCTGCCGTGCAGCTCGGTTATTTCGCTGCGGTCGCGGACGCTGACCCCGTAGCGGTCGAGCTCGTCGAGCAGGTAGCTCGACATCGTCTCCGCCAGGTCGGCGCGCCGGTGCAGGAGCGTGACCAGGGCGCCGCCGCGGGCGAGCCAGACCGCCGCCTGAGCGGCGGAGTTGCCGCCGCCGACGACGGCGACCCGCTGGCCGCCGCAGATCTGGGCCTCCGGCGGGCCGGCGGCGTAGAAGACGCTCAGGCCCTCGTACTGTTCGAGGTCCGCGACCGGGAGCTTCCGGTATTCGGCGCCGGTCGCGATCACCACCGCGCGGGCGGCGATCTCGTTGCCCTCCTCGAGCCGGACGAGGTGGTGGCCGTCGCCGGGCTCGAGCTCCCGCGCCCGGTAGGGCGTCGCCGTGCGGGCATTGAACTTGCGCGCCTGGGTGACGGCGCGGCTGGTCAGCTCGCTGCCGGTGATCCCGGCCGGGAACCCGAGGTAGTTCTCGATCCGCCGCGAGGCTCCCGCCTGCCCTCCCAGCACGGTGCTCTCGACGACCAGCGTCTCCAGCCCCTCGGAGGCGCCGTAGACGGCGGCGCCGAGACCGGCCGGCCCGCCGCCGATCACCAGCAGGTCGACCTCCTCGCGCGCTCCCAGCTCCAGGCCGATGCCCAGCGCCCGCGAAAGCTCGCCGTCGCTCGGCGCGTGCAGCTCGGCCCCGCCCGGCAGCCGCACCAGGGGGACCTCGCCCGGCTCCAGCCCCTCCAGCGCCCTCGCCGCCTCCGCGTCGTCGGCGGAGTCGGTCCAGCTGAACGGCAGCCGCTGCCGTTTCGCGAAGTCGACGAGCTGCCGCGTCGGCGCCGAGTCGCGCGGGCCGACGATCCCGATCCCGATTCCCTGCCGCTGTTGCAGCAGTTCGCGCCGCTGGACGAAGGCGGAGAGGAGGACGTCGGAGAGCAGCGCGTCCTCGAGCAGCAGCTTGCGCAGCTCTTCGCGCTCGACCGCGACGTAGCGCATCGGCTTCGTCGCCTCCGCGGTGAGGAAGACGGTCTGGCCGGAGAGCAGGTTCATCTCGCCGAGGAACCCCGACGGCCCGTGGCGGACGATCTCGTTCCCGGCCGCGTCCAGCACCGCCGCCTCGCCCTCGAGGATCGCGATGAAGGGGTAGGTCTCGTCGCCGATCTCGAACAGCTTCTCGCCGACCTCCGCGCGCCGCTCTTCCCCGTGCCGGGCCAGGGTCGCGAGCTGGCTGCTGGAGAGGACGCGACTGACTGGACCGGCCACGCGTCAAGGCTACTGCGCGCGGGTAGGCTGACCCTGACCCAGCGACCGAAAGGACTCCGATGCGCAACCCCTTCACCCACAAGAAGCTGGAGGAGGTCAAGGACTCGGCGGCCGACTTCGGCCACGCCGACAAGATGGAGGCTCGCTTTGCCAAGGGCGACCTGGAGACGGAGGAGACCGGGCTTCAGCTTCCACCGCCTGAAGCCGAACAAGCGGCAGCCGTTCGGCCACCGGCACGAGGACGCCGAGGAGGTCTACGTGATCGTCCGCGGCGACGGCCTCTTCAAGCTCGACGACGAGATCATCGAGGTCGAAAGGCTCGACGCGATCCGGGTCTCACCCGAGGTCACCCGCGCCTTCGAAGCCGGCGACGAGGGCCTCGAGGTGCTCGTCTTCGGCCCCCGCAAGGACGGCGATGGCTCCCTCCACCCGGAGTTCTGGACCGACTGAACGCGGATAGACTGCCGCCCGATGCCAGCCGCGGAGGTACGAGGAGTGGAGGGGATGAAGGCCCTGGTCGGCCAGGAGGTCGGCCCCAGCGCGTGGCGGACGATCGCCCAGGCGGACATCGACGCCTTCGCCGAGCTCTCCGGCGACCACCAGTGGATCCACGTCGATCCCGAGCGGGCGAAGACCGAGAGCCCCTACGGCGCCACCATCGCCCACGGCAACCTCACCCTCGCCACCGTCGACGGCTTCCGCGCCGAGCTGATCAGCTCCACCGGCTTCGCCCTCGGCGTCAACTACGGCTGGAACAAGATCCGCTTCCCGAGCCCCGTCCCCGTCGACTCCAGGATCCGCGCCAAGGCCGAGGTCGTCTCGGTCGAGGAGAAGGGCGCCGGCTGGTATGAGGTGATCACCCGCTTCACCCTCGAAGTCGAGGGCGCCGACAAGCCCTGCTTCGTCGGCGACTCGGTGACGCGGGTGATGGCGACGCCTGCGTAGCACTCGATTATCTGGCGAGTAGGGCCAGACCGTTGACACGCGAGTTTTCCTCTGCCTAGGTTTCTCTATCAATCAGCAAGTTTGCGGGAAAACTTGCGAAGGGAGAATCCAATGAGACGCTTCGCGCTCTTGGCGGCGCTGCTCGCCGTCAGCACCTGCGCCGCCGGCATCTATGCCTCGGCGGCACTGGCACTATCGCCTGCGGTCGAAACCCTGCCTGCCTCGCCGATCGGCGAAAAAGGGGCGACCCTCAAGGGGTCCGTCAACCCCAACGGCGGTGAAACCAAAACCTATTTCGAATACGGCACCTCGACGAGCTATGGATCGAAAACGGCTGAAGTAAACGTCGGATCCGGCTCGACGACCCTGGAACAGAGCCAAGCAATCAGTGGCCTGAGCGCGAACACCGTCTACCACTACCGGATCGTGGCAAGCAATGCCTCGGGGTCCAGCCAGGGGATCGATCGCAGTTTCACCACGGTCGGAGCACCCGCGATAAGCGGGTTGAACGCGACCCCGGAATACATCTCCGGCGAATCGGCCAAATTGGGAGCCTTGGTGGATCCAAACGGCCAGAGCACCACCTACCAATTCGAATACGGGACCGTATCCGGCACCTATCCCAACGTGGTCCCGGTTCCGGCCGGATCGGCAGGAAGCGGATACGAACCGGTGTTGTTCAACGTCAACATCACCGGCCTGACACAGGGTACGACCTACTACTGGCGGGTCAGCGCGACCAATGCCAGCGGGAAAGTATCCAGCAGTCAGAGCTCCTTCCTGAGCTCTTTCCACCCGAGCTTTCAGATCAACCCCGTATCGGAAATGACTCGGACCGCAGTGACTTTGAATGCAACGGTCAAGAACACCTCGACATATTGGTTCGAATACGGGACGACCACCTCATACGGTCTGAAAACCGCCGTGAAAAGTCCAGGCGGGAGCGAAGTATCGATCAGCGAACGGATTGCATTCCTGAAATCGAACACCCTCTACCACTATCGCCTGGTCACCGAAAACGGGGCTGGGACGCACGCGAGCTTCGACCAGACCTTCACCACGGCGACCTCTGCGACGTTGGCGATCAAAGGGGGACCGGAACTCAAAGTCGGTGCGAACCTGAAAGCGTTCAGCACCAGTCTGTCCTTCAGCGGCGAAAGCGGCGCCCACTCGTGCAGCGAAGCTGAATTCAGCGGCGCGGTTCAGGAAAACCCCGGCGCGATCCAGGCTCTCTCCACGACCAGATTCCAGACCAGCGGCTTCAGATGCTCATGGAAATCCGGATGGGATATCGCCTACACGTTCCCCACCAAAGGGATGGCTATCGAATATTCCAGGAACGAATCCGGTGAAGGGTTCGTCTATACGAGCACCTTCAACATCGTGCAGACGACCTACTTCGCCGGCACCAAAGCGGCCGAATGCGAATACAGCCTCTGGTTGACCGGGACGTTCAAAACTGGCGTCGCGTTGGAACCGACGCTGTCGGGTAAAACCAGCGTCATAAAAATGACTGAAGGTTATTGCCCCGGCGCAGAGTCCGTCACCGGAAAATTCGTCGTTACGAGCAGCGGCACTCCGGTAGAAGCGAGATAGCCGTGAACGCCTGGCGCCCGGATGGGCGCCAGGCGTTCAAGACCGCTGCTCGCAGCTACTTGACCGTCAGAGTGCCTTCCATGCCGGCTTCCCGGTGGCCCGGGACGGAGCAGTAGAAGGTGTAGGTGCCGGGTTTGAGGTTGGCGGTGGTGGAGTCGGAGCCTTCGGCGAGGACTTCGGTTTCGGCGATGGTTTTGCCGCTGGAGTCTTCGATCGCGACGTCGTGCGGAACCGGCGAGGAGTTGGTGAAGTCGACCGTCACCTTGCCCGCCTTGGCGGTGGCTTCTTTGGTGGTGAAGGCGAGCTGACCGGTGGGGTCGGCTTCGATGTCGAGCGCGGCGCCCGAGCCTTCGGAGCCGCCTTCGGCTTCGTTCTTGGCTTCACCGGCCTTTTCTTCGGCTTCTCCGCCGGCTTCTTCCGCTCCTTCTTCGGCTTCTTCGACGGCCCCTGCGGCCGGCGAGGTTTCGCCGCTCGTCGAGCTGCCGGAGCCACAGGCGACCAGCGCCAGCGCAGCGAGCAGCAGGGCGAACAGGGTGATCAGCTTCTTCATCTGGATCCTTTCTCGCGGTGCATGTTTCGGCCGTTTTTCGTCATACGCCTCCGCCGGTTACCCGGTTCAACGGCCGTGGAACTCCGGGGTACCGCCGCTGAAGAAGGTCTCGACGCCGTTGCGCAGGTCCTCGGTCGCCATCGAGTCGGCGATTCCGTGGCGCTCGAGCTGCAGGTGGTCGTTGATGCTGTTCTCGATGCTGACCCCGACCAGCTTCTTCGCCATCCGCACGTAGTGCGGCGCCTTCGTCGCCAGCTCACCGGCCCGCACCCGCGCCCGCTGCAGCAGCTCCTCGGCGCCGACCACCTCGCTGACCAGCCCCAGCCCCAGCGCGTCTTCGGCGCTCAAGTTGGGGTCGTCGAGCAGCAGTTCCAGCGCCTTGCTCGGCCCGACCACGCGCGGCAGGAAGTAGGTCATGCCGCCGTCGGGGGAGGCGCCGATCCGTCCGTAGGCGGGGGCGAAGAAGGCGGTGTTGGCGGCGATGCGGACATCGCAGGCGAGCGCCAGCGAGAACCCGGCTCCCGCCGCGGGCCCGTTGATCGCGCCGATCACCGGGTAGGGAATTCGCCGCAGGTCGACGATCGCCTGGTGCAGGACCTCGGCCCCGCGCCGCACCTCGGAGGGCAGGTCGACCTCCCCCGACTCGACCCCTTTGCGGAACCAGGTGACGTCGCCGCCGGCGCAGAAGGCCTTGCCGGCGCCGGTGACGATCAGGCCCCGCAGCGGCGCCCGGTCGGCCAGCCAGGCGAAGGCGACGGTCATCTCGCCGATCAGCTCCGGGCTCATCGCGTTGAAGGCGTCCGGCCGGTCGAGGGTGAGGGTCCCGATCTCCCCGTCGATCTCGATCCGGATCGTGTTCAGCTGCGGCGGGTCGATGGTCGCGCTCAAGTAGCTCTCCTCGTGGCGGTGGTTGGCCGAGTGGCCAGCAGCCTACCCTTACAGCGATGTCTAAAGGCAAGGAGAAGGCGAGGGGGGAGGGGGCCCTCTCGCGGGCAGAGCGGATCGCCCAGCAGCGCAAGTCGCTGCCGGACCAGCCCGGCGTCTACCTCTTCTACGACCGCGACGGCGAGCTCCTCTACGTCGGCAAGGCGCGCTCGATCCGCAAGCGCATCTCCTCCCACTTCTCCGGCGGCAACACCCGCCTCACCTCCCGCATCGACCGCATCGAGAGCCTCGTCACCGTCAACGAGGCGGAGGCGCTGCTGACCGAGCAGAGCTTCGTCAAGCGCCACCGGCCGCGCTTCAACATCCGCCTCCGCGACGACAAGTCCTACCCCTACGTCGCCGTCAGCCTCGACGAGGACTACCCGCGCGTCTACTTCACCCGCGAGAAGCACCGCTCGGGCCGCGCCTACTTCGGCCCTTTCTCCAGCGCCAAGCGGGTGCGGGAGACGCTCGACCTGCTCGGAAAGCTGTTCCAGTTCCGCACCTGCGAGGGCAGGGAGCCGGGCCGCCGCTCCGGCAGCCCCTGCCTCGACTACTACATCAAGCGCTGCGGGGCGCCCTGCGTCGGGTACATCAGCCAGGAGGAGTACCGCCGCAACGTCGAGGCGATCGTCGACTTCCTCTCCGGCCGCTACCGCCAGGTCGAGCGCGAGGAGGAGGAGAAGATGAAGGCGGCGGCCCGTGCGCAGGAGTTCGAGCGCGCGGCTCTGCACCGCGACCGCCTGAAGGCGATCCGCTCGCTGTTCGAGCGCCAGCGGGTCGCCGGCGCCTCGATCGGGACCGCCGACCTGATCGGGGTCGCGGTCGAGGGCGCCGACGCCAACGCCCAGGTCTTCCAGGTCCGCGACGGCATCCTCGCCGAGCGCCAGAGCTTCTACCTCGAAAACGAGGGCGAACGCGAGCCGGCCGAGGTCGCCGAGGAGTTCATCTCCCAGTACTACGCGGCCTCGCCCTCGATGCCGCGGCAGATCGTCGTCGGCCCCTACCTGCGCGACCGCGCCGGGCTGCTGGCCGAGGCGTTGAGCGAGCGCCGCGGGGCGCCGGTGGAGGTTCGCGCCGCCGAGCGCGGCGACAAACGGCGGCTGCGGGAGCTGGCCGAGCGCAACGCCCAGCTCGCCCTCGACCAGGACCGTCTGCGGCGCGAGCACCGGCGCTCGCGCCGGGTCGAGAGCCTGGCGGCGCTGGCCCGGGCGCTGGGGATGGAGGAGCTGCCGGTGCGGATCGAGGGCTTCGACATCTCGACGATCGGCGGCGAGCACACCGTCGCCTCGATGGTCGTCTTCGAGGGCGGCGCGACGAAGAAGTCCGACTACCGCCGCTTCAAGGTCCGCGGCGACCTGCGCGAGGGGGGGACCGGCAACGGCGGCCCCGACGACTTCGCCTCGATGGAGGAGGTGCTCTCGCGGCGGATGGCCCGCTATCTCGACCAGGCCGACCTCTCCCCGCACGACCGCAAGCGCGACGCCAGCTTCGCCTCGCTGCCCTCGCTGATCCTGATCGACGGCGGCAAAGGCCAGCTTGCGGCGGGGGTGCGGGCGCTGCAGCCGTTCACCGAGCGCGGCGTTACCGTCGTCAGCCTCGCCAAGCGGCTGGAGGAGGTCTACGTCCCCGGCCGCTCCGAGCCGCTCGACCTCGCCGCCGACTCGGAGGCCTCGCGCCTGCTGCAGCGAGTGCGGGACGAGGCGCACCGGTTCGCGATCGACCACCACCGCGGCCGCCGCGACCGCGGCATGCTCGAAGGCTCGGTGCTCGACGAGCTGCCCGGCATCGGCCCCGCCCGCAAGCGGGCGCTGCTGCAACACTTCGGCACGCCGGAGCGGTTCCTCGCCGCCACCCGCGAGGAGCTCGAGGCGGTGCCCGGCCTGCCTGGCAAAGTAGGCCGCGAGATACATGAGCAGCTCAACCGAACCAACTGAGGTGGCGATCGCCAAGCAGGTGACGCTGGTGGTGATCACCGGCCACTCCGGGGCGGGGAAGTCGGAGGCGATCGCCGCCTTCGAGGACGGCGGCTACTTCTGCGTCGACAACCTGCCGCCGCGGATGATCGCCGGCCTCGGCGAGCTCTTCCGCCACGAGGGCAGCGGCGTCGAGCGCGCCGCGGTCGTCTCCGACGTGCGCGGCGGCGAATACTTCGCCGGCCTGCTGCAGGTGCTCGACGACCTCGAGAGCGAAGGGCTGCGGCCGATGGTCCTCTTCCTCGAGGCCGACGAGGAGGTGCTGCTCGACCGCTACAAGGAGACCCGCCGCCGTCACCCGCTGGCGCCGGAAGGGCGGATCGTCGAGGGGATCCGGGCCGAGCGCGAGCTGCTGGCGCCGCTGCGGGCGCGCGCCGACAAGGTGATGAACACCAGCGACCTGACCGGCGCCGAGCTGCGCCGCCAGATCACCGAAGAGCTGCTCGGCCAGGAGGAGACCGGCAAGCTCGCCCTCACCCTGCTCACCTTCGGCTTCAAGAACGGGCCGCCCCGCGACGCCGACCTCACCCTCGACGTCCGCTTCCTGCCCAACCCCCACTACGTCGACGACCTGCGCCCGAAGACCGGGATGGACGCGGAGGTGCGCGAGTACGTCGAGCAGGGGACCCAGGCGGGCGAGTTCTACGGCCGCCTGCTGCCGCTGCTCGAGTTCCTCGTCCCCGCCTACGTGGCCGAGGGCAAGAGCCACCTGACGATCGCCGTCGGCTGCACCGGCGGCCGCCACCGCTCGATCACCGTCGCCGACCGCATCCGCCGCGACCTCGCCTCGCGCGAGGACGTGATCGTCCGCGTCAAGCACCGTGACGCCGAGCTTGGTTGAATCGCCCTCCTTGCCTGATCCCGTCATCTCCATAAAGGGCCTGCGGAAGAGCTACGGCGAGACCGAGGCGGTCCGCGGCATCGACCTCGAGGTCAACCGCGGGGAGGTCTTCGCCTTCCTCGGGCCGAACGGGGCGGGGAAGACGACGACGGTCGAGATCCTCGAGGGGTACCGCAAGCGCAGCGGGGGAGAGGTGACGGTGCTGGGCCAGGACCCGGGGCGGGCCGGTCGCGAGTGGCGGGAGCGGATCGGGATCGTCCTCCAGAGCGGCCGCCTCGATCCATACCTGACCGTGCGCGAGTCGCTCGATCTCTATGCCGGTTACTTCCGCGCCTCGCGGCCGACCGAGGAGGTGATCTCGCTGGTGGGGTTGGAGAGCAAAGCCGGCGAGAGGACCGGCCGGCTCTCCGGCGGCCAGCAGCGCCGGCTCGACGTCGGCATGGCCCTGGTCGGCGACCCGGAGCTGCTCTTCCTCGACGAGCCGACGACCGGCTTCGACCCCTCCGCCCGGCGCCAGGCCTGGGACGTGATCGCCGGCCTCCGCGACCTCGGCAAGACCGTCTTCCTCACCACCCACTACATGGACGAGGCGCAGCGCCTCGCCGACCGGGTGACGATCATCGCCGCCGGCCAGATCGTCGCCCGCGGCACGCCCGCGGACCTCGGTCGCCGCGAGGAGGGCGAGACGACGATCCGCTACCGCGCCGACGGTCGCGAGGTCGCCCTGCAGACGACGACGCCGACCCAGACCCTGCAGGAGCTGACCGCCGCCGCGCTCGCCCGCGGCGAAGAGCTGGCGGGCCTCGAAGTCACCCGTCCCTCGCTCGAGGACGTCTACCTGGAGCTGACCGCCGCCTCGGAGGCCGACGGATGAACGGTCTCGCCCTCGTCGGCCACCAGTTCCGCTACGACCAGAAGGCCTTCTGGCGCAACCCCGCCTCGGTCTTCTTCACGGTGATGTTCCCCGTGATCCTCTTCCTCATCCTCGCCCTCGTCTTCAGCGGCGAAGACGTCAACGTCCGCGGCGGGATCGACGCCACCACCTATTACGTGCCGGCGATCATGTCGCTGGCGATCATCTCGGCGACGATGCAGACGCTGGCGATGACCCTGGTGATAGCCCGCGAAGACGGCCGCCTCAAGCGCGGCCGCGGCACCCCGATGCCGCCCTGGGTCTTCATCGCCGGCCGCGTCGGCAGCTCGATCCTCGTCGCCCTGATGATGCTGGTCCTGCTGGCGGCGATCGGCGCCCTCTTCGGCGCCGACGTCCCCTGGGACCGCCTGCCGGCGATTCTCCTCAGCCTCGTCGTCGGCGCCGCCAGCTTCTGCTGCCTCGGCATCGCCCTCACCGCGCTGATCCCCTCCCAGGACGCCGCCGCCCCGATCGTCAACTTCCTGCTGCTGCCGCTCTACTTCCTCTCCGGCGTCTTCATCCCCGAAGACCAGTTGCCGAATGGCGTGATCGCCTTCGCCGACCTCTTTCCGGTCCGCCACTTCTTCGACGCCTTCTTCGACGCCTACGTCCCCGCCGGCGGCTCCGCCGTCTCCTGGGACAACCTCGCGATCGTCGCCCTCTGGGGCATCGCCGGCCTGCTGCTGGCGGTCAGGTTCTTCAGATGGACTCCCAGGTCCGGCTAGATCTATAGCCTCCCTCGCTCAATGCTCCACCACGTCCTCCTGGAGGTCGGCGACCTCGACCGCAGCGCCGCCTTCTACGACTCGATGCTGGCCCCGCTGGGCTGGCGACGGCATTTCGAGCAGGACCAGACGATCGGCTGGGGCATCGCCAAACCCGTCTTCTTCGTCTCCTCCAAGCACGATCCGGCGCCCGGCTTCGGCCTCTTGAGCTTCTCGGCGCTGGGGATCGTCGCGGTCAAGGCGGCCTGGGAGAACGGGGTGAGATCCGGCGGCGTCAGCGTCTCGGATCCGGGTGAGCAGCGCTCGCACGGGTCGGGCTCCTACTCCGCTTTTCTCAAGGACCCCGACGGGTACGAGATCGAGATCACGATCGGCTCCGACTAAAGCAGCGGAGCCGGAAGCGCCGAGTCCTTAGGATCGGCTTCCCCACATACAAATAGGAGGATTTGGTTCATGGCTGTGAAGGTCGGCATCAACGGTTTCGGCCGCATCGGGCGCAACGTCTTCCGCGCCGCCAAGGAGGCGAACGCCGACATCGACTTCGTCGCCGTCAACGACCTCGTCGACACGCCGACGATGGCCCACCTGCTCAAGTACGACTCGATCCTCGGCCGCTTCCCGGGCGGGGTGGAGGTCGACGGCGAGAACATCGTCGCCGGCGGCGACGAGGTCAAGGTCCTCTCCGAGCTCGACCCGGCCCAGCTGCCCTGGGGCGAGCTCGGCGTCGAGGTCGTGATCGAGTCGACCGGCTTCTTCACCGCCCGCGCCGACGCCGCCAAGCACCTCGAGGCCGGCGCCAGGAAGGTGATCATCTCCGCCCCCGCCAAGGAGCCGGACGTGACCGTCGCCCTCGGCGTCAACTTCGACTCCGACTACGACCCCGAGAAGCACGACGTCATCTCCAACGCCTCCTGCACCACCAACTGCCTGGCGCCGCTGGCGAAGGTCCTGAACGACGCCTTCGGGATCGAGCAGGGGCTGATGACGACGATCCACGCCTACACCGCCGACCAGCGGCTGCAGGACATGCCGCACAAGGACCTGCGCCGGGCGCGCGCCGCGGCCCTGAACCTGATCCCGACCACGACCGGCGCCGCCAAGGCGGTCGGCCTGGTCCTGCCGGAGCTGAACGGCAAGCTGAACGGGTTCGCGATGCGGGCGCCGGTGCCGACCGGCTCGGTCGTCGACCTCACCTTCAACACCCCGGAGGCGGTCAACCCCGAGCAGGTCAACGCCGCGGTCAAAGCGGCGGCCGAGGGCCCGATGCAGGGGATCCTCTCCTACACCGAGGACCCGATCGTCTCCACCGACATCGTCGGCGACCCGCACTCCTCGATCTTCGACGCCCAGCAGACGATGGTGATCGGCGACGGCAAGCTGGTCAAGGCGGTCAGCTGGTACGACAACGAGTGGGGCTACTCCAACCGCTGCGTCGAGCTGGCCGGCAAGGTCCTGCCCTAAGGGCGCCCACGGCACATCTTCGGCAGCCGATGGCATTCGACAAGGCAAGCGTCCGCGACGCCGAGGTCAAGGGCCGCCGCGTCCTCGTCCGGGTGGACTTCAACGTCCCCCTGACCGATGGCGAGGTCACCGACGACACCCGCATCCGCGCCGCCCTGCCGACGATCGAGCTGCTGCGCGAACGCGGCGCGGCGCTGGTCCTGGTCTCGCATTTGGGCCGGCCCAAGGGCGAGCCCGACCCGGCGCTGTCGATGGCGCCGGTGGCGAAGCGGCTGGGCGAGCTGCTGGGGACCGAGGTGAAGCTGGCGCCGGGGGTGATCGAGGGCGACGTCGACCTCACCTGCGGCGCCCTCGGGCCCGGCGACGTGCTGCTGCTGGAGAACGTGCGGTTCGAGCCGGGGGAGACGAAGAACGACCGAAAGCTGGCCGAAAACCTGGCCCAGCTGGCGAGCGTCTACGTCAACGACGCCTTCGGCGCCGCCCACCGCGCCCACGCCAGCACCGCCGGCGTCGCCGACTACCTGCCGGCCTACGCGGGCCTGCTGCTGGAGCGCGAGGTGACCGAGCTCGAAAGGGTCGTCTCCTCGCCGCAGCGGCCGCTGGCCGTCGTCCTCGGCGGCGCCAAGGTCTCCGACAAGGTCGGGGTGATCGACCGCTTCCTCGAAGTCGCCGACAAGGTCCTGATCGGCGGCGCGATGTGCTTCGGGTTCTTCAAGGCGCAGGGGATCGAGACCGGCAACTCGCTGGTCGAGGGGGTCGAGCTGGCGGGGGAGGCGCTGGAGCGTGCGAAGCAGTCCGACTGTGAGCTCGTGCTGCCGACCGACCTCGTCCTCGGGCGCGAGTTCTCCGCCGAGACCGAGCGCAAAGAGAGCGACGGGGTGGAGGTGCCGGAGGGCTGGATGGGGCTCGACATCGGCCCTCGTACCGCGAACGCGTACGCCGAGGCGATCGGCGAAGCGGGCACCGTCCTCTGGAACGGCCCGATGGGAGCCTTCGAGCTGGAGCCGTTCTCAGCCGGGACCCGCCAGGTCGCCCAGGCGGTCGCGGCGGCACCGGGGACGACCGTGGTCGGCGGCGGCGACAGCGTCGCCGCGCTGAACCGGTTCGGCCTCGAGGACCAGGTCGACTGGGTCTCGACCGGAGGGGGAGCATCTTTGGAGCTCTTGGAGGGAAAGAAGCTGCCAGGCGTTGAGGCCCTGCTCGACGCTGGAGAGGAGACCGCGGATGCCTGAGCGCACCCCGTACATCGCCGCCAACTGGAAGATGCACAAGACCGTCGCCGAGGCGGCCGAGTTCGTCGACGCGCTGCTGCCGCGGATCGCCGCGACCCAGTCCGACGTCGTCATCTGCGCGCCGTTCACGGCGCTGACGGCGGTGGTCGAGCGCCGCTACGGGACCGCGGTCAAGGTCGCCGCCCAGAACATGCACGAGGAGGACTCGGGCGCCTTCACCGGCGAGGTCTCGGCGCCGATGCTGGTCGAGCTCGACGTCGAGGCGGTCGTCCTCGGCCACTCCGAGCGCCGCCGGCACTTCGCCGAGACCGACGAGGCGCTGGCGCGCAAGGTCGCCGCGGCGCTCGCCGCCGACCTCGAGCCGATCCTCTGCGTCGGGGAGAGCGAGGCGGCGCGCGACGCCGGCGAGACCGAGGAGGTGCTGGAGCGCCAGTTGCAGGCCGACCTCGGGGGCATCGAGCCGGGTCAGGTCGCGAACGTCGTCGTCGCCTACGAGCCGATCTGGGCGATCGGCACCGGCCGCACCGCCACCCCCGAGCAGGCGCAGGAAGCCTGCGCCTTCATCCGCGACGTGCTGCGAGCGCGCGGAGCGGCGGCCGAGGAGGTGCGGATCCTCTACGGCGGCTCGGTCAAGCCCGGCAACGCCGCCGAGCTGCTCTCGCTGCCCGACGTCGACGGCGCCCTCGTCGGTGGCGCCAGCCTCGACGCCGAGGATTTCGCCGCGATTGTCGACGCGGCGGGCTGAAAGCAATGAGCCCGCTCGTCCCTTCCCTTGCCCTGATCATCCTCGACGGCTGGGGGCTGGCCGAGCCGGGGCCGGGCAACGCGATCTCGCTCGCCGAGACGCCGGTCTTCGACCGCCTCTGGGACGGGTTCCCCCACACCCGGCTCTCCGCCCAGGGCCGCGACGTCGGCCTGCCGGCGGGGCAGATGGGCAACTCCGAGGTCGGCCACTTGAACCTCGGCGCCGGGGCGATCGTCAAGCAGGACCTGGCCCGGATCGACGACGCCGTCGCCGACGGCAGCTTCTTCGACAACGAGGTCCTGCTCGCGGCCTGCGAGCGCGCCCGCACCAGCCCCCGCGGCCGCCTCCACCTGCTCGGCCTCGTCTCCGACGGCGGCGTCCACTCCGGCTGGGAGCACATCGAGGGGGCGATCGAGCTGGCCTCGCAGGAGGGCGTCCCCGACGTCGTCTTCCACGCCTTCACCGACGGCCGCGACACCCTCCCGCACGGCGGCAGGGGCTACCTGGAGGAGCTGGAGCGCTGGCTGCGCGCCGCCGGCCGCGTCGCCACCGTCAGCGGCCGCTACTACGCGATGGACCGCGACACCCGCTGGGAGCGGACCAAGCTCGCCTACGACGCGATCGTCCACGCCCAGGGCCTGCATGCGCCGAGCGCCGCCGCGGCGATCGCCGAGTCCTACGAGCGCGAGGACACCGATGAGTTCGTCGTGCCGACGGTGATCGGCGACTACGACGGCGCCGCCGAGGGCGACGTCGCCCTCTTCGTCAACTTCCGCCCCGACCGCGCCCGGCAGATGAGCCGCGCCCTCGCCGAGCCCGGCTTCGACGAGTTCTCCCGCGCCGGCGCCGCGCCGCTCGACCTGACGACGATGACCGAGTACCGCAAGGGCTGGCCCTACCCGGTCGCCTTTCCCGAGCGGCGGCCGGCGACGACCCTGGCGGAGACGATCGCCGCCGCCGGCGGCAACCAGCTCCACGTCGCCGAGACCGAGAAGTACGCGCACGTCACCTACTTCTTCAACGGCGGCAGGGAGCAGGAGGTGGAGGGGGAAGAGCGGGCGCTGGTGGAATCCCCCCGCGACGTCCCCACCTACGACCACAGGCCGGAGATGAGCGCCGAGGGCGCGACCGAGGCCTTCGTCACCCACTGGAGCGAGGGCAGCTACCGCTTCGGGATCATCAACTTCGCCAACCCCGACATGGTCGGCCATACGGGCGTGATCCCCGCCGCCGTCAAGGCGGTCGAGACCGTCGACGCCCAGCTCGGCAGGGTCGTCGAGGCGGTCACCGCCAAAGGCGGCGCCTGCATCGTCACCGCCGACCACGGCAACTGCGACCACATGCTCGAGTCCGACGGCTCCCCCAACACCGCCCACTCCCTCAACCCGGTCCCGCTCGTCGTCACCGCGAAGGGCGTCGGTCTCCGCGACGGCGGCATCCTCGCCGACGTCGCCCCGACGGTCCTCGACCTTCTCGGCATCCCGCAGCCGGAGGCGATGACCGGGCGCTCTCTCCTCGCCTGACGCGCCGAAGCAGTCACCCGCGACCGCTTTAAACCGATAAAGCGTTCTGCTTTACTCGTCTGTCTTGGTCACGAGGCAGGCGCGCACAGGGGGCGCCTGCCTTCTATCCGCTTTGACGACGGACCGTCTACGAACAGGTCCGCGAATTCGTCGAATAGCGGCCTTCCATACGCTGCGGGCGTGCGTAACGACCCGCAGCGCCTGAGGTTCGAGATCGACGCCCGCGACGGCCGTGCCCGCGCGGGCGTCGTCCATACCGCCCACGGGCCGATCGAGACGCCGGCCTTCATCCCGCTGGCGACGAAGGGGTCGGTGCGGGGGCTGGAATCGGCCGAGGTCGCCGAGCTCGGCTACGAGCTGATCCTCGGCAACACCTACCACCTGTTTGTCTCACCCGGCCCGGAGCGGATCGCCGCCGCCGGCGGCCTCCACGGCTTCATGAGCTGGGAGCGGGCGCTGATCACCGACTCCGGCGGCTTCCAGGTCTTCTCGCTCGCCCACGGCGGCGTCGCCAACGAGGTCAAGGGCAGCGGCCGCTCCGGCGACCACGGCTCGCAGGTCGAGATCGGCGAGGAGGGCGCCCGCTTCCGCTCGCCGCGCGACGGCGCCGAGCTGTTCATCTCGCCCGAGGTCTCGATGAGCGTGCAGGCGGCGCTCGGCTCCGACATCGCCCTCGTCTTCGACGAGTGCACGCCCTTCCACGCCGATCGCGAGTACACCGCCCGCTCGACCGAGCGCACCCACCGCTGGCTCGGCCGCTGCCTCGCCTGGCACGGGGAGCACGGGCCGGAGCGGCAGGCGGTCTTCGGGATCGTCCAGGGCGGCACCCACGAGGATCTGCGCCGCGAATCGGCCCAGGCGGTCTCCGAGGCCGGCGTCGACGGTCTCGCGATCGGCGGCACCCTCGGCCGCGACAAGGAGGAGATGGCGGCGGTGCTGGCGATGACCGCGCCGCTGCTGCCGGCGGAGGCGCCGAAGCACCTGCTCGGGATCGGCGAGGTCGACGACCTGCTCGGCGGCATCGCCCTCGGGCTCGACGTCTTCGACTGCGCCGTGCCCACCCGCCTCTCCCGCCACGGCGTCGCCCTCGCGCCCTCGCCGGAGACCCGCTGGCGCCTCGACATGCGCAAGGGCAGGTGGGTCGGCAACCGCGAGCCGCTGGTCGACGGCTGCCCCTGTTCGACCTGCCGGCGCCACGATCGCGACTACGTCAGCTACCTCTCCCGGGCCGAGGAGCTGACCGCCGTCCGCCTCATCGTCGTCCACAACCTCACCTACATGCGCGAGCTGACCGCCCACGCCCGCAGGGCAATCGGGGAAGGCCGCTTCGACGCCTACCGCGCCGCTGTGTTGGCCGGCGCCGCGCCCTGGGCCGCTTGAGCCAGGACGCCGCGCCTATTCGGTGTTGTTGCGGACCAGTTCCTTCACTTCTTCGACCACCTTTTCGATCGTGTCGCCGGCGACGCGGCTCACCTTGACGCCGGCCGCCTTGTCGGTGCTGACGATGACGGCGGTGGCGACGGCGGCGGCGACCAGGACCAGCGCCACCGCGGCGAGGACGAAGCGGGCGAAGCGGGAGAAGGCGCCGCGCCTGCGCGGCGGCGCCGCGCGGGGCGCAGCCACCGGAGCCGGCACGGGCGCCGGGGCGACCCGCGGCTGTGGCCGCCGGGTCTGCGACTGCGCCGGGCGGTACTCGGTCTGGGCGGGATCGCGGCCCATGTGGCGGGTGGCGGCGGTGTCGCCGCCGAGCACCCGCGTCGCCGAGGTCCCCTCTTCCAGCGGCAGCGTCACGTCGCCGCCTTCCATCCCCAGCCGCAGCCCCGCCGCCAGCTCGCCGGCGCTGCCGTAGCGCCGGGCCGGATCTCCCTCCAGCGCCCGCAGCACGGCGCCGCCGAGGGTCTCCGGCACCTCGCCGTTGTAGGTGTCGGGCGGCAGCGGCGTCTCGTTCTGCTGGCGGACCGCCAGCTCGGCCAGCGAGGAGCCCTCGTAGGGGAGGCGGCCGGTGAGGAACTGGTAGAGGACGACCCCGAGCGCGTAGACGTCGGTCGCGGGGGTCGCCTCCTCGCCGCGCACCTGCTCGGGCGCCAGGTAGGCGGCGGTGCCGACGACCGATCCGACCTGGGTGATCCGCGTCTGCTCGATCGCCCTGGCGATACCGAAGTCGGTCAGCTTGACGATCATCTCGCCGCCGCCGACCGGGCCGCCGACGACCATCAGGTTCCCCGGCTTGACGTCGCGGTGGATGATCCCGCGCCGGTGCGCGTAGTCGAGGCCGGCGCAGGCCTGGATCCCGATCTCCGCCGCGATCTCCGGCTCGACCGGCCCCTGCCGCTGCAGGATCTGCGCTCCGGAGCGGCCCTCGACGTACTCCATGACGATGTAGTGGCGGCCCTCGTCGACCCCGGTGTCGTAGACCTGGACGATGTTGGGGTGGATCAGTTTCGCCACCGCCAGCGCCTCGCGCCGGAAGCGGGCGACGAAGCGCTCGTCGTCGGAGAGGTGCTCGGCGAGGATCTTCACCGCGACGGTGCGCTCGAGGATGCGGTCGGTCGCCTTGTAGACGTTCGACATCCCGCCGGAGCCGAGCCTCTCGCCGGTCTCGTAGCGCCCCGAAAGGGTGCCCGCGCCTGCCTCCGTCATTCTCCTTCGACTCCCACGCTGGGACCTACCCCGCCGGAGGGAGGGGTTTCTTCGCCTTCGGGTTCGAACGCTTCTTCGCTGCCCCCGTTGCCTTTTTCCCCGCCTTTGCCGTTCGACTGCGGCGGCAGGTTCGGCCCTTCGTCTTCCGCGGGTTCTTCCTGCTGTTCCGCCGCTTCCTCTTCCTTCTTTTCGGCCTCTTTGTCCTTTTTCGGCTTCTCTTCTGCTTCCGGTTCGTCGGCTTCGACAGTCGTTTCCAGCGCCGGTTCCGTTTCCTCGCCGGATTCTTCTTCGCAGCGGCCGACCACTTCGCTCAACTTCGCCGTCCCTTCCTGCAACGCCGCCTTCAGCTTCAGGTCGACGCCCTGCAGGCCTTCGACCTCCGCCGCCACCTCGGCGACGGCGTCTTCGGCGCCGATGCAGTCGTCTTCGCCGGCCAGTTCGGCGACCTGGTCGAGGTTGGATTCGATCTGGTCGGCGGTCGTCCCCGGCAGCAGCTCGGCTTCGCCGCCGCCACCGCAGGAGACCAGGCCCACGGCGCTGGCGGCGCCGAGGAGGAAGGTGAGGAAAAGTGCGCTCAACCGGGCCATGATCCGAGTCTAGACAAAGGCCGGGGAGCGATATTTGCCCTGCATTTCGCGATCAACGGCCGACCTCCAGCCGCTCGGCGAGAACGTCCGGCAATCCGGCGGCGCGGATCGCCGCCGCGGCCCCCCCGATGTCGTAGGGAACGCGGTGGTAGCGCGCCTCCCAGCCCTCGGTGTCGAGCTCGAGCCAGGCGGCCCGGGGGTCGCCGTCGCGCGGCTGGCCGACGCTGCCGGGGTTGAGCAGCCATTCGCCCTCGGAGATCTCGAGCACGGCTCCCTCGCTGGCCTGCGCCCCCTGGGCGTAGCCCCGGCGCCCGCCCGGCGCCCGCGTGAAGTAGAGGGCGATGTGGGAGTGGCCGATCAGGCCCACCCGCTCCTCGAGGGCGTCGAGGCCGGCTTCGGCCTGATCGGTCGAGAGCACGTACTCCCAGACGGGGTCGCGGGGGGAGGCGTGGGAGAGGCCGACGCCGTTCTGCGAGGCGGTCGGCTCCAGCGTCGCCAGGAACTCGACGGTCTCCTCGCTCACCTGCTCGCGGGTCCAGGCGACCGCCGCGGCCGCGGCTTCGGAGAAGGTCGAGACGTCGAGCGCCCCCAGCAGGGCGAGGTCGTGGTTGCCGACCAGGCAGAGGCTGGCGCGCTCGCGGACGAGCGCCGTGCAGCGGTCGGGGTCGGCGCCGTAGCCGACCAGGTCGCCCAGGCACCAGACCTGGTCGACCCCGGCCTCGTCCACCGCCCCGAGGACCGCCTCGAGGGCCTGCCGGTTGGCGTGGATGTCGCTGAGGACGGCTGCGCGCAAGCGGGCAGCGTACCCCGCCGCAGCCTCGGTCCATACGATTGCCCGGTGACCCCCACCGATCCAGTCGCAGCGCTGCGGGGTGCGGTCGAGGCCGCCGCGCGGGCCCTGCGCGACGGCGAGCCGACCGGTTCGCGCCCGACCCTGGAGCGCCCGCCGAAGCCCGAGCTGGGCGACTACAGCTCCAACGCGGCGATGCTGCTCGCCGGCTCGCTCGGCGACAACCCGCGAGCGGTGGCCGAGCGGCTGCGGGACGAGCTGGAGGGCGACTCCGGTCTCGCTCCCGAGCTGGAGCGGCTCGAGGTGGCCGGCCCCGGCTTCGTCAACTTCTTCCTCGCCGACTCCTGGTACCTGCGGGCGCTGGGCGACCTGCTCGCCGCCGGCGAGGGCGTGGGACCGAGCCCGGCGGAGAGCCCCGAGAAGGTCCTGGTCGAGTTCGTCTCCGCCAACCCGACCGGGCCGATCCACGTCGGCACCGGCCGCAACGCCGCCTACGGCGACTCGCTGGCGCGGCTGCTGCAGGCCGCCGGCCACGAGGTCGAGCGCGAGTACTACGTCAACGACGCCGGCAGCCAGATCGGCCGCTTCGCCGACTCGCTCGCGGCGCGGATGCGCGGCGCCGAGCCGCCCGAGGACGGGTACGCCGGCGAGTACGTGGGCGAGATCGCCGCCCGGCTGCGGGCCGAGGGGGTCGACCCCTCCGAGCGGGAGGCTCTGGAGGAGCGGGGGATCGAGGAGGTGCTGAAGGAAGTCGGGAGCACGCTGGAGCGCTTCGGCGTCCATTTCGACAACTGGTTCTCCGAGCGCAGCCTCTACGCCAAAGGCGAGGTCGACGAAGCGCTCGCCGAGCTGGAGAAGCGCGGTCACACCTACCGCCACGAGGACGCGCTATGGCTGCGGACGACCGACTTCGGCGACGACAAGGACCGGGTCCTGATCCGCTCCAACGGCGAGGCCACCTACCTGACCCCGGACATCGCCTACCACTGGGACAAGCTCCAGCGCGGCTTCGAGCGGCTGGTCGACGTCCTCGGCGCCGACCACCACGGTTACGTGGCGCGGGTGCGGGCGGCGATCGAGGCGCTGGGGGCCGATCCCGAGCGCTTCGAGGCGCTGACCATGAGCCTCGTCCACATCGTCGAAGGCGGCGAGCGGGTGCAGATGTCGAAGCGGACCGGCGACTTCGTCACCCTCGACGAATTGATGGACGACATCGGCGTCGACGCCACCCGCTGGTTCATGCTCTGGCGCAGTCACGAGACGACCGTCGACCTCGACCTCGAGCTGGCCCGCAGCCAGTCGAACGAGAACCCCGTCTATTACGTGCAGTACGCGCACGCCCGCATCGCCAGCATCCTCCGCAAGGCGGAGGAGGGGCCCGGTTCCGCCGAGGCCGCCGTCGTGAGCGGACGGGTCCCGCTGGAGGAGAGCGAGAAGGCGCTGGTCAAGCGCCTGCTCGAGTTCCCCGAGGAGGTGCGGGCGGCGGCCGCCCGCCGCGCCCCGCACCGGATCTGCGCCTACTCGACCGCGGTCGCCGCCGACTTCCACGCCTTCTACCGCGACTGCCAGGTGGTCGGGGCCGACGGCGAGGGGGTCGAAGGCTCGCGGCTGGCGCTCTGCCTGGCGACGAAGCGGACGATCGCGGCGGCGCTGGGGCTACTGGGGATCTCGGCGCCCGAGCGGATGTGATGCTGCGGGGCCGCGCCAGGCTCCCGCTCCTGGCGGAGATCGCCGGCCCCGCGCCGGGCTCGGGGGCGTGGTCGCTGCGGCGCGGCGACTTCGAGCGGCTGGGCGAGGCGCTGGGGGCGCTGGCGCCGCACCGGGTGGTGCTGGTAGCCGGCGAGGGCGGCGAGCCGACGGTGACGGCGGTCGGGCTGGCCGTGGCCGCGAGCGCCTCCGGTCGCCGCACGGTCCTCGTCGACTGCGCCCTCGCCCAGCCGCGGCTCGCGGCCCAGATCGGCCTCGCCGCCGCCCCCGGCCTGCACGAGTACCTCCGCTGGGAGGCCGAGCCGGCGGACGTCCTGCAGCCGATCGTCCTCGCCGGTCCGGCGGCGGGGGGCCTCGTCGACCCGCTCGTCTGCATCGGCGCCGGCCGGCCGGCGCCGAAGGCGGAAACGCTGCTCGGCCTGCAGAGCTTCTCCCACATGGTCGGCAAGCTGCGCCAGGCCTACGAGCTCGTCCTCCTGCTCGCCCCGCCGGTGCTCGGCGAACCCGGCTCATGCCTGGCGGTGGCTTCGCAGGCGGAGGCGGCGGTCGCCGGCCTGGGCGGGGACGAGGCCAGGGGCCGCGAGGGCCGGGAGATTCGGGCGGCGATCCGTCGCCTCCCGCCGGCGACGCTCGGCTCGGTCGCGGTTACAGGGACGGCCTGGGTTCAGAGGTCATAGCGGGCGAGGTCGGCGTCGAGCCGCTCCGAGTCCCGCTCGCTCGGCGCCGCGGGCTCGTCCTCCGAGGGCCCGCCGCCGGCACGACGCCAGCGCAGCACCCCGATCGCCAGCGCCGCCGCCGCGGCCAGCAGGGCGAGGATCGGAACGAGGTAGGCGGAGAGGCTGAAGCCGGAGTCGGGCGGCAGGGCGAGGACCTCGTCGCCGTACTCGACGACCAGCGCGTCCTTGATTTCCGCTTCGGTCTTGCCTTCGTCGATCAGGTGGCTGATGAAGACGCGCTCGCGCTGGGCCTGCGGCGATTCGGCCAGCTGCAGCAGGGTGCCGCAGACGGGGCACATCACCTGCTTTTCGATTTCGGTCAGCGAGGCCCGCTCGGCGGCCGCGGCGGCCGGCGCCAGCAGCGCCAGGGCCAGCGCGGCGAAGACGATTGCCCGAGCCCTCACGACTTCCCCCCGGGCAGCAGCGGCGCCACCGAGCCTTCCAGGATTTCAGCGTCGACCGGCCCCGGAACGTGCAGGCGCAGCTTGCCCCTCGGGTCGACGAGGAAGGTCTCGGGCACGCCGCTGGTCCCGTAGTCGTGGGCGGCGCCCCCGTCCCCGTCCCGCAGCTGGGGATAGGAGAGGCCGAATTCGTGGACGAAGTCGCGCCCGTCGCCGCTGAGGTCGCGGGTGTCGATCCCGAGCACCTCGAACCGCGGGCCGCCGTGCTGCCGCTGGAACTTCTCCAGCGCCGGCGCCTCGGCGCGGCAGGGTTCGCACCAGGAGGCCCAGAAGTTGACCAGCACCCAGCGGCCGCGATAGCGGGCGAGCGATTCGTCTCCGCTCCCTTCCAGCCGCGGCAGCGCCGAGGTCGGCACCGGATCCCCGATCGCCAGCCCCGAGGACCCCTTCACGACCAGCCCGAAGACGAGCAGGCCGACGACGGCCAGCACGCCCAGGACCGCGATGACAGAGCGAAAGCTCACGGACGCCGAAGACTAGATCCCAGCGCCTCCCGGCAGCTCGCCCATCCCTAGAATCACCCCCACGCGGACGTAGCTCAGTTGGTAGAGCGCAAGCTTCCCAAGCTTGAGGTCGCGGGTTCGACCCCCGTCGTCCGCTTCTCTTCGAGGCGCGCCCCCGGCGCTCCCCGCCGATGAGACCGATCGATCGCTTTATGGCGAATCCAGCGTCCGGCGGAGGAAATGTTACCGATCGATCTCATGATGCTAGAGTTCGCTCATGCGGGAGACGAATTCACCCTCCGCGCTGGGTTCCGCCATCCGGCGTCGTCGTCGCGAGCTGAAGCTGACGCAGGACGATCTTGCGCTCTCGATCGGGGTCAACCGCAGGGTCATCGGTCAGCTCGAGGGCGGTAAGGAGACCGTCCAACTCGAGATCGTGTTGAACGCAGCGCGGGCGCTCGGCCTAAACGTCGGGGTGGAGACGCGTGGCGAAGCCGGCTCTTGACGTTCGCCTGAACGACAGGCTCGCCGGGTCTTTGCTGCGCAAGGACAACGGCAACCTGCAATTTCGCTACGACCAGTCCTACGTCGATATCGGCGGGCCGCCTCTCTCGGTGAACCTGCCGGTCAGGGCAAAGGCCTATCCACATCGCGATTGCCTCGCCTTCTTCGGGAACCTGTTGCCCGAGGAGGACGTGCGTGCGCAGGTCGCCCTCGCGACCGGGATTTCGGCGGCCAACGACTACAAGCTGCTCGAGCGCTTTGGCGGCGATGTCGCTGGCGCCGTGACTCTCGTGCCCGCTGACCGTGAGGACGGAGGGGTCGAACCGGATGGGCTACAGGTTCTCTCCCCGGCGGAGCTCGACGAGATCTTGAGGCAGCTGCCGCAGCGCCCCTTCGCGGTAGACGACAAGGGCGAGGTGCGGATGTCCCTGGCCGGGGCGCAGAGCAAGCTGCCGGTCGTCGAGGTCGGGGATGGCTTCGCCCTGCCGCACGGCTCCCGCCGGGCCACCACCCACATCCTCAAGCCGGAGCCGGAGCGCTTCCCCGGCCTCGTGGCGAACGAGTTCTTCTGCATGCGCTTGGCGGAGCAGGTCGGTCTCAACGTGGCCCAGGTCCGACGAGCCGAGACGATCTCCGGCCTGCCTTTCCTGATCGTCACCCGTTACGACCGGGACCTCACGCAGGAGCCGATCCGCCGCCTTCACCAAGAGGACTTCTGCCAAGCGCTGGGCAGGCTATACGTGGAGAAGTACCAGCACGAAGGCGGTCCCGGAGTTCGCGAGAGCATGCACCTGATCGACGAGAAGTCGACGGCGCCGGCTCGCGATCGGCAGCAGCTTTGGCTGGCCCTCGTCTTCAACGTCCTGATCGGCAACTGCGATGCCCATGGGAAGAACTACTCCCTGCTCTACGACTCGCCTGCCCCCAGCCTGGCGCCTTTCTACGACCTCCTCTCTACCGCGGCCTATTCGGGGCTGACCACGCGGCTGGCGATGTCGATCGACGGAGCGACCCACCTGGGTGAAGTGGACAGGCGGGCCTGGGAGAGGCTCGCCGACCAGGTCGGATTCGCTCCCCGCTTCCTGGATCGGCGAATGGTCCCGTTCGTGGAAGAGACCGTCGCGGCGGCCCCACGCCTGGCGGGTGAGGACGAGTACGCGGATGCAGCCGTGGAGACGATTGCGAAGGCTGCCCAGGGGCGTGCGGAGTGGTTTCGGCCGTAGGCGGCTCGGTCGCCGACGCAGAAGCCCTTGATTTAGCCCCGGGAACGTGGTCCGCTTGCCCTGTCACCCCAACCAGGACAGGAGGAAGTCATGTACGCAAGGGTTGTGCGTTGGGAGGGGGCCGACGCCGAGGCGATGAAGGACAGCGTGGAGAGGATCCGCGCCGACGCCGGGTCAGGGCCGCCGGAGGGAGTGCCGGCGAAGAAGCTCTGGATCCTGCACGACCTCGAGGGCGGCAGGGCGATGGCGATCACCCTCTTCGAGACCGAGGAGGACTACCGGCAGGGGGACGCGACGCTGAACTCGATGACTCCGCCCGGTGAGGGCATGGGCCAGCGCGTAGGCGTCGACAAATACGAGCTCGCGATCGAGCTGGAGGCGTAGCGACGGATCGCCTGGGCGTGGCTAGGCCATAGCCCAGGCGCGCCTCGTTCCTTCGGCAGGCTCCTCGCTGCCCTCGTCCTCGGCGCCCTCTTCGGTGTCCTCGGCTTCGGCGGCAAGCGCGGCGTCGGGCAGGCGGTAGAAGTGCTCGGTCGCGCCGCGCACCTGGCGCTCCCGCACCAGTTCGATCAAGCCCGCTTTCGCCAGCTCGGTGACGTGGTAGTTGGTGTTGCTGAGGGGAATCTGCAGCTCGCGGCTGAGATCGCTGGGAGAGAGGACCCGGCCGCCGTCGATCCCGAGGATTTCGAGGATCGAGACGCGCAGGGGATGGGCGGTCGCCCGGGCCAGTCGCTCCCAGTTGACGGGAAGGGCGGAGTGGCCATTGCCGTTTAGCCCATTCTGCGGTGAGGCGGCAGAGGAATCGTCGTTTACGGGGATGGAGTGGGGGGAATGTCCATTATGGGTTGGCATGAGCCGATATTACCCAAAATTACTGATTCAAGTCATTATTTTCGGGTAGTCTTTTCGTCGAGGATGCTTCTTGGGAGGAAAATTCCGATGCTGGACGCGCGCGCGCTGTTGCTCTGCCTGTGCTTCTTCCTGCCGCTGGTGACGGCCCCCGTGGCCGTGGCCGATACCGGCGACATCATCGCCCCGAGCGATCCGGCCCACCCGGAAGCCGACTCCGGCTGGCAGGCCGGGACCTGCAACGCCGAACCGCCCGAACCCGGCGCCGGACTGTGCTCGATCGCGACCCCGGACCAGTTCTTCGAAACCGCCGGCGCCCACCCCAACTGGGGCTTCACCCAGTTCATCATCAAGAACGAACCGCCCGGCGAAACCCCGGTCGACGAACTGAAGACCGTCCGGGTCGACCTACCCGTCGGACTCAGCGTCAATCCCGGCGCGACCCCCCGCTGCAAACTCGTGACCTTCGAAGCCGGCGCTTCGGGCTGCTCGCCGCTCACGGAAGTGGGCAAAAGCCAGGTGACGGTCTCGATGCCGCCGCTGGGAACCCCCTCGCCGCCAACGGCGCCACTGACCGAAGTCCCCGTCTACAACGTCGAACCTAAAGCCGGCGAGGCGGCTCGGTTCGGGCTCGAACTCGCCGGCAACGAAGTCTTCCTCGAAGGTGACGTCGACTGGTCCGATGACTACCACGAGGGTTTCACGATCCACGTGCCCGCCGCCCTGCCGGAAGGCCTCGGCGGCATCCTCGGACTGCTCGGCGGCGAAAAAGGGCTGATCCTGAAAAACCGCCTGGTCTTCAACGGTCGCTCCGGCGACGGGACCTTCCTGACCACGCCGACCACCTGCTTCGGCCCCGCCTACGCCGATGACTGGACGCCGGGGGAGGAACCCGGCGGACCCTCCGGGTCGATCTACTCGACCTTCCTCCGCGCCGACTCGGTCGGCGACCCCGATCCGAACTTCCCCAACGACTCCTCCTACTTCGAGTCGCCGATCCCGCCTCTGAGCGAAACCAGCGGGCCGGGGACCGAACCCAAGGACTGCGACACGATCCCCTACCACCCGACGATCGACGTCGAGCCCGGCACCGCGAACGTGAACTCGCCGGCGGCGGCCGAAGTCGACGTAGCCGTCCCCCACCTGAAAGAAGCCGGCGGGCAGGACAGCTCCCACACCCGGAACACGACGGTGACCCTGCCGCAGGGCATGGGCCTCAACCCCTCCGCCGCCAACGGGCTGCAGACTTGCACCGATGCCCAGTTCGGCAAGGGCACCCGGAACCCGGTTGCCTGTCCGCCGCAGTCGATCATCGGTCAGGTGAAGATCGAATCTCCTCCGCTGGTCGACCAATTGAACCCACAGCCCGAAGAAGCGCTGGAAGGCAATGTCTACGCCGGCAAGCAGTTGAGCCGGGACCCGGCCTCCGGCGAGGAGTACCGGATCTTCATCGAGGCCAAATCCGATCGCTACGGGATCTCGGTGCGGCTGGTCGGCAACGTGCACGCCGACCCGGTCACGGGCCAGCTCGAGACGACGATCGCCGAAACCCCGCAGGTGCCGTTCACCTCCTTCGACCTCGCCTTTAACGGCGGCGCCCGCGCGGTCCTGAGCAGCCCTCCCACCTGTGGACCGAACAAAGGCCACGCGGTGATGACCCCCTGGTCCGGGAACCCGCCGGCGACCCCGAGCAGCAGCTTCACCCTTACCGATGCGCCCGGAGGCGGCAAATGCGCAAAATCGCTGGCCGAGCGACCGTTTGCCCCTGCCTTCGCGGCGGGGCCGGCGAGCTCGAAGGCCGGCGCCTTCAGCCCGGTCTCGGTGCGGATTGAGCGCCCGGATGGCCAGCAGGAGCTGAAGGGCGCCGACGTCGTCCTCCCGCCCGGGATGACCGGCAAGCTCCGCGGCATTCCCTACTGCCCGGAGGGAGCGCTCGCCGCTGCCGCCGCCAGGTCCGGCGCCGAGGAGAAGGCGGCCTCGAGCTGTCCCGCCGCGAGCCAGGTCGGGACCGCCGCGGTCGCCGCCGGCACCGGGCCCTCGCCCCTCGAGATCGAGGGCAAGGTCTTCCTCTCGGGCCCCTACCACGGGGCTCCTCTCTCCCTCGCAGTGGTCACCCCCGCCACGGCCGGCCCGTATGACCTCGGCACGGTCGTGGTGCGGGTGGCCCTGTTCGTCGATCCGGAAACGGCGCAGATCCACGCCGTCGCCGACCCGATTCCCCACGTCTTCGGCGGCACCCTGCTCGACGTCCGCTCGGTCGACCTGAAGATGGACCGGCCCGACTTCACCCTCAACCCGACCAGCTGCGAACCCTTCGCCATCACCGGCGTCCTCAACGGAGGCGGCGGGGACCCGACCAACCCGTCGGCCTTCAGCGCCTTCGGCGTCAGCGCCCCCTTCCAGGCCAGTGACTGCGAAGCGCTCGGCTTCAAGCCGAAGCTGTTCACGAAGCTGATCGGCAGCCGCAAGAAAATGCGTCGCAACGGGCACCCGGCCTTCCAGGCGACCCTCGTCGCCCGGCCCGGCGACGCCAACATCCGGCGCACGGCGCTGACGCTCCCGCACTCGCAGTTCCTCGACCAGAGCCACATCGGCACCGTCTGCACCCGGGTGCAGCTCGCCGCCGCGGCCTGCCCGGCGCGCTCCGTATACGGATACGCCTGGGCGGAAAGCCCGCTGCTGGACGAGAAGGTGGAAGGCCCCGTCTACCTGGTCTCCTCCGACCACGAACTGCCCGACCTGCTGGCGGACCTGCACGGTCAGGTCAACGTGCGGCTGCGCGGCGTCATCAGCTCCTCCAAGCAGAGGATGAGGACCGTCTTCGCCGGCGTCCCCGACGTCCCCGTGAGCAAGTTCGTGCTGAAGATGAAGGGCGGCAGGAAAGGCCTCCTGGTCAACTCGCATAACCTCTGCGGCCGCCGCAACCGCTCCTTCCTCAACTTCGAAGGCCAGAACGGCAAGGTCCTGAAGGTGAAGAAGCTGCCGCTGCAGACGCCGAGCTGCCGCAAGTCGCGCAAGCACAAGCGCTAGTGGGCGGCCGCTGGCGGATTAACCGGCCGAACACCCGGGTACTCCCCTGTCCAGGTGAGGAAATGGGTCGCACAGATGCTGTCGGTTGCCGTCTTTCTCGGGGTCCTTCTCGCGCCCGCGGCGGCGCAGGCCGGCGAAGTCGTCTTCTCGCCGCAGAACAACCCGCCCAGCGCGGACGACGGCTGGCAGGCGGGAACCTGCAACACCGAAACCTGCGCTCCCGACAGCCCGAAAGCGGAGTTCTACGAAACCGCCGCGGGCCATCCCCCATTCGGGATCACCCAGTTCATCGTCCGGCACAAAACGGTTGAAATCCCGCTGACGGGGATCGGCACCGAAGCGCCGGAAGTGGACATGAAGACCCTGCGGGTCGACCTGCCCGTCGGCCTCAGCGTCAACCCCGGCGCCATCCCCCGCTGCGACGTCGGGCCTGGCCAGCACCCCGATGCCGCCACCTGCCCGGCCGCCAGTCAGGTCGGGAAAAGCCTGGTCACCGTCACCCCCGAACTGCTCGCGGCGCCGATCACGGTCGCGGCGCTCGTCTACAACGTCAAACCGAAGAACGGCGAGCCGGCGCGCTTCGGGTTCAGCGTCATCAACCCGGTCCTCACCGAGCCGCCCAGCGACATCTACCTCGAAGCGGACGTCGCCTACGACTCCGACTACCACGAGGGCTTCACGATCCACGTTCCCAAGGTCTCGAACGTGAAGCTGCTGAAAAACCGGCTCGTCTTCAACGGTCGCGCCGGCTCGGCCGCCACCGGCTACTTCCTCACCAACCCCAGCACCTGCTTCCAGCCGGCCGGGGCCTTCGAGCACACCTACTCGACCTACGCCCGCGCCGACTCGCTGCAGAACCCCGACCCGAGCTTCCCGAACGGCTCGCCCTTCGTCGAGGCGAAGCTGCCGCCGGGGACGAGCCCGAAAGGCTGCGGCTCGATTCCCTTCAAACCGTCGCTCGGGACCGACCCCGGCACCAACCAGGTCGACTCCCCGGCCGGAATGACGACCGAGGTGAAGCTGCCGATCGAACCGAGCGCGACGGGCCAGGAAACCTCGACGATGAGGACGGCACGGGTGACCCTGCCGGCCGGCATGGGCCTGAACCCCTCTGCGGCCAACGGCCTCGCCGCCTGCAGCGACGCTCAGTTCGGCAAGGGGACGCGCAACCCGGTCGCCTGCCCGGCGGCTTCGAAGGTCGGCACGGTTACGGTGGAGTCGCCGCCGCTGCCGGAAGGTCCTCTGGCCGGGAACGTCTACGTCGGCGAGCAGAAGAGCCGCGACCCCGAGTCGGGCGAAGAGTTCCGCATCTTCGTCGACGCCGAGTCCGCCCGCTACGGGATCTCGGTACGGCTGGTGGGCAACGCCGTCGCCAACGCGAAGACCGGCCAGCTGACCGCGGTCTTCGACGAACCGGCGAAGGCGGTGACCCGCGGCGGCAACGCCGACAACCTGCCCCACGGGCTGCCGCAGGTTCCCTTCACCACCTTCCGCCTCAGCATCGACGGGGGGCCCAAGGCCGCTTTGAGCAGCCCGCCGACCTGCGGTCCGAACACGACCGCCAGCCAGCTCGAGCCCTGGTCGGGCAATGCCCCGGCGACGCCGTCGAGCAAATTCGACCTCCCCAACGCGCCCGGCGGCGGCCCCTGCCCGAAGACGATGGCGGGCCGGCCCTTCTCGCCCGGCTTCGAGGCGACGCCGAAGAGCGACCGGGCGAAAACCTTCACCCCGTTCTCCACCCACATCACCCGCCCGCCGGGGGAGCAGGAGCTGAAAGGCCTCGACATCACCCTGCCGGAAGGGGCGACCGCGAAGCTGAAAGGCGTTCCCTACTGCCCGCCCGACGCGATCGCGAAGACCGAGAGCCGGTCCGGGGCGGCGGAGAAGAAGAACGCCGCCTGCCCGAAGGAGAGCCGGGTCGGGTCGGCCGTCGTGCAGGCGGGCACCGGGCCGGACCCGCTGAAGATCGATGGCGACGCCTACCTCGCCGGGCGCTACCAGGGCGCGCCGCTCTCGCTGCTCGTCGTGACGCCGGCGCTGGCGGGTCCGTTCGACCTCGGCAACGTGGTCGTCCGCGTCCCCTTCTTCCTCGATCCGGAAACGGCCCAGATCCACCCGAAGACGAACGACATTCCCGACGTCTACGGCGGCACCAAGCTCGACATCCGCTCGGTCTTCCTCAACATCAACCGCGACGACTTCACCCTCAACGGCACCAACTGCCGCAAGGGGGCGACGGCGGGGGAGATCAAGGGCGGCGGTGCCGATCCGCTGAACCCGTCCTCCTATTCCGCCTTCAAGGTCGCCGTCGCTTACAGGAACGGCGGCTGCCGCAAGCTCAAGTTCCACCCGAAGCTGAAGCTGAGGCTGTTCGGGAAGACGCAGCGTGCGAAGAACCCGAGGCTGCGAGCGGTCCTCAAGGCCCGAGGCAAGGACGCGAACATCCGCAAGGCCTCGGTGGCGCTGCCGCACGCGCTCTTCCTCGACCAGGCGAGCCTGGCCAAGGTCTGCACGCGGGTCCAGTTCGCCGAAGAAAAGTGCCCGAAGAAGTCGATCTACGGCAGGGCGCGCGCGTTCACGCCGCTGCTCGGGAAACCGGTGGAAGGGCCCGTCTACCTGCGCTCCTCCAACAACACGCTGCCGGACCTGGTCGCCCACCTCGAGGGGCAGGTGGACATCGACCTCGTCGGCCGCATCGACAGCTTCCACGGCGGCATCCGCACCACCTTCGGCCGGGTGCCGGACGTGCCCGTGACGAAGTTCGTGATGACGCTGCCGGGCGGGAAGAAGGGCCTCCTGGTCAACTCGACCAACCTCTGCGCGAAACCGGTGCGGGCGATCATCCGCATCAAAGGCCAGAACGGGAAGAAAGCCAACAGCAAGCCGAAGCTGCGCACTCCCTGCCACGGTAAGCAGGGGAAAAAGAAGAAGCGCTAGTCCGGTATTTCGGAAGTACCGAAGCCGCATCTTTTCACTGCTGGCGACGACGACAATGACACCGTTAAGTGTCATGTCACAGATCAGTGTCACGGTTACCAAGGTAGTAACCCACCGAGTCACTTGAAACGCCCCTAGTACCGTGTAATGTCCTTCGCGGGAGGGAAGTACCCAGGGCGCTACAGGGGGCGTCCTCGTTGAGGGACAAACGAGGAGGAATGAATGGGAAAGCGCTCGCTTGCGCTGCTTTTACTGTGTTTAGGGGCTCTGTTCGCAATGCCGGTCATGGCACATGCGGACACCCCGGACATCATCCAGCCGCAGAACGAAACGGCTGACCAGGGCTTCCAGGCAGGTACCTGCACCCAGGAACAGGAAGCCGGGAAAAACTGCTCGGTGGAAACGCCGACCATCTACTACACGACGGCAGCCGGGCACCCGCCGATCGGCTTCACGCAGTACATCATCAAGCACAAACCCTTTGCGCCGCTGCCCTCGCCGCCGTTCCCCCCGGGGAGCCTGCTGGCGGAAATCGAAGAACCGATCAGCGAACGGACGATCAAGACCCTGCGCAGCGACCTGCCGCCGGGCCTGACCGTGAACCCGGAGGCGACGCCTTCGCGGTGCGCGCTCTCCGAATTCCTCTTCTCGCCCTCGCCGCAGATCTACGAACCGCAGTGCAAACCGGAGACCCAGACCGGCGAAGAGAAGGTCACCCTCGTGACCAACAAAGAAGAAGTCGAAATCGCCCCTGGGTTCAAACCGCCCAAAGGGTTCGTGATCCCACCGACCCCCGGCAACACCCAGGTGCAGGTGTACAACCTGGTCCCGGCTCCGGGCGAACCGGCGAAACTCGGATTCGTGATCGGCAAAAAAGTGCCGGTCTTCCTCGAAACCGAAGTCGCCTGGGAGAGCGACTTCCACGAGAGCTTCACGATCAGACTGCCGAACACGGCGGAAATCACCGGTCTCTCGACCCTGATCAGCCGCCTGGTCAGCTTCGGCCGCAGCGGTGACGGGACGTACCTCACGAACCCGACCACCTGCTTCGACCCGAACGACCCGCAGTTCGAACACCTCTACTCGACCTGGTTCCGGGCCGAGTCCTACGGCGATCCGGACCCCGAATTCCCGCACGGCTCGACCCCGGTCGAGGCGAAGCCGCCGAAGGTCGGCGGGGTGCGGGTCCAGCAGACCGGTTGCGACACGGTCCCCTTCGACCCGGCGCTCGACGTCAACCCGGGCACCGACGCGGTCGACTCGCCCGCTCCGGCGTCGGTGACGGCGAAACTGCCCTTCGACCCGGCGACCGAAGGCAACGAAAACCAGTCGCAATCGCACGTCCGCAAAGCGGAAGTCGTGCTGCCGAAGGGGATGGGCATCAACCCCTCCGGGGCCAACGGCCTCGCCGCCTGCTCGGACGCCCAATTCAAGAAGGGCGTCCGGGTGATGGACAACGAATGCCCGGCGGAGTCCGACATCGGCACGGTCGAAGTCGAATCGGCGCCGCTGGCGGAGCCGCTGGTCGGCGACGTCTACGTCGGCGAGCAGAAGAGCCGCGACCCTGAATCCGGCGAACAGTTCCGGATCCTGCTCGAAGCCAAGAGCGAACAGGAGGGGATCGACGCCCGCCTGGTCGGCCACGTCAAGGCCGACAAGGCCACCGGCGAGCTGACCGCGGTGATCGACGACCGGTTGAGCAACGAGTTCTTCGGTCAGCTGCCGTCGGGGCTGCCGCAGGTGCCGTTCGAAGAGATCAGGGTCCGCTTCGACGGTGGGAAAAACGTGCTGACGAGCCCGCCGGTCTGCTCGGCCACGGGCACCAGCCGCTTCGAACCGTGGGCGCGGCCCGGGGAACTGAAGCCGGTCGACTCGACCGTCACCCTCAGCACCGACCCGACCGGCGGGGCCTGTCCGAAGACGATGGCGGAGCGGAAGTTCGCTCCGGCCTACAAGGCGAAAACCAACAGCGACGAGGCCGCGGCCTTCTCGCCCTTCCACGTCCACATCGGCCGCCGGGACGGGGAGCAGGAGCTGAAGGTGGTCGACGTGACGCTGCCGAAGGGGCTGACCGGCAGGCTCGCCGGGATCCCTTACTGCCCGGAGTCGGCGATCGCGGCCGCGGCCGCGAAGAGCGGCCAGGAAGAGCGGAGCAATCCGAGCTGCTCGCTGGCCAGCCTGCTCGGAACAGTGTCGACGGTGTCCGGCACCGGCTCCAACCCGCTGCAGCTCGGCGGTTGGGCCTACCTGGCCGGCCCCTACAAGGGGGCACCGGTCTCGCTGGTCACGGTGACGCCGGCGGTGGCCGGTCCGTTCGACCTCGGCACCGTGGTCGTCCGGATCGCGCTCAACGTCGATCCGGAAACCGCCCAGATCCACGCCGTCTCCGACGTCATTCCCGACGTCTTCGGCGGGGTGAAGCTGGACCTGCGCTCGATCGACCTCAACATCGACAAGGAGCGGTTCATGCTCAACCCGACGAACTGCGATCCGCAGGCGACGACGGGGTCGATCGAGGGCGGCGGCGCTGACCCGACCAACCCGGCCGCGTTCAGCTCCTACGCCGTCAACGACCCGTTCCAGGTGATCGGGTGCGGCAAGCTCGGCTTCAAGCCGAAGCTGCGGGTGAGGCTGTTCGGCCCGACGACGCGGAACAAGTTCCCGCGCCTGAAGGCGGAACTGAAGGCCCGCGGCGGCGACGCCAACATCGCCCGCACGGCCCTGACCATGCCGCGCTCGCTGTTCCTCGAACAGGGCCACATCGGCACCGTCTGCACGCGGCCGCAGCTGGCCGAGCACAACTGCCCGAAGGCATCCGTCTACGGCAACGCGTTCGCGAGGACGCCGCTGCTGGAAGACAAGCTGCAGGGCAAGGTCTACCTCGTCTCGTCCGACAACGAACTGCCGGACCTGCTGGTCGACCTGCGCGGCCAGGTGGACATCCACCTGCGCGGCGTGATCGGCAGCGGCAGCACCGGAGGACTGAAGACGGTCTTCCGCTCGACGCCGGACGTGCCGGTGAGCAAGTTCGTCCTCAACATGAAGGGCGGCAGGAAAGGCCTCCTGGTCAACTCGGTCAACACCTGCAAGAGGCCGCAGCGTGCGGTGCTGAACATCAAGGGCCAGAACGGCAAGAAGGTGAAGAACAACAAGTTCAAGCTGAACGTCGTCTCCTGCGGAAAGAAGAAGGACAAGAAGTAGGAGCAGTTCCAGCAAGCGAGTCAGTCGCACCGGCGCGGAAGGCCGAATAGCCTCCGCGTCGGTGCGCCCGACGCTCTCAGTCCTGATCGTCGCCTACGAGAACCGCGGCGATCTCCAGAGGACCCTTCCCGCCCTGCTCCCGGAGCTGGGCGATGGCGACGAGCTGATCGTCGTCGACAACAACCCCGGCGACGGCGACGCCGAGGCGGTGCGCGAGCTGGCGCCGCGGGCGCGGCTCGTGACGATGGGGCGGAACGCCGGCTTCACCGGCGGCGTCAACGCCGGCGCCGAGACGGCGCGCGGCGACCTGCTGGTGATCCTCAACCCCGACGCGGCGCCGACGCCCGGGTTCGGCGAGGCGATCCGCCGGCCCTGGGTCGAGGGTCGCGGCTGGGGCGCCTGGCAGGCGCTGGTCGCGGACGGCGAGGGGAAGCGCGTCAACTCGGGCGGCAACCCGCTGCACTTCACCGGGATCACCTGGGCCGGGGGCCACGGCCTGCCGCTCGAGCAGGCGCCGCCGGCGGGCGAGGTGCCTGTCGCCTCCGGCGCCTGCCTGGCGGTGCCGCTGCGAACCTGGAGGGAGATCGGCGGCTTTCCTCCCGAGTTCTTCCTCTACCACGAGGACGTCGACCTCTCGGTGCGGATCCGCATGGCGGGCCACGCGGTCGGCATCGAGCCCGCCGCGGTGGTCGCCCACGACTACGAGTTCGGCGCCAACGCCGAGAAGTGGTTCTGGCTCGAGCGCAACCGCCTCGCCTTCCTCGTCCGCACCTATCCCGGCGCCCTGCTGGCCCTGCTCGCGCCGGCGCTGCTGGCGACCGAGCTGGCGCTGCTGCCGGTCGCCGCCGCCGGCGGCTGGGGCAGGGAGAAGCTCCGCGCCGACCTCGCCTTCCTCCGCTGGCTGCCGCGGCTGCTGCGCGAGCGCCGCGCCGTCCAGCGCCGGCGCGAGATCGGTGCCGGCGAGTTCGCCGCGGCGCTGACGCCGGACCTCGACTCCGAGCTGATCTCGCCGCTGGCCCGCAGCTGGCCGGCCCGCCTCGCCCTCCGCGCCTACTGGCGCCTCGTGCGCCTGCTGCTGCCGTAACCGACTTTCGACACACCCGGCTGGGTCGAGAATCGGATGCGGTTAGTTCGACTGGGCGATCGGGCGGATCAGGATCTCGTTGACGTCGACGCCATCGGGCTGCTCGAGGGCGAACATCACCGCGCGGGCGACGTCGTCGTCGCTGAGGGCGCTGTCGCCGGGGCGGTTCTCGAAGAAGGGGGTGTCGACCATGCCGGGCTCGATCAGGGTGACGCGGATGCCGTGGTTGTCGCGCATCTGCCGCAGCTCCTGCCGCAGCGCCTCGCCGATCGCCGTCGCCGCCCACTTCGTCGCCGAGTACAGCGAGCCCGGCAGCACCCGCCGCCCGGCGATCGAGCTGGTGACGAGGAAGTGCCCGTCGCCGCGCTCGAGCAGGTGGGGAAGGGTGGCGCGGATCGTCAGCGCCACCCCGTAGACGTTGGTGAGGACCATCGAGCGCCAGTGTTCGGGAGACTCCTCGAGAAAGCCGCGGGCGGCGCCGAAGCCGGCGTTGGCGAAGACGGCGTCGATGCGGCCGAAGCGCTCCAGCGCCGTCGCGGTCATCGCCTCGACCTGGTCCCACTCGGTGACGTCGCAGCGGACGGCGATCGCCCGCTCCTCGCCGCCGAGCTCGGCGGCCAGCTCCCGCAGCTCCTCCTCGCGCCGCGCCGCCAGCACCAGGCGGTAGCCGGGGGCGGCGGCCCGCGCGGTGGCGGCGCCGATGCCGCTGCTGGCGCCGGTGATCAGCAGAACGGGGTCGGCCATGGCCGCATTCTGGCAGCCCGGCGAGGTCCCCCCGGTAGGCGGGGACGAGGGCAGAGGGCCGGGATTGCGATAATCCCGGATGCCTGTGGACCCTCAGCGGAAGCGGAAGATCCGGCTCGTCGTCGCGCTCGGCGTCGCCGTGCTGCTCGCGGTGGCGCTCATCTACACCTCGTTCTCGGCCTCGACCGAGGCGAAGGAGCCCTCGGAATTGCTCAACGCCGCGCCCGGGACCAGCGCCGAGCTGACCGGCACGGTCGTCAACGGCTCGATCAAGCGCGACGGCAACGGCATCGCCTTCCGCGTCGTCGACCGCGACGGCAAGGGGAAGAGCCTGCCGGTCACCTACGAGGGCACCGTCCCCGACCCCTTCCGCGGCGGCCGCGAGATCGTCCTCACCGGCACCGTCGAGGGCGCCGGCTTCGTCGGCGAACCGGAAACCCTGATCACGAAGTGCCCGTCGAAGTTCACGACCAAGTCTGATGTCTAGCCTCGGCAGCGCCCTCCTGGGCCTTGCCTTCCTCGCCGCCGTCGCGGCGGGCGCCATCGCCCTGGCGGGGCGCAACGGCGACGAGCGCCGGCTACGGCTCTCACGCCGCGTCGCCTACGCCTTCTGCGGCCTGCTCACCGCCTGCGTCGTGATCATCGAGCTCGCCTTCGCACGCAACGACTTCTCCTTCAACATCGTCGCCCAGCACTCCTCGATCGAGACCCCGGCCGGCTACAAGCTGGCGGCGATGTGGTCGAGCCAGGAAGGGTCGCTGCTGCTCTGGGCCTGGGTCCTCTCGATCGCCTCCAGCGCCGCCCTCTACGCGACCCGCAACAAGCTGCGCGAGCTGGTCCCCTGGGCGACCGGGGTGTTGATGGGCGTCGCCGCCTTCTTCACCGGCCTGATGCTGTTCGCGCCCGACGTCGACCCCTTCGCGAAGCTGGACCCGGCGCCGGCCGACGGGATCGGCCTCAACCCGCTGCTCCAGCACCCGAGCATGATGATCCACCCGCCGATGCTCTATTCGGGCTACGTCGCCTTCACGGTGCCGTTCGCCTTCGCGATCGGGGCGCTCGTCACCCGCCGCATCGACGCCGAGTGGATCCGGGCCACCCGCCGCTTCGCCCTGATCGCCTGGACCTTCCTCGGCTTCGGGCTCCTGCTCGGGGCCCGCTGGTCCTACACCGAGCTCGGCTGGGGCGGCTACTGGGCCTGGGACCCGGTCGAGAACGCGGCCCTGATGCCGTGGCTGCTCGGCACCGCCTTCCTGCACTCGATCATGGTCCAGGAGAAGCGGGGGATGCTGAAGGTCTGGAACGCGAGCCTGATCGTCGGCACCTTCTCGATGGCGCTGCTCGGCACCTTCCTCGTCCGCTCCGGGGTCCTGCAGTCGATCCACGCTTTCGGCGACAACACCGTCGGGCCCTACATCCTCGGCCTGATCGCCGTCGTCCTCGTCGGCTCGACGGCGCTGATCGTCAGCCGCCTCGGCGAGCTCCGCTCCGACAAGCGGATCGACTCGCTGGCCTCGCGCGAGTCGATCTTCCTCGTCAACAACCTGCTCCTGGTCGGGATGACCGCGGTGATCTTCTGGGGCACCTTCTTCCCACTGATCTCCGAACTCTTCACCGGCCACAAAGCCTCGCTGGCGGCGCCCTGGTTCGACCGCTACACGACGCCGCTGGCGATCGGGCTCGTCCTCTTCACCGGGGTCGGGCCGTTGCTGGCCTGGCGCCGGGTCAGCTGGGAATCGGCGAGGCGGGTCTTCCGGGTCCCGCTCGCGGTCGCCGCCGTGGTGGCGCTGGCGCTGGCGTTCTTCACCGACGCGGCCGAGAACCCCTGGGCGCTGGCGCTCTTCGCCTTCGCCGCCTTCGCCCTGACCGGGCTGGCGCAGGAGTTCTGGAGCGGTGCCCAGGCGCGCAGGCAGCTGAGTGGCGAGCCCGGCGCGCGGGCGCTGGTCGGGCTCGTCTCCCGCAACCGCCGCCGCTACGGCGGCTACATCGTCCACGTCGGCGTCATCGTCCTCCTGATCGGGATCGCCGCCTCCTCGAGCTTCCAGACCAACCGCGACGTCGAGCTGCGGCCGGGGGAGAGCACGACCGTCGACGGCCGCACGATCACCTACGTGAAGCCGACCGTCGCGGTCGACGAAGAGAAGTTCACCTTCGGCTCGCTGCTGCGGGTCGAAGAAGGAGGGGCGCTGGTCGGCTTCCTGCGGCCGAGCCGCCGCTTCTTCCGGCCGACCGGGCAGGAAGCCGGGCTGATCAGCACCTACTTCGCCGGCGAGGCGACCAGTGAGGTCGGGCTGCGGGCGGGGCTCGGGCACGACCTCTGGATCGCCGAGCAGCCAAACGTTCAGGACGTCCAGCGCGGGGTGCGGTTGGCTGACCAGAAATTCAAAGCCTGCGTGCGGGGAGCGCCGGGAACGCCCGAGCAGTGCAAAGCGCTGAAGGCGCTGATGCATGCCGCAGCAGCGAATCCATCTCTGCGCGCCCAAGCGCTCGGGCCGATCAGCCAGGCGCAGGCCCTGGCGGCCAAGCGGGTAGCGAACACCTTCCTCACCACGAATGCCTCCTCCACCTTCAAGGTGATCGTCAACCCGCTCGTCACCTGGATGTGGATCGGCGGCCTGATCGCCCTCGCCGGGGCGCTGATCGGGCTCTGGCCCTCGCGCGGCCGCCGCCGCGGGGCCCTCGTCCGCACCGAAGCCGACGCCCGCAAGGAAGCGAAATACCGGGAGATCCGCGACGCCGAGCTCGACCACGCCACCGGCAAGCTCTCCGACGAGGACTTCGCCCTGGTCGACGCCGAGCTGCGGCGCGAGGCGATTGAGATCCTCGGGCGCGAGAGCGGCGCCGGAAGCGAGAACGGCAACGGAAACGGCAACGGTGCCCACCCCCGCGAGCCGGAAAAGCTCGAGCAGGGCTAGACTTTCTCCACCATGTACGTGTTCTTCGCCGCCATCCAGGTGATCATCGCCATCGTCGTGATCTTCCTCGTGCTCCTGCACTCGGGGAAAGACGCGGGCCTCTCGGGCGCCTTCGGCATCGGCGGCGCCGGCGGCAGCGGCCTCGGCGGCGGCTCGATGGTGGAGCGCAACCTCGACCGCGCCACGGTCTTCTTCAGCGTCCTCTTCGTGCTGAACACGATCCTGCTGCTGAAGATCTAGAGCGGCTTCCTCCCTGCGAGTTCTGCGGCTGCGGCCGCGGACAATTTGCGCTGCCCTGTAGCCGCACTTGACAGATCCGGGATCTATGTAAAGATACGCGACGACCCGGGGGCTATTGACAAGGAGGGGCTGTGGAGGCGCACGCGGAGCACGTTCATCACCATCACCACCACGACCACGTCGAGGTCAACCCGGCGGAATGGACCGACGGGAAGCGCTACGCCTGGCTGCTCGGGATCATCGTCCCGCTCTCGCCGTTCCTCGCCGCCTTCTGGGTCTGGCTGACCGGCTTCGGCGGCATGTGGTTCCTCGGCCCGGTCCTCGTCTTCGTCGCCTTCCCGCTGCTCGACATGGTGATCGGCAGGGACTCGGTCAACCCGCCCGACAGCGTCCTCAAGTTCCTCGAGCAGGACCGCTACTACCGCTGGTGCACCTACCTCTTCATCCCGATCCAGTACGCCGGGCTCGCCTTCGCCTGCTGGATGTGGTCGAACGGCGACCTGGGCCTGGTCGAATCGATCGGGCTGGCGCTGACGATGGGCGTGGTCGGGGGGATCGCGATCAACACCGCCCACGAGCTCGGCCACAAGCGCGCCAGCTCGGAGAAGTGGTTGAGCCGGGTCGCCCTCGCCCAGACCGGCTACGGCCACTTCTTCATCGAGCACAACCGCGGCCACCACGTCAAGGTCGCGACCCCCGAGGACCCCGCCAGCTCGCGTCTGGGGGAGGGCTTCTGGGCCTTCCTCCCGCGCACCGTCAGCGGCAGCGTCCGCTCGGCCTGGGAGATCGAGACCGCCCGCCTCGACCGCCTCGGCCAATCCCACTGGGGCTTTCGCAACGACATCCTCGGCGCCTGGGCGATGACGATCGTCCTCTTCGCCGGCCTCGGAATCGTCTTCGGCGCGGTCGTCCTGCCCTATTTGCTGGTCCAGGCGCTGATCGGGTTCTCGCTGCTGGAGGTCGTCAACTACCTCGAGCACTACGGCCTGCTGCGGCAGAAGCGCGAGGACGGGCGCTACGAGCGCTGCCGGCCCGAGCACAGCTGGAACAGCAACAACGTCGCCTCCAACGTGCTCCTCTACCACCTGCAGCGCCACTCCGACCATCACGCCAACCCGACCCGCCGCTACCAGGCCCTGCGCCACGTCGACGAGGCTCCGCAGCTGCCGACCGGCTACGCGGGGATGATCGTCCTCGCCTGGTTCCCGCCGCTCTGGCGCCGGGTGATGGACCCGCGGCTGCTCGACCACTACGGCGGCGACGTGACCAGATGCAACATCCAGCCGCGGCGGCTCGGCCGGGTGCTGGACCGCTACGGGCGGCCGGCGGCGTGAGCGCCTGGCGCTGCCCCAGCTGCGGCTACGTCTTCGACGAGGAGGCCGGCCACCCGCGCGAGGGCTTCCCGCCGGGGACGCCGTTCAGCGAGGTGCCGGACGACTGGGCCTGTCCCGACTGCGGCGTTCGCGACAAGATCGATTTCGAACCGGTCTCGGGCGACGCCTGACTGCCGCCGCTGGCACGATAGGGGGGATGTCGAACGGGAGGACCCCTTATCAGGAGGCGGCGCGGGAGCTGCTGCGCCAAACCGTCTTCGACGCCGCCCGGGAGCAGCTGGCCAGCCAGCCGTGGTCGGAGATCACGATGGCCGACATCGCCAGCGGCGCCGGCGTCAGCCGCCAGACCCTCTACAACGAGTTCGGCAACCGCAACGAGTTCGGCTTCGCCTTCGTCATCCACGAGGCCGAACGCTTCATGGACGACGTCGAAAAGGCGGTTCTCGAGCACACCGACGATCCCCGCGCGGCGATCCTGGCGGCGCTCGAGCACTTCCTTCGCACCGCCGGCGAGGACCCGCTGATCAGCATCCTCCTCAGCGACGACGGCACCGGCGGCATGCTCCCCTTCGTCACCACCCAGGGGCTGCCGGTGGTCCAGTGGGCGGCCGCGCGGCTGACCGCGGTGATCGAAGATGTTTGGCCGGAGGCGCCGGAGCCGGACGTAGGGCTGCTGGCCGAGACGCTGGTGCGGATCTCGATCAGCTACGTGACGACGCCGGGCGAGTCGGCGGAGGCGGCGGCGCGCGCGGTTTCCGAGCTGATGGGGCCGTTCATCGACAAGGCCCTCGGGTCCAGCGCGCCGTGATGCTCTCGCCGCGGCTCGACTCGCTCGGCGTGCGGCCGCTGGAGATCGAGGACGCGGACGAGCTGCAGGCGCTGGTCGAGCGCAACCGCGAGCACCTGGCGCGGTGGATGCCCTGGGCGGCGGGTCAGGACCGCGAGGGGACCGAGCGCTTCCTCGCCGAGGCCGAGGAGCAGATCATCCGCGACGACGGCTTCCAGGCGGCGGTCGAACCCGACGGCGAGATCGTCGGCGTCGTCGGCTTCCACGCGATCGACTGGGTCAACCGCAACACCAGCCTCGGCTACTGGCTGGCCGCCGACGCGCAGGGGCGGGGGACGATGACCACGACCGTCAACGCCCTGCTCGACCACGTCTTCTACGAGTGGGAGCTGCACCGGCTCGAGATCCAGTGCGCGCGGGAGAACGCCCGCAGCCGGGCGATCCCCGAGCGCCTCGGCTTCCGCGAGGAAGCGCTCCTGCGCGAGGCCGAGCTGGTCGGCGGCCGCTACCTCGACAGCGTCGTCTACGGGCTGCTGGAGACGGAGTGGGGGCAGGACCGCAACCAGCTCGGCTGAGGTGGGTTGTCGTTGTCGATGAGGCTGGGGGGAAGACGACTTGCGGCGGCGGGCCTGCTCGCGCTGGTTCTTGCCGGGTTGGCTCCGGGCGCGGCGAACGCCTCGGAGTGGTCCGTGGTGCAGCTGCCCGCCGGGGGAGTGAACGCCTCCTTCTACGGGATGTCCTGCCCCAGCTCCTCCCTTTGCGTCGCGGTCGGCGGCAACAGCGCGATTGCCGTCTCCACCGACCCGACCGGCGGCGCCTCGGCCTGGAAGATCGGCAAGCCCGGGGGAGGGGTCGATCTTCCCGGGGTCGAAGGCGAAGCGACCTACGGCGGCGGCCAGATCCGCGGCATCGCCTGTCCCACCGCCGGCCTCTGCGTCGCCGCCAGCCTCGACGGCCGCTTCTACACCAGTACCGACCCCGCCGGCGGGCCCTCCACCTTCAAGGTCGTCAAGGAGGCCGAAAGCGGCCCGAACATCCACATGCTCGGGGTCTCCTGCCCGGCGGTCTCCTTTTGCGTCGTCGTCGGCTATGGCGGCAAGGTGCTCACCTCCTCGAACCCGACCGGCGACAGCTCGGCCTGGGCGGTCACCCAGCTGGCGCAGCCGGTCGACCTGCGCGGCGTCTCGTGCCCGTCGCCGAGCTTCTGCGTCGCGGTCGGCAACGAAGGCCAGATCGTCGCCAGCGACGACCCCTCCGGGGGCGCGGACGCCTGGCGCTCGCTGGGTGCGCCGGGCGGCGAAAGCTCACTCAACGGAATCTCCTGCCCCGGGGCCGGCCTCTGCGTAACCGGCAACGCCGGCAGGATCCTCACCGCCTCGGCCCCGGGCAGCGCGGGCGGCTGGAAGGCCTTCGATGCCGGCACCGGCCTGCCGGTCACCGGCGTCTCCTGCCCTGCGATATCCGCCTGCGTCGCGGTCGACGACAACGGCGACGTCCTCGCCTCCACCGATCCCGACGGGGGAGAAGGGTCGTGGTCGTTCCAGAACGTGATCCCGTTCGGGGGCGACGACGGCAACGCGATGTTCGGGATCTCCTGCCCGACCGCCTCCTTCTGCGCCGCCGCCGGCCAGCGTTACCAGGTGATGACCTCGACCGATCCCTTCGCCGTCGAGAAGCCACAGTCGCCGGGCGGCGACGGCAAGCGCCCGCGCGTCGTGATCACCCGCCACCCGGCGAAACGGGTCGACGTGAAGAAGGGCGGGTCCAAGGTCACCTTTCGCTTCCGCGGGATCGGCAAGGTCGTTCGCTTCCAGTGCAAGCTGCAGGGCCATCGCTACCGAGCCTGCACCTCGCCGAGGCGCTACCGGGTCCGCAGGGGCAAGACCTTTTTCCGGGTGCGGGCGATCGGCGCGGGCGGAGTCAAGGGGCCGCCTGCCACCTTTCACTTCCGGGTTGGGGCTCGGACCGAGCGCTCGCCCGCTCCCTCTTGCGCTAACGCCGCGCCCGGCGAGCCCTGCATCAACGCCAGAGCGGCCAATCCCCATCTGCACAAAGGAACCCGGCTGTTTGGGCCGCGGTGGCCTTTGCCTTTTGCGAGCACGCGGGTTTAGCGTCGGTGCAAGCGCAAAGGAGGTTCACATGAGCGCGCAGGCAAACAAGGAATCGGCTGAAGCCGCCTACCGTGCCTTCGCCGCCGGCGACGCCGCCGGCGCGATGGAGAACATGGACGACGGCGTCGTCTGGACGGCCCGTGGCGACAGCTCCCTCAGCGGTACCTACAGAGGCAAGGAAGAGATTGTGTCCCTCTGGGCCAAGCTGGCCGAGAAAGGGCTCAAAACCGACCCCCACGACTTCGTCGCCGAGGGCGACAAAGTCGTGGTCCTGACCACGGTAACCCTCGACGGCGAAGCCGCCGAGGCCGCCGACGTCCTCACCTTCGACGGCGAGGGCAAGCTGATCGCCTTCGACCAGCTCGGCGACCCGGCGGTCGTCAACCGGCTCTACCCGCGTTGAAGGTGCGCGAAGAGAGGCCGCGTGCATCCTGCGCGGCCTCTCGCTGAGGCTGGGAAGATGCCCCATGCGCCCCAACCCGCTGTTCGCCTCCGACGACCCGGACCTGGTGCGGCAGCTCGTCCGTGAGCATCCCTGGGGGACGCTGGTGGCGACGACCGGCGCCGGGCTCGCCGCCTCCCACTATCCGCTGCTGCTCGACGAGGAGGCCGACGGCCTCACCCTGCTCACCCACCTCGGCCGTCCCGACGACGAGGTCCTCGAGATCGACCGCGGCCGGGTCCTGGTCATCGTCCAGGGCCACCACGGCTACGTCTCCCCGAGCTGGTACTCGCCGCAGGAGCGCAAGGTCCCGACCTGGAACTTCACGGTCGCCCACCTCCACGGCACCCCCCAGATCCTCGGGGAGGACGAGAACCTCGCCGTCCTCACCCGCCTGGTCGACCACTTCGAGCGCCGCCTCGCCGACCCCGCCCACCTCGAGCCCGAGTACGCCGCCCCGATCGCCAAGGGCACCGTCGGCCTCCGCATCCCGATCGACCGCTTCGAGCTCAAGCGCAAGCTGAGTCAGAACAAGGACGAGGAGACGCGGCGGAACGTGATCGCGGCGCTGCGGGAGGAGGGGCCGTACCGGCATCCGGCGCTGGCGGCCGAGATGGAGGAAGAGCTAGGGCCGAGGTCGTGAAGAGAGGTCGTGCTGGCTCAGGGGTCCGCTTTCGGGTACGTAGTCGTCGATGATCCGGGACAGCGACTTCGCCGCCTCCTTGTGCTTCTGGATGAATGCCTCGGTTCCGATCGTCCCGTCGTCGCTCTTGCTGTAGACCGTGAGAACGCCCAGAGGGTCGAGGTGGCCCTTGCCGAACACCGGCGCCGCGGCGACCGCTTTCAGGTCTTCGTATTCCTCGAGCTGATCCGGGGTGAGCCGAAGCTTCGCCTGCTTCAGGTCGGCGGCGACGCCCCAGAGATAGTTCCGTCCCACCCAGGCCGAGCCGGTCAGGGCCTGAGGCGTCTTGCGGTCGATCGCCCAGCCTTCGTCCGGCCCGTCGTCGCCGGGATCGTAGACCGGGAGCAGGCGGGTCTGTTGGAGGTCGGGCAGGAAGACCTGGACGGTGTGGCCAGGCAGACCCTGCTCGAAATCGTGGAGTCGGGCCCCGATTCTGGTTTCGACCTCCTTGCTCCTGTCTCTGCCCAGCTGGCCCTCGATGCGCTCGACGGTGCTGTCGGTGACCATCGCGTAGGCGAGGGCCGGTAGCCCGAGGACGAGGCCGGCGATCGCGACGAAGCCCTCCACATCGCCCGCGATCGAGGTGAGGTCGTGGCCCTTGCCATCGATCACGAAGGCGAGGGCGGTCACCGCCAGCACGCCGGCCGCCAGCGCCGCGTAGGCGAGGAGGTCGTATTTCCGGATCGCGATCCGCGCGACGAGCGCTTCGCCTCCCCTGCGGGGCAACGCGCGGAGGTTCACCGTGCCTGCTCCGCTCGGATCCCTCGCCCGCCTGGGCCCGGCAACGAAGTCACCGGCGAGAAACCTGACCGCGCCGCCCGCGATCACAACGAGCCAGATGGGCCAGAAGACTAGGCTGGCGAGCAACACCGGGATCGCCCACATCCAAACCTCGATCCTCTTGCGCATGCCTAAGCACAGGCAATCGTCAGCTGGCTCACGGGAAGAGAGCGTAGCCCTCTCTATCTAACCCGGTTGTCTCCGGCTGTTTCCGGTGATTTCGGTGCCTCACTGGCGCACCACTGGCGCACGAGGCAAGGAGTCCGAAGGCGGATCTAGGGTGCGCTGCCGTGAGCCCCTTCCCGTCGATGAAGGCCAAGCAGCTGCTGGCGATCCTAGAACGGAAGCCGCTCGGCTACCGCGTGGCCCGCCAGTCCGGCTCGCATCGCCGGATGGAGTCGCCGGCCTACCCGCCCTTGACCTTCGCCTTTCACGACAAGGCGACGATCCCGGCCGGCCTCGTTCGCAAGATCCTTGTCCGTGACGTGGGGCTTGCCGAAGACGAGGCCCGGAAGCTACTCTGAATCGGAGGAACCATGGAGATCGTCCGCGTCATCTATCACCACGAAAGCGACGGCTGGTGGGCCGAGTCCCCCGACGTCGAGGGCTGGTCCGCCGCCGGCGACAACTACGCGGAGGTTGTGAAGCTGGCCGAAGAGGGCATCCCCTTCGCGCTTGAGCACGAAGCCAAGCTGGAGCACTTCGTTCCGGCTGGCGAGCACGTCGCTGCCTGAATAGACGGGCAAGCAAAGCAGTGGCGGTTCGCCGCCGATCCTCCTGCTTAAGTGGCAGGGCGGACTCGGGACAAGCCGAAGCGGCCCCCGAACCACCGTTACGGCCGAGGCCGACGAGAGACCCGATACAGCCGTGAGCTTTGGTCCAGACGCGCTCTGGGCCGCCCAAACAGAATCGATTCGCAGGTTTCTCCCAAGATCGTTGACGAGGCCCGCCCGGCGTCCAAAGCTAGGCGGGCCTACTTGGTTCTCCAGTCGCGTTGCTTTCCTTAGTCTCCTAGCGTGGCCGATCAACGGATCGAGAAGTGGCAGCGCTGGCTGGACAAGCCGATTAAGAATGGAGTCATCACGTTGCATCACCACCGCCAGATTTGGCGGGAGATCGGCGACATCATCAAAGAGAATGGCAACCTGCCGGACTCTGTTTTTTGGCAGTACCACCGCGACCTGTACGGCATCACCCAGGCGATAGCGATCCGGCGGCAAGCCGATCTCCACCCGGACGTGGCGAGCCTGGCGAAGCTGCTCATGGAGCTGCGGGACAACCCCGAGCGGGTGACGCCCGCGTTATGGCTCAACCTGTGGGACGGCCCGGACGACGCGGCATATGCGCGACGGCAATGGGACAAGGAGTACGGAGGTGAGGTTGGCAACCACCTAGACCCGGCGATGCCCGCGGCTGATTACGGGGAGTTAATCGCAGCGGCTGCGTCGGTCAAAGACTGCGTTGACAAGCACGTGGCCCACGCCGACCAGCGCCCCGTTGCCGCTGATGCAACGGTCACCTTCGAGCAGATCGACAGCGCGATCGATGTCCTCGGGAAGCTCTTCCGCCGCTACTACGCTCTCTTCACCGCAGCCGACATGTACACACTGGAGCCGATCATTCAGCACGATTGGAAGGCTATTTTCCGGGTTCAGTGGCTGCCAGATCGAGTGATGCCGGAGTCGATGCGTTTGGCCGATGGAAGAGTGGCAAAAGCGAAAGGCTGAAGGCGGTGAGTAGAGACTCCGCGGCGGGCACGTCGAAAGGCGCTCGCCAACTCAGAAATGCCCGCTCTCTGTTCTTATGAATATTGCGCGCGGCAGCCGTTGACGAACTCCCGCCAGGCTCCGGCAAGTTGCTCGTCGATGGCCCGGTCAACCAGCTGACGATTGCCGACCCGCGCGACGACGTGCTCGTAGAGATCGTCGAAGGTCTCTATCGGGCTTCCGGATGGGAGCGTGCCATCGGGGTAGAACTGGCCGAGGTCGTCGATTCCATGTTCAGCACCGAGGCGCAGGAACACCATGAAGCGGATTCCTCCGGCGACCATGTTCGCGTGCTCGGCTACCACGTCCTCTCTGACTCCCACTCCTGCAGCCTTGACAACGTCGGTTGCCCAGGCGGTGAGTGCAGCGGACTTCGACGACGCGGAGGACACGGAAGCGACGGGTGCCTCAGAGATCGCATCCATCGCCGCGCCGATCACCTTGAACAGGTGCTCCCGCTGCCGCAGTACCAGCGGCTCGACCCAGTCGGGACCGCCGAGCCCCCACTTAATCTTGAGCACCTCCGCACCCTTCCCATCATTTCCGGTGATGGTGAGTTCCGTGCCCTTGAAACCCTCCTGGGTGGCCCTCAGCCTCTCGATCGAAGCGAGCGAGCAGTGCCGCTCGACGATGATCCGCTTATTGAAGATGCCTCGCTCTCGGGTGAGAGTAATTCCATGGCGGTGCACTACGTAAAGGTCAAGGTTGGACCCGGTGCCGTTCTCCCCAACCCCGATGATGTCAGCCACCGTGATCCTTTCGTTTGCCAAAACGACATCGAGGCATCGGCTGTACTTGTCCTGGTCATTCCGGTCGCTTATCCCGGCGTCTAGGAAGAGATTGGTGTAGTTGGGCTCTAGCAACGGCTTGACCTTTCGATGTTCAGCTGGCAGGGCAGTAAGTAAAATGCTCGATCACTCTAAGGATTACGCATCCATTAGCGCGGAGAGCTATCCCCGGGTAGCGGCGTCTGCCCTGCCTCCACATCACCGAGTCTCTTCGTGCTCCCGCTTGCGCCGACGCCTGACCCTTGGGCGGCAGGAGGAGTCAAAATGGCGTCCCTCGTCCGCCTTGCCGCCAGAACTTGGGTGCGACTGGCGCACGGGCTGGCGCACGGATAGCGCCTCGCCGCTACCTGATATGAGGCGGGGGAGAGAAAAACCCCCGACTTGCGGGGGCTTTCCGATGCGGCTGAATGGAGTCGAACCATCACGGGTGTTTCCACCCACAAGGCCCTCAACCTTGCGCGTCTACCAGTTCCGCCACAGCCGCTCGAGGGCGCTCGATTCTAGATGTTTGCGTGCAGGGGGCGGGCGCAGGTTGCGGGCGTCCGGGGGAGGCGGTAGCCTTGCGAACAAGTGTTCGAAGGCAATTTGCGGCTCTTTGACGGCGGAGCGGAGGGAACCGGAACGACGATGGAACTGGATCTGACCAAGAGGCAGAAGGAGATCTTCGACTTCATCCGCAAGTACGCGGCGAAGACCGGTTACCCGCCGACGGTGCGGGAGATCGGCAAAGCGGTGGGGCTGCACTCGTCTTCGACGGTCCACGCGCACCTCGCGAACCTGGAGAAGCTGGGGCTGGTCAGGCGCGATCCTTCGAAACCCCGGGCGATCGAGCTGCTCTTCGACAAGGCGAAACGGACGATCAGCTCCGAAAGCGGCTTGCCGCTGGTCGGGCAGGTCGCCGCCGGCGAGCCGATCCTGGCCGAAGAGAACATCGAGGAGTACCTCGAGGTGCCCGACGTGATCGGCGGCGAGGACGGCGACTACATCCTCCAGGTCCGCGGCGAAAGCATGAAGGACGCCGGCATCCTCGAAAGCGACTACGTCATCGTCCGCCCCAGCGACGACGCCAACGACGGCGAGATCGTCGTCGCCCTGATCGGCGAGGAGGCGACGGTGAAGCGGATCTTCCGCGAGAAGGACCACATCCGGCTCCAGCCCGAAAACGCGGAAATGGAGCCGATCCTGACGACCGAGGCGCGGGTGCTCGGCAAAGTGGTCGGGGTCTTCAGGAAGGTCTGACGCAACCCAGCTCCTCGGCTGCCGTCACGGCCACTTCCCACCTTCGATCAGCTTCTTGTAGCGCCGCTGCTTCCGCCGCGCGTCCCACATCACCAGCGGCAGCAGCCGTAGCCCCAGGCGCGGGAAGAGGTCGAAGAGGCGCAGCTGCGGCCCGCGCCAGCGGGGGACGACGAGGATCGGGCGCGGGCGCTCGGTCAGCTTGCCGACCTCCCTCGCCACCTCCTCGGCGGTGAGCAGGCGGCCGGAGAAGGAGGGGGCGGCGTCGGGGTCCTCGAGCTTGTTCTCGAGCATCGGCGTCCAGATCCCGTCCGGGCAGACGGCGGAGAGCTCGATGCCCTTGCATCCGGTGCGGCGGAGGTCGAAGAGCGTCCCGAGGGTGAAGGCGATCGCCGCGTGCTTGCTGGCCGAGTAGGCGACCTCGCCCGGGGCGGCGACGAGGCCGGCGAGGGAGACGACGTTGACGACGTGGCCGCGGCCGGCGGCGCGCATCGGGCCCAGGGCGGCGATCGTCCCGTTCATCAGGCCGGTGACGTTGACGTCCAGCATCGTCTGGCGCCGTTCGGCGCTCTGCTCCCAGGGGACGCCGCTGAAGAAGACGCCGGCGTTGTTGACCCAGAGGTCGAGCGAGCCGGTTCGGCCGATCGACTCGGCGAGGCCACGGCAGGCCGCCTCGTCGCGGACGTCGAGGGCCGAGCCGCGAGCTTCGCCTCCCAGCTCGGCGGCGACCCGGTCGGCGGCGCCGGCGTCGACGTCGGTGACGTGGACGCGGTAGCCGCGCTCGACGAGCTCGGCGGCGATCGCGCGGCCGAGGCCGCTGCCGCCGCCGGTCACCACAGCCGTCCGCATGGTCGTCACCATATCCCCGCCCCGCTTGGCCGGGAAGCGGGCGGGAGCTACCCTTGGGGGGCGGGCCGAGCGGACCGCGGGGGGAGAGAAAACCCCTCGAGGAAAGTCCGGACACCACAGGGCAGGGCGGTGGGTAACGCCCACCCGGGGAAACCCGCGGGAAAGTGCCACAGAAATGACACGGCCGATGGCGCGACTGCAGCTGCGTCGCGCACAGGCAAAGGTGAAATGGTGCGGTAAGAGCGCACCGGCGTCGCGGTGACGCGGCGGCCAGGCAAACCCCGCCCGGTGCAAGGCCAAGCAGGACCGTCGACCCGGCTCGGCGAGGTCCAGGTAGGCCGCAGAGATAGATGGCCGCTCGAGACAGGATCCGGCTTACAGGCCCGCTACGGGAAAGGCCTCCGAAAGGGGGCCTTTTCTATGCCGCCGGACAGCTTGCAAGTTTTCTGTCTTAGCGTTTGCTAATCTGGCGCCAACTTCCGCTGAATCTTCGCCTTACATAACGCGAGGAGCGGGGGACCCAAGTAGTTGGGGCGAGTCGCGGCGATGGCCGCGTAGCGCAGCTCTTTCAGCGCGAGCCCGACAGCTAACCCCGCAAGCGCCTGGAAAGAGATGCAGACGATCAACCAAACCTCCCTGCGCTGGGCGCTTGCCCTGGCCGCCTTCTTCGCCCTCTTCGCCGGGGTCGCCACCGGTGCGCGGGCGGCGACCGGCGGCGCCTCCAGCTACGACCCCGGCGCCGCGATCGAAGGCGAATACACCTTCGGCGCCTGGCGCTACGGCGGCGCCAGCTGGTACGGGCCCGGGCTCTGGGGCCACAAGACCGCCTGCGGGCAGACGCTGCAGCCCGGAACCCTCGGCGTCGCTCACAAGAAGCTGCCCTGCGGGACCACGGTCAAGTTCGTCTACCACGGCAAGTCGGTGGTGACGCAGGTGATCGATCGCGGCCCCTACGTGCAGGGACGCGCCTGGGACCTGACCAAAGCCGCCAGCGACGCCCTCGGCTTCGAAGGCGTGGGGCGGGTCCGCTACGCGGTCGCGATCGGCGACGCGACCAGCGCCCGCAGCGACTGAGCCCCCTCTCTCCGGCCGCTCCGAAGGCTACGCTGCCGTGTTTAGGCAGCGTCCAATGACGAGAGGAGCAGCGTTTATGTCGAGGTTTTCGCGAGGAGCGGTCATCGCCGGTGGGTGGAGAGGGCGCTGGCTGGTCCTGGCTCTGATCGGCTCGGCTCTCCTGCTCCTCGTCAGCCTCGCGACCGACCATGGCGACGCCCGGGTGGGCCGGACGACGGTGATCCTCGGCCAGACCGCCAGCGAGCCCGATCCCTCCTGCCCGGACCTGCCCTGCCAGGCCGTCGGCAGCGTCACCGGCTTCCAGGTCGACAACGGCCAGACGAAACTTCCCCTCACGGTCCCGCACGACGGCACGATCAAGGCCTGGACGCTGACCCTGGCCCAGCCGACCAACAGCCAGCGGACCTTCTTCAACGGCTTCTTCGGCACCCCGCCGCAGGCGCGCCTGGCGATCCTCCGCCGCGTTCCCGGAACCAGCCCGCCCCGCTACAACCTGCGCCGCCAGGGCTCGGTCAAGGTCCTCTCGCCCTATCTCGGGCAGACGGTCAAGTTCAGCGCCAACCTCGAGGTCGAAAAGGGCGACATCGTCGGCTTGACGGTGCCGACCTGGGCGCCCTCCTTCGCCCAGGACCTGACCGCGACGAACGTCTGGCGCGCCAGCCGCGAAGAGGGCGCCTGCAAAAACGCCACCGACATCCGCCAGGGCGAGCCGCAGGAAAAAGTCGGCACCCGCCGCACCTACGGCTGCAAATACACCACCGCGCGGCTGCTCTACACGGCGACGCTGGTCGAGGGCCGGTAGTCACCCCGCCAGCGGTCGGAGGGCCGGGGGTGGTGCCCGCCGGACCCTCCCCGCTGTTGTCCGGGGGGTACCACCCCCGGCCCTCTCAAACGCTTACGCAGCCGAGGGCAGCGCCCTGGGGCCGCCCTGGTCCTGGGGCAGCGCCGCCGCGCTCGCAATCAAGCTCTGGAACTCGTTCAGCGCCAGGTGCCCGACCGCCTCGAGGATCTCCTCGTCGGTCCAGCCGATCTCCCGCGCCTCCTCGTGGAGGTGGAGAGGCGGGGGCCCCTCCGGATCCAGCGTCTCCTTGAGGAAGGTGAGGAGCGCCGCCTCCTTGGGGTCGGACGAGGTGAAGCTGCGGGCTTTGGAGACCTCGTCGAGGCCCAGCCCCGCCCGCCGCGCCGTCTTCGCGTGCAGGGCGATGCTGTAGTTGTCCTCGCGGTACTCGGCGACGGCGAGCGCGATTCGCTCCCGCGTCGCCTGCGGCAGGACGCCGCCGCGCAGCTCCGAGCGCATCCGCGTGTACGCGCGGAGGACGGCCGGCGCTCCGGCGAGCACGCCGACGAACTTCGTCACCGCGCCACCGGCGGCCTGGATGCTCTTGATCAGAGGAGCGCTCTCGTCAGGCGCCGTCAGCTCGTCGTGGATCTGGAATCTGCTTACTGCGGTTTTTACCGTCACGTGCGTCTCGCTTCTGGGCTCTTGCGGGGCGGCAATCGCTTTACAGAGCCCTTACGTGGCCTTTACTTTACTTTTAGCCGCTTACTTACTTGACGTAAGTTATACCTCGTTCCGGGGACGGATTCAAGCCGGTCTGGAAGTCTTTTCTCTACCCGTAATACGGGTTTCCCCACCGCTTCGGTTCATTCGCCTATCGTTGCGGCCTTCCCAGCAAGGAGCAGCAAGGCATGGCCGATCAACCCCGCAGCGCCGCCGACGTCATCGGGCTCGTCAAGGAGCACGACGTCCGCTTCATCCGCCTCTGGTTCACCGACGTCCTCGGCCAGCTGAAGAGCTTCTCGGTCAACGCCTCCGAGCTGGAGGACGCCTTCGAAGGCGGGATGGGCTTCGACGGCTCCTCGATCACCGGCTTCAACCCGATCGAGGAGTCCGACATGCTGGCGGTGCCGGATCCGGCCACCTTCGCGCTGCTCCCCTGGCGCCCGGAGGAGGACGCGGTGGCGCGGATGTTCTGCGACATCCAGGTCCCCGGCGGCGGCCCCTACGAGGGGGACCCGCGCTGGATCATGCGGCGGGCGCTGAAGCGGGCCGAGGAGCTCGGCTTCGACGCCTACAACATCGGCCCCGAGCTGGAGTACTTCTACTTCCGCTCGGCCAAGCCCGAGGGGGGGAGCCCAGAGCCCCTCGACGAGGGCGGCTACTTCGACCTGACCACGCTCGACGCCGGCTCCGACCTGCGCCGGGAGACGGTGCTGGCGCTGGAGAAGATGGGGATCCACGTCGAGTACACCCACCACGAGGTCGGCCCCTCCCAGCACGAGGTCGACATGCGCTACAAGAACGCGCTCGAGATGGCCGACGACTGCATGACCTACCGGATCGTCGTCAAGGAGTACGCGATGAAGTACGGCTACCACGCGACCTTCATGCCGAAGCCCCTGTTCGGCGAGAACGGGTCCGGGATGCACGTCCACCAGTCGCTCAGTCGCGACGGCAGGAACGCCTTCTACGAGGCCGAGGATCCGTACTTCCTCTCGCCGGTGGCGAAGTCGTTCATCGCCGGCCAGCTCAAGCACGCGCGGGAGATCTCGCCGCTCTTCGCCCAGTGGGTCAATTCCTACAAGCGCCTGGTCCCCGGTTACGAGGCCCCGGTCTACCTCGCCTGGTCGCGGCGCAACCGCTCGGCCCTGATCCGGGTGCCGCTCTACCACCCCGGCAAGGAGGGGGCGACCCGGGCCGAGCTGCGCTGCCCCGACCCGGCCGCCAACCCCTACCTCTGCTTCGCGGCGATGCTGCAGGCGGGGCTGGAAGGGGTCGAGAAGGGCTACGAGCTGCCGGAGCCGATGGAGCAGAACCTCTATCACCTCTCCCAGGAGGAGCTGGCCCACCAGGGGATCGAGCAGCTGCCGGCGACGCTCGGCGAGGCGATCGAGATCGCCGCCGAGTCCGAGCTGGTCCTGCGCACCCTCGGCGAGCACACCTTCCGCCGCTTCGTCGAGATCAAGCGGCAGGAATGGGACGACTACCGGGTGCAGGTCACCCCGTACGAGATCGAGAACTTCCTGCCGATCCTCTGATCGCTCGCTGAGTTTTGGGCGCTATGACGCCCCTAACTCAGCGCGCAGCTCGTCTGGCGCAGTTATCGGCAGCTGGCAGGTGAAGTTTTCGCAGACGTAGGCGGCTGGCTTGGCGTCGACGGTGGTGCGGTTGGCGAGGAGAGGCGGCGACTCGCTGCCCTCCGGGCCACCCGCGAGTACCAGGTTGAAGAGGGGTTTCTCGCGGACGATTGCGGCCAGCTCGCCTAGCTCGTCGCCGACCAGGGCGACCTCGCAGGTGGGGGAGAGGTGGAAGTCGAGGGCGCGCAGCATGTGGGCGAAGGCGTCGGGGTGCTGGACCGCGGGTTTGGCGAAGAGCGCGAAGACTCCGGTCGCGGCTTGCTCGTAGCGTTGCTCCCCGGTCAGCGCCCCGAGGCGCAGCAGGCCCATCGCCGCCGAGCTGTTGCCGGAGGGGATCGGGTGGTCGCCCACCTCCTTGCGGCGGGCGATCAGCTCCTCGTGGTCGGAGGAGGTGGAATAGAAACCGCCGCGCTCGGGGTCGCCGAAGCGCTCGATCGTCGTCTCCGCCAGCGAGCGCGCCTCGGTGAACCAGCGCTCTTCGAAGCTCGACTCGTAGAGCGTCAGCAGCGCCTCGAGCAGGAAGGCGTGGTCCTCGAGGTAGGCGTTGAGGTGGGCGCGGCCGTCCTTGTAGGTGCGGAGGAGGCGGCCGCCGGGGTCACGGAGCTGCTCGAGGACGAACTCGGCGCAGGCGCGGGCGGCGTCGAGGTAGTCCTCGCGGCCGAGGACGGCACCGGCGTCGGCCAGGGCCGCGATCGCCAGGGCGTTCCATGAAGTCAGTCGCTTGTCGTCCAGCCCGGGCCAGACCCGCAGCGCCCGCGCATCGAACAAAGCCCGTCGCATCTGGGCGAGTCCCTCGGGCTCCTCGCCAGCGGCGCCCCCTGCCAGGTGCAGGATGTTCTTCCCCTCGAAGTTTCCCCGCTCGCTGACCCCATAGAACTGCAGCAGCCTCTCTACCTGCGAACCAGAGAGGCTGCTGCAGTTCGGATTTTCACCAACAACCCCCCGGATCTGCTCCGCGGTCCAGACGTAGAACTTGCCCTCCTCGCCCTCGGAGTCGGCGTCGAGCGCCGAGTAGAAGCCGCCCTCCGGGCCGCGCATCTCCCGCAGCATCCAGTCGAGCGTCTCCTCGCAGACGCGGCGGTAGCGCTCGTGGCCCAGCAGCTGCCAGCCGTGCAGGTAGGCGCGGGCGAGAAGCGCATTGTCGTAGAGCATCTTCTCGAAGTGGGGGACGAGCCAGACCGCGTCGACCGAGTAGCGGGCGAAGCCGCCGCCGAGTTGGTCGTAGATGCCGCCGGCCAGCATCCGGTCGAGGGTCAGCTCGACGTGCTCGGTCTCGCCGCGCGCCATCAGCAGCTCCAGCGAGGAGGCCGGCGGGAACTTCGGCGCCCCGCCGAAGCCGCCGTTGCGGCGATCCGCCGCCGCCAGCAGGCGCCGCACCGCCTCCTCCAGCGCGTCCGCCCCCGGCAGGTCGCGCGGCTCGACCTCGCCGATCGCCCCCAGCCGTTCCCGCGCGATCGGGGCTTTCTCGCGGATCTCCTCGCGCTGGTTCTCGAAGGCGTGGACCACCGCTTCCATCACCATCCGGAAGCTCGGCATCCCCCGGCTCTCGTCCGGCGGGAAGTAGGTGCCGCCGTAGAAGGGGACGCCGTCGGGGTCGAGGAAGACGGTCATCGGCCAGCCGCCGTGGCCGCTGATCGACTGCACCGCCTCCATGTAGATCGCGTCGACGTCGGGGCGCTCCTCGCGGTCGACCTTGACGCTGACGAAGTGCTCGTTCATGTAGGCGGCGGTCTCCGCGTCCTCGAAGGACTCGCGCTCCATCACGTGGCACCAGTGGCAGGCCGAGTAGCCGACCGAGAGCAGGATCGGCCTGTCGTCCTCGCGGGCCCGCTCCAGCGCCTCGGGCCCCCAGGGGTACCAGTCGACCGGGTTGTCCCGGTGCTGGAGGAGGTAGGGACTCGTCTCCTGCGCGAGGCGGTTCGGCATCGCTCTCAACCTACCCGGGGGCGGACAAAACGAGTATTCGCTCGTGATCCCTCGCTGAAACTGGGGTCGAATTGCGGGTTTGGCCAACTGCGGAGCCGTCCAACCGGGTAACCGAATACCGTCACTCTCGTGAAGAACATCCAGGGACAGGGGCAGTCGGACCCGGCTGTCGAGGACGTCCTGGCGAAGCTGGCTCCCGAGGACCGGGCGGTGGTACAGGGCGCGCTGAAGCGGGCCGAGAAGACCGAGGCCGAACTCCGCTTCCTCGCCGACCACGACTCGCTGACCGGGCTCGTCAACCGGCGCCGCTTCCGGGTCGAGTTGGACCAGTACGTCTCCTTCGCCGCCCGCTACGGCGGCCGCGGCGCGGTGATGGTGATCGACATCGACGGGCTGAAGGGGGTCAACGACAGCCTCGGCCACCAGGCCGGCGACACCCTGATCCGGCGCGTGGCCGAGATCCTGCGGGAACGGGTCCGCGCCACCGACATCGTCGCCCGCCTCTCCGGCGACGAGTTCGCGGTGCTGATGCCGCAGACCGACACCGCCGGCGCCCTCCAGCTCGGCGAGGACCTGCGGGCGCAGGTCGCCGAGGGGATGCCGCTTAACGCCGAGGTCGACGGCGCCACGATCAGCGTCGGGATCGCGATGTTCGGCGGCCAGGGCGAGGTCGGCGCCGAGGCGGTGCTGGTCGCCGCCGACCAGGCGATGTACGAGGCCAAGCACGAGGGGCGCAACCGGATCACCCTCTTCCACGCCGCCGGCGAGAAGGGCGCGGCCGCGTCGCGGCCGCAGACCACCTCCGCCCGCATCCGCGACGCCCTCACCCAGAACCGCCTGCGCCTGGCGACGCAGCCGATCCGCAGCCTCGCCTCGGGCGGGATCGAGCGCTACGAGCTGCTGCTGCGGATGACCGGGGAAAGCGGCGAGCTGCTGCCCGCCGCCGACTTCATCGAAGTCGCCGAGCGCTCGGGGATGGTGCAGGAGCTGGACCGCTGGGTCGTCACCCAGGCGCTGGAGCTGATCGGCGAGCGCGAGAGGGCCGGCGCCCCGGTCTCCCTGCACATGAACATCTCCGGCGCCTCGGTAACCGACCTCTCGGTGCTCGAATTCATCGAACGGCGGCTCGACGAAGGCGAGGCCGACCCCGCCCGCTGCACCTTCGAGATCACCCAGACGGCGCGGGTCGAGGACTACGACACCGCCGCCGGCTTCGCCGACCGGCTGACCGAGTTCGGCTGCGAAGTCGCGATCGACGACTACGGCGCCGGCTTCGGCCCCTTCGCCTACCTGCAGAAGGTCCCCTTCGACGTGATCAAGATCGACGGCGCGTTCATCCGCCACCTGCCGCGCAACGACGCCGACCAGCTGACCGTGAAGGCGATCGTCGAGATCGCCCGCGGCCTCGGCAAGCGCACGATCGCCGAGTTCGTCGAGGACGAGGACACGCGGACGCTGCTGCAGGAGTACGGCGTCGACATGGCCCAGGGCTACCACCTGGGCAGGCCGACGGACGTCGCCGAGGGCCTAGCTCCCGCGTAGGAGCGCCCGCCTGATCTTGCCGCTGCTGGTCTTCGGCAGCTCGTCGGCGAACTCGACGATGCGGGGGAACTTGTAGGGGGCGGTCTCCGCTTTGCAGTGCTCCTGCAGCTCGCGGACGATCTCCTCACCGGCGCCGTTGCCGGGCGCTCCGTCGCGGAGGACGACGATCGCGCGGACGACCGAGCCGCGCTCGGGGTCGGGGGCGGCCACCGCAGCGGCCTCGGCGACGGCGGGGTGGGAGAGGAGGGCGGACTCGACCTCGGTCGGGCCGATCCGGTAGCCGGAGGAGAGGATGATGTCGTCGCCGCGGCCCTCGAACCAGAGATAGCCGTCCTCGTCCTCGCGGACGAGGTCGCCGGTCTGCCACCACTCGCCCTCGAAGCGCTCGCCGTCGAGGTAGCTGGAGAAGAAGGTGGGGGAGGAGGAGGCGCGCAGCTGCAGCTCCCCCTCGACGATCCGCGTCTCGATCCCCGGCAGCGTCCTGCCCATCGAGCCCAGCTTCACCGGCTCGCCGACGAGGTTGCCGGTGACCTGGCCGGTCTCGGTCTGGCCGTAGCCGTCGGCGGGCTCGAGCCCGGTCGCCTCGCGGAAGGCGGCGATCGTCTCCGGATCGAGCGGCTCTCCGGCCGAGACCATCCGCCGCAGCTTCGGCAGCGGCCGCAAGGCGGTGCGCCGCGCCAGCATCCGGTACTCGGTCGGCGCCTGGCAGAGCACGCCGACCCCCAGCGCCTCGGCGAAGTCGAGCCGCTCGGCCGGGTCGAAGCGCCCGTCGTGGATGACGGCGGCGGCCCCGGTGATCCAGGGTGCGAGAAAGACGTTCCGCGCCGACTTCGACCACCCCGTCGCGGTCGTGCACCAGGCCAGGTCCCCCTTCCGCGGCCCGAACCAGTGCTCGGCCTGGGTGCGCTGGCCCAGCAGGTAGCGATAGCCGTGAACGACCCCCCGCGGATCCCCCGTGGTGCCAGACGTGAAGACGATCAGCGCCGGATCCTCCGGCCCCATCTCCTCGATTGCCGCCGGTGCCTCCTGCGGCAAATCCTCGTCAAGGACCCGAGCGACATCCGCCATCGTCATCAAAGGCACCTCATCCGGCATCTCGGCGAGCAGCGACTCCTCGCCGAGGCAGAGCTTCGGATTAGCGGCAGCAACCCGAAGCTCCAAATCGTGCCGCCGCAGCATCGTGTTGCAAGGCAAAGCAACCGCCCCCATCCGCCAGCAAGCAAGCAGCGTCAGCACCCACTCGATCCGGTTCCCCACGAGCGTCATCACCACGTCGCCTCGCTGGATTCCCCGAGCAGCGAAAGCTCCGGACAATCCCGCCGACTGCGCGATCAATTCCCCGAAATAGTGATCGCGCCGGTGTCCTTCAGCATCGATCGCCACGATCCCCAGCCGCGAAGCCGGGGATCGTTCCATCAAGTCCTCGATCAGATTCACGGGTCAGGAGTCTGCCTGATGGAAGCGACTACTTCAGCCAGTAGCCGATAACGATTCCGATCCAGCCAGCCGCGACTTTCTGGAGTTCGCCGGAACTGCCGCTTGCCGGTCGCGGCAGAGGTTATGCGCCCTATGGGGCCATAACCTCTGCCGCGCCTGCCTGGCTACCGAAGTTCGGCCGAGGTCTTCTTCAGCAACTGCCGGGCGATGATCAGCAGCTGGATCTGCTGGGTCCCCTCGAAGATGTCGAGGATCTTCGAGTCGCGGGCCCACTTCTCCAGCAACTCGTTCTCGCCGTAGCCGACGGAGCCGCAGAGCTCGACGCAGCCGAGGGTGACGTCGACACCGGTGCGCCCCGCCTTCGCCTTCGCCATCGAGGCCTGCAGCGAGTTCGGCTTCGAGTTATCGGCCATCCAGGCGGCCTGGAGGGTGAGCAGCCAGGCGGCCTCGTAGTCGGCCTCCATCTCCAGGAACCGCGCCGCGGCGGCGTGCTGGTTGTTGGCGGGGACGTCGTAGTCGATCGTGACGCCGGCTTCCTTCAGCTTCTTCCGCGTCTCCTCGAGCGCGGCGCGGGTGACGCCGACGGCCATCGCGGCGACCAGCGGCCGCGTGTTGTCGAACGTTTCCATCACCCCGGCGAAGCCCTTCTCCTTCACCTCGGGGTCGCCGAGCAGCGCCTCTTTCGGCACCCGGCAGTCCTGCAGGGTGAAGTTGGCGGTGTCGGAGGCGCGGATCCCGAGCTTGTGCTCGAGCCGGTCCAGCTTCAGGCCGGGGTTGTCGCGCTCGACGATGAACGACTTGATCGCCGCCCGCCCTTTCGAGCGGTCCAGGGAGGCCCAGACCACGATCAGGTCGGCCCGGTCGCCCGAGGTGACGAAGATCTTCTCGCCGTTGAGGACGTATTCGTCGCCGTCGAGCTCGGCGGTGGCGCGGATCGCGGCGGAGTCCGAGCCGGCTTCGGGCTCGGTGATCGCCATCGCCGCCCACTTGCCACCGTACTTCTTCAGCTGCTCCTCGGTCGCGACCGAGGCGATCGCCGAGTTGCCGAGCCCCTGGCGCGGCATCGAGAGCAGCAGGCCGACGTCGCCCCAGCAGAGCTCGATGATCCCGAGCACGGTGGAGAGGTTGGAGCCGTTGCGGTTCTCGCCGTCGGCGGCCTTCTCGCGGCGGACTCCGGCGGCGCCGGCGCCGCCGATGTCGGAGCCCTCGTTCATGCCGTCGATCAGCGACGCCAGCATGTCGAGCTCTTTCGGGTATGAGTGCTCGGCCTCGTCGTATTTGCGCGAGATCGGGCGGAACACCTCGGTGGCGACCTGGTTGGCCTGGTTCGCCAGCGGCTTGAACTTCTTCGGTATCTCGAGATTGATCATCTTCAGTTCCTTTCGCTCTCCAGGCGGGGCCTAGACGAGCAGGGCGCCCTCCATCACGCCCGCGGCTCGGAGGTCGCGGTACCAGCGCTCGACCGGGTGCTCCTTGACGAAGCCGTGGCCGCCGAGCAGCTGGACGCCGTCGGAGCCGATCTTCATCCCCTTCGTCGTGCAGAGCTTGCGGGCGATCGCCGCCTCGCGGCCGAAGCTCTCGCCGCGGTCGGCGCGGCTCGCCGCCCGGTAGGTCGCCAGCCGCATCGCGTTCGACTCGATGCCGATGTCGGAGACGGCGAAGGCGACGCCCTGGCGGTTGGAGATCGGTTCGCCGAAGGCCTGGCGGTCGTTGACGTAGGGGATCACGTAGTCGAGGACGGCCTGGGCGGTCCCGCTCGCGAGCGAGCACCAGGCGATCCGCGAGCGGTTGACGCAGGCGGCGTAGTCCTTGGCTTTGCCGTTCCCCTCGCCGAGCAGCGCGCTGCCCGGCAGTTTGACCTTGTCGATCAGGAGGCGGCCGGTGGCGGCGGGGCGCAGCCCCATCGCCGGCTCGTCCTCGATCGAGAGGCCTTTGGCGCCCGACTCGACCACGAACAGGGCCGGGCCGATGCCCTCGGCCTCGGCGGCGACCACGAACAGCTCGCAATCCTTGGCGCGGGCCAGCAGCGACTTGGCGCCGCTGAGGACCCACTCCTCGCCTTTGCGCTTCGCCTTGGTCTCCAGCTGGAAGGGATCGAACAGCGGCCGCGGCTCGAGGATCGCCAGCGCCGCGGCGGGGATGTCCTCGCCGGTGAAGGCGGGGAGATAGGTCGCCTCCTGCTCGGCAGAGCCCCAGAGGCCGATCGCGGTGGCGACAGCGCCGGGCGCCATCGCGGCGTAGGCGATGCCCATGTCGCCGTGGGCGAGGGCCTCGCCGATCAGGACGCTGGTGACGGCCGACTGCTCGGTCATCACGCCGCCGAGCTCCTCGGGGACGCCGAGCATGTTGACGCCGAGCTCGTTCGTCTGGTCGAGGATCTCCTTCGGCGTCTCGCGCTTCTCGTCGGCCTCCAGCGCCGCCTTGCGGACCTGGTCGGCGGCGAAGGCGCGGCCCGCCTCCTGGAACATCTGCTGCTCATCGTCGGGCGAGAGGTCGAAGAGACCGGTCGACCTGCCCTTCTTCTGGCGGGCGGGTTTGCCGAGCTTCTGCGCGGCCTTGAAGGTGCGGCCGGCCGCGGTCGCCCCTTTGAACCCGTTCTTGGTGCCCTGGAAGAGGGCCTTCTCGACCTGCTTGCGGATGCGGATGCGGTCCAGCAGGTCGGAGCCGGCGAGGCGGTTGAGCGCCCGCAGGCCGAAGCCCATCCCGCGCTCCGCCATCCCCTTGTTCTCGGTGGTGGTCGTCACTTCGTCGTCTTCCTTCCGGTTTTGGCGCTAGTGGATTTGGATGCGGCTTTCAGTGCTTGCACGCGGCCGTCGAGGTGGGCCGTGCCCTTCTTCGCGTCGCGGACGGCGAAGAGGATCTCCTCGCCCTGCTCCTCGGAGGCGAACTCCACCCGCGCCGGCAGCAGCACCGGCTTGCGGAAGCGGACCTCGGCCTCGAAGCTCTGCGGCAGCCTGCCTTCGAGCTGGGCCAGGGCGCGGGCCTTCGTCCACATCCCGTGCGCGATCGCGCCGGGGAAGCCGAGCGGCTTCGCGGTCAGCGAGTGCATGTGGATCGGGTTGCGGTCGCCGGAGACGCCGGCGTAGCGGCGGCCGAGGTCGCCGGGCAGCTTCCACTCGGCGCTGGCCGGAGCGTCGGCGGGAAGGGAATCGAAGCCCTTCTCCTGCTTCGGCGCATCGCCCTTGGAGCCGCCGCGGCGCAGCATCGTGCTGACGCTCTCCCAGACCGCTTTCCCGTCGACCAGGACCTCGGTCTCCAGCGAGAAGGTCTTGCCTTTCGGGTGCGGCTGCAGCTTCGTCGGCCGCACCCGGATCGTCATCTCCTCGTGGATCCCGATCGGCCGCTTCTGGACGATCGAGTTCTCGACGTGGACGAGGCCGACCGCGCCGAACGGGAAGGAGCCGTCGCTCATCACCGCCATGTGCAGCGGGAAGGCGAGCATGTGCGGGTAGGTCGGCGGCAGGGTGTCGCGGAGGGCGAAGCCGCAGACCTTGGCGTAGGCGGCGACGTCCTCCGGCTCGGCGGCGACCCCCGCCAGCTCGAGGTCGAGCCCGTCGGGGATCTCGCCGCCGCCGCCCGGGACGAACGGCAGCAGCGAGGCGCCGGGGATCATCGGCAGCGCCGCCCGCGCGTAGAGCGGGAGGATGCTGGGGGAGCTGTCGAGGGTCTTCGCCATGCGGTCAGGCCCCCAGCAGGCTCTGGCCGCAGACGCGGACGACGTTGCCGTTGACCCCGGTCGAGGCGGGGCTGGCGAACCAGGCGATCGTCTCGGCGACGTCGACCGGCAGCCCGCCCTGCGAGAGGCTGGAGAGCCGGCGGCCGGCTTCGCGCGGGCCGATCGGCATCGCCGCGGTCATCTGGGTCTCGATGAAGCCCGGGGCGACCGCGTTGATCGTCGCTTTGCGTTTCGCCAGCTCCGGCGCCATCGCTTCGACCATCCCGATCACCCCGGCCTTCGAGGAGGCGTAGTTGGTCTGGCCGTTGTTGCCGGCGATCCCGGCCATCGAGGAGACGCCGATGATCCGCCCGTTGCCGTTCAGCAGCTTCCTGCCGAGCAGGGCGTCGTTGATCCGCTCCTCCGAGGAGAGGTTGATCTCCATCAGCTGCGCCCAGCGGTCCTCCGGCATCTTCGCGATCGTCCGGTCTTTGGTCACGCCGGCGTTGTGGACGACGACGTCGACCCCGCCGGAAAGCTCGGAGGCGATCGTCTCGGGCGCCTCGTCGGCGGTGATGTCGATCTCGATCGAGCGGCCGCCGATCGCGTCGGTGACGGCCTTCAGGTCGGCCGACATCTGGGGGATGTCGAGGCCGACGACCTCGGCTCCGTCGCGGGCGAGGGTGTTGGCGATCGCGGCGCCGATCCCGCGCGAGGCGCCGGTGACCAGCGCCACCTTGCCGGCGAGCGGCTGCTCCCAGTCGATCTTCGGGCTGGGGGCGACGCCCGCCCCGACCCGGATGACTTGGCCGGAGACGTAGGCCGATTTGGGCGAGAGGAGGAAGCGGAGCGTCGACTCCAGCTGGTCCTCGGCGCCCGGCTCGACGTAGACGAGCTGCGCGGTGCAGCCGCGTCCGCCGATCTCCTTTCCGAGCGAGCGGGTGAAGCCCTCCAGCGCCCGCTGGGCGATGTGGGCGGGGACCGAGCCGGCTTCCTCGGGCGGGGTGCCGAGGACGACGACGCGGCCGCTGCGCTGCAGGCGGGCTATGGCCGGGTAGAAGAAGCGCTGCAGCTCCACCAGCTCGGTCGAGTCGGCGATCCCGGTGGCGTCGAAGACCAGCGCCTTCGCCTTGCCCTCGGCGCCGGCCCGTTCGGCCTTGACGCTGTCGAGGACGCCGGCGATCGCTTTGCCCAGACGCCCGGCGGGGGCGCCGTCGTAGAGGACCGGGCCGGCGACGACCGGCTGGCCCTCCCGGTAGCGGTCGAGCGAGACCGGCCGCGGCAGCCCGAGCTGCTTGGCGATCGTGCCGACGAGCGGCGCGTTGACAACCTGTGAGTAGCGGTCGGCCATCGTTACTTGGCACCTCCCGGGGCCTCGAGGATCGCGACGACACCCTGGCCGGCGGCGGCGCAGATGCTGATCACGCCGCGGCCTTTGCCGTCTTCGTTCAGTTGCTTGGCGAGGCTGGCGACGATCCGGCCGCCGGTCGCGGCGAACGGGTGGGCGGCCGCCAGCGAGCCGCCGTTGACGTTGAGCTTGGCGCGGTCGATCGGCCCGAGCGGTTTTTTCCGCCCCAGCTTCTCGCTGCAGAACTCCTTGTCTTTCCAGGCCTTCAGCGTGCAGAGCACCTGCGCGGCGAAGGCCTCGTGGATCTCGTAGTAGTCGAAGTCCTGCAGTTCGAGCCCGGCGCGGTCGAGCATCCGCGGCATCGCGTAGGCCGGCGCCATCAGCAGGCCTTCGCGCTTGTGGACGTGGTCGACGGCGGCGGTCTGCGCCTCGGTGACGTAGGCGAGGACCGGCAGGCCGCGCTCTTTCGCCCACTCCTCGGAGGCGAGGAGGACGGTCGAGGCGCCGTCGGAGAGCGGCGTCGAGTTGGCGGCGGTCATCGTCCCCTCGGGGCCGCCGAAGACCGGCTTCAGCTTCGCCAGCTTCTCCATGCTCGAGTCCGGCCGCAGGTTCTGGTCGCGGTCGAGCCCGATGTAGGAAGTGATCATGTCGTCGAAGAAGCCGCGGTCGTAGGCGGCGGCGAGGTTCTTGTGGCTCTTCACCGCGAGCTCGTCCTGCTCCTCGCGGCCGATCTCCCATTCCGTGGCCATGATCGCGCAGTGCTCGCCCATCGAGAGGCCGGTGCGCGGCTCCTCGTTGCGGGGGATCGCCGGGACGATGTGGCCGGGGCGGACCTTGGTCAGCTGCTTCAGCTTGCCGACGGTGGAGCGCTCGCGGTTGGCTTCGAGCAGGGTCTCGCGCAGGTCCTCGTTGAGGGCGATCGGCGCGTCGGAGGTGGTGTCGGCGCCGCAGGCGATGCCGGAGTCGATCTGGCCGAGGGCGATCTTGTTGGCGACGAGGATCGTCGTCTCGAGGCCGGTGCCGCAGGCCTGCTGGACGTCGTAGGCGGGGGTCTCGGGGGCGAGGCGGGTGCTGAGGACGCTCTCGCGGGTGAGGTCGCGGTCGCGCGAGTGCTTGAGGACGGCGCCGCCGGCGACCTCGCCGAGCGTCTCGCCCTGGAGGCCGTAGCGGTCGATCAGGCCCTCGAGGGCGGCGGTCAGCATGTCCTGGTTGCTGGCGTGCGAGTAGACGCTGTTGGAGCGCGCAAAGGGGATCCGGTTGCCGCCGATGACGGCGACTTTGCGGGTTTTGGCGTTCATTTGGGGGAGGGTCCTCCTTGGGGTGAGTTGGAAGTGGGGGTGGGGGCCGAGCGGCCGCGGAGGCCGGGCTCGACGGTGGAGACGAGGAGCGCGGCGGCGTCCTCGGCGGTGATCGCCTCGGTCCGCAGCCACCAGCGCGCGAGCGCCTCGGAGGCGCCGAGCAGGGCGGTGGAGAGGGCTTCGACTTCGACCTTGGCGCCTTCGCGGCGGCGCATCGGCAGCTGCGCCAGCAGCGAGGCGGAGACGAGGTCGAGGATCTGGCCGCGGTAGGCAGCGACCCGGTCGAAGACCTCGCCGGCCTGGGGGAGGGTCTCGTCGAAGAGCACCGCCCAGGCCGAGCGGTCTGAGTCGAGGAAGGAGAAGAAGGCGCGGACGCCGGCCCCGAGGGCGTCGGCGGGGTTGGCGGTCTCCCGAACCGCCTCGGCGATCGTCGCGATCAGAGCGTCCCCGGCCCGCTCCATGCAGGCGATGTAGAGCCGCTCCTTGTTGCCGAAGTAGTTGTAGAGCAGCGGCTTGGTGACCCCGATCGCCGCCGCGATTTCCTCCATCGTCACGGCCGCGTAGCCGCGCTCCGCAAACAGGGCGTGCGCCGCCTCCAGCGTCTGCTCCATGCGGTCGTCCCGCGAGAGCCGAGTGCGAACCGATGCATCCATCGGTGCAGACGTTACCGAACTATAAATTTATATGGGCGTAATGTGATGCATCCCACAGGTGGGCCGCCTTGCCGGCGCCTCGCGGCGAAAAGTGCGCTGGCAGCGGGGAAATACACGGGCACTTCCTGACTACACGGGAGTTTGCTGCCAGCCTCTTCCTGCATGCTGGTGCTTGCGCACATCGCCGGCGTTCCGGTCGAGGAGATGCTTCCCTGGGTCGTGCCGCTCGCTGGCTTCGGGATCGCGGGCGCCGCGGCCTGGGGTCGCGGGTGTGTGCGGGGAGCCAGGCGGCGGGCCGGTTCGCTCCGCGGGGAGATGCGCTGATGGCGACCGGCGCCCCCAGCGCCCAGCGGCAGGCTGTGCCGGTTCGGCACCGGCCCAACATCGCCGAGATGACCGCCCCGCAGGTGGCCGAGCTCCGGACCGCGCTGGCGAAGATGCTCAACACCCGGGACGACCGCGGCTACCACCACTGGGCCGGAATCCACGGCCTGCCGCTGCCGATGTACTGCGACCAGGCTCATGGCAGGCCGGCCTTCCTGCCGTGGCACCGTGCCTACCTCTACCGTTTCGAGCAGGCCCTGCGCGACACGGGGCACGACGTGATGCTCCCCTGGTGGGACTGGACGCGGGACCGGGAAGTACCTCCCGCCTACGCGGAGGAGGCCCGCCCCAACGGCAGCCCCAACCCGCTGCACTCGGTGCGGATCGACGAGCTGGCGCTGCGCCAGGGGAGGGAAGGGAGGGGCGACGAACGCAGCCTCATGCTTGCCGAACGCCCCGACACCTACCGCGAACCGAACCTGCCCGGGACCCACCTGCCGACCGCGAGCGAGATCAAACGGGTGATCGGCTACTCCGACTTCCAGCGCTTCACCTTCAACCTCGACGACTTCCACGGCAACGTCCACATCTGGGTCGGCGGCCACATGACCGACATCCCCTACGCCGCCTACGACCCGCTCTTCTGGGCCCACCACACGATGATCGACCGGATCTGGCGGATCTGGCAGCTGAAGCACCCACAGAGCAGCTTCCCCGCCCATCTCCACGACCAGGTGATGGAACCCTTCCACCTCACCGCCGGCAGGGTCCTCGACCCGACCGAGCTCGGCTACGACTACTCGCTCTCCCTGGCGCAGGTGAGGCCCTAGCCATGGAACGCTTCGAATCAGCGCCGCTGCCGCTTTCCCCGGCCGTGCGGGAGGGGCGGTTCAGCGCCGCCGACCTGATCTTCTACGACGTCGACCACTCCGGTCGCTCCTACGAGGCGCTCGTCTTCCTCAACTCGCCCGACGCGAGCGCGAGCGCCCCGCGCGAGCCCGAGGCGGGCTTCGCCGGCAGCTTCGTGATCTTCGGCCACGGCGGCTGCTTCGGCGACGAGGGGCACTGCCACGTCCCGACCCACCACAAAGACCCCTTCGACAGCCGGCCGCTGCACGCGCTCACCCCGCAGACGAAGATCGTCGACGTCGGCGAGGCCCTGGGCCGAGCGGCCGCCGGGGCCGAGCGGCTCGTCGTCACCGCGGTGGCGATGGTCCCCGGTACCGAGGGGCCGGAGACGATGGACCTCCTCTCCTTCTCCTCGATGCGGCTCGTCGCCTATGACTGAGGCCGCCGGCGCCGATCGCTCGGTCGGGATGGCCTCCGAGGTCACGGCGGCCGAACAGCTGCAGAAGAGCGCTCCGCACGGCGAGACCCAGCCGCTGCCCGAGGGCGCGGGCGGGAGGGCTAGCGCGGCGCAGGTCGGGATCGAGGACCCCGGGCCCGAGGTCTCCTTCCTCGTCATCGGCGACCACGGCGGGGTGAAAGCCCCGAGCCCGCAGAACGCCGTCTCCTACGCGATGCAGGAGGCGAACGGGAAGGCTCCGGCTTTCGTCTACTCGGTCGGCGACATCGTCTACTTCTACGGCGAAGAATGGGAGTACCCGCACCAGTTCTACGAGCCCTACGCGCACCTGCGGCTGCCGATCGTCGGCATCCCCGGAAACCACGACGGCGACATCAAGGGGAAGACGACGAAGCGGAAGCCGCTGGACGGCTTCATGGCCAACTTCTGCGACAGCCGGCCGTCGGTGCCGCCGAGCGATCCCCACTTCGAGTTCGAGCGGCACACCCAGACCCAGCCCTACTGCGACTGGACGCTGGAGCTGGAGGCGGTGACGATCGTCGGCCTCTACAGCAACGTCACCTCGCACGGTCACCTCGAGGAGAGCCAGGTCGAATGGCTGGTCGGGGAGCTGCGCGACGCCGCCGCCAAGCCCCTGATCGTCTCCCTGCACCACCCGCCCTACAGCATCGACGCGATGCACGGCGGCAGCGAGCGGATGGGAGAAGCGCTCGACCGCGCCTTCAACGCCTCCGGCCGGACCCCCGACCTGGTGCTCTCCGGGCACGTCCACAACTACCAGCGCTTCACCCGCAAACGCGGCCAGGAGGAGATCCCCTACATCGTCATCGGCAACTCCGGCTACCACAACCTCCACCGGTTCGCCAAAGGCACCGAGGCGGGCGAGGAGGTGGTCGCCGGCGTCACCTTCGAGTACGGAGACGAGAGCGAATACGGATTCCTCGCCCTGACCGTCGCCAAAGGCCGGATCTCCGGTGAGTACAGCGGCGTCAAACCGGGGCGGATGCCGGACGGCTCCGATGCGACGATCACCCCCGCCAAGGAGTCGTTTCAGCTCTGAACGCCGGCGCGGCGCTCAGAGCCGGCTCGGGATCGAGCTGCGCGATTCGCAGCGGTTAGAAGGGAATGTTGTCTTCCGTCGCTCCGGTGGAGGCACTTTGGAAGTCGGATGGCTCCGGCGGGGGGCTCCGCTTCAGTAAGGAGTCGAGGTGGGCTGACAGTAACTGCGGGATCGGCTTGTTGTAGTCCGCGCCGCGCTCGAGCCAGAGACCTTCCTCGAGCTGCCTGTTCTCTTTTCCTGCCTCTTCAGCCATCTCCACCAGATCCTCAGACCACTCGTCGGCCCCCAGCTGGAGGACGCGTTTGCAGTGAATCCGCGCCTCCTCAAAGCTGATGCTTTTCGCGTAGGCGACTACAGCGGGGCGGGCCACGAGCCCCCTCGTCATGTCGCTTGCCCACAGAGCATCCAAGATCCGTCGCGCAATGGTCCGGCCGCTCCCGATGCCGGAGGTGTCGCCCGTGACCGCTTGGTATTTGCCAATGAACCCATGGGGGTCTGCCCCCTGTCTGATCGCGACGATGAGCCGTCCTCGGCCCATGGCGATCCCGACCTCTTGGTCGCACCAGCGGCTCTCAATGAAATCTGGCGTCCAGAGCGCAGCCAGTGCGTCACAGGTTCCCAGGGCCGTCTCGATTTCGTCTTGCCATTCCCTCGTCGGTTCGATCATGTCGTGCGCGACGAAGACGTCGATCCCGTAATCGGCAAGCACTTCTTTGATAGCCGCGGCCAGGATTTTGTGGGGGTGGGTATGGCTTAGGAAGAGCCGGAAATATCCTTCGCGCCAAGCTCCAGCGGCTTCTGGATCGAAGCGCTCCTTACTTGGGTCCGGCGCGTCGGGGTACAGATGAGCATGGAGCTCAACGAGGATGGGCCCACCCGCCTGAACCAAGCGCCGTAGAACGTACTCGTATTTTTGAGATTCCCAGGTTTCCTCCGGAGGGGGAGCCGACGGAACTTCGAAGGTATCCAGCGTAAGATCGATATTCGGAAGATCTTGCTGCTGAAGGGCCTCGCCAATGCGCTTGGTTAAGGTGATTCGCTGGCCCGGGGGAAGGGACACGGCCTCGATTTTACCCCCACTTAGATGTGGCGCTGCGAACGAAGAGCTTCTACTGGAGCTCGGTGCCGTCGTAGAGCTTCTTGACGTGCACGGTGCCCGGGGGGCTGGCCTCGATGCAGAGGCGGCAGAGGACGCACTCGTCGACGTTGGAGTCGACGATCTCGACGGCGCCGCCGGCGTCCTTGTAGATGTCCACGGGGCAGACTTCCTCGAGCTTGGCGGCGATCGCGGCGTCGTTGCGGATCGAGTCCTCGACCTCGACGTCGATGAAGACCTTGTTCAGCTGCTCGGGCATCAGGCGGTCGCTCCCAGCTTCTCCTTGACGACGTCGGGAATCTCGTCGATGCGCTCGACGACGCGGATGCCGGCGGCTTCGAGGCGGGCGATCTTCTCGGTCGCGGTGTCCTCGACGCCCTCGACGATGGTTCCCGCGTGGCCGAAGGACATGCCCTTCATCTCCTCGTCGTCCATGAATTTGCCGGCCATGAAGGCGACGATCGGGAGGCGGCTGTTGTTGTCTTTGACCCATTCGGCGAGCTGGGCCTCCATGCGGCCGCCGGGCTCGGTGTAGATGACGATCGCCTCGGTCTGCTCGTCGGCCTCGAAGTAAGGCATCAGCTCGGCGTAGGCGGAGCCGATGATCGCGTCGCCGCCGATCGAGACGGCGGTGGAGACGCCGAGGCCGGCCTGGGTCAGCGAGGAGGAGATCTCGGTGGTCATCCCGCCCGAGCGGCTCATCACCCCGACGCGGCCGGGCTGGTAGGCCTTGGCGGCGTCTTTGGCGGGCCCGCCGATGCCGCCCATCTTGCAGACCTCGGGGACGATCAGGCCGAGGCAGTTGGGCCCGATGATGCGGGCGCCGCGCATGTCGGCCAGCTCGACCATCTCGGCGACGTCGCCGCGCGGGATCCGCTCGGTGACGACGACGATCAGCTCGATCCCGTTCTCGATCGCCTCGAGCACGGCGTCCTTGGTGAAGGCGGGGGGGACGGTGACGACGGAGCCGTCGATCGGGCCGCCGTGGTGGGCGACCGCCTGGGCGACGGTGTCGAAGACCGGGACGCCGTGGACCTCGCGGCCCTTGCGGCCGGGGGTGACGCCGCCGACGACCTTGGAGCCGTAGTCGAGGCACTCCTTCGTCAGGTTGACCGCCTCGCGGCCGGTGATCCCCTGGACGATGAAGGTCGTGTCCTTGTCGAGCAGGATGCTCACGCGGGCGCTCCCTGGATCTTCGAGACGGCGCGGCCGGCGGCCTCCCACATCGAGACCGAGCGGTCGCAGTACTCGACCCCGTATTTCTCGAGGATCTTGAAGCCCTCGTCCTCCCAGGCGCCGGGGATGCGGAAGATCGCGATCGTCTCGCCCGGGTCCTTGCCGAGCTCGAGGCAGGCCTTGATCACGCCGCGGGCGACGATGTCGACGCGGGTGTTGGAGACGATCGACATCATCACCGCGATCTTCTCGACGCCGTCCTTTTCCAGCACCTCCTTGGCGAGGCCGCAGGCCTTGGCGACGGAGGGGTTGCCGCCGATCTCCGAGTAGTTGGCCGGCTGCCCGCCCTGGTTGCGGACGGCGTCGGTCAGGGTCAGCGAGCCGCCGCCGGCGCCGATCACGAGGCCGAGGTTGCCGGTGAAGCCGTGGTCCTTGCCCTGGATCACGCCGCGGTGGTCGGCGGCGTCGATCGCGCCGACGTTCTTCTCGAAGTCGGAGGGCTCGTAGGTCTCGCGGGTGTCGTCCTCGGCGATCCCCAGCTCCTTGCGCAGCAGCTTCTTCTGCCTGCCGACCGCCTCGGCCTCCATCTCCATGTGGGCGTCGAGGGCGACGAAGCTGCCGTCGGTCAGCTCGGCCAGCGGGTTGATCTCGGCCAGGGTCATGTCGTTCTCGCGGAAGAGGCGGGCGAGGCGAGCGAGGACCGGGGTCGCGCGGTTCAGCTGCGAGCCGGTGACGCCGGTCGCGGCGACGACCTGCTTGGCCTCGAAGTCGGAGACGGGGAGGAGGTTGGAGACGTGGCCTTTGCCGACGTGTTCGGGATGCTTCTCGGCGACCTCCTCGATGTCGATCCCGCCCATGTCGCTGAACAGCATCAGCGGCTTCTTCGCGGTCCCGTCCCAGACGACCCCGGCGTAGTACTCCTGCTTGACCTCGGCTTTGGGGTCGACGAGGACGCCGCGCGGCATGTGGCCGTTGATCTCCAGCTTCAGGATCTCCTCGGCGTGCTGGGCGGCCTCCTCCGGCGTGTCGGCGAACTTGACCCCGCCGGCCTTCATCCGGCCCCCGGTCAGCACCTGGCTCTTGATCACGACCGGCCCGCCGATCTCCTCGGCGACCTTCCGCGCCTCCTCGGCGCTCGTGCAGAAGCCGTACTTGGTGACGGGAACCCCCGCCAACTCGACGATCTTCCTGGCCTCGTACTCGTAAAAGCGCATCAGCGGCGCGGAACCCTATCCGAGACCCCCGGAAGATCGTCGCCTCGCCCTGCTTTACTGCCCGGGTGCTTCCCCGCCCCCCCGGTCGGAAGAACCGCTTCCGGTCCCGCGTTTTCTGCCTGCTGGTGCCGATTTGCGCCCTCGTGGCGCTGCCCGGATGCGGGACCGTCGTCAGCCGGGAAAAGCTCCAGGACACCGTCCAAGCGTCCCTCGAAGACTCGATTCATGAAAAGATCAAGCAGGTCGAATGCCCTTCTGATCAGTCTGTGGACCCGGGCGCGACGTTCACGTGCGACGTGATTTTTTCCGACGACAGGCGGGAAGTAGCGATCTTGAAGATCCGCAACAAGGATGCCGACATCTCGATGATCGGCCTCAAACCAAAGAATTGAGAGAGGCGAATTAGAGGCGAATGAGCGACCTGACCACTGCCCCCGACGAGCTGACGACCCACTCCAAACTCCTCGGCTGGGTCGACGAAATCGCCTCTCTGACCGAACCGGACTCCGTCTACTGGTGCGACGGCAGCGCCGAGGAGTACGACCGCCTCGCCCAGGTCCTGATCGACGCCGGCACCTTCGAGCGCCTCGACGAAGCCAAGCGCCCGAACTCCTACCTCGCCCTCTCCGACCCCGCCGACGTCGCCCGCGTCGAAGACCGCACCTTCATCTGCTCCGACAAGGAGGAGAACGCCGGCCCGACCAACAACTGGCGCGACCCAGCGGAGATGCGCGCCACCCTCAACGACCTCTTCAAGGGCTCGATGAAGGGCCGGACGATGTACGTCGTCCCCTTCTCGATGGGTCCGCTCGGCTCCGAGATCTCCGAAATCGGCGTGCAGCTGACCGACTCGGCCTACGTCGCCACCAACATGCGGATCATGACCCGGATGGGCAAGGCCGCCCTCGACGTGCTCGGGGCCGACGGCGAGTTCGTCCCCTGCGTCCACTCGGTCGGGATGCCGCTGGCCGAGGGAGTCGAAGACGTCTCCTGGCCCTGCAACGAGGCCAACAAGTACATCGTCCACTACCCCGAGAGCCGCGAAATCTGGTCCTTCGGCTCGGGCTACGGCGGCAACGCCCTGCTCGGCAAGAAGTGCTTCGCGCTGCGGATCGCCTCGGCGATGGCCCGCGACGAGGGCTGGCTCGCCGAGCACATGCTGATCCTCAAACTGACCGCGCCCGACGGCCGGGTCAAGTACATCACCGGCGCCTTCCCCTCGGCCTGCGGCAAGACCAACCTGGCGATGCTGGTCCCGACCCTGCCCGACTGGAAGGTCGAGACCGTCGGCGACGACATCGCCTGGATGAAATTCGGCTCCGACGGCCGCCTCTACGCGGTCAACCCCGAGGCCGGGTTCTTCGGCGTGGCCCCCAACACCAGCCACAAGACGAACCCGAACGCGATGGACACGATCGAGCGGAACACGATCTTCACCAACTGCGCCAAGACCGACGACGGCGACATCTGGTGGGAGGGGATGACCGGCGAGCCGCCGGCGCACGCGATCGACTGGCACGGCAACGACTGGACCCCCGAGTCCGAGAAGCCCGCCGCCCACCCGAACGCGCGCTTCACCACCCCCGCCTCCCAGTGCCCCTCGATCGCGCCCGAGTGGGAGGACCCCGCCGGCGTCCCGATCGACGCCTTCCTCTTCGGCGGCCGCCGCGCCACCGTGGTGCCGCTGGTCCAGGAAGCGTTCGACTGGGAGCACGCGGTCTTCATGGGGGCGACGATGTCCTCGGAGACGACCGCGGCTGCCGCCGGCGCCGTCGGCCAGCTCCGCTTCGACCCGATGGCGATGCTCCCCTTCTGCGGCTACAACATGGCCGACTACTTCGCCCATTGGCTGAAGATCGGCCAGCGCGAGGGCGCCCAGCTGCCGCGCGTCTTCTACGTCAACTGGTTCCGCAAAGACGCCGACGGCAAGTTCCTCTGGCCCGGCTTCGGCGAGAACAGCCGCGTCCTCGAGTGGGTCTTCCGCCGCTGCGAAGGCGAAGGCGAGGCGGTCGAGACCCCGGTCGGGCTGCTCCCGGCCGAGGGCGAGATCGACACCGACGGCCTCGACATCTCCGAGGCGGCGATGCGGGAGCTGCTCTCGGTCGACCTCGACCTGGTCAAGGAGCAGCTGCCGCAGATCAAGACGCACCTGGCCGAGTTCGGCGACCGGCTGCCGGCCGAGGTCAGCGCCCAGCTCGAGGCGCTGGAACGGCGCCTGGGCTGAGGTTCGCGGGAAACGTCGGGCGGCCGCGGGCCGCCCGACGGGATCACTCGGGCCGCAGGACGAACTGCCAGGCCCAGGGCCAGACCCGCATCGGGCGCTCGAGCAGCCGCGCGATCCAGCGGACCTTCTCCGGGATCACCTCGGGCGGGTAGTTGAACTTCCGCACCATCGCCAGCCGCATGCCGCCGGCGGCGGCGTCGCGCCGCAGGTGCTTGGGGGTGACGACGAAGAAGTCGTGCTCCCAGGGGGCCGGCGAGAGCTTCCAGTAGATCAGCTGCAGGCGCATCGGCAGCCAGCCCATGAACGGCAGGCGGGAGTGCGACTCGATCGGGAAGTAGGGATTGGGGATCTGCCCGACGACGACGCCGCCGGGGCGCAGGACCCGCCGCATCTCCGCGAAGGACGCGACCCGGTCCTCGGGGAAGATGTGCTCGTAGACGTTGGCCAGCATCAGGACGTCGAAGGAGTCGTCGGGGAAGTCGAGCTTGTTGCTGAACCCGGGGTAGAGGGCGACCCCGTCGGGCGAGCGGCGTTCCTCCTTCAGCGCCGGGTCGATCCCGACCCAGTCGAGGCCGGTCAGCTTCGCGTAGCGATCGGTGGTCCAGCCGTTCTGGCAGCCGACGTCGAGCGCCTGCTTGGCGTTATCAGGTCCTTCGCTGCGGACGAGCTCGGTCAGCGTCTCTGAAAGAACTCGGTTACGGACATCCCACTCCGCGTCCGATTGGAGAAGGGCATGGCTAGGGGACGAACTCAAAAATGCCTCCAAATGTCGCTGCCTGGGCTGGGTCGCGCGCTCGACCCTAGCAAGCGGGTCAGCGCCCTTTGCCTGCGTAAGATCGCTGGATGCCGCCGATGAGCAGCAGGGATTCCCGCGCCCCTGGGCGCCGGCAGAGGCTGCTCGCGACGGGCCCCTCGCCCCTGGCCCTGATCGTGCTCGGCGCCGCCGTCGGGCTCCTCCTCTGCGCCTACGCCAACGCGCTCTCGCGCGAAGGCGGCGACCCGACCCAGCTCGTCTACTGGGCCGGGGTGCTGCTGGTCGTCGTGCCGATCGCCGCCCGGATCGGCATGGAGGACGTCAGCCTGCGGGAGCGCTTCGCCCTCGCCGCCCTCTTCGCCCTCTCGCTCTACGCGATCAAGGTGATCCGCGACCCCTTCCTCTTCACCTTTCCCGACGAGCCGATCCACGCCTACAACGCCAACCAGGCGATGCTCCACCACGGCCTCTTCAACGGCAATCCGATCCTGCCCGTCACCTCCGGCTACCCCGGCTTGGCCAGCGCGACCTCGGCCCTGATGTCGCTCACCGGGATGTCGAGCTTCGGGGCGGGGGTGATCCTGATCGGCCTGGCGCGGCTGCTGCTGGTCCTGGCCCTCTTCGTCCTCTTCACCCGCGTCAGCGGCTCCCACCGCCTCGCCGGCCTCGCCGTGGTCATCTACGCCGGCAGCTCCAACTTCCTCTACTGGGGGGTCCAGTACTCCTACGAGTCGCTCTCGCTGCCGCTGCTGGTCGCGGTTCTGGCCGCCCTCGCCGAGCGCGAGGCGGCCGGGCCGAGGCTGGCGCGCTCGTGGGCGGCGCCGATCGTCCTCGGAACCATGGCCGTCGTCGTCACCCACCACCTCACCTCCTACGCCCTGGTCATCGTCCTGGCGCTGCTGGCGGTGATCTACCGCCTCGTCCGCTCGCCGAAACCGAACCCGTGGCCCTTCGCGGTCTTCGCCGCGGTCCTGGCGGCGGGCTGGCTGCTGGTCGCCGCTCCCAACACCGTCGACTACCTGAGCCCGGTCCTCTCGGGGGCGGTCACCTCGATCTGGAACACGATCTTCGGCGCCTCGAAGGCGCGCGGCCTCTTCCAGTCGCCCTCCTCCGCCGTCGTCTACGAAACCCCCTTTCTCGCCCGCCTGATCACGCTCGCCGCGGTCGGTCTGCTCCTCCTCGGATACCTCGCCGGCTTCCGCGAAGCCTGGGGGCGGCGGGCGAAACGGCCCTTCGTCGTGCTCTTCTGCCTCGGCGGCGCCGCCTTCTTCGCCACCCTGGCCCTGCGCCTCGCGCCGGAGGCCTGGGAGACCGGCAACCGCGCCGGCATGTACCTGTTCATCGGCCTCGCCTTCGTCGTCGCCCACGCTGTCCTGCGGCTGATGCGGGCCGGGCCGCGGCTGCTCCTGCGCCGGGCGGCGCTGCTCGCCTGCATCGCCGTCGTCGTCGTCGGCGGCGCGATCGCCGGCTGGCCCTGGGACAGCCAGCTCGCCCAGCCGACGCGGATCACCGCCGGCGGGACCGAGCTCGAATCGGAACCGATCACGCTCGCGCGCTGGATCGGCGAGCGGCTGCCGGGGGGGAAGTTCGCCGCGGCCGACGCCGACGCGCGGATGATCCTGGCGCCGGGGGAAGCGCGGGCGAAGACCGGCGACGCGCTGGCGATCAAGACGATCCTGCCGGAGACCTCGCTCTCGAACTGGGAGCTGCCCTCGCTGCGCGGCAACGGCCTCGGCTACATCGTCGCCGACCGCCGCAAGGTGGCGACCGATCCGGGGCGCGGCTCCTTCTTCTACGTGCCGGGGTCCGAAGGGGATGCGCTGCTGCCCCGCGCCGCGATGCGCAAGTTCGGCGAACGGCGGCTCGGCCGCACCTACGACAGCGGCAACATCGTCGTCTTCGACCTCAGGGACCGCCCGTGAGGGGTCACCGCGACCTCAGGTGGGTCTGCCTCGCGGCGATCGTCGCCGCGCTGGTGGCGGCGCTGGTCCCGTGGGAGGTGGTGCGCCTGCTGGCGGCGCTGCCGCTGGCGGTCTTCCTCCCCGGCTACGCGATCACCGCCGCCGCCTTCGGGTCGCAGCGGCTGGACCCGCAGCGCCTGGCGATGCTGGTCCTGCTCTGCGGGCTCTCGCTGCTCTGCCTCGGCGGCCTCGTCCTCAACTACCTCCCCGGCGGCCTGCGGACCGTGACCTGGGCGCTGCTGCTGGTCCTCGCGGTCTTCGCCGCGGCGCGGGGGGCGGCGGTGCGGCGGGGCAAGCCGGACGGGCGCGGCTCGGGGTGGACGCGCCCGCGGCTGCGCGGCTTCGACGTCGCCTGCGTCGCCCTCGCCGCGGCCGTGACCGCCGGCGCCCTGGTCTTCGCCTACACGCCGCTCCCCGCCAGCAAGGCCGTCGGCTCCACCGCGCTCTGGATGCTGCCGGCCGAAGACGCCGCCACCTCGGCCGTGGACGTGGGAGTGATCAGCGCCGAGCAGGGGCCGCAGCGCTACCGCCTGGAGGTGCAGGTGGGCGAAGAAGGCCCGCTGAGGCGGTACCGCCTGGCGCTCGACCCCGGCGAGGAACGGGTCTTCGAGGTGCCGCTCGAAATCCCCTCTGGGAAGAAGGCGCGGGTCGTCGCCTCGCTGTACGACTCCGAGCGGCCGCACGAGCTCTACCGCCGGGTCACGACCTGGACCACGGGGTCGCCGCCGGGCGAAGGCTGAGGCCCGGGACGTGCTTCCCGTCGACGTCGTCATCACCAACCACGACTACGCCCGCTTCCTGCCCGAAGCGATCGAGAGCGCCTGCGCGCAGACGCACCCCGAGGTCAACGTCGTCGTCGTCGACGACGGCTCCAGCGACGGCTCGCAGGAGGTCCTGCGGGGGTTCTCCGACCGGGTCGAGGTGGTCCTGAAGGAGCAGGGCGGGCAGGCCTCGGCGATCAACGCCGGGGTGGAGCGCTGCCGCGGCGAGGTCCTGCTGCTGCTCGACGCCGACGACGTCCTCCGTCCGCAGGCGGCGGAGCGGGTGGCCGCCGCCTTCGCCGCCGGACCCCGGCTCTCGAAGGTTCAGTTCCCGATGGCGATCGTCGACGCGGAGCGCCGCCCCAGCGGCGAGGTGAAGCCGGGGGGGCACCTGCGGGCGCCGGTCGGCGACCAGCGGGCCGCCGAGCTCGCCTTCCCCTTCGACATCGCCTGGCTGCCGGGCGGCGGCACCGGCTTCCGGACCGAGGCGGTGCGGCGGATCCTGCCGATCCCCGAGGCCGACTACCCGCGCAGCGGCGCCGACTGGTACCTGGTCCACCTGACGGCGCTGCTGGGGGAGGCGGCGCTGCTGGGGGAGGTCTGCGCCGAGTACCGGATCCACGGCGGCAACGCCTACGAGCTCGCGCGCGAGGAGATCGACCTCGACCACGTGCGCGAGTCGATCGCCTTCGCGCGGGTGACGACGCGCTCGCTGGAAGCGCTGGCCGACGAGCTGGGGCTGGAGCGGGCGCATCCGATCCTCTCCTACGCCGACCTCGCCAACCGCCTCGTCTCCCTGAGGCTGGAGCCCGGCCGGCATCCGGTCGCCGGCGACCGGCCGCGGGCGCTGCTCGCCGACGCGCTTCGCGCCACTCGCCGCCGCTTCGACGTCTCGCCGCCGATGAAGGCGCTCCTGGTCGCCTGGTTCGCGCTGGAGGCGGCGGCGCCGCGGCGCCTCGCCCGCCCGCTGGCCGAGATCTTCCTCTTTCCCGGCAGGCGGGCAAGGTTCAACCGAGTGCTGGGAAGATGGCGCCGTTGATGCGGATCCTGATCGCCACCGATCACTACCCGCCGTTCATCGGCGGCGCCCACCGCCAGGCGCGGCTGCTCGCCGCCGGGATGGCCGAGCGCGGCCACGACGTCGCCGTCGCCACCACCTGGCACGGCGGCCTGCCCGGGCTCGACTGGGAAGAACACGTGACCGTCCACCGGCTGCGCCAGGTGCGGACCGCGTTCCGCTCGCTGATCCGGGACGAAGCGCAGCGCCACCAGCCGCCCTTCCCCGACCCGATCACGGTCGCCGGGCTGCGGCGCCTGATCGCCGGCTTCGAACCGGACGTGATCCACGCCTACGGCTGGCTCGCCTTCTCGGTCGCGGTGGCGCTCGGCCGGCGGCGGACCCCGATGCTGGTCTCCGCCCGCGACTACGGCTACTTCTGCGCCAACCGCACCCTGCTGCGCAAGGGCGAGCCCTGCGACGGGCCGGCGCCGCTGAAGTGCGCGACCTGCGCGACCGAGTACTACGGCGGCGCCCCGAAGGGGCTGGCCGCCACCGCCGGCGTCTACGCCTGCCGGCCGCTGCTGGCGCGGAAGATGACCGGCCTGCACAGCGTCAGCACCTTCGTCCACGAGGTCACCACCCGCTACCTGTTCGGCCCGGGCGGGGCGCCGGCGGACCTGATCCAGGTGACGATCCCGAGCTTCCAGGAAGTCGCCCCGGAGGAGGCGATCGACAGCTCCGAGGGCGAGGTCGGCGCCTACCTGGCGCGGCTGCCGGAGGAGCCGTTCATCCTCTACGTCGGCGCCTTCCGCAAGGTCAAGGGCCTGGAGACCCTCTTCGGCGCCTACGAACGGCTGCAGTCGCCGCCGCCCCTGGTCCTGATGGGGACGTACGAGCGCGACTCCCCCGACGGCTTCCCGCCCGACGCCGTCGTCCTCACCGACGTCCCCAACAAGGCCGTGATGGCGGCCTGGGACCGGGCGATGTTCGGGGTGATGCCCTCGCTCTGGCCGGAGCCCTTCGGCGCCACCGTCGCCGAGGCGATGAACCGCGGCAAGCCGGTGATCGGGACCACCCTCGGCGGCCACGTCGACATGATCGGCGACAACGCCGGGCTGCTGGTCCCGCAGGGCGACGTCGGCGCGCTCGAGGCGGCGATGCGCGAGCTGATCGAGGATCCCGAGCAGCGCGACCGCTTCGGCCAGGCGGCGAGCGAGAAAGCGCGCTCCTTCGCGGCGGGCGCGGTGATCCCGCGCTTCGAGCAGGCCTACCGCGACGTCCTCGCAGCGGGATGAGGGTCCTGCTCGTCGTCCCGGTGCCGCCGCAGGCCGACGGCGCCGGGGCGATCCCGGTCCTGCTCGACGCCGAGCTGGAGGGGTTGCGCCGTCGGCACGAGGTGACGCTGGTGACGGCGCTGGGCGACGAGCCGGGCGAAGAGGCGGCGGTGGCGCGGTTGCGCCGGCAGGTCGAGGTCCACGTCGCCGACCGGCGGCGGCCTCCGCCGGGGATGCGCCGGCGCCGGCGGCAGCTGCGGATGGCGGCGAGCTGGGCGCGCGGGCGCCGGCCCTGGCGCACGGTCTGGTACGCCGACCCCGGGATCCAGCGGCTGCTCGACCGCGTCGGGGCCGGGCGCGAGTTCGACGTCGTCGCCGTCGAGGACAGCGCGATGTCGGTCTTCCGCTACCCGGCGGGGGCGGCGACGGTCTTCACCCACCACGAGGTGCTGCGGCCGCGGCCGGTCGACTGGAGGCCCGGCTCGCCGCGGGGCTGGCCCGGCTGGGCCTTCGGCGAGCTCGACTGGCGCCGCTGGGCCGGCTTCCAGCGCCGGGCCTGGCGCAGGTTCGACCGTGTCCAGGTCTTCAGCCGCCGCGACGCCGAGGCGATCGCCGCGCTGGCCCCCGAGGCGGCGGCGCGGGTTCGCGTCGACCCCTTCGGGCTGGTGCTGCCGCCGGCCGCCGACCCGGCCCGGCAGGCGGCGGGGACGATGCTCTTCGTCGGCGCCTTCCACCACCCGCCGAACCGCGATGCGGCGATCTGGCTGGCGCGGGAGATCCTGCCGGCGGTGCGCGAGCGCCGCCCCGAGGCGCGGCTGCGGATCGTCGGCAGCGGCCCGCCGCCGGAGGTGCGCGCGCTGGCCGGGCCGGCGGTCGAGGTGGTCGCCGATGCCCCCAGCGTCCTCCCCCACACCGAGGAAGCGGCGGTGGTGATGGCGCCGGTGCGGACCGGGGGCGGGATGCGGATGAAGGTCCTGCAGGCGATGGCCGCCGGCAAGGCGGTGGTGACGACCCCGCGCGGGACCGAGGGGTACACGGGCTTCGGCGAGGAGCCGCCGCTGGCGGTGGGCGAGGGCGCGGCGGCGATCGCGGCGGCGACGGCGGCGCTGCTGGAGGACGAGGAGGCGCGGCTGCGGCTGGGCGGGCGGGCGCGCGAGTTCGCGGCGCGGCACCACAGCCCGGAGGCCTGGGCCGGGCGCCAGACCGCCGTCTACGAAGAGGCGGTCGCCGAGCGGCGGGGGCGGGGCGATGGCTGAGGCGCCGCAGGTCAGCGTCGTCATCCCCACCCACCAGCGGCGCCAGGCGCTGCGGCGGGTGCTGGAGTCCCTGGCTGCGCAGACGCTCGCGCCCGAGGCCTACGAGGTGGTGGTCGCGGTCGACGGCTCCACCGACGGCACCCTGGAGATGCTGGAGGCCTTCCCGCCGCCGCTGCGGCTGCGCTGGGTCACCCCTGCGGGGCGCGGTCGCGCCGGCGCCTGCAACGCCGCCGTGGCGGCGGCGCGGGGCGAGGTGACGGTGATCCTCGACGACGACATGCGCTGCGTCCCCGGGTTCGTCGAGCGCCACCGCGACGACCACCCGCCCGGCTCGCGCCGCTGCGTCCTCGGCGCCGTCCCGGTCGAGCTGGAGGATGGGAGCCCGCGCGCGGCCCGCTACGTGAAGGAGAAGTTCGACCTCCATCTCTCGCGCCTCGCCGACCCCGCCCACCTGGCGCTGCCGCGCTCCTTCTACACCGGCAACGCCTCGCTGCGAACCGAGGTGATGCGCGAGGTCGGCGGCTTCGACGACTCCTTCGGGATCTACGGCAACGAGGACGTCGAGCTGGCGCTGCGGCTGCGGGCGGCCGGGGTGGAGCTCGGCTACGACCCCGAGGCGCTCGCCCATCAGTCCTACGACAAGGACCTCGGCGGCCTGCAGCGCGACACCCTGGCGAAAGGGCGGACCACGGTCCAGCTCGCCCGCCGCCACCCGGAGGTCTTCCCCGATCTCCGCCTCGCCCACCCCGACGACAGCGGTCGTCCCTGGCTGGCGGTGCGGGCCGTCCTGCTGACGCTGACTCGGCGGCTGCCGGCGAGCGGCGGCGCGGTCTTCGCCCTCTGCTCGCTGCTGGAGCGGCTGGGCGGCTGGCGCTTCCCGCTCTTCTACCGGCCGGTCCTCGACTACGCCTTCTGGGCAGGGGTGGACGCGGAGCTGCGCGAATCAAACGACGAGGGCGAGCTGTCGAAGCTCGCCGGAGAGCTGCGGCGTGGCCCGATCGATCTTCTTCTACACCGATAGCCGCGTTCTCGGCGGGGCCGAGAACGCGATGTTCATGCTGCTCGCCTCGCTCGACCGCGACGAGTGGGCGCCGACCCTGCTGCTCGAGGACGTGCCGGAGACCGAGCCGCTGCGCGAGCGCGCGGCGGCGCTGGAGGTGCCGGTGCGGCTGGTCGCGCCGCTGCCGCTGGGGCTGACCGGGGCGCGGCGGGTGCCGGCGCTGGCCCGCCTGCTGCGGCGCGAGCGACCGCGGGTCTTCCACGCCCACATGAGCTCCCCGGTCGCCTGCAAGTGGGGCCTGGCGGCGGCGGTGCTGGCGCGGGTGCCGGCGGTGCTGGGGACGGTCCAGGTCGGCTCCTACGAGCCGCCCGACCGCTCGGCCTACTGGCAGCTGCGGGCGCTGGCGCGGGGGGTGGACCGCTACCTCGCGGTCTCGCGCGAGATCGCCGCGGAGCTGACCGGGAAGCTCGGCTGGCCGGCGGAGAAGGTCGAGGTCGTCTACAACGCCGTCGACAGCGAGCGAGCGGCCGTCGCCACTCCGCCGGGGCTGCGCGAGCAGCTCGGCGGCGGCCCGAGCCGCCCGCTGGTCCTCACCCCGGCGCGGCTGAACCCGCAGAAGGGGCACCGGGTCCTGCTCGAGGCGGTCGCCGAGGTGCCCGACGCGCTCTTCCTCCTCGCCGGCGAGGGCTCCGAGCGCGCCGGCCTGGAAGCCGAGGCCGAGCGGCTGGGGGTGGCGGACCGCGTCCGCTTCCTCGGCCGCCGCGAGGACGTGCCGCAACTCCTCGCCGCCTGCGACGTCTTCGCCCTGCCCTCGCTGTACGAGGGCTCCTCGCTGGCGGTGCTGGAGGCGATGGCGGCCGGGATCCCGATCGTCTCCTCGGCGATCGGCGGCACCGAAGAGCTGATCGAAGACGGCCGCAGCGGATTGCTGGTTCCTCCCGGCGACGCGAAGTCGCTGGCGGCGGCGCTGCGCCGCGTCCTCGGCGACGAGGAGCTGCGGCAGAGCCTGGCCGCCCGAGCCCGCGAGCGGGTCGAGGCCGGTCTCACCCGTGGGCAGATGGCAAACCGCGTCACCGCCGTTTACCGGGAGCTGCTGGGTTCCTCCGACAGGGTGTGGTCGAGCTTTGGCGTGGATAGCGCGTCAAAGCTCAACCACACCCTCGAGGGGATGCCGGAGTCGCGGCGGAATCCGCTGGTGCGGCAGCTCGACTGGCGCTTCCTGCTGCCGGACGCGGAGCTGCTCGCGCATTGGCGGCTGCCGCGGCCCGGGGGCATCGGGCGCGCCAGGCGCAAGGCCGAGGCCGCCGGCTACGCCGACGTGCGCGCCTACTGGGCGGGGCCGCTGCCGCACCGTCAGCCCCAGTTCTGGCTGCCGGTCGAAATCGAGGAGGCGACCGACTACCTGCTGGCGACACGGGCGCCGCGCTCGTTCGTCGCGGGGCTCCTGCGCCACCTCTGGTGCACCGTGCGGGCCGCGGGCCTGCTCGCCCCGATCTACGTCGTCGGCCGCCGCAGGGCGGGAGGCGACGAGGGCGCGATCCCGCTCTCGCCCGACTGTCACCTGCTGCTGCTGACCACCGGCCACCGCAGCATCAACAAGGCCGTCGGCCTCGCCTTCGAGGGCGGGGCGGAGAAGCCGGCGAAGGCGGTGAAATTCGCCCGCGTGGCCGAGGCCGAGCCGGGCCTGGAGCGCGAGGCGGCGGTGCTGCGCAGGCTCGGGGAGGAGCGGCCGGACCTCGCGGGCATCCCCCGCCTGGTCGGCCAGGGCTCCCGGGACGGCCGCCTCGCCGTCGTCCAGGAGGCGATCGCCGGGGAGTCCCTGCTCGACTCTCTCACCGCTGCCAATTTCGAAGAGGTGGCGATGCGGGTGACCCGCCTCCTGGTCGAGCTCGCCCGCAGCCCCCGGCGCGACCCCGACCCCAACTGGCGCTCGCGCCTGGTCGGCGAGCCGCTGGAGTGGTTCGATGTCCACTTCGGCGCCCTGCTCGAGGACAGATGCGTTCGGTCCCTGCTCGACGGCCTCGGGGATCTGCCCCCGGTGGTCGAGCACCGCGACTGCTCCCCCTGGAACGTCCTGTTGACGCCTTCGGGCGAGCCGGTCCTGCTCGACTGGGAGTCAGCCGAGCCCGAGGGTCTGCCGGGGCTCGACCTCGTCTACTTCCTCGCCAACTGCGCCTTCGTCCTCGACGGGGCCCTGGAGAGCGGGCGCACCCGCGAGACCTACGCCCAGCTGCTCGACCCCGCGACCTCGCACGGCGCCGTCGCCGCCCGGGCGATCGCCGAGTACACCGCCGCCCTCGGCATCCCTGCGGGGGACTTTCGCCTCCTCCGCCTCCTCTGTTGGATCGTCCACAGCCGCAGCGACTACCGCCACCTCCGGCTCGAGTCTCCAGGCCGGCCCTCAGTCGAGGAGCTCCGACAGTCGACTTTTCTAGGGCTGGTCGAGGAGGAGCTGCTTCGGGGTCGGTGACGTCGCCTGTCACCGACCCCTGCCGACGAACGGTTACCTCGCCGTTATGTACGGGTCGAATTCGACGTTGACTGCCCGATGCCTTCGACCGCTCTTCGCCAGAATGCGGACGTGATAGGTCTGGCTCCCCGCGTTCATTGCTTCACCTACCCAATAAGCCATATTGCCCATATAGGGTTCCGGTCTCCCCTCGGAGCCGAAGACGCTCCCGGCGGTGACGATGAAGCCGGTGATCGTGACCGAGTCTTCCTCCTTTCCTTCCTGATCGACGGGGTAGACGGTCCACCCGACGCAATGATTCACCGGACAGACGGTGGATAGCTCCAAGGTTCCCTCGCCGGTGCTGCCCTCGCTGGCGCGGTTGTCCATCATGTAGATACCCTCATTCACGAAACCGCCACCGCGACCGACGACATAGTCGACGTCGATGGCAATTGCGATCTGAGTCATCGGCCTCGTCTCCGGCATCTGAAATTTCGCCTCGCTCACCGAGGCGGCATGCTCCGTCGCGCCGTTGCCCGACATCTCGGCAACCTGTGCTTGTTCGTTCATCGTGCCTTCCTCCTAGAGTCTTTTCAGTCAGTCAGATACGGAAACGCTTGGCTGAAGGGGGACGCCGACGTCGTCGACGTTGATCTTCAACGGGTAGGAATTCGACCCGGCTATTTCCACGACTCCCGTGAACGTCGTCTTCTTCCCCTGGTCAACCGCCTCCGGCTGACCGGTGGCGCCCCAGGCAGGTGAGTTTCCGATTTCGCTGATTTCGAACTGGACCGGCTGGGCGTTTGGATCGATCTGGTTGATGCTCCAGCAGACCTTGCTGCTCTTAGCGCAGGCGGTGAGGAGGCCCGTGGTGCCCTCGTTTTCACTGCCGGAGGAGATCCGGTTATCGACGAGGTACACGCCCTTGGTGCCGCCGGTTTCGGTGACCTCATTCACATCGACCCAGATCTGAATGAACACTTCGCATTCTTCAGGTTGGATTGGCATTCGCATTCCTTTCGGTGGAAAGGCGGAGCCGATCGGCTCCGCAGGCCCCAGCACTCTAGGTCCAATGAAATACTGGACTGTTATTGAGCGAAGGCGGGACGGGCTAGCGGCTCTTTGAACGAGAGCGCCGCGGCCACCAGGCGGGCAGCGCCTCGCCGGTAAGGACCTTCCAGAGGACGGCGAGGGCGCCGTCGGCGCCGTGGACGCTGACGCGGCGGAGCCGGTAGCGGTCGGTGGCGGCGTCGTTGCGGCCCTTCTCGGTGGTGAAGGCGGCCTCGTAGCCGGCGGCGGCGGCGGCGCCGCAGACGGCGTCGTCGTGGTCGCCGTTCGGGTAGGCGATCACGGCGCTGGCGCCCGGTACCTGCTCGCGCAGCTCGGCTAGCGACCCCACCAGCTCGACATCGCGCTCGGCGGCGCCGAGCTGGCTGAGGCGCCGGTGGTGGCGGGTGTGGGAGCCGATCGCGACGCCGGCGGCGGCGAGGGCGCGGACCTCCTCCCAGCCGGCCACCGGCTCGCCGTCGATCCAGTGGGCGCTGCCGCCGAGCTCGGCGGTGGGGACGAAGAGCTGGGGGGAGAGGGAGGCGGCCTCTCGCAGCGGCTCGACCGCGTCGGCGATCGCGTCGTCGACGGTGATCGCGAAGCGGCGGCGGGGCAGCGCGTTCAGCTCGCCGCGGTGGAAGGCGAGCAGCTCGTCCAGGGGCAGCGGCCGGAACCCGAGCGCCCGCAGCAGGCGCAGCTGGCGGCGGAACCGGCGCGGGGCGATGTCGATCCGCTCCTGCCCCGGCTTCAGCTCGCCGGCGAAGCGGTGGTAGACGAGGACCGCGTAGGAGCTCGTCGCCCGCCGCCACTCCGCGGCGCTCGCCTCCTTCCGCACCCCAGCCCAGTGGGTGAGGTCGTCCCGGAGCTCGGCCCAGCGGGGCGAGAGCCCGGCCAATGGCGCCAGGAGCGCCGCCGGCACCCGCGCTCGCCGCAGGAGCCGCGTCCGCCACGGCGCCTCGCACCAGCCCTGGCTCATGCCCATCCCTCCAAGCGCATCCGATTCTCTACACAGCCGGGTGTGCCGAAAGCCGGAAGCGCCGCCGCCGGGTGGGAAATGATGGGACGGTGAGCTTCCTCGGCAAGCTGCGGGCGATCCTCGAGGAGCGGCTGGCGTTGATGGCGCCGTCGCGGCGGTTGCGCCTGGCCCTGGCCGATGAGGTGCTTTCCGGCGAGGCGGGAGGAGGGCCCCTGCGCGTCCTCGACGCCGGCTGCGGCGACGGGCTGCTGACCCTCTCCCTTGCCCGCCGGCACGGTGACTGGGCTCTGCTCGGAGTCGACCAGCGGGCCGATCTGCTCGGCGGCGCCCGCGAGCGCGCGGCCGGCCGCGCGCTCGGCAACGTCGGCTTCCAGGCGGCCGACCTCACCCAGCCGCTGCCGGAGCCCGGCTTCGACGCCGTCGTCGCGCTCGAGTGCCTGCATGAGATCCCCGACGATAAGGCGGCGCTGCGAAATCTGGCGGGGGCGCTGGCGCCGGGCGGGCTGCTTGCGCTGCAGGTCCCCGAAAAGGACTGGTCGCCGGTGCTTCCGGGCAGCACCGGGATCTGGCGCGAGGAGGTGCGGCACGGCTACGGCCGCGAGGAGATCGCCGCCAACGTCGAGGCGGCCGGGCTCGAGCCGCTCGAGCTGCGGCCCACCTACCGCAGCCTTGCCGCGGCCGCGCAGGAGATCCGCGACCGGATCAAAGGGGCGCCGCTGCCGGTCCGCCTGCTCGCCTTCCCCTTCCTGGCGGCGGCGGTGCGAATCGAGCGCCTCGGCCTTACCTGGGGCCGGCCCAGCGCCGTCCTCGTGCTGGCGCGCCGTCCGGCTCAATCGACGTAGCGCCGCAGCGCCTCGTCCCACGCCTGCGCCGGATCGTCGACGGCGACGATGCCGTCGAGGGTCTGCTCGGAGGTCCCGGAGAACCGGGTCGCGTAGAAGTTGTGGTAGACGAGGTCGCCGAAGACGGTGCCGACGTCACCGGGGCCGCGCTGGCTGGTCACCTCGAAGAAGTGGACGTTCGGCGCCTCGGCGGCCGAGATCTCCTCGCCGACGTCGCCGGAGGCGTCGCGGTCGCCTTCGCGCGGCTGGTAGTGGGAGCGGAAGGAGTGCCCGCACTCGACGAAGCGGGCGGTGCGCATCGCCCAGCAGCAGGGGTGGACGTACTGCCGGTTGAGGCGCGCCCCGGCGACCTGGGCGCCCGCGGAGAGCGGCGCCAGCAGGCGGTCGAGCCAGTCCTCGTGCAGGGGGAAGGCGTCGACGTCGAGGGCGACGACGTACTGGGTGTCGGCGAGGAGGACGCCGAGGTCGAGGGCCAGCTCGTGGCCGACGTTGACCGGCAGCAGCAGCCCCCTGACGTCGCCGCGGGCGGAGATCCGCTGCCGCGAGCCGTCCTTGGAGCCGTTGTCGACGGCGAGGATCCGGGTGCCCGCGGGGCTGCGGCGCCGGACGACGTCGATCAGGACCTCGAGGTGCGGCCAGGAGTTCCAGTTGACCGTGACCACGGTCGTCGCCCCCGGCTCGAGCCGGGAGAGGCGCCGCCGCGCCCGCGCCCGCAGGAGCGGCGCCGCGACCCGCCAGCCGAGGAACCGGACCGCCGCCCCCCGCAGCCGGCCGGCCTGCCGGCGCAGCCGGCTCACGGTCGCGTCCCCAGCCTCCGCAGCAGGCGGGTGCGCAGCTCCTCGGGCCAGCCGGCGGTCGCGATCTTCACCCGAATCGTCTTCGGCGTGTCGCTGGCCAGCACCTCTATCCGCGGCAAGGCGTAGCGGTTCGAGGCGCGGCCGGCTTTGCCGGGGGTGACGCTGAACGCCGCCCGGTAGCCGGCCCGGTGGACGGCGGCGGCCGCCTCGTGCGACCACTCGCCGTGCGGGTAGGCGAGCGCTCGCGGCCGCGGCAACCCCAGCGCCTCCAGCGCCTCGGCCGAGCCGGCCGCCTCCCGGTCGAGCTCCTCGACCGGGATCTTCGGCAGCTGGCGGTGGGTCATGCAGTGCGAGCCGACCTCGACCCGGTGGGCCGTCGCCTCTCGCAGTCCCTCGCCGTCGAGCAGCGGCAGCTCCCTGGCGCCCTCGCGGCGCCACTCGTTGGCGCCGCCGACCGAACCGGCGACGGCGAAGACGACGGCGGGGATGCCGCGCTCCCGCAGGATCGGGCAGCCCTCGCGCAGGAGGTCGGCGTAGGCGTCGTCGAAGGTGACGAGCGCCGCCTTCTCCGGCAGCCGCCCCTCGCCCTCCAGCGCGGCCAGGAGCGTGTCGAGGTCGATGAAGGCGTAGCCGCGACGGCGCAGGTCGTCGAGCTGCTCGGCCAGGCGGGCGGGCGGGACCGCGTATTCCTGCAGCTGGTCGCCGCTGAGGTCGTCGATCGCGTGGTAGGCGAGGACGACGGCCTCGCCGGCCGTGAGCTCGCGCCGGGCGCTGCGGGCGCCGCGCTGGTACTCGAGGGTGCGCAGGGCGAAGAAGAGCTTGCGCAGGCGCTCGTTGTGGCGGCCGCTGCGGACCACCCCGACCACCGCCTCGCGCAGGGGTCGCAGCAGCGCGTCGGGCGCGGCGACCAGCGCCCCGAAGGTCCAGCGGCTGCGACGGGTGTGGAAGGCCGGCGCCCGCTCCAGCTTCTTCGCCTGCTCGGGGTGCTTGATCACCAGTTCCTGCTCGGAGCTGCCGATGTCATAGGCGCGGTTCAGGTATTCGCCGGGGTCGACGTCGTAGTACTGGTAGCTGACCGCCTTCGGGTTGAAGGCGGCGCGGAAGCCGGCCTTGAGGATCCGGTAGCCGAAGTCGACGTCGCCGCTCGGCACCAGCCCGTCCTCCTTGGTGAAGCTGGCGTCGAAGCCGCCGACCTGCTCGAAGGCGCGGCGCGAGACCGACATCTGCCCGGTCAGCATGTCGTCGATCCCGAGCTCGTTGCCGGCGGCTTCCAGCCGCTCGCGGCGCGAGCTCGCCCAGTAGCCGACACCCCAGCTGAGCAGGTTGCGCGGCGAGTCGGGGTGCAGGGGCAGGTCGCCGAGCACGTAGTCGAAGCCTTCGCCGTGCGAGCGCTGGTGCTCGGCCAGCATCCGGGGATCGGCTTCCATGTCGTCGTCGACGTAGAGGAGGATCTCGCCGCCGGCGGCGGCCGTGCCGGCGGTGCGGGCGGCGGCGACTCCCTGGTTGCGCTGCTCGATCACGGTCAGCGGGAAAGAGACGCCCAGCTCGCGCAGCGCCGCCGCGGTTCCGTCGCTGGAGCCGTCGACGACGACGATCGCCTCGAAGTCCCGAAACGTCTGGCGGTCGAGCGCGCGGACGTTGCGCACCACGGTCTCGCGCCGTTCGTGGGTGGGGATGACGACGCTGAAGCGCGGCCTTTGCGGCTTTCCCTCCATCAGGACGCGCGAACCCGATCCTCGGCGGGGCGGTCCCGGGGGACGAGGCGGCGCGCGAGCCGCGGCGCCAACGCGCTAAGGAACGCCGCGAGGCGCGTCTTGGCTTGCAGTCTGGGAGCGAAGACGAGCCGCAGGAGCCCTCGTCTGGGCGCCGAGCCGTAGATCGCGTCCTGCGCCTCGGCCAGCGCCGCCCGCGAGCGGTGCATCCGGATCGCCCCTTCCAGCATCGGCCGCTCCTCTGCCCGGAGGGCGGGGTTGCGGAGCTCCTTTTCGAGCAGCGTCGCCCGGTCCCAGAGGCTCGACGCGCGGCTCGTCGTCAGGCTGCCCGCGTGGAGGTAGTAGCGGTAATAGGGCTCCTTCGCCATCCCGGCCTGCGAGCCGGCGAGCAGGAGGCGCGTCCAGCAGTCCCAGTCGTAGCCGGTGCGGAGCGCCTCGTCGAAGCCGCCGACCTCTCTCAGCTTCGATAGGCGGATCGCGGGCCAGCCGCCGACGAAGCAGCTCTCGAAGATCGCCGTTCGCTGGTTCGCGGTCTCGAACGGGGTGTAGGTGGAGAAGGTGCCGGCCTCGCCGTCCTCGACCATGAACCTGGCGTCGGTCGTGACCAGGTCCAGGTCGGGCCGCTCCCGGGCGAGCTCGGCCAGCGCCTCGAGGCGGCGCGGGTCATAGGCGTCGTCGGCGTCGAGGATCGCCAGGAACTCTCCGGTCGCCGCCTCGGCGCCGGCGTTGAGGGCCGACGCTCCGCCGCCGTTCTCCTTGCGGATCACCTTGATCCGGTCGGCGAACGGCCGCAGCTCCTCCTCCGGATGGTCGGTGGAGCCGTCGTCGACGACGATCACCTCATGCGCCGGGTAGGTCTGCGCCAGCGCCGACTCCACCGATCGCGCCACCGTTTCGGCCGCCTGGTAGGTGGCGACGACGATCGAGAAGCTGGGCGGCTCCTCGCGCGGCGAAACCGGCTCGGCGGGCTCGGGGGCCAGCCATCTCGACTCGCTCATGCCGGCAGCCGCCAGGAGTGGGGGAGGGAGACGTCGCCGTCGGCCTCGGCCGCGATCGGCCGCTCGCCGATCATCCCCGGCTCGACGTCGAAGAAGGCGGCGGCCTGGAGACCGTCCTGGATGTGGCGCTTGGCCTTGACGATGACGTCGATCCGGTAGCGCCCGGGCAGCAGCGGCAGGCTCTCGATCCGGCACTCCAGCCGCGTGCCAGGCTCGGGGCCGCGGACGTCGACCGGCGCCAGCATCTCGCTGTCCAGGGTCGCGATCGGCTGTCCGAGGCTGTTGACGATCGTCAGCTGGCACTCCATCGAGGGCAGATGCTCGGTGACGTCGACGACGATCGCGGCAGGGCGCCCCGCGACGACGACGTTGGGGGTGCCGCCGGCGTCTCGGATCTCCAGGTGGCGGACCAGCGTCTCGTCGTAGGCGCGGTTGTCGCGGTCGCTGCGCTGGAGGAGGTCCTCGGAGGCCGCGCTCTCCAGCGTCCGCAGGTAGCGGTCGATCGCCTCGTTGATCGGCGCGTCGGCTTTGACCCGGCCGCGTTCGAGCAGGACGCCGCGGCTGCAGAGCGCCTGGATGATCGCCAGGTTGTGGGAGACGAAGACCACCGTCCGCCCCGCCTTCGCCACCTCGTTCATCTTCCCCAGCGACTTGCGCTGGAAGGCGGCGTCGCCGACCGCCAGCACCTCGTCGACGAGCAGGATCTCCGGCTCGAGGTGGGCGGCGACGGCGAAGGCCAGCCGCACCGACATCCCGCTCGAGTAGCGCTTCACGGGGGTCTCGAGGAAGCGCTCCATTTCCGCGAACTCGACGATCTCGTCGAACCGGGCCTGGATCTCGGCGCGGCGCATGCCGAGGATCGCCCCGTTGAGGAAGATGTTCTCGCGACCCGTCAGCTCCGGATGGAACCCGGTGCCGACCTCGAGCAGGGAGCCGACCCTGCCGGTCACGTCGGCGTAGCCGGCGGACGGCTCGGTGATCCGCGAGAGGATTTTCAACAGCGTGCTCTTGCCGGCTCCGTTGTGGCCGATCAACCCGACCACTTCGCCGCTGCGGATCGTCAGCGAGAGGTCTTTCAGCGCCCAGAGCTGGTCGCCCTTCGGCTGCCGCTCCCGGCGACCGCGGTCGAAGGGGCGCTTGGCCGCTTCGACGAGGCTCTCGCGCAGGGTGCCGTAGCCCCGGCCCCGGACGCCGAGGGTGTAGCGCTTGCCCAGCTCGTGGGCCTCGATCGCGATCTCGCTCATCTCAGACGAAGTCGGCGAAGGCGCGCTCGACGCGGTCGAAGTAGGCGAGGCCGGCGAGGAGGATCGCCGCCGCGGCGGCAGCCGAGATCCCGATCAGGTCCCAGGGGGCCGCGCCGGTCCCCAGCGTCGCCCAGCGGAAGCCTTCGACCACCCCGACCATCGGGTTGACCGCCGAGAGGGTGCGCCAGGGCTCGCTGATCTGGCTGCTGGGGTAGACGACGGGGGAGACGAAGAGCCACATCTGGATCCCGAAGGGGACGACGTAGCGGACGTCGCGGTAGCGGACGTTGATCGCCGACAGCGCCGCCGCCGTGCCCAGCACCGCCGCGGTCGCGATCGCCAGCAGCAGCGGCAGCGCCAGGATCGCCGGGGAGGGCGCGTACCCCCAGGCGAGGACGATGACCAGGAGGATCGCCAGCGAGATCGCCAGGTCGACGAAGCCGGCGACGATCACTCCCGCCGGCATGAAGATTCGCGGAAAGTAGATTTTCGAGACCAGGGCGGAGTTGCTGACGAGGCTGTCGGACCCGAGCAGCAGCGCGTTCGAGAAGAAGGTCCAGGGAACCAGCGCCGCGAGGCTGAAGAGGGGATAGGGGAGGCCGTTGGAGGCGATCCCGGCGACGTTGCCGAAGATCAGCGAGAAGACGACCATGAACCCGATCGGCTGCAGCACCGCCCAGGCCCCGCCGAGCGCCGTCTGCCGGTAGCGGACGGTGATGTCGCGCAGGGCGATCTGCCCCGCGAGGTCGCGGTAGCGCCACAGCTCCTTCGGGGCCAGCACCCGGCTGAAGCCGCTGGTGGGCTGGAGTCGGATGGTTTCCGGTGGGGGGGACGTGGGCTCGATGGGGCGCAGCATAGGAAGAGCATCGGTTCCGCCACCGTCACTTGACAGAATCGCTCCGGATCATGCATCCCACTCGCCTCGCCCAGGGCTGGCAGCGGCTGAGGCGCCTCGGCGAGCAGTCCCTCTTCCGCAACAGCCTCTACATCATGGGCACGACCATCGTCACGTCGCTGCTCGGCTTCGTCTTCTGGCTGATCGCCGCGCGGACGCTGTCGGCGACCGAAGTGGGGCGCTCGGCGGCGCTGGTCTCGGCGATGGTCTTCGTCTCCGTCCTCACCAACCTCGGACTGGGGCAGGTCTTCGTCTCGCGGCTGGCCTCGCGGCAGGCGGGGCGGGAGTGGTCGCGGACGGTCACCACCGGCCTCGCCCTGGCGGCGCTGGCGAGCCTCCTCGGCGGCGCGGTCGCGGCGGTGCTGCTGCCGACCCTGATCCCGGCCCTGAAGGGCGGGCTGCACCCGGCCGCCTTCCTCCTGGTGCCGCTCGGGGTGGTCGGGGTCGCCTGCTCGCTGGTGATCGACTACGCCTGCATCGCCGAGCGCCACGCGAAGCTCTCGTTCGTCCGCAACGGCATGGCGGGGGTGGTGCGGACGGCGCTGATCCCGCTCGCCGGCGTCGTCCCCTTCGAGGGCACCACCTGGATCCTGATCGTCTTCGACGCCTCGTTCCTGCTGGTCAACGCGATGGCGCTGTTCCGCGAACTGCCCGCCCTCGGCCACGACTTCCGGCCGACGCTGGCGGGCTGGCGCGAGGAGCTGGGGGAGATGCGCGGGCTGATCGCCGGCCACCAGTCGATCAACCTCGGCGCCCAGGCCTCCAGCTACCTGCTGCCGGTGCTCGTCTCCGCCCGCCTCGGCCCCGAAGACAACGCCTACTTCTACACCACGTTCATGCTCGCCAGCGCCCTCTTCTTCATCGCCCCGGCGATCGGCAACGCCCTCTTCGCCGAGGGCGCCCACGAGCCCGAGCAGCTCGGCCGCGACGTCCGCCGCGCCGCCCGCCAGGTGCTGCTGCTGGCCGGGCCGCCGGCGCTCGTCCTGCTCCTCGCCGGGCCGACGATCCTCGGCTTCTTCGGGCCCGAGTACGCCGAAGAAGGCGACACCCTGCTGCTGATCCTGATCGCCGCCGCCGCCTTCGACTCGGTCCTGCAGCTGGCGCTGGCGGTTCTGCGGGCCCGGCACCGCCTCCAGGACGCGGCCCTCGCCACCTGGGTGATGCTGGTCGTCTCGATCGCCGGCACCTGGTTCCTGCTGCCGCCGCTGGGTCTCGAGGGCGCCGGCCTCGGCTGGGCGCTCGGCAAGGTGGTCGGCGTCCTCGCCGCGGGCTTCTTCCTGCTCCGCGGCGGCGTCGCCTTCAGAACTCGCGGATCGTGTACCTGAGCTTGCCGGAGGCGCTCGGCTCGATCGTCCCCACCCGTTCGAAGACGACGGCGCAGCCGGGGCCGAGCACGGCCTTCGTCTTCGCCTCGATCTCCTCGCGGTCGGCCGCCGGGACCTCCTCGCCGGCGGTCCGGAAGACCACCTCCTCCGGCCCCCGCTGGACGACCTGGAACTGCCGCAGCCAGGGCCGGAAGTACATCAGGTGGGTGAAGTACTCGCCGTCGACCATCTGCCCCTCCGGGCCGAGGAACATGTCGACGTTGCGGCCGGTCACCTCGGCCAGCATCTGCGTGCGCCGGCCGCAGGGGCACTCGACCTCGCGCTCGGGCAGCCGCGCCCGGTCGCCGATCAGGTAGCGGACCAGCGGCATCGCCCGGTTGGTGAAGCCGGTGACCGCGATCTCGCCCTCCTCGCCCGGCCCGACCGGCTCCCCGCCGGGCCCCAGGACCTCGACGTGGCAGTTCCAGGGGAGGACGTGGAGGCCGGTGCGGTGCTCGCACTCGCCGGCCATGTCGCCGGTCTCCCGCGACCCGTAGCGGTTGAGGACGGCGCAGCCGAAGGTCTGCTCGAGCTGCTCGCGCATGAAGTCGTAGAGGGTCCCCGCCGTGGCGATCATCCCCCGCTGCGGCGGTACCTCGATCTCCCGCCGCGCCGCGAAGCGGGCGACCTCGTAGCCGGCCTGGGCGTAGGCGATCACGAGGCGGGGAGGGCCCTGGCGGAGCCGGTCGAGGATCGTCTCGACCGCCTCGTCGGTGAGCAGGAAGGCGTTCAGCAGCGAACGGCGCAGGAGCAGGGTCCCGAAGCGGCCGCGCGGAGTCGTCTCCCCTTCGAGGTCTTTCTCCGAGCCCCAGACGTAGAGCTCGGGGTCGCCGAGCCCGCCCCCGGCCCAGGTCGAGTAGACCTCGCGGGCCGCCACCGTCAGCGCCAGGTGCTCGGGGTCCTGGAGCAGGGTCACCGGCTCCCCGGTGGAGCCGCCGGAGGTGTTCTCGGCCCACCTGCCGCGGTCGCCGGCCTCGCTCAACAACCGCCGCCAGCCGGCGCGCACGGTGTCGCGGGTGAGGACCGGAAAGCGGGAGAGCGCGGCGAAGGGGTCTTCCCCGATCTCCGCCGCAGCCACGGCGCCGCGGTAGTGGGGCACGGTCGTGACCGCGTGCTCCAGGATCGAGGCGAGCAGGGCGCCCGGCTCGGGATAGCGGCGCTCGCGGTCCTGGCGCAGGAACTCGCGGTAGTGCCGTCTCAGGCTGCTGCCGGTGGCGGAGTGGAGCAGCAGGTAGGTCTCCGCTCGCAGGCGCCCCTGCAGCGAGCGACGTTCAGCAGCCGGCATCCGGGCAGGGCCCTCGCAGCCGCCAGAGAGATTGGTCCCGCCCGTTGTCGCTCCAGAGCGCCTCCGCCGGGGCCGACGGGTGTTCTTCGTCCCATCCCCCGCTGCTGATCAGGAGCGGGGACGGCGGCGCTTCCCGCTTGCCTTCGAACAGCACCACCCGGGCCCCGGGGAGGAACCACTGCACGGCATAGAGGCCGATCGTGTCGTAATGGTCGAGGTCGTAGGCCACGCGGGGGGAACCGGCATTCTCCACTACCTGCTGCGGGCTTTCCCACCCGGGCGGGTAGACGGCCCGCTGCGAGCTGCGAACGGGGTTCCAGGCGCCGTAGGCGACCACCGGCAGGAAGAGGGCCAGCGCCGCCAGCCCCAGCGCCCGCTCGTCCCGGGCCGAGGCTCGAAGCAGCAGCCAGGCGCCGGCCAGGGCGACCAGCGCCGCCCCGATCAGGATCGCCGGCCCCAGTTGCACGGTGACGAACGGCAGCGCCGAGACGTTCCAGCGGTTGGCGGCGTCGGGATCCGAAGCGGTGGCGCGGATCAGGACCACCGCCGCGGTGAGGGCGGCGAACGCCGGCAGCGCCCACGGGGGCCGTCGCCAGGTCCGCACCAGGGCGGGCAGCGCCGCCAGGCCGAAGGCGATCAGCGCCGGCGCCGCGACCTCGGCGTAGCGCCCGTAGATCAGCATGTCGGGGCGGGTGCGTTCGGGGAAGGCCGCGGCGGAGATCAGCAGCAGCAGGGCCGTGAGGGCGAGGAGAACGCCGAGGACGGGAAGCCGGCGGCGGCCGAAGTCCGCGACCGCGGCGGCCGCGAGGCCGAAGGTAGCCACCAGCAGGTACCAGCTCTGGCCGACGAGGTTCGCCAGCGCCGTCCGCAGGCCGCCGAGCTGGAGCAGCTCGTCCTTGCGCTGGCTCAGTTCGTCGGGGGCCGAGCCCGCGTAGTTGTGGTCGATCAGGTAGGCGTCGAGGAGGTGGACGCCGTAGAAGGCGGCGGCGAGGATCGCGACTCCGAGGACAAGCGCCGCCGGCCGCAGGCGTCTCCGCGCGGCCAGCCAGACGAGCCCCAGCAGGGCGAGGAAGACGGCGACGATCATCCGGTTGTGGACGGCCCAGAGGGCGCCGGTCGCCGCTCCCAGCCCCGCCGCCCAGGGAAGGTCGCCGACGCCCTCGGCCCGCTCCGATAGCAGGCCGCCGAAGGCGATCAGCCAGAGGCAGACGAGCGGGAAGAGGAGGTTCTCCGACATCGCCACCTGCGAGAGGACCGTCAGCGCCGGGTAGGCCGCGCCGCCCAGCGCCGCCCAGAGGGCCAGCTCCGCCCGTACCCCGGCGAAGCGGGTCAGCAGCAGGTAGAGCAGCGGGAAGACCGACGCCGCCAGCAGCGCGTTGAGGACCAGGATCAGGTGGTAGGTGAAGGTCGGGCTGCCGCCGAGCCCGACCAGGGGGGCGAGCAGCAGCGAATAGCCGCCGCGATAGAAGGGGGCCTGTTCGAGCTGGCCGGCGACGCCGCCGGCGATCACGCGGGCGTTGGTCAGGTAGCCGATCTCGTCGGCGACGAGAACCGGACCGGTTCGGATCAGGGAGAGGAGCAGGCGAATCAGGAACAGCGCGGCGGTGCCGGCGATCAGGGGCCGGCGGGCTGACTGGTTCATCTGCCCCCGTCAACGCGACAGCAGCCGTTATGTCAGGTCGAAGATGCGCCGGCGCGTGCGCGCCGGTTCGCGACGGCCAGCTCGTAGGCCTGCTCGAAGCGGGGGACGATCGCCTCGGAGCCGAACGCGGCCGCCCGTTCCTCCGCCGCGGCGCCGAGCCGCTGGCGCAGCTCCGGGTCACCGCTCAACCGCCGCATCGCCGCGACCAGGGCCAGGCGGTCGTCCGGCGGGACCAGGAGCCCGGTCTCGCCGTCGAGGACGATGTCCCGCAGGCCGCCGATGTCGGAGGCGACGATCGCCTTCCCGGCCGCCGCCGCCTCCAGGGCCACCAGCCCGAACGGCTCCGGCCAGAGCGAGGGGGCGACGGTGAAGAGCGAGCGCCGCAGCGCCTCGATCGCCAGCCGGTGCGGCCACGCCCCCATCGGGTGGACGCCCGGCCGGTCCCGCAGCTCGTCGATGTAGCAGCGCCCGACGAGGACGAGGGGCGGCGGATCATCGAGCTTGCGGTAGGCCTCGGCCAGGTGCCAGGCGCCCTTGTCGACGGTCGCGTCGCCGAAGAAGAGGACGAAGGGCTCGTCGGGAAGCCGGGCCAGCCGCGGGTCGTCGGGCATCGGCGCCGGCAGCTCGCCGATGAAGTTCGGGATCACCTGCGAGACCTCGTCCTCGCGGATCCGGCAGAGCTCCTCGACGGTCGAGCTGACCGGGAGGAAGACGTCGACGTTGCGCCGCAGCCGCGACTCGGAGGAGCGGGTGCCGAAGGCGGCGACCAGCCCCTTCGCCGCCCCGTAGTGCTCGACGGCGCAGAGCTGGCACTTGACCGGCGCCGGCCCGGAGCAGACGCGGTCCTTGCGCCGCAGCCGCTTGGTCGCGCAGACGAGGCCGTAGTCGTGCAGCGAGAGGACGAGGGCGCTCTGGGACTCCCGGGCCAGCGGCAGGTAGGAGTGGACGATCCAGTTGTGGGCGTGGACGACCTGCGGCCGCTCCCGCCGCAGCACCCGCCGCAGGTCGAGGACGGTCTCGGGGTCGGGGGCGGGGGGCGCATGGCGCCGCTCGGTGTCCTGGTTGCCGCGGGTGACCCGGTAGCTGCTGCTGCGCAGGGTGTGGACGCGGGCGCCCGCCACCTCGGTCGGGGCCAGGCCGCCGGGCTGCTGCAGGGTCGCGATCGAGACGTCGTGGCCGCGGGCGACCAGTTCGCGGGAGAGGTCCTCGACCACGCGCTCTTCGCCGCCGACGATCGGCGCGAAGGACTGAGCCAGCATCATGATTCGCACGCCTGAAGACTCGCACGAGGAGGGGCGGCGGGCGTGCCAGAATCCCGCCGGTGCAAAGCGGGCCCCCAGCCGAGAGCCAGGCGGCGCCGACGATCTCGGTGGTGATCTGCGCCTTCACCCCGGACCGGCTCCAGGTGATGGGCGAAGCGGTCGAGTCGCTGCGCGGGCAGACCCTGCCGCCGCACGAGATCGTCCTCGTGATCGACCACGCCCCCGAGCTGCTGGAGCGGGTGCGGCGGCTCTGGCCCGACCTGAGGATCGTCGCCAACCGCGAGAGGCGGGGGCTCTCCGGGGCCCGCAACACCGGCGTCGCCGAGGCCGGCGGCGAGGTCGTCGCCTTCCTCGACGACGACGCGATCGCCGACTCCCGCTGGCTCGAGCGCCTCGCCGCCGCCTATGCGGACCCGAACGTGCTCGGCGCCGGCGGCACGGTCCGCCCGCGCTGGCTCGAGGGCAAGCCGGGCTGGTTCCCGCCCGAGTTCGACTGGGTCGTCGGCTGCACCCACTCGGGGATGCCGGGGCGGCTCTCGCCGGTCCGCAACCTGGTCGGCGCCAACATGTCCTTCCGGCGGTCGCCGCTGCTCGAGGTCGGCGGCTTCAGCCACGACCTCGGCCGCGTCGGCACCCTGCCGGTCGGCTGCGAGGAGACCGACCTCAGCATCCGCGTCCACCAGCGCTGGCCCGGGTCGGAGATCCTCTACGACCCCGCCGCCGAGGTCGAACACGTGGTGCCCCCGGCCCGCGGCAGGGTCCGCTACTTCCTCGACCGCTGCCGGGCCGAGGGGCGCTCCAAGGCGGTCCTCACCGGCATGGTCGGCAGCGAGGACGGCCTCTCCTCGGAGCGCTCCTACGTGCGGCGGACGCTGCCGCTGGGGGTCCTCGGAGGGCTGCGCGACGCGCTCCGCGGCGACGCCGGCGGCATCGGCCGGGCGGCGATGATCCTCGTCGGCCTCGCCGCCACCAGCGTCGACTACCTGCGGGTCCGCACCGGCGTCGCCAAGCCCGACGACACCGCCGCCGCCCATCCCGGCGCCGACGGCACCACCCCGCGGGTGCTGATGGTGACCCCGCGCAGCCCGTTGAAGCAGGGCGGGGTGGAGCGGCACGTGATGGAGACGAGCCGGCGGATGGCCGCGGCGGGCGTCCACGTCGAGGTCCTCTGCACCGACCCTGAGGCGAAGGCCGCGCAGACCGAGACCCGCGACGGCGTCCGCATCCGCACCGTCCGCGCCTGGCCGCGCGGGCGCGACTGGTACCTGGCGCCGGGGCTATGGCGGGAGATGGGGAGGGAGAGGTGGGACCTCGTCCACGTCCAGAGCTACCACACGCTGGTGGCGCCGCTGGCGATGCTGCGGGCCCTGACCCTGCGCGTCCCCTACGTCGCCACCTTCCACGGCGGCGGCCACTCCTCGGAGGTGCGCAACCGCTCGCGCGGCCTGCAGATGCGGCTGCTGCGGCCGCTGCTGCGGCGGGCGGCGCGGCTGGTGGCGATCGCCCGCTTCGAGGTCGAGGAGTACGGCGCCGTCCTCGGGGTGCCGCCCGAGCGCTGGGCCTTCATCCCCAACGGGACCGACCTCAGCTTCTCCGATGCCGGCCTCGCGGAGGCCGAGCCGGAGGTGCCGACGCTGGCCTCGGTCGGCCGGCTCGAGCGCTACAAGGGTCACCACCGGGTGCTCGAGGCCTTCCCGCTGGTGCTGGAGCGCGAGCCGCGGGCGCGGCTGCTGATCGTCGGCAAGGGCCCCTACGAAGCCGAGCTGCGCCGCCAGGCGGAGGAGCTCGGAGTCGCCGAGCGGGTCGAGATCACCAGCGTCCCGCCCGACGACCCGGGGGGGATGGCGGCGCTGCTCGGCCGCGTCTCCCTGGTCGTCCTGATGAGCGAGTTCGAGAGCCACCCCCTGGTGGCGCTGGAGGCCGCCGCCGCCCGCCGCCGCCTGCTCGTCGCCGAAGCCGGCGGCCTGCGGGAGATCGCCGAGGACGGGTTCGGGCGGGGGATCCCGCTCGGCTCGACGCCGGAGGAGATCGCCGCCGCCGCGGTGGAGGAGCTGGCGAAGCCGCTGCCGCAGCGTTCGCCGAGCCTCGCCTCCTGGGAGGAGTGCGCGGCGGCGCTGCTCGACCTTTACGGCTCGCTACCCAATTTTAGGTCCGCAGTCTCGGTCCAAACGTCCACCAAGTCAGGGGTCGACTGAAGCCGGACGGAGGTGAGTCGATGAGCGGGGCATGGTCCGCTCCCGCTCCTTCGCCGCCGTCCTCGTCCTCCTCCTCGGCATCGCCGGCGCCCTCGCGCCCGCCGCCGTCGCCGCCGAAGGGATCGGCCCGGCGAAGAAGCTGGGCGGCGAAGCGACGACCGACACCACCACCTCCGCGACGCGCCTCAACACCGGCTCCGACAAGGAAACGCTGACGATCGCGACGACGGCGCCGAGCGACGGCCAGACCCTCAGCGGCACCGTCGCCTGGAGCGTCGGCGTCCTCGCCGGGGCGCCGAGCAAGATCGAATTCGCCGTCGACGGCAGCGTCAAGGCAAGCGACTCCAGCGCCCCCTTCGCCTACGGCCTCGACACCGCCAAGCTCGCCAACGGCCCCCACACCCTCAGCGCCACCGCCTACGGCTCCAAAGGCGTGAAGGCGACGACGAGCGTGACCGTGAACGTCTCCAACGGCACCCCGGCCCCCGAACCGGAACCCACTCCGGCCCCGGAACCCGAACCGACTCCCGAACCGGCCCCCGAACCCACTCCGGCGCCCGCCGGCGGCCCGCTCTACTGGGGCGCGACGATCGGCTCGCAGCTGACCGGCAACCAGGCGCCGTGGGACATGAGCGCGGTCGCCAAGTTCGAGGAAAACGTCGGCAAGAAGGTCTCGATGGTGCAGTTCTTCCAGCCCTTCGCCAACTGCAACCCGAGCTGCTCCTTCTACAAGTTCCCGACCACCCCGCTGGAAAACGTCCGCAACCACGGCTCGATCCCGGTCCTCAGCTGGAGCTCGCAGTCGATTCCCTCGACCAACAACGAGCCCGACTTCCAGCTCTCCGACGTGATCGCCGGCCGCTACGACTCCTTCATCCGCGAATTCGCCACCGCCGCCAAGGCCTGGAACCACCCCTTCTTCCTCCGCTTCAACTGGGAGATGAACGGCAAGTGGTTCCCCTGGCACGAGGGCGTCAACGGCAACCTCGCCGGCGAATCCGTCAAGGCCTGGCGCCACGTCCACGACATCTTCACCGCGGTCGGCGCCGACAACGCGAGCTGGGTCTGGTGCCCGAACGTCGAGTACAGCGGCAGCACCTCGCTGGCCTCGCTCTACCCCGGCGACTCCTACGTCGACTGGACCTGCCTCGACGGCTACAACTGGGGCACCAACCCGGCGAAGCCGGACAAGTGGAAGAGCTTCGACACGATCTACAAGGCGACCTACCAGAAGATCGTCGAAACGATCGCCCCCTCGAAGCCGATGATGATCGGCGAGGTCGCCTCCAGCGAGTACGGCGGCTCGAAGTCGGCCTGGATCAAGGAAATGCTGACCGAGCTGCCGGTCGACTACCCGAAGATCCGCGCCCTGCTCTGGTTCGACAAATTCGACAGCAGCATGGACTGGCCGGTCGAGACCTCGAGCACCGCGGTCGCCGGCTTCCGCGAAGGCATCCAGAACAGCGCCTACCTCGGCAACACCTTCTCCGGCCTCGGCCCGAGCAAGATCCTGCCGGTCGGCTGATTTCAGCGTCCTCTGGACGCAATTGGACATTCGTCCAGGTGTTGCGGCCGGGCTGAAACAGACGGCTAGGAGGCCGATGGCCTTGTATGGCCAAAGGCTCCTCGATCCGCGCCGCAGCGCACGTCCTCTGGCTGGCGGCGGCGATGCTGCTGCTGAGTGCCGCGATCGCCTTCGCCGGCGGCGGCAAGCCGATGGGCGGGCACGGCAAGCACGGCCGGCTCGCCGACGCCCGGGCGCTGGTCGGGCCCAACCGCTGCGTCGCCCGCACCGCCAGGCGCTCGAAGCTGCCGCGGGTGCGCCGCCGCTGCGCCCGCAAGCCGGCCGTCGCCCAGGCCCCGCCGCAGCCGCTCTACTGGGGCGCGACGATCGGCGACCACCTGACCGGCGACCAGGCGCCGTGGGACATGAACGCGGTCGCCCGCTTCGAACAGGACGCCGGCAAGTCGGCCTCGATGGTCCAGTTCTTCCAGCCCTTCTCCCAGTGCAGCGGCTCCGGCTGCTCCTTCTACTCCTTCCCGACCACGCCGATGGACGACATCCGCGGCCACGGCTCGATCCCCGTCCTCAGCTGGAGCTCGCAGGCGATCCCCTCGACCCTGAGCCAGCCCGAATTCCAGCTCTCCGACGTGATCTCCGGCCGCTACGACGAATACATCGCCGAATTCGCCGAAGAAGCCCGCGACTGGGGGCACCCCTTCTTCCTCCGCTTCAACTGGGAGATGAACGGCGACTGGTTCCCCTGGGCCGAGGGGGTCAACGGCAACGCCGGCGGCGAATACGTCGCCGCCTGGCGCCACGTCCACGACATCTTCGCCGCCGTCGGCGCCACCAACGTCTCCTGGGTCTGGTGCCCGTTCGTCGACCCCGGCAACTCGATGACCGACCTCTCCTCGCTCTACCCGGGCGACGGCTACGTCGACTGGACCGGGCTCGACGGCTACAACTGGGGCACCAACCCCGCCTCGCCGCGCGGCTGGCGCAGCTTCGACCAGCTCTTCCGCCGTACCTACGACGAAATCACGCAGAGCGTCGCCCCCGGCAAGCCGATGATGCTGGCCGAGGTCGGCTCCAGCGAGCACGGCGGTTCCAAGGCGGACTGGATCCGCGACGCGCTGACCCGCATCCCGACCGAATACCGCCAGATCCGCGCCCTGCTCTGGTTCGACAAATTCGACGACAACATGGACTGGCCGATCGAGACCTCGGCGCCCGCCACCGACGCCTTCGCCGCGGGGATCGGGCAGCCGTCCTACGTCGGCGCCGGCTACGGCGGCCTCTCCGGCGGGACGATCCCACCGCCGAGTTGAGCCGCCGGATGACGCCGAGGCCGTTCCCTACACTTGCCCCTCTGGTCTCCTCGCTTCACCTCAGGCGCCCCCCGCGGGCGCGTCCGCTCGTAGTCGCGCTGATCCTGGCGCTGGTCGGCGGCTGCCTGCTCGCCGCCGCGGCGCCGGCCGCGACGAAGCAGCCCCGGCACCATCCCGTGGCGAAGAAGGCGAAGCCGAAGCCGACCTACTGGGGAGCCTGGATCGGCTCCCAGATCACCGGTACCCCCGCCCCCTGGGACATGGGCGCGGTCTCCTACTTCGAACAGCTGGTCGGCAAGGGGATGTCGCTGCTCGAGCTCTCCTCCTCGTGGCAGGTCTGTTACCGCGGCGAATGCAAGCCGTACGAGTTCCCGCACGAAGCGATGGACGACATCCGCGGCTACGGGGCGATCCCGGTCTACAGCTGGGGGGCGGAATCGAGCCCGCGGACCAGCGAAGAACAGCCTGAATTCCAGCTCGCCGACGTCATCGGCGGCGCCTATGACTCCTACATCGCCAAGTTCGCCGAAGAAGCGCGCGACTGGGGACACCCCTTCTTCCTCCGGCCCAACTGGGAGATGAACGGCAACTGGTTCCCCTGGTCGGAGGGGGCCAACGGCAACGCCCGCGGCCAGTACGTCGCCGCCTGGCGCCATATCCACGACATCTTCGCCGCCGTCGGCGCCACCAACGCGACCTGGGTCTGGTGCCCCTACGCGGATACCGAAAAGCGGCTGAAGAAGACGCCGCTGAAGGCCCTCTACCCCGGCAACGCCTACGTCGACTGGACCTGCCTCGACGCGTACAACTGGGGCCTGAACCCGGTCAACCCGAAGCCCTGGCGCAGCTTCGGCCAGCTCTTCGACCCGGCTTACAAGTCGATCGTGAAGAAGGTGGCGCCGCGCAAGCCGATGATGCTCGGCGAGTTCGCGACCAGCCCCTACGGGGGCCACAAGGCGGCCTGGATCCGCCAGATGTTCGAAACCCTCCCTCGCAAATACGCGCGGATCCGCGCCCTGATCTACTTCGACACCGTCGATCGGGGCGTCGACTGGCCGCTGGAGACCTCGCCCCCGGCCGCCCGGGCGTTTGCCAAAGGCATCCGCAAGGGCATTTATGCCAATAATCGCTTCGGGGAAATCGCCACCAGCCCGATTCGGCCCCTGCGCTGATCCTCGGCGCGGGACCGTACGTAACAAGGTCCGAGGGCGCAGCAAGCGCACCCGGAGCGGGTTCGAACAGACGAGATGACGAAGACCAGAGCCAAGAGCGACCGAGCAGCGGGGCGGCTGCTGCGCCTGGGCGCCTGCTGCCTGTTCGCCTCCTCGCTGCTGCTCGCCCCGAGCGCCGCCGCGGCCAAGCAGCGGCCGCCGGCCTCGGTCTACTGGGGGGCCCAGATCGGCGACCAGATGACCGGCGAAGCGGCGCCCTGGGACATGACCCCCGTCTACCGCTTCCAGCACATCGCCGACAAGGGGCTCTCGCTGATCGAGTTCGGCTCGCCCTTCGCCGAATGCGACGGCGACAGCTGCGTGACGACGAAATTCCCCTCGACGCCGCTGGAGAACGTGCGCCGTTACGGCGCGATCCCGGTCTTCAGCTGGAACTCGACCGCCAGCCCGCCCAGCGTCGAGCAGCCCGACTTCAGCCTCGGCACCCTGATCAGCGGCCGCTACGACTCCTACATCCGCGATTTCGCGATCAAAGCCAAGGAATGGGGCAAGCCCTTCTTCCTTCGCTTCAACTGGGAGATGAACGGCTTCTGGTTCCCCTGGTCGGAGGGGATCAACGGCAACACCCCGGGCCAGTACGTCGCCGCCTGGCGCCACGTCCACGACATCTTCACCTCGGTCGGCGCCACCAACGCGACCTGGGTCTGGTGCCCGAACGTCGACCTCTTCAACACCCTGACCCCGCTCGGCGAGCTCTATCCCGGCGACGCCTACGTCGACTGGACCGGCCTCGACGGCTTCAACTGGGGCAAGCGCCGCGGCTCCCCGGGCTGGCAGAGCTTCAACCAGGTCTTCCACCGCACCTACAAGCGCATCGTCACCCGCGTCGCGCCCGGCAAGCCGATGATGCTCGCCGAGGTCGCCTCCTCCGACAAGGGCGGCAGCAAGGCGGCCTGGATCAAGGACATGCTCGCCAAGGTCCGCCACCGCTACCGCAAGATCCGCGCCGTCGTCTGGTACGACGTCGACGACCGCGGCACCAACTGGCCGATCGAGCACCACAAGAAGGCCGGCAACGCCTTCCGCAGCGGCATCGACCCCTCCGCCTACCGCCCCAACGTCTTCGGCGGCATCGTCCAGGGCCCGATCCAGCCGCCGCCGCGCTGAGGGTTCGAGAGCGGCTCAGGCAGCGGCCCGGGCGCGCTCTTGGGCGACCTCGGGGGCCAGGTGGTGCCGCGGGTGGCGGAGGCTGCGGCGGCGGCGGGCCTCCTTGAAGATGGTGCCGAGGACGCGGAAGCCGTCGCGGAAGGTCTTGAGGTTGCTCTGGCCGGAGATCCGCTCTTTCTCGTAGCTCGGGACCTCGACGATCTTCATCCCGGCCGAGGCCATGCGGAGGTTGATCAGCGTCTCCACCTCGAAGCCGGGGACGTCGAGGGAGATGAAGGGGAGGCAGCGGGCCCAGAAGGCGTTGTAGCCGTAGCAGAGGTCGGTGAACTCGGTGCCGTGCATCTTGTTGGCGGTGCCGCTGAGGACCAGGTTGCCGAGGCTGCGCAGCCTGGTGATGTCGGCGCTGCCGCCGCCGTCCATGTAGCGGGAGCCCTTGGCGAAGTCGGCGCCGGCCTCCAGCGCCTCGATGAAGCGGGGAATCTCGGCCGGGTCGGCGGAGCCGTCGGCGTCGAGCATGACGACGAGGTTGCCGGTGACGGCGGCGAAGCCGGTGCGGAAGGCGTCGCCCTTGCCGCGGCCGCTCTGGGTGGTGACCCGGATGTCGGGGTAGGCCCGTCGGGCGGCTTCGACGGTGTTGTCCTCCGAGTTGCCGTCGACGAGGATCACCTCGTGCAGGCCGCCGGGCAGTTCGGAGAGCACCTGGCCGACGTTGCCCTCCTCGTTCATCGCCGGGACGACGACGCTGATCTTGGTTCTGCGGATGGCGCGGCGGTCGGGGCCCTTGTAGGGGATGGCGCCGTGCGCGGCAAGCGCCTCGACCTCGATCAGCGGCACGCCGCCGACCCGGTTCGGGGTCGCCGACTGCGCCTCGAGCAGGTCGAGGGGGCGCGGCAGCAGGCTGACGGGGACGCCGATCGACTTGAAGGCGCGGACCAGTTCCAGCAGCCCTTCGTCGTCGGCGTTCTGGCTGGAGATGACGACGCGGTCGGCGTGGTAGCGCTCGACCACCTCGAGGGCGGCGACGCGGCCGGCGGTGCCCGGGTCCCGTTCGGCCGGCGGCACGGTCCCGACGACGTTGGCGTACTTGCGCAGCGGCGCGTAGGCGCGGAGGCGCTCGGCCACGTCCTCGTCGCCGACCAGGACCCAGCGCTCCTGGGGGTGGAGGCGCTCGAGGTAGGGGGTGAGGAGGGAACGGCAGACGCTGTCGAGGGCGATGAAGCCGATCCACATGGCCAGCTGCTCGGGGCTGCTGAGGGGGGTGAGGAGGGAGGCGATCCAGGCGAATGCGATGGCGGCCAGGAAGCGGATGACGGGCCAGCCCGAGCCCTTCTCTTCGGCCCGCGCCGACTGCGACCCGTAGACGCCCAGCAGCAGGTAGATCAGGCAGAGGGCGAGCGGGGCGAGCGGGAAGGCGGGGAGGAAGGCGACGTTCGCCGCCGCCGCCGCGACGGCCAGCACCGCCGTGGAGGAGACGAAGTCGGCAAAGGGCAGGAGCCAGAGGCCGGGGCCCCGTTTCGCCATCGGCATCGCGCCCAGGGTCGGGCGGTCCTGAACCAGGGCTTCTCGCGTACTGGGATGCGCCTGAAACGGGGGATCGAACGAGACGTCGGTGGAGGAGTTCATGGGGAGAGGGGAATTGAGACTGGGTCTACCTGTAAGTCCGAAACGGAGTGGGGGTTGCGGTTGTCAACGCAATCTCCGTATCGGCAGCACTTTCGGATCACATGAGCAGCTGCAACCAAGGGAAACGATTCCCGCAGATTACGGGATCACCGAAAGGAAAAATAGGATTTCCCCAATAGTGGGGAAACCCTTTGCGGCTGCGTATTAGCGATACGCCTCGGCGAGGTCCGGATCCTTCTCAGCCAGCATTTCCGCCAGCTCCACCATCACCTTGCACTGCTTCCAGGTGGCGTCGTCCTGCATCTTGCCGTCGATCATGTGGACGCCGCGTCCGTCGGGGATCGCCTCGATCACCTTCTTCGCGAACTTGACCTCGTCCGGGGGCGGGCTGAAGACCTGCTTGGCGATCCCGATCTGGACCGGGTGCAGCGACCAGGCGCCGACGCAGCCCATCAGGAAGGCGGCCCGGAACTGGGTCTCGCAGCCGGCGGTGTCCTTGATGTCGCCGAAGGGGCCGTAGAAGGGGAGGATGCCGGCGGCGGTGCAGGCGTCGACCATGCGGGCGATCGAGTAGTGCCAGAGGTCCTGCTGGGCTGAGACGCGGTC
>JAICSS010000015.1 GCA_025936755.1 Solirubrobacterales bacterium | reverse complement strand
GCAGAGGTTCTTTTCGGCTTCGGTGCCGCCGGCTTCGACCTTCGTTTTGTTGACGTTGGTGCCGAAGGTCTCGACGAATTCGCCTTTTTCGTTGAACTCGACGATGCGGTTGTTGCCGGTGTCGGCGACCCAGACGTTGCCGCTGGCGTCGACCGCCGCTCCCCAGGGGGTTTTCAGCTTGCCGTAGCCCGAGCTCCCGGCGCTGCGCAGCCATTCGCCTTTTTCGTTGAACTCCTGCAGCTGGTTGGCGGTGCGGGTGAGCGAGTCAACGATCCAGACGTTGCCTTTGCTGTCGGTGGCAGCGTCGGCCGTTTCGTAGAAGTGGCCGGTCCCTTCTCCATAGGTGCCCCCGAGCGTCGAGGCATAGGCGGCGGGGGCCCCGAGGGTGGGGGTTTCGAAGCCGGCCGCCATTGCGGTCGATTTGGCTTTCAGAACGTAGCGAGGGCGCGAGGTGCCGAGATTCGCCTGTTCGGTCATCGAGCCACTCAACGCCAGGGTCGGAGGCGTCGCGGCATGGGTTTCGATCGTCAAGGTTTTCGTTGCCGAGATCCCCACGGCGTCGGTGGCAACCACTTCGACCGTGTGTTTTCCTTCGGCGAGCCCGGCGGTATTGAGCGTCCATTCGGCGGCGAGCGGGCAGTTTCTGGTCGAGCATTGGGGCGACCATTCTTCTGCCTGTTTTCCTTCCATCGCCACGGCTTTGCCATCGAGCTTGACTTCTGCTTTGGCGATTCCCGACTGGGGATATTCGGTGTTGCCGTCGGCAGCGTTGGCTTTGAGCGTGTAACTGGCGCGGCGGGTGCCTAGCCGTTCCTGTTCGGTGATCGAACCGGTGATGGCAAGGTTCGGCGCGATGTGATCTACGAGCACTTCCTCCAAGGAGGTACTTGACTTGTTGCCGACTGGATCTTCGCTCACGAGCTTTAGGGTGTTGATACCGGTCGGTAGGACGTTTGGTTCGTAGGTGAGCGCCGGTGCATTTGGGATATAGGCGTTGTATTTCGAGGAAACCCAGGTTTGGGGGCAAGCCGAATCGCCAACCCCGATGCAGCCGCCTGCCGCTCTCCAGGTTTTCAGGGGTTTGCCTTCTGCATTGACTTCTTCGGTGCTGGCCGAAACAGCGTATACGCCGAGACCGTAGTCCACTGCGGTGAAGGCGATCGGGGGGGCCGACTGATTTACCCACTGGGTCTGCGGAATGGGTTCAGGCGCTTTTGGGACACCTTCGTCGCCGAGCTCGACCGTGGCCGCTCCGACATAGATTTTCGCGAGGCTTTCCGCCGTGGTTTCGGTGGCGTTGATGCTGACCTGAGCCGCCTTGGCTTCGCGATCGTATTCCGTGGCTCCGGTAAATTTGTCTTCGAAGTTGTAGACGAAGGCAGGGTTGTTGGTTCCGTGTCCGGTCTGACCCGTCTGCTGGTAAGTCTGAACCCAGCTGGATTTGGTCGCATCCCAGATCCCCATGAAGAGATACGGGCTGGCGCTCGGGCCATCAGCCTGCCAGGCTACGTTGGACAGTTTCAGGCTCTTGATGAAACTGGTGGGGCGGGGAGTTTCTTTGAAGTAGCGGGGAACAGTGTAGAGGACGGTGCCGTGATCGTTTTTGTTCTGTGATCCACTGGCTCTGATGGTGATGCCCGGCGTGTAATTGTCGGTGCTACCAACCTGCATATGCTGGTATCCAGCCGTGCTGACCAGATCGTATCCCCACTCTTCGCGGTTGTTGCACTGCGCTTCGTTGAACGGTTCGAAGCTGTTGCTGCAGATCCCGGCGGTGGTGTTTTTCGCTCCCCATTCGTAGGTCTGGAACAGCGGGTCGACGAGGATCGGCAACGAAGCGTCTCCGTCGGGTTCGGCGTGCACTTTGAGGGTGTCTCCGCTGATCTCGAGGTCAACGGGCACCGCTTCACCGGCAGCGTCGATCGCAGTGGGAGCCGGCACGCTGAGAAGAAGGTCTTCACCAGATCGGACCTCGGCCCCGCCTTCTTCGGTTGCCGCGAGACTCGCGCCAGAAGGAAGAGAGAAGCGATAGGTGCTGACGTCAGGCGACTCTGCGCTACGCAGCTGGGTCAAGGTCTCGACCCCGCCCGGCGTCGGCGAGATCGCTAGATCGGTGTCCTCGGCTACGTTGGGATAGAAGGCGACGCTGCCGCTGCTGATCGAGGCTGATCGTTCAGTGGCGAGGCCAGCGACTTTGATGCTGATCCCAGTTTCCGGGAATTCGATTTCGTCGTTGAGGTCTCCGGGGATCCGCGTCGACACGAGCGGGGCGACGGGTTCCAAACTGCCATCCCCGTTGCGTTCCAGGCTCAGATCGAGCGTTTCTTCATTCGCCACTTCAAGTGGGACGGTCGAGTCAACAAGCGAGGCGACTGCTGGTTGCGGGGGGGCCTCGAGAGGAGACCCATTGTCTTTTCGTGCTTCCGCTTCGGGCAACGCTTCTGCGACCTCGTCTCGACCGGGACTATTTTCTTGCCGCAGTTCGCCGCCTTCAGAGGCGGCGCCAGACACTTCTTCGCCCACCGCGTCGGCTCCAGCCGGATCGGGTTCAGGCAGAACGGCAACATGGGGACTCAGGAGCGTGGCTTCCTGGAGTTCGTCGTAGATCCCCGCCGCCGCTTCGACCGGTCCTCCGAAGACACCATCGAGGAGTTCCACCGCTTCTTCTCTTTGCAGCCCTTCGAGAGGCACATCTTCTGCCGCAGAGGGATCAGTCAGCTGGGGGAGACCTTCTGACTTGCCGGATTCGATGGCTGCCGCAACGTCCGACTGACTGGGGAGCAGGGAAGCGGAATCGTTGGGGGTGCCCCCAGCCGCAAACGCGGACGCCGACGCAACAACAGCCAGCAAGAAGGCCAGGGCCAGGGCCAGGGCCAAGACGCGATGCGAACGCTGTGAGTGTTTGAAGGCACGCCCTCCACCGCCTAGGGGCCGCCGATACACATCCGCCGATTTACTAGGCACAACCCTGCGCCTGCTGCTCACAATTCTCCCTTGCTCGTTGGTTTCTCATGGGGGGAGGTCCCCCGTCCGAAGCCCGCCGGCCGTACCCAACACGAAACGAAGCCAAACTCCAATACCTACTATTCACTTTCATCAGCTTCAAGTAATACCGGCAACTACTTGATTGGGCGCACTGTCCATTGAGGCATCATCGCTCCGGTTGGTATTGCAAGCTCTTACCAGGAACCCTTTCTGAAGCAACTAGACGGCTTGCCTAGCCGTTCTTCGCGGCGAAGAAGTCGCTGCCGAACTGAGGCGTTTGTCGTTTCTCAGGCACTGTGAGTGAGGCGATCACGACCTAGGAGGCACGCCACGGGCAACCGGAACACCAGAGAGCGGGCAACTAGAGACGAATCGTCGCGGAGGGCCTAGCCGCCGCATCGAGGTTGCGAAGGGACTCGAATCCGAGTAGACCAACGGTCATCGATATCGATGAGCCGCCGACACTGAGGCCGCTCTCACAACGATGGTCACTTTCGGCCTGAACTCCAACCAGTTCCTGCAAAGCACGCTCAAGAACCCGTTTCACATCCTGTTGGCCCTGAGCGTCAACGACCAACGGTGTAAGGCTCATATAGATTCCCGGCTGCAGGAATCGGCCAGCTGTGAGTGACGCACCTGCGTCTGCGTAGAGGCGGCGGAAAATATGCACCGCGACCTTGTGCTTCGCTGGCGCGGGCAGACGGTCCCATGCCCCTGGCGGAATGAGCATGCTCCGGATCGCTCGATAGTGAGCGCCCCGTCCTCGAATATTGGGGTCGTCGCCAATCCAGCCGCCTTCTCGAAGCCGGTCGATGTGATGGCGAACGGAATTCTTATGCTCGCCCAACGCTTCTGCAATCTCGCTTGGACCAGCGGTGTGATCACAGAGATAGGCGTAGATTCGGACTCGCAGCTCGTCGGAGAGAACTTTCATCAACTCATGGTCCACATAGGCTCTGGGTGGCAAGAGCCCGGGGAGGCGGCGGTTTGACTGTTGGGCAGCGGTAGGTCTGTTGTCAGCCATCGCCTGGTCCTGCCATTTCCGCTAGCAGGTCATCGCACCAACTCCCACCCCTTTGACCACGGCACATCACGACCACCACGAATGCGCGGGTGGCTATGCCCTTCGGTGGCATGCCAATCTCGGCCAGTTCCGGTTCCGCGGCCCCGAGCGGCTTTGAGTTCAAAGCTCGACCCGCTTCAGTCGATTCCATACGCGCCCGTCAAGACGTAGGGGTAGGAACCGCTGATGCCGCTGCACTTCACGGAGGTTGCGGATCAGCGCCAGCCCCTCGTTCTCAAGCTGCCTGATCCTCTCCCGCCCCACCCCGAATTCTTCGCCCACCTCTATCAGTGTGGATGGCTTGCCCATCATCCCCGACCGCATCCGAAGGACGTGCCCAACCCGGTCATCGAGCTCGTCAAGCTCGCATTCCCCGAAGGTGTCGAGCGTTACTGGCGGAAGCTTGTGGAGGGGCATCTAGAAGAAGCGGTCGAAGGATGCAGGAGGGACGATCTCTAACGGCCAAGCCTGGGCTCCGTGATACGCCGACCAAAATGATTGGCTCGACCTTTACATACCCTGCAGTCCAATCGGGTGGCAAGTGGAGCTGTTTCGCAGGTTTCTCATCCGACCGCCCAGAATGCAGCCTTAGCGCCTCCGCGCCCTTGTCGAGCAGTTCCACAGCCTGACGCCGTAGATCTGAAAGTTCTATCTCCAGTAGGCGCTCCACTCCCTGACAAAAGCGCTCAGGGTCGTCCTTCCTATCCATTTCTCACCTAACCAACCTCTCCCGGCTGATCCTCTTCGAGCGACTTTGGAAACCCATATAGGTCCCCGATCTCAGGATCGTCCGGACTTCTTTCCTGCATCCGATCATGGATATAGCCGGAGCCGGACTCGGTGTATGCAAAGACTTTGACGAACAGGTCTCTTAACTCAGGGTCTTTAGTTAGAGCAACACTCATCTGCCACGGTGCATCCCGGGCTAAGGTTCCTTTTGGAGCCGAGTCGATCACCCGCCGGTTGAGTTCTTCCCACAGTTCGCGTTCTTCCTCACGGCGGTTGCTACTCGATTGACCGTCCGCGATTTGTTCGTTCCCGCTCACTCCGCGTCCTCCGGTTCTAGATCGGGACAACCTTCTGCCCCGCCATCCTGACCCTCGCCCTTCTGGACGAGACTCAACCTCCGCGATCGGTCGCGGTAAGAGATCGACATCGCGGAGCCGGCCGAGGTGAAACGCCACCTGTCGAACCTGCAGGTCGGCGAAATGACCAGCGAGCTCGGACCGCACTTTCTGCGCGGTCGGTCGATGGCCGGGCTCCCTTATCGCTACCTCCAGGACGCGAATGGCGATCGGGTTTTCTAGCACTCGTCGCACCTGTTGGGGGCTTACCTCGGAACCTCTTCGACGACGGGGGTTCAACCTCGGTCCTCCGTCGCCGTCAGCTCGAGGACGGTCAGAAACCACGGAGCCCAAATCGCCTCGGCGGGTTCAAAGGTTCTCTCTCTGTACCCGACCTTCTTCCGGTTGCGGACCAGAGTGCCCGTTTCGACGAGAATGTCCAAATGGTGGATCGGGTTCTTTCCGACGAATCCCGGATTCCCGCGCCGGATCTCCGTAGTACTAGCCAGTGCACTTTGGAGGAGAAACCGAAGGGCGGAACGCCTGACGCCGTGGTTCGGCGCCCTGACTAGATCGGAAGTAGCAGCTGTTTGCACGGCACCGCCGCTTTCTTCCAGATCGGGGGTTGCGGTTGCGGTCGCATTCATCATCTACATCCTTGATGGAATCCGGTTTGTGAGTGGCAATTCGCTGCATGCCGAGCGGACGCCGCAGGAGGGATCAGTCGGAGCTCCAGCGGCGCCCGCTCCGCCTGCTCACGGTTAAATACAGCCATCAGCCCGTTCCCTGGCCAGCCGTTCGACAAACGGAATCGCGGGTAGATGCGGCGCTAAAGGCCGCCAGCCGAACTGGAGCCGATCGAACTTCCGCGATGGCACGCCTGGCTGAGGAGATCATCGTGCCGGCCAGCAGCAGGGAGCCCAGGATCGCGGTAAGCGAGCTGATCTGAAAAGTGCTCGCCGCACCGAAGGTCGAGATAGCCGCGCCGGCCATGATCAGACCTAACGAGAGCCCGCCTAGGTAGACCGCTTCACTCCCGGCGAAGACTCGGCTTCGAATGGCGTCTGGGGTGACCGTCTGCACGAGGTTTTCGTGAGCCACCATCCACAGTCCGTAAGCAGTTCCGGCCACCGCCATTCCTACAAGTGCCAACCCAAAGACCGGCGCAACTCCAACGGTCAGAAAGCCAATCCCATCTACCATGGATGCGGCGGCTAAGACTGCAATCGGATCTACGGTAAGTCGCATTAGACCTCGGCTCCCGAGCCAAGTTCCGGCAATCCCTCCCAAAGCGAAGACGCAGCTGAGTGCGGCATAGCCGGTAGCCCCAACTCCGAAGCCCACGCTCAGGGCCACCTCGGCTGGAGCGGTGAGGCCGACCCCGACGAAGAGGACGACATAGGCGATGGTCACCGGCCGGAGAAGGTGATTGCAGCCGAGATACCGAAAGCCAGCCGCCAGCTCGGAACCACGGCCGGCAGCACCTTGGCGATTGCGACGTGGTCGGAAATCCGCGCTGATCGTAAACAGCAGAGCCGCCGAAATCACGAACGTCACGGTGTTGAAAACAAATACCAAACGCGGTCCCGACATCAGCATCAAGACGGCGGCGATGAGGGGCCCCACGAGACCCCCGGTAATGCCGGCAGCGGCGAGCTTTGCATTTGCCGCCGGCAGTTTCTCAGCGGGACCGACGAGGCCGGGTAGCGCGGCGGCCGTTGCCGACATCAACGGCGCCGCCACAAGCGAAGCGGTCACCCGAAGTACCAGCAAAGCGACTGCAGAGCTGGGAAAGACGGCCATGAGGAGGAAGCAGACGGATCCGGATATCTCCGACCAGACCATCACCCTACGGCGGTTGAAGCGATCACCTATCCACCCAGCTACCGGGCTCGCGAGGGCGGGGACGGCAAACGAAGCCAGGGCCCCGAGTGCAACGAGACCTGCTGAATTGGTCGCCTGGTAAAGCGCCGCCAGGAGCGCTATGAAGGCCGCGTTGCCACCCGAGAAAGTGATCGCCCGCGAGAGAGCGATGCGGTCAACAGCTACTTCCGAGGAAGTCTCCTTGTGCCGGCCTGGCCTTCCGGGCTTCTGGCAGTTGTTTTCGATTTTCGAACTTAGATCGCTCAAGACGGTCGAGTCCCCCGCGAGGCTGTTCAGGGGCGGTTATCCCCCACCCTGACCTTGCCTTTCCGCTCAAGCGATTCTTGAGTGATCACTTAGGTAAATCAAATACATTTAGTGCAAATAAATGGGCCCTTGAGCCCTGCTAATCAGCTATCGCGACAGCAAGGGCCGCGCTGCGAGGAGAGCCAGTGGGTCGGTGGCGCCGGGCGCAACCGCCGCAGCCGTCTGGACGGTGCCGACTCAGTGCTTCAACGGCGCCCACTTCGCGACCTTCTCCGAGGCGCTTGTCGAGCCGTGCCTGCTCGCCGGCTCCTCACCGACGGCATGCCATACCTGCGGGGCGCCCTGGCGGCGGATCGTCGATGTCCGCCGGCTGCTCGACGGCGAGAAGGAGATCAAAGGCGGCTGGACCCAGCCCGATGGGCTGCACTTCGGCAGGGCGTTGGAGGCAACCGGCTTCGATCACTGGCGGGTCGAGATCCGCCGCCAGACGGTCGGCTGGGAGCCGACCTTCAAGCACAACGATCCGGGCGGACGCTGCCTGGCCCTAAACCCGCTTGCAGGCGCCGCGACCACCGGCGTCGTCGCCGCCCGCCACGGCCGCGACTTCCTCGGGGTCGAGCTTAAACCCGTAGATCCCGCAGGGGCGCGTCGAACGCCGACAGGAGGAAACCGGCGGGGAAGGTGGCGAGCTTCTTGATCCGCCGTCGGCGCTTCTCTAGATCGAGCACGATCCCCGCAAGATCCTCCTGGAAGCTCTCTAGCGCTCGGACTATCTCCTCCCGCCCCGCAGCATCCACGAGCATGGGGCTCATGGTCATATGACGATCGGTCCGCTTGTTGAAAGTGCCGGCCTCGACGGCGCGGATGGACGCCGCCGCAAAATCTTTGAAGGTGCTCCACGACTGTCCGCGCCGCACGGCGTGCGGAACCCTCCGATAGATGTCCGCTTTGGAGACATTCGGGAGAGCAGCCCGAAATTGGGAGACGCTCGCTCCGTAGTATGCGCCACCGGTCTGCGAGTCGAGGCGGACGATCCATCCGCGGTCCGCGAGCCGATTGCAGCGTCGAAGGTAGTAACCGCTAGTCGCCCCTCCGAATGTTTCCTGCAGTTGCTCCGGGGTCTTTGGCTCCTGGGTTAGCTGGTCGACGATTGCCAGGTCGAGCCGGTCGCGAAAGACTTTTCCGACTCGTTCCGGCCAGGGCAACGGCTGTGTGCCCACCGCTTTCGGAAGGTGCCTCGGCAATCCATCGGCGTCGACTGCGACCTCCCTGGGTGCTTCAAAAACGGCGAGATTGACAACGATCAACTGGGATTCGTCATCGCTCGCTTCTAATCGGATTCTCGCGTCGGTCTGCTTGCGAAGCAGGGTGTTGAAGCAGCGCTCGACCGCCGCATATGCCTCGCACCAGGCGAGCTCGTCCACGTCGATCGTCGTAAACGTCCGGATGAGATCGGCGCCAAGGTCGGCCGACCCCTCCCGCAGCGCCTCGCCGATGCGGCCACCCATCTCTTCAAGCAACTGAATCGTGAACGCGTCGCGAATCGAGAACGGAAGGGTGCGCCAGGTCTCGGTGTCGATCACGGCTAATTCGGTCGAGCGATAGAGCTTTTCGGGCCTCCCCCGACCGCTCTTAGCGGTCCTGGCGTATCGGAGCCATCCGAACTCGATCAATTTGAGGAAGTGGCGACGGACGCTGTCGTAAGAACTGCCTCCGATGGTTTCGTGGAACCGGCGCACCCCCATCTCGCGCATGTAGAGCTCGGTGACGATCGTCAGCCGGACCTGATCCATGTAGACAACCCCAAGGCGCTCTAAGTAGCTCTGCCCAGCATGGGGAAGGGCGCCCTCGCTGCGGGATAAGCGCTGCACCGATTGCTCTGCATCGACTGAACGCACGAGTACCCACTACCTACCAGACGAGGCCTCAGTGGCGCCTGACGACTAGCGACGGCCTGTCTAACCCGTTTCGCCGGATTGGCTAACGGCAGCAGAGCCCATGCGCCGCTTCTTACGTAGCTCTTTACTCCCCCTATCCGCAAATAAATAGAAAGGGGGTGAGAGCATGAAGATCGGAACGATCCAGACCGCCGTGCCGGCGGTCTCAACCCACAAGAACGGCTGATATAGAGCCAAAAAGGCGGGGTGCATCGTCGCAGCGATGTTTTGAGGCGAGGCCCCCGCTTTTCCCAATCGATTTATTTGCGCCTTCTGTCGTAGAACGCCTAGGCTGGCCACGATGGAATCGGACCCCGCGCTAACCGCGTACGAGCCATTTGCTGCCATCTACAACGACTTCAACCACTCCAACGACTACGAGAAGTGGTTAGGGACGGTGCTGCTTCCCGAGCTTCGGCAACATGGTCTGCCGACATGCGGCAGAGCCCTCGACGTCGCGTGCGGGACTGGCCGAGCCTTTCGACCCCTGCTGCGGCGCGGCTGGGAGGTTGAGGGCTGCGACCTGTCGCCGGCCATGCTCGCTGTCGCGGCCACGGAGGGCACAGGCGAAGTGCGCCTCTCAGCGGCCGATATGCGGACCCTGACGCATCTTGGCGACTTCGATCTCGTCCTCTCGCTGAATGACTCGGTCAATTACCTGCTCGGTGATCCTGATTTGGTCCTCGCGCTGTCGGCGATGCGCAGGAACCTTGCCGAGGATGGGTTGCTCGTCTTCGACGTCAACTCCAGCTCGACGTACGCTCGCGGCTACATCGGGCGAAGGCAAGTCGAGCACTGCGGATCGAAATGGCTATGGAGCGGGCGCGGAGAAGTCGCGCCAGCCGTCTTTGAAGCTGAAATCACTGGCGATCGACTAACCAAGCCAATCCGCCACCTCGAGCGATTCAGATCCGAGGAAGAGGTGCGAGACGCAATGCGCGAAGCTGGGATCGCGGTTGTAGCCGCTCTGGGGATGCGCGAGGACGGCGACAAGATATCGCTATCCGGCCCTCTCGACGAACACCGCGACTACAAGCTCGTCTTCATCGGCAGGCACGAAAGCCCGAAAGGGGATTTGAACCCGTGACCCCGTGCTTACGAAGTAAGTGCTCTACCAGCTGAACTATCCGGACAGGTTCCTGCAGGGTGTCGAGGATCGGTGCTGGCGAAACTGAGAGACAAATGGAGGGACAGGGTCTGCCCACGTGCCCCCGAAATGCCTAGACTCGGCTCTACAAGGCCGACCTAGGGCAGACCCGCCGTCGACAGCACATCATTCGTAATAAATGCTCGCCGCCGGGTCTGGATCACTTGAGACGCTACGACTCTTTCGCGATCAGTCCCAGGATCTCCCGGTCCTTTTCCAATCGCTCTCTGAGGCGGGCCTGGATCCGTCATCGGCGTGGCCGATAGCAATGTGCCTGTAGGCCCGGCCCTAAGCGCCTACGACATCGAGACCTGATCTATCCGGCAGACAAGCTCCAACTCGGCCGCCAGATCGTGAGGGAGCCGGAGCTTATGACCTTCGTCCTGGGGTCCAGATCCATCGCTACCCAGCTTTCAATCCGAGCGCCGCCCGTCCCCAGGGCACTTCGTCGACCAAGTCCGTCGCCTTGTAGAAGTGCTCGACCGAGCCGCGACGCGGCACCGTCTTCACCAGCTCCACAGCGCCGTTTTCGGCGAGGGTGCGGACGTGGTACCCGACGTTCGAGATCTTCGGCTCGTTCACGAGGAGCGTGAGTTGCTTCGGGCTCAACGTCCCCTCGGCTTCGACGTAGAACCTCAGCAGCCGCTTCCGTAGCGGATGCCGGAGGACGAACAGCAGCGCCTCTTCCGGAGCTCTATTGGACCTCTTCTTGGCCGTCATCGCTCTGCCTTTCCCCGGCCCGGTGGGATGACCCCGAAGTTGCCGCCGCCGGTCGATGGACCGGGCGGGATCCACTCGATCCCCCGTAGCAGCAACTCGGGCCCCACTTCGATGGCACCGGACAGCTTCATCAGCGTGTCTGAGCGCGGCAGGCGGTCCCCGTTCTCGATCATCCCGATCTCGGTACGGTGCAGCGAGCAGAGTCGTCCCAGCTCCTCTTGGGAGTAGCCGGCGCGGCGGCGGGCAAGGAACACGTTGTGGCCGATCCGCCTCGCTACCTCCTCGTTCCTCCGTCGCCCGTCCATCAGCGTTCCAGGAGGTCGTGAAGCCGGACGGCGGCCCAGGTCGGCCGGATCATCCCGTCCTCGCCGGGGCGATGGATCAGGCCGGCACCGGCCAGGTCGTTGACCGCGCGCTCGATCGCATCGAGGTCCGTGAATTTCCGCGATCCGCCGCCGGAGAGTTCCCGGACCAGCTCGTCCTGAGTGAGCGCGTTCGGGTGGAGTTCAAGGATCTGGCGAAGGACCGCCCTCTGCTCGCGCTGGTCTTCGTCCCAGGTGGTCAGGCACCTGGTGACGCCAGGAGCCGTAGATTTCTCATTGGCCATGGGGAGCTGTGCCTCCTTGTGGTCAGGCCCTCGGTTGGCGTTCCAGCGCCGCCGGGGGCCGCTTGTTTTCAGTCAGCGACTACTTCGTGCTTCCAGCGAGGTCGTAGCGGCGCGGTTTCTTGTCGACCAGCTTCACCTTCTCGGCTTGCTCGAGCCGGTCGAGGCAGTTGCCGACCGCCCCCGAGGACCGCTCGATCCCACGGGCGACCGTGGTCGGGCTGACCGGCAGCTCGCCTTTGTGTTTCTTCAAATAGCCGAGGACGAGGCCGTCAAGCTGACCCGGCCGGAACCTCTCCTGGCCCTGCTGGGACTTCCGCGCCTTCGGGCTGCTGGCTTTCGATTTCGCCTTGTCGGCCTTCGCAGCCGATTTGGCGCCTTTACCCTTGCCTTGCATGGGAGCTCAACCCTCCTGTGTCGGCCCCGGGGCGTGCAACCGCCGCCGGGGCGCTTTTCATTTCCGGGTCGCGACGTTAGCTCGGTGAACCCGGTAAAGCGAGGGCAATCGCGGCCGATCGGGTGCAATCGCGGCGCCATCTGCCACTAGTGGCAGATATGCGGATTCAAAAGGACTCGAAACGGCCGCAGAATCGGTTGCAGAAGCGGCGGATTTGCAGCGACTTCTTAGAAGCCCGGAACGAGACTCGAACTCGTGACCCCTTCCTTACCATGGAAGTGCTCTACCAACTGAGCTATCCGGGCGGGTCGGCTTCCCTGGGGAGCCGCACGCTCAGGATGATTCTAGACGGTGGCGGGTCGATCAGCGACGGACCCACGGCATCGCCACCGCGACTTTCCAGACCTCCTCGATCTGGCGCAGGACCACCGTCGGCGTCAGCGTCCTCGTGAAGGGCGAGCCTTCGGAGCCGGCGGAGGTGACGACCCAGCGCTCGCTGCCGAGGGCGACCTCGCCGGCGAGCACGATCGAGCTGTCCTGGACCTCGATCTGGGAGCCGGCGACGATCAGCTGATGGAGGATCGGCTTGATCTCCTCCCGCCCCCGCACCGCGGTGGCGTCGGGGGTGAGGAGACAGGCGTCTTTTGCGAAGCAGTGGGCCGCGCCGTCGAGGTCGCCGCGGCTGATGGATGCGGCGAGCGCCCGCGTGCTCTCGCGCGGAGTGCGGGCGCTCGCGATCACCGCCATCGGCCTAGATGAACTTCGAGGGCTGGAAGCGGCAGTAGCGGAATTCGAAGTCGAGCACGGTGTTGTTGGCTCGATCCGCGGTCGATTTCAGCCGCAGGACCATCTTCTGGGCCTGGGTCTTTTCCCCGGCCTTGAGCTTGCGGCCGAGGCTTTCGAACAAGGTGACCTCTTCCTTGACGTAGCCGAGCCACTTGGTCAGCCGGGCCGCGTCTTCGGAGGGTTTCGGCACCGCGAGCAGTTCGGCGCGGGTGCGCTTGAGGGCCCTGGCGGCGGCGAAGACCTTCTTCGAGGCGGCGTCGAGCTTGCCCGCCTTCACCAGCTGCCGCACGCCCTTGAGGATCTTTTCGTTGGCTTGGGTGTTGGCCTTGCAGATCGGTTCCACTTCGGCCTTGTAGACCTGCCGTTCCCCGTCGTCGGCGAACGACGGCACCGCCGCCAGCAGCGCGGCGAAAAGGACTAGTGGCAGGATCAGCTTCTTCCCGGGCATCGACGCCTCCCTAAATCAAGTTATGGGCTTACGGCCCTTGAACCCCCAAGTTGGGCCTGCGGCTCGGTCCCCGGCCAAGCAGCGGGGTGAATCATAGGCGCTCGCTCGCCCTGATTCCTTGCACTTCTCGGGCATCTCCATGACCACTTTGTACGTACCCAATAAGCGCCGCCCGCGTTCGCGGGCGCGGAGGCGGGGACCGGCGATCTGTAGGTTCTCCGGAGTGCCGCCGCACCTGCATCGATCGCTTGCCGCCGCCGCCTGCGCGCTGCTCCTGCTGCTTCCCGGCTGCGGGGGGTCCGAAGACACCTCGCGCCCGGCGCCCGCCGCGACCGAGTTCCCCGCGGCGAAGGGGAAGACGATCGCGGGGCTGCTGCACGACTCCGGCGCGAAGCCGTCGAAGCTGGTGATCGCGCCGGCCGCCCAGACCTTCGACCGCGGCGCCAACCGCTACCCGTTCGGCGTCTTCACCGTGGGCCAGGAACAGGTCGACGACGCCGACGTCGCCCTCTACTTCGCCAGGGACGCGAAGGGACCGGTGCAGGGTCCGCTGCCGGCCCAGGTCACCTCGCTGGAGACGAAGCCCGCCTACCGCGCCCGGGACGCAGGGGCGCCGGGCGAGGCGACGACGGTCTACGTGGTCCCGAAGGTGCGCTTCGACCGCAACGGCCCCTGGCTGGGGATCGCGATGCTGAAGGGCGAACACGGGCTGGAAGCGACGCGGATCACGGCCACCCCGGTGGTCGGCGCGTTCCCGCGAATCCCCCAGGTCGGCGACAAGGCGCCGGTGATCCACACCCCGACCGCGGCGGACGTCGGCGGCGACCTGGCCAAGATCGACACCCGCGTCCCGCCCGACCAGATGCACAAGGTCGACTTCGCCGACGTGGTCGGCAAGAAACCGATCGTGCTCGTCTTCGCCACCCCCGCCCTCTGCCAGAGCCGCGTCTGCGGCCCCGTCGTCGATGTCGCCCAGCAGGTCGCCGACGCCTACGGGGACGAAGCCGACTTCATCCACATGGAGATCTGGAAGGACAACGACATCTCCAAGGGGCCCCGCCCGCAGGTGCAGGCCTACCACCTGGAAACGGAGCCCTGGGCGTTCCTGATCGACCGCAACGGAATCGTCCGCGACCGCATCGAGGGCGCGTTTGGCGTGTCCGAACTGGAAGAAGCGATGCGGACGATCGTTCCTGGCTGATCGGCCAGGCTCCGCTACGCTTCAGGCGCCGGGGTTAAGGGACCGGCGGGAAGTGCCCGCTGGGAGGCAGGGTCGAGGGTAAAACGACGCTGCAAGGAGCGATATGAAGCAAAGGCTGGCAGTCCCACTTCTCGTCCTCGGGCTATGCGCGCTGCTCGGAACCGTGGCTGCGCCGGCCCTCGCCGGCAAGGGCGGGGGGCAGAAGAAGAAGCAGGCGACGAAGACCTTCGAAGTCTGCAAGCACGGCTGCCGCTACCGGACGATCCAGAAGGCGGTCGACGCCGCCGGGTCGTTCAAGGCCAAGAAGAAGAACGCGAAGGCGAAGGCCGTCGTCGCCGTGCGCCCCGGCAAGTACGTCGAAGGGGTCGTCCTCGACGGCACCCAGCGCAAGAAGAGCTTCGACGACCTGACGATCAAAGGAACCAGGAAGAACCGCAAGAAGGTCGTCCTCGAGGGCAGGAACGCGAAGGGGGAGCTCGGCGCCGCCCAGAACGGGATCGAGGCGATCAGCGTTAACGGTCTCGTGCTGGAAAACATGTGGGCGCGGAACTACCAGTCGAACGGGTTCTTCATACACGCCGCCAACGAAGGCGGCCAGCACTGCGACGGCTACGAGATGAACAACCTCCTGGCCTCCGCCAACCGCTCCTACGGGCTCTTCGCGAAGAACTGCCTGGGCGGCAAGATGACCAACTCGGCCGGGTTCCACCAGGGCGACTCGGCCTTCTACGTCGGCGAAACGCCCTGCGACAGCAAGGCCTGGACCAACCATGGCGTCGCGCCGCCGCCGAAGCCCTGCCAGCGGAAGCCGAAGTGGACGCTGCTGAAGAACGACCGCAGCTACGAAAACGTGCTCGGCTACTCGGGGACGAACTCCAAGTACGTGAAGATCGTCGACTCGGCCTTCTACAACAACGGCGCCGGCATCGTCCCCAACACGCTCGACAGCGAGGGCTTCGAGCCGAACGGCTGGAACGTCTTCGAAGGCAACGACGTGTTCTGGAACAACTACGACTACTTCCTCGCCGGCTCGAAATTCCACACCGTCTCCGGCGGCCTCGGCCAGATCGCGGGGGCGACGGTCAACTACCCGACCGGCGTCGGGATCGTCCTCTACGGCGGCGCCCACAACGTCGTCAAGAAGAACCACGTCTTCGGCAACTACAAGTGGGGCATCGCCTCCTTCTCGGGGCCGGGCGAAGTCTTCGTCGCCAACGAGGGCGACGACGCCAAGAACGTCAACAACCAGATCGTCGAAAACACGATGGGGCGCGAAGGCGCCGACCCCAACGGCGAATTCGACTTCTGGAACGACGACACCGGCGGCGGCAACTGCTGGGGCGCCAACAGCGCCGGCGCAAGCTTCGCGCCGGGCAACGGCAAGGTCCCGGTCAGCGAGATCTACCCGGCCTGCCCGCAGCCCGAAGGCCTCGCCGACCAGGTCCGCAGCCTCAACATCGAAGCGGGCCTGCAGATCAACCTCGGGGAAGAAAGCGACCCGAAGACGATCCTCGGCTACGCGTCCTCGAACCCTCCGCAGGACCAGGAGTGCAGCTGGGTCCGGCGCGTCGCCGCCCATCCGGCATTCGAGAAGTTCCAGCCGGTCGAGATTGCGCCGCAGCCCGGGGAGGTGAGCTGCGGATGAGGCGGCCGAGGATGCTGCGGGCCCTCGCCGCAGCCTGCTGCGTCGTCGCGGCCGCCCTGCTGGGGGTGACCGCGGCCGCGGCGCAGGCGCCGAAGAAGCCGCCGGTGAAGGTGACCGTCAACGACTTCTACTTCGCGCCGACCGCGGTGACGATCAAGAAGGGACGGGCGGTGAAGTGGGTGTGGTCGTCCTACAACACCTATCCGCACGACGTCCACCTGAAGCAGGGGCCTAAAGCCCTGAAGAACAAGTCCCGCTTCTCGACCACGACGACGGCGGTGACCGACGCCCATTTCCAGCGGACCTTCGAAGTGCCCGGCACCTACAAGTTCATCTGCACCGTGCACCCGTCGGAAATGAAGATGACGGTCATCGTCAAGAAGTAGCCGCGTGGCGCCGGACCCGATCGATCGCCGGGGGTTCCTCGCCCTCTCGGGCGGGGCGCTCCTCTGCACGATCGCCGGCCAGGAAGTGGCGACCGACGAAGGCAAGATCGACGTCGAGGGCCTCGCCCGCGAGGTGAAGGTGCCGCCGAAGGTGGCGGCGGCGGAATGGCGAGGCGAGCAACCGGGAGCGCGGCGGCTGGCGGCGCTGCCGATCGGCGGCCGCACGCGCGAGTACTGGATCGCGGCGGAGCCGGTGCAGTGGGACATCGTCCCCACCCACCGCGACCAGATGATGGCCCAGAAGGTGAAGCAGGGGAAGACGCGGTTCGCGGCCTACGGCTACCGGCTCTACTCCGAAGGGTTCAAGAGCGCGCTGGGGAAGGCAACCGTGCCGGGACCGCTGATCGAAGCCGAAGTCGGCGACACCGTCGTCGTCCACTTTCGCAACAAGCTGGCGGCGCCGGTGACGATCCACCCGCACGGAATCTTCTACGCCAACGAGATGGACGGCGCCTACAAGGGCAAGTGGACCGCCCCCGGCGGCTTCGTGCAGCGGAACCGCACCTTCACCTACGTCTGGGAGGCGCAGGAAGGGACCGAGGGCAGCTGGCTCTACCACGACCACGGCCCGATGGACCCGCTGCCGGTCTTCAAGGGCCTGTTCGGGCCGCTGGTGATCCGCAAGCCCGGCGAGGCACGCCCCGACGCCGAGTTCTTCCTCGCCTTCCACACCTTCGACCCCTCGATCACCGGCCTGCGGGGGACCTACTACTGCATCAACGGCAAGGCGTATGCCGGCAACACGCCGACGCTGGAAGCGCGGGTCGGGCAGCGGGTCGGCTTCCACGTCTACGGCATCGACAACTTCTTCCACACCTTCCACCTGCACGGACACCGCTGGACCGAACCGGACGGGCGCATCGTCGACAACAAAACCTTCGGCCCGGCGGACTCGTTCTCCTTCGAGCTGGTCGAGGACAACCCGGGGCGCTGGTTCTACCACTGCCACGTCTTCCAGCACCTGCACCAGGGGATGAACGGTTGGTACCTCGTCTCCTAGCCGCAGCGGCGACGCTGGCACTGGCCCTCCCCTCGAGCGCGGCGGCGGTCAACACCCGCGTCTCGATCTTCGATTACGCCTGGTCCCAGCCGCAGGTCCACGTCGACCTCGGCGAGAAGGTGACCTGGGACTGGCTCGGGCCGGACCTGGCGCACTCGGTCACGGGCATCTCCCCCAACGACCTGCAGTGGGACTCGGACCCCGGCACCGACGCCCCCGCGCACCGCGCCGGCGACAGCTACACGCTCCAGTTCACGCAGCCGGGCGAGTACTTCTTCCAGTGCAAGCTGCACGCGGCGGTGCGGGGCGAGGTGATCGTCTCCGACGTTCCCGGCAACCCCGACTCCGACCCGGGCCCGCAGCCACCGCTGAACCTCGACCTGAAGCCGCCCACCCTGGGATCGCTGACGCTGGCGAAGCGACAGAGAAGAGGTACGAAGGGCCTCGGCTTCAGCGTCCACATCAGCGAGCGCGGAAGCCTCGACGCCGAGTACTACCGGCTGAACTCGAAGGGGCGGCGCGTCTACAACGGGTTCAAGACCTGGACGGCCTTCATCGGCGTCAACCACCTGCGCCTGGGCGCGCGGTGGAAGCACTTCCGGGCGCGGCCCGGGCGCTACCTGGCGGTGCTGCGGGCGACCGACGAAGCGGCGAACGAATCGAAGCCGCTGCGCGTGCGGTTCACGCTGGAAGCGTCGCCTTAAGCGCCTTTGATCGCTTTAGACTCTCCGCGCCGATGGCGGAGCCTTCCCTTCAACTTCCGGAGCGTTTCACGGAGCGGGCGACGCTGGCGGTCGGAGCAGCCCAAACCGAGGCGATGCGGCTGGGCAATCCACATGCTCAACCGGCCCATCTCATACTCGGACTGTTCGTGGAGAAAGAGGGCCTGGGAGCCTCGGTTCTCGAGAGCTTCGGAGTCACCTATGAGGCGGCCGTCGAGGCCATTTTGGGAACGGTGCCACCGGAGCCGACCAGCGCAGATACGAAACCTGGGATCTCGGCGGCCCTGAGGAAAATCCTCGAGCTGGCGCTGCGAGAGGCGCTGTCCCTCGGACATAACTACATCGGAACCGAGCATCTTCTCCTCGCGCTCGTACGTAAGCCCGACGATGCGACCGGGACCGTCCTCGAACATCTCTCGCTCGATGGAGACAAGGTTCGAAACGAGGTAATTCGACAACTCAGCCAAGGAAGGCGGCCGCGTCAAAAGGTACGGAAACCCGAACCGAAACAGTCGAACGAGAGCCAAATCGAGGCTGTTCCGACGCATCAGGACCGACCGGCCGACCGCGACGCTCTGGGTCGTCGGCGGCTCGCGGAGGTCCTCGGGGAGAGGATCAGACGGGTCAGGGAAGAGGACACCGAGGCGTCGGTCGACGGTTGGAGGGAACGACGCGACAAGCGCCGACGCGATACGGCGGCCGCGAGCGCCTCCGGGGGCTTCCTGGTGCATGTTCACGCTCCCTGGGGGGCGGGGAAGTCGTCGCTCCTGCGCTTCCTGGCTGTCGATCTTCGGAACCGATCGAACCCCGATCGGTCCGGGCCATGGGGTTGGTTCCCCGATTTCCTCCGCCGGAGGAAGGTCGGCAAACCATCGCTGTCTCAGTGGATAGTGGTTGAGTTCAGCGCCTGGGAGCATCAACGGCTGGCGCCTCCGTGGTGGTGGCTCCTCTCCGAAGTGCAGCGGTCGTGTACCAGTGAGCTTTGGAAGATCGACAGGGGGCGCTGGCTGATCTTCTGGGCCCGCGATCTCGGTTGGCGCCTTTGGAACGCCAGGGCCGCTGTGATCACGACGGCCCTGGTGCTCGCGGTGGCAGTCGTCGCCTGGCTCAATGCCTGGTTCGGGCTGGACGTGGGCTCTCTGAACGCCCTGCAGAAGGTGCTGCTCACGGTCGCATCCGCGACCGCATTGGCCTCTACCCTGCTCGGGCTGGCCTCCGGGACCGGCCGATGGCTGGCCATCGGCTCGGCGGCGGGGGCAGATCGCTTCCTCCGGCGTTCCCAGGATCCGCTCGGCGTCTACCGGAGGAGATTTCGGTGGCTGGTTCGCTCGTGCGGTCACCCGATGACGATCTTCATCGACGATCTCGATCGCTGCCGGCCGGACTACGTCGTCGAGCTGCTGGAGGGAATACAGACGCTGTTCATGGCCGAGCCCGTGACCTATGTGGTCGCCGCCGACCGGACCTGGCTCTGCCAGAGCTTTGCCACGACCTACGAGGATTTCCGGGACACCGTCGGCGAACCCGGTCGTCCCCTGGGTTTCCTGTTCCTCGAGAAGACCTTTCAGATCTCGCTCGAAATTCCGCCGATGTCGAAGACCGACCGTGAGCGGTACTGGGCGGAGCTCCTGCGTGGCGCCTCCGAGCCGCCCGAGTCCGACCCCCGCCCGCATAGGACTTCCTCTGCCCAAGCACTTGCCTCGGCACACACCGCCGCCGAGGTCGAAGACCGCATCGGGGACATCCTGGCCGAGGGCCCGGCCGACGAGGAGGTCCTGATCGCGGCGATGAGGCGCTTGAACGCACCTGAGATGCAGGAACAGCTTGAGAAGCTGCTTCTGGAATTCGCGCCCCTGCTCGAGAACAACCCCCGGTCGATGAAGAGGCTGATGAATGCCTATGGCATCGAGCGGGACCGGCTCCTCCGGGAAGGGCGGCTCCTGACCAAGACGGAGCGGCGACAGCTCGCGCTCTTGACCATTCTGCGGATGCGCTGGCCGCTGCTGGCCGAGCACCTGCGCAGCCACCCCGAGGATTTCCCGCTCTGCACCACGGCGGGGCGGCTGCCCCTGGACCATCCCTTCGAGGCGGTGCTGAGAGATCGGGAATTGAGGGAGCTGTTCGGCGGCGAAGTGGTCGCGGAGCAGCTACGTGCGGAGTTTCTAGTCGAATTTCCCCCGGAAAAAGCCCGGAACTAGCTTCAGGGCCGCGAGCTTCGGGAACGGGAGCGCCTTCCTTTGCCCGAGCGGGTTCGCCGGACCGGCTTGGCCGCGTCGGTAAGGGTGCGTTCGCCGGCTTTCTCGGTCGACTCCCCCATCGTGATCTGGAACATCGCCAGCAGCGCGTCGGAGGCGAGCGGGCGCATCCGGTCGAGCGCCTCGCGCACCTTCGGCCAGTCCTCCTCCGGTCGACCGGCCTGGTCGAAGGGCTCCCAGACCTCGCGGACGAAGAGCTCGACGAAGGTCCGCGCCACCTTCTCGGAGGCGCGGCGCAGCGCCTCGGCCGTCTCGACGGCCGCCTGGGGGGAGACGCCGAGCTCGATCAGGGCGGTGCCGGCGTGCTGCAGGCGGGGGCTGATCACCTCGATCTTGCCGTCGGGCAGCTGGCGCACGATGCCGAGCTTCTCGGTGCGCGCCAGCAGCCTCGGGTCGAAGCGCTCGACCCCCCAGGCCGAAGCCAGCTCCTCGGCGTCGAAGATTTCCGGCGTCTCGTCCTCGAAGGGGGCGCGGACGGCACGGGCGAAGTCGACCATCTCGCGGGAGGAGCCCTCGCTGCTCTCCAGCACGCGGCGGATCGCCTCGAGGTTGAGGCCCTCGGCCTGCATTTCGCGCGTCAGCTCGATCCGCGCGACGTGCTCCTCGTTGTAGTAGCCGGTGCGGCCGTGGACCTCGGGCGGCGGCAGCAGGCCGCGGGTCTGGTGGGCGCGGATGTTGCGGATCGTCATCCCGGTCCGCCGCGCCAGCTCCCCGATCGTCATCTTGCCGTCGGGCTTGGCGTTCTGCCCTTTGCGGCTGCTCATCGACCCATGGTAAGCGGCAGGCGCTGCCCATTCATCTTTTTCGCCGCGTCCGAGCAGAGGAATGCGATCGCGGCGGCGAGGTCCTCGGCCGGGGTGAAGGCGGGGAAGTCCTCGCCGGGGTGCTCCTCCCGCATCCGCGGGGTGAGGATCGCGTCGACGACGACGACGTTGGCGGTGGCGTCGCCGCCTTCGAAGCCATCGGCGAGGGCGAGGGTCCAGGCCTCGGCGGCCGCCTTGGCGGCGGCGTAGGCGGCGTTGGTCGCGGTCGGCGCCTGCGCCTGCTTGGAGGAGACGAGGACGAAACGGCCGTGGGGGCTGGCGGCGAGCTGGCCGTGGAAGGCGCGGGTGGTGTGCTGGACGGTGCGGACGAGGAGGTCGTGCAGCAGCTCCCAGTCGGCGAGCGGCGCCTCCTGCAGCGGCTGCCCGCCGCGCCAGCCGCCGACGAGGTGGACGAGCCCGTCGACGCGGCCGAAGCGCTCGACCAGGGCGGCGCACCAGCCGCGCGCGGCATCCTCGTCGAGGAGGTCGACGGTGCGCCCGTCCCAGCGCTCGGGCGGCAGGCCGAGGTCGGCGGCGAGCGAGTCGAGCGTCTCCTGCGAGCGATCGGTCCCGGCAACGGTCGCGCCTGCTTCGGCGAGTTGCCGAGCGACGAGCGGGCCGAGCCCACCTCCCACTCCGGCGATAGCGATCACGCGGTCGTCGAGCACCGAGAGATCTTCTCAGGCGACCGGATCGAGATTCTGAAGCGAAAGTTTCTGTCTGAGGCACCTGCAATGCTCCTTTACATGGAGACTGCCCCGTCAGCAGCTACCCCTCACCGCCGGGAGCGGGCGGTCAACCGCCGCGTCCAGGGTGACATCGGTGAGCTTTCGGCGATGGAGTGGCTTGCGAGCAAGAACGCTGTCGTCTGGGTTCCGTTCACTCACAGTCCACACGTCGACTTGATGGCGGAGTTCGATGACCGCCTGGTCCGGGTCCAGGTGAAGACCTCGACCTACCGCGGCTCCAAGCCGGATAGCGATCGCTGGAACATCTCGATCGCAACCAATGGTGGCAACCGGAGCTGGAATGGCGTCGCGAAGAGGTTCGATCCAACCCGCGTCGACTACCTGTTCGTCCTCGTAGGCGACGGCAGGCGGTGGTTCATCCCAGCGACTCTGGTTGAGGGCTCAACGGGTTTGGTGCTGGGTGGCTCTAAGTACTCCGAGTTCGAGATCGAGCGAGGGACGTCCTTCGAAGGAGCGGTCTACTCCCAGGGCTCGGGCAATACAATCCTCCGTCCCACCCCGGGGGAGTGCCAGAGCGGTCAAATGGATCAGACTGTAAATCTGACGGCTATGCCTACGCAGGTTCGAATCCTGCCTCCCCCATCCTCTAGTCGCCAGGTGCTGTTGCGTCCGAAACGTCAGGCGACTTTTCCCAAGGCCCCTTGCGAGGAGGCTGGCCTTGTTGCAGGCGATCGGCTTTGGGCTCGCGCGGATGGGCCCGGCAAGATCGTCTTCGAGAAGATTCTGGCCCCAAGGCCAGAATCACCTCCCGCGGACGACGCCCCGGTCTAACCTTCCGCCACTTCCAGCCTGGCCTTCATCCCCTCGTTGAAGGCATTGAGGGCGGAGAAGGGGCGCATGAAGACGGTGAGCTCGCGGACGCGGCCGTCGTCGTCGAGCTGGAGGAAGTCGATGCCCTCGAGCTCACGGTCACCGACGGTCGCTTTGAAGCGGAGGACGACGGTGTCGCCTTCGGCCAGCTCGTCGGTATAGGAGAGGTTCTCCAGCGTCGCGGCGACGTGGGAGATCACGGTGACGACGGTGTCGCGGCCTTCGAAGCCGCGGAAGAGGACGGGGCTGTGGAGGACGACGTCCTCGTGCAGCGTCTCCGCGAGCAGGTCGACGTCCTTGGTCTCGGCGGCGCGGCGGAAGGGGTGCGACCCGGCCATCGCCCCACTGTAGCTGGGGCGATGGAATACTCACGCCGTGCCGAGCGACCGCTTCTACTCCCGCCTGTCCCACTCGCTGGGCGCAACGGGGCTGCGCCTGGTCGGCAGGCTCAACACCCCCGTGTACCGGTTGAGCGGGGGCCGCATCGGCGGCAAGGTCGGCGGCGGGCCCGTCCTCCTGCTGACCACCACCGGCCGCAGGTCCGGCCAGCCGCGCACGGCGCCGGTCCTCTACCTCGCCGACGGCGAGCGCTTCGTCGTCATCAACACCAACGCCGGCAACGCCAAGACCCCCGCCTGGTCGCTCAACCTCCGCGCCGACCCGGAGGCCGAAATCGAGGTCGGGCGCAAGCATTCCAGGGTGCGGGCGCGGATCGCCGAGGGCGAGGAGCGAGCCGACCTCTGGCGCCGCCACATGCAGCAGTACTCGGGCTGGGACTACTACGAGTCGAAGCTGGACCGCGACCCCACGGTCTTCGTGCTCGAGCCCCGCTAGCGGGAGCTCAGGAAGCTTCCCGGAGCATTTGGGCCTCCGGCAGGCGCTTCAGCTTCTTCAGCGTGTTGTTCTCGATCTGGCGGATCCGCTCGCGGGTGACGCCGAAGGTGCGACCGACTTCCTCCAGCGTCAGCGGCTCGGCCCCGCCGAGTCCGTAGCGAAGTTCGATCACCTGCCGCTCGCGGTCGGGGAGCGCTTCCAGCGCTCGCTTCACGCCCTCCTTCTGCAGGTGCTCGCTCGCTTCCTCGAAGGGCTCGAGCACGGCGTCGTCGGCGACGAAGTCGCCGAGCTCGGATTCGTCCTCGTCCCCCACCGGTTTCTCCAGCGAGACCGGAAGCTGGGCGACGCGGAGGATGTCGCGCACGTCGGAGACCGGCCAGCGCAGCTCTTCGGCGATCTCCGCCGGCTCCGGCTCCCGCCCCAGCCTCTGCACCAGCTGCCGTTCGACGTGGGCGACCCGGTTCAGCTTCTCGACCATGTGGACGGGGATGCGGATCGTCCGCGCCTTGTCGGCGATCGCCCGCGTCACCGCCTGCCGGATCCACCAGGTCGCGTAGGTGGAGAACTTGTAGCCGCGGCGGTAGTCGAACTTCTCCACCGCCCGGATCAGCCCCAGCGAGCCCTCCTGGATCAGGTCGAGGAAACCGAGGCCGCGGCCCAGATAGCCTTTGGCGATCGAGACGACGAGGCGCAGGTTCGCCTCCACCATCTGCCGCTTCGCCAGCATGTCGCCGCGCTCGATCCGCTTCGCCAGTTCGACCTCCTGCTGCGCGGTCAGCAGGTCGACCTGGCCGATCGCCCGCAGGTAGAGGCGCAGGGAGTCGAGGCTCGGCTCGACGGTCAGGTCGAGCTCTTCTTTTTTCGCCGCGCCGCTGCTCTCGCCGCTGCGCTGGGCTTTATAGGCGCTGACGCCGTCCTCGGCGATGACGTCGATCCCGTGCTCGACGAGGTGGGCGTGGAGCTGGGTCACCTGCTCCTTGGTGATCTCCACCTCCTCGAGTGTCGAGGAGATCTGCTCGAAGGTGAGGTAGCCGCGCTCGCGACCGGTAGCGATCAGACCCTGGAGCTCCTCGATCTCTCCGATCGGGTTCGTCTCCTGGTCGCGCTCGATGACGTCGGTCGCGGACTCCAACGGTTCGATGCTCACTCCGCCGCTCTCCCTCTCCCCAAATTCGCGGTGGCCGGCCCGGACGCTCCGACCGCGACGGATTATAGGCAGTAAAAACTCTCCAACGTCCGGCGAGAGCCGACACCCAGCCGGCGAGCCCAGTTGCTTACTATTGGTTAGCCGATGGCCAGTCAGACGACCGCCACTGTCGCAACTCCCGACGTCCAAGCCGCCCTGCCGGCGACGCAGGTGAGCCTCTCGCGCGTCGGCGTCACCGGCGTCGACAAGGTGATCCGGGTCAAGGCCGACGGCGAGGAGAACCTCTTCTACGCCAACTTCGAGTGCTTCGTCGACCTCAACCCGCAGCAGGCCGGCGTCCACATGTCGCGCTTCGAGGAGATCGTCGGCGAGGCGATCGACGAGGTCGTCCTCGGCGAGGCCTTCAAAGCCGAGGTGCTGGCCGCCCACGTCGCCGAGAAGGTGCGCGAGCGCCAGGGCGGCGAGCGGGCCGAGGTCTCGATCAAGGCGCACTACCCGGAGACCGTGCAGACGCCGGAAACCGGCAGGACCACCCAGGAGATCTACGTTCTCTACGGCACCGCCGTCGCCTCCGCCCGCGGCACCCGCACCCTCACCGGGGTCGAGGCCCAGGGCATGACCGCCTGCCCCTGCGCCCAGGAAGCCGTCGCCGCCCTCGCCCGCGACCGGCTCGACGGCGACGGCTTCGGCCCCGAGGAGATCGAGCGGATCCTCGAGCTCGTCCCCGTCGCCACCCACAACCAGCGCGGCATCGGCACCCTCTACGTCGGCTGCCCCGAGGGCGGCCCCGCCTGGATCGAGGCGCCGGAGCTGCTGCGGATCGTCGAGAGCTCGATGAGCTCGGAGATCTACGAGCTGATGAAGCGCACCGACGAGCGCTCGGTGGTCGTCAAGGCGCACGAAAACCCCCGCTTCGTCGAGGACTGCGTCCGCGAGATGCTCCGCCAGGTGGTCGAGGGCTACACCGACCTTCCCGAGCAGACCTTCGTGATGGCGCGCCAGGAGAACCTGGAGACGATCCACCGCCACAACGTCGTCGCCGAGCGCTACGGGACCCTAGGCGACCTCCGCGCCGAGCTGAAGAGCGGCGAGCACCGCGCGCACCACGTGACGATGCGCGAGTGGCTCGAGGCGCCCTCCGCCTAACAGCTCCGAGATCGTGGGGGTCATGGCCCCCCACAGCTCGGAGTCGCTACGCCGCCGGTTTCGGCTTCGCTCCTGCCCGCTCGCGCTCCAGCGCCTCTATTCGCTTGCGCAGGCCGAAGAAGTAGTCGAAGCCGCTGACGACGGTGACGACGAGGGCGACGTAGACGAGGACGTCGACGCCGAGGGGGGCGGGGTCGGTGGCGATGAGGGCGATGATCGCGGCGATCTGCAGGACGGTCTTCAGCTTTCCCAGCCAGCTTGCGGCGATGACGATGCCGCGCTCGGCGGCGATCGTGCGCAGGATCGTGACCGCGACCTCGCGGGCGATGATCACCATCGCCACCCAGGCTTCGAGCCGTCCCAGCGAGACCAGGGAGAGCAGCGCGCCGGTGACCAGCAGCTTGTCGGCGAGCGGGTCCATCAGCTTGCCGAAGGTGGTGACCGAGCCGCGGGAGCGGGCGAAGTAGCCGTCGAGGCCGTCGGTCGCCGCCGCCAGGGCGAAGACGCCGGCGGCGAGGGCATCGCCGTTGGAGGTCTCGCCGAGCAGGGCGACGACGACCACCGGCACCGCGAGGATGCGCAGGAGGGTGAGCGCGTTAGGCAGGTTGAGCGGGAACATCCCCGCTCATTTAGCCACAGCGGGCGCCGCTTCCGCGTCCTTCTCGGCGAAGTACTCCTCGCCCTCGATGCTGATCTTCGGCAGCAGGCGGTCCATCCAGCGCGGCAGCCACCAGGCGCGCCTGCCGAGCAGGACCATCACCGCCGGCACCAGCAGGCAGCGGACCAGGGTCGAGTCGATCGCGATCGCGACCGCGAGGCCGACCCCGAACTCCTTCACCACCGGGTTGCCGCTGAGGACGAAGCTGGTGAACACGCAGACCATGATCGCGGCCGCCGAGGTGATCACCCGGCCGGTGTTGGCCAGCCCTTCGACCACGGCCCGCCGCTCGTCGCCGTACTCCTCGTAGTGCTCGCGCATCTGCGTCAGCAGGAAGACCTCGTAGTCCATCGAGAGCCCGAAGAGGATCGCGAACATCAGCAGCGGCACGAAGCTGACGATCGGGATCGCGTGGTCGAGCCCGATCAGCGACGAGCCCCAGCCGAGCTGGAAGACGGCGGTGACGACGCCGTAGGCGGCGGCAACCGAGAGCAGGTTCATCGCCGCCGCCTTGACCGGGACCAGCAGCGAGCGGAAGGCGACGAGGAGGACGATGAAGCTGAGGGCGACGACGATCGCGATCATCAGCGGCAGCTTGTCGCTGATCTGGGTCGCGAGGTCGATGTAGCCGGCGGTCTGGCCGCCGACGTAGGAGCTCGCCCGGGTCCCCCGCAGCGCCGCCGGGATCTGCGTTTCGCGCAGGTCTTCGACCAGGCCGACGGTCTCGTCCGCCCACGGCTCCGATTTCGAGATCACCGTGAAGACCGCCGCCGTGCCCGCTTTGTCCAGGGTCGGTTCGGAGACCGCGGCGACGTCCGGCGCCGTCCCGATCTCCTCCTCCAGCTTCGGCAGCACCTGCTTGGCTTCCGAGGGCGAGGCGAATTCGGAGGCGATCAGGAGCGGCCCGTCGACTCCGGGGCCGAAGCCCTTGTCGAGCGAGTCGAAGGCCTGGCGCGAGGTCGTTTCCTTCGGCAGGGCGCTGATGTCGTTCTGGCCCAGCTCGAGCTGGAAGATCGGCAGCGCCAGGACGATCAGGACCAGCAGCGCAGCCACCGTCGCGCTCCAGGGGCGGAGGCTGACCCACTCGGCCCAGCGCCGCCAGCCGTGCGGCTCCTTGTCGTCGGGGTGGGTCTTCCCGAGCTTGACCCGCAGCGAGTTGATGTGCGGGCCGAGGGCGCCGAGCATCGCCGGCAGGAGCGTCGTCGCGGCGCAGACCGCGACCACCACCGCGACGGCGGCGGTGAAGCCGAGGGTCGAGACCAGCGGGATCCCGGCGAAGGCGAGCGAGCAGAGCGCGATCACGACCGTGAAGCCGGCGAAGACGACGGCGCCGCCGGCGGTCGCGGTCGCCCGCGCGATCGACTCGCGCAGCTCCATCCCGTCGGCGAGCTGCAGTTTGTGGCGGGTGACGATGAAGAGGGCGTAGTCGATGCCGACGCCGAGGCCGATCATCGTCGCCAGGGTCGAGGCCACTCCCGGCACCTCGAGCACGTGCTCGAGCAGGCGGATGATCGAGAGCGCGCAGACGAGGCCGAGCACCGCGGAGACGATCGGCAGCATCATCGCCGTCGCCGTGCCGAAGGCGAAGAGGAGGATGACCACCGCCGCCGCCAGCCCGATCGCCTCGCTGGTCTCGGTCGCCGGCTTCGAGAGCTGCTGGCCGACGTAGCTGCCGACGGCCGGCTCGAGACCCGCCGCTTTCGCCGGCCCGGCGGCGTCGAGGATCCGTTCCGCCTCTTCTTCGTCGATTTCGCCGGGGCCGACCGAGAGGACGACGGGGAAGTAGCCGACCGTTTCGTCCTTGGCGAGGAAGGCGGCCCCCTGCGGGCTCAACGGGCTGACGGCGGAGTTGACGTCGCCGAGCGCGTTCAGCCGCTTCGCGGTTTCCGCCACCGCGGAGGCGAACTGCGGGTCGGTCAGCTTCTTCCCCGCGGGCGCTTCGATCGTCAGCGGGTTGCTGCCGTAAGCCTGTTCGGGCAGGTTGTCTTCGAGCAGTTCGGTCGCGATCGTCGAGTCGGTTCCGGGCAGGGTCAGGTTTTCGCTGGTCTTGCTGCCGGCGGAGTGGCCGATCGCGAGCAGCGCGATCGCGAGGGCGACCCAGGCCCCGATCACGGGCCAGTGGTGGCGGGAGCAGAAGCGGCCGATGGCGTAGAGGGGAGCGGTCATGGCTTCATCATCTCCTCCGGAGCGGCAGTTTCCCCGGTCTCGAATGCCCCGGGCACGGTTTCCGCCGGCGCGGCGCCGAGGGCGCGGCGGATCGGGACCAGCCGCTGCGCCTGGTTCGCGGCCATCGCCGCGACCAGCGGGCGCGGCCAGGCGATCGTCAGCCGCGCGACGGCGTTCAGCTCGGCGTCGATCGTCGCGCTTTCCAGCTCATACAGGAAGCGCCAGGCGTCCTCGGCGCTCTTCAGGTCGCCGGCTTCGACCGTTTCCGGCGGCGGGTCGGCTTCGCCGTCGAGGCCGCGCAGCGTCTTCGTCGTCGCGTCTACGTGTTCCTGTTCCTGGGCGCGGAAGCGGCGGGCGGTGGCGAGGCCGGGGCCGCGCAGCAGCGGCAGCGCTTCGCCGTAGGCGTCGACCGCGGCGAGCTGCCGGGCGAGGATCGCGTTGAGGACGGCGAGGTCCCCCTCGCGGTCGGTGGCGCCGCCGCCCCCGCCGCTCCCGCAGGCCGCGAGCCCGAGGGCGAGGGCCACGGCGGCGACGCCGAGGGCGAAGGCGCGGCGCACGAGCCGGCCGCGCATGATTCGGTTCGGTGCCATGCGGAGGAAGCCAAGCCTATGAGCTCAGACCGCGCCGGGGCGCTGGCGGCCCTGGCCGAGGAGGTCCACCGCTGCCGCCTCTGCCCGCGGCTGGTCGAGTGGCGCGAGGACCAAGCCGCCAACCCGCCGCGCCGCTACCGCGGCCAGGAGTACTGGGCGCGCCCGGTCTCCGGCTTCGGCGATCCCAACGCCCGCCTCGGCATCGTAGGCCTCGCTCCGGCCGCCCACGGCGCCAACCGCACCGGCCGGATGTTCACCGGCGACCGCTCCGGCGACTGGCTCTACGCCTCCCTGCACCGGACCGGCTTCGCCAACCAGCCGACCTCGGAGTGGCGCGGCGACGGCCTCGAGCTGCGCGACGCCTACGTCACCGCCACCGTCCGCTGCGCCCCGCCGGCGAACAAGCCGACGCCGCAGGAGCGCGACACCTGCCTCCCCTACCTGCGACGCGAGCTGGAGCTGCTGGAGCGCTGTCAGGTGCTCGTCGCCCTCGGCTCCTTCGGCTGGGACGGCTTCCTCCGCGCCGCCAGGGCGCTCGGAGAGGAGGTGCCGCGGCCGCGGCCGAAGTTCGGCCACGGCGCCGAGGCGGAGGTCGGCCGCTGGCGGCTCCTCGGCTGCTACCACCCGAGCCAGCAGAACACCTTCACCGGCAAGCTGACCGTGCCGATGACCGACGCGATCTTCGAACGAGCTCGTACTCTGCTGATCTAGAAACTCTCCCGACTGCTCGGCCGGTCTCTCTTGCGCTATCGAGCTACTTAGGGGGAGTAATTGCGAAGGCCACGGATCAAGCGAACGACGGAGGAGATCGAGACGCCGGAGGGGGACGTCTACCTCCTGCGACCGAGTGCCGAGAACGACATCCGCATCGAGCAGCCCGACGCGGAGGAACGGCGGCTGCTCGCCGCCGTCGACGGCGAACGGACGCTGGAGCAGCTGCGGGAGGAGTTCGGCGCCACGGAGGTGGACGACCTGATGGCGCAGCTGCAGGAGCTGGAGGTGGTCGAGGACGCCGCCGACGACGAGCTGGTGCCCGCCGCCGAGCTGGAACGGTTCGACCGCCAGCTGCGCTACTTCAGCGACCTCGGCGGCGGGGTCACCCCGTCGGAGTGCCAGCGGCGGCTGCGGGAGGCGAAGGTGGCGGTGCTCGGGGTCGGCGGCCTCGGCGGCTGGTCGGCCTGGGCGCTCGCCTGCACCGGCGTCGGCGAGATGTGGCTGATCGACGGCGACCGGGTCGAGGTCAGCAACCTCAACCGGCAGATCCTCTACACCGAGGCCGACGTCGGCCTGCTCAAGGTCGAGTGCGCGGCAGCGCGCCTGCGTGCGTTCAACTCGGCGGCGAAGATCACCACGGATGCGCGCCGGCTGGAGGGCGAGGCCGACATCGCCGAGTTCATCGACGGGGCCGACGTCGTCATCGACGCCGCCGACTGGCCGGCGCACGAGATCGAGCGCTGGTGCAACTCGGCCTGCTTCGCCGCCGGGATCCCGTACATCACGATGAGCCACTTCCCGCCGATCGCCCGCGTCGGGCCGCTCTACGTGCCGGGGAAGACGGGCTGCTTCGTCTGCCAGGAGATCGGCTACCGGCGCGAGTACCCGCTCTTCGACGTCGCGGTCGAGCAGCGGCGGGCGAAACCGAGCCCGGCGGCGACGCTGGGCCCGGCCTGCGGGCTGATCGGCGGCCAGGTGGCGATGGAGGTCATGCACCTGCTGACCGGCCTCAGCCGCCCGGCCACCCAGGGCGTCGCCCACATCTACGACCTGCGGACGATGGAGGTCAAACGCGAGCCGGTGACGCCCGAGCCGGAGTGCCCGATCTGCGGCAAGCTGCCGCATGAGGAGGCGCGCGACGGGTAGGTTGCGCCGCATGCGGCTCGCCACCCCACTCGCGCCGGTCGCCGTCCTCGCCATGCTGCTGGGCGGCTGCGGCGGCGGCGGGACGGCGGGAACGTCTCCGGCAAAAGACCCCGCCGCCCCGGCCGCGGTGCGAGCCGAGTGGGAGCACGAGCCGGATTGCCGGCGGCCCCCGGGCGCCTCCCGCTGGGGCTGCTCGGTCGGCGACTACCGCTGCCAGAGCGTGGTCAGCGACCGCGGCTGGTCGACCTCCTGCTCGAAGCCCGGCCGCTCGATCTCCTTCACCGTCCGCCCCTGAGACCCGGACCGAAGCCCGCTCCCTCTCTACAATCCCCGCAGCCCGCCGGCGTAGCTCAGTTGGTAGAGCACTTCATTCGTAATGAAGGGGTCCCCGGTTCAAGTCCGGGCGTCGGCTTCTACTCGGTGGTCTCTGGAAGTTCTCCGTGGGCGGCCCGCAGATCGGCGAGGTCAGCCAGATCCCGTTCCCTCCCGACCGCCCGCTTCATCGCGACGAGATCGGCAAGCGAGCAGATCGGTGCTTCAACGCCGTCGACCTTCTTCGTATCCGCTCGTGCCAGGAGGTCGGAAAAGGCAATCCCGGCGATCTTCTCAGACACGAGGTCGAGGTCGCCAAAGGGAGTTCTGAGGTGAACGCTGCGATCCGTCCTGACCGCCCCCTCTTGCAGCGAAGATCCATCGGGCCGAGTAGCACCCCACTCCTCGACAAGGCTTCGAATGCGCTCGACGTTGCCGGGGTCGGGGTCGAAGACTGCGTCGACGTCGCGAGTCGCTCGGACCACGCCATGGCGGATCAGGGCGATCCCGCCGATCAAGACATAACGGACTCCAGCCTCGTTCAAGCCGTGGAGGATGCGGCCGAAGCCGGTCACCGGTTGGCTGCGGCGAGCTCGATCGCCTGCATCGAGAGGGAGATCCCCTCCGCCAGCAACTCTTCTGGGTCGCGAGCGGCGTCACGAATAAACCGATAAGACCGCCATTCGCGGGCGGCAAGGCCCTCGTCCCCACGCGCTTCTGCCTGCTTGGCACGTTCGGCACTCTCCGCGAGTCTCTGCTGGTGGTTCATGAGGTCAGGATAGTTTCGGCGTCTATTTCCGCTTTTGGCGCCGTTCGAGGACTTCGCCGAAGGCTTTCTCGATTTCGCTGGTGAGGGTGAGGCGGAAGGTGGCGTTGAGGGCGTCGAAGGCGAGGGGGCGGAGGCGGCCGATGGCGGCGATGATCTCCTCCCAGCCCTCCTCGGGGCGACCGGCGTCGTCGAAGGGCTTCCAGACCTTCTCGACGAAGAGGTCGACGAAGGTGCGGGCCGAGGACTGGGCGTTGCGGCTGAGTTTCTCGATCGCGGCGAGGGCGGCGGGAAGCTCGATCCCCATCGCCATCACTTCCTCGGCGGCGCGGATCAGGGCCGGGCTCGGGGCTTCGTAGCGATCGTCGCCGAGGTCGACGAGGAGGCCCAGCTTCTTCGCTTTCTCGATCAGCCTGTCGTCGTCGGTGCCGAACTTCTCGACCAGCTCCTCGCGGGTGTAAACCTCCGGCGCCTCGGTCGCGAAGGGTGCGGTGACGGCCTGGCGCAGGCCGACGAAGCGGTCGGCGTCGGCTCCGTGCTCGCCGATCAGCCGGGAGATCGCACTCAGCTTGAAGCCCTCCGCCTGCATCTCCTGGATCAGGCGCAGGCGGGCGACGTGCGCGGGGCCGTAGTAGCCGACCCGTGAGCGGACCTCAGGCGGGGGCAGGAGGCCACGGGACTGGTGGTTGCGGATGTTCCGCACCGACATCCCGGTCTCGTAGGCAAGCTGCTCGACCGTGAGATTCGCCTCCGTGGAAGCCGGATCAGCGCTGTCTGCAGGCTTTTTAGCCATGTGACGAGTCTACATCGAGAATGTAACCTCGTTTGAGGTAACGTTTATGAGGGAACAAGCTTCCTGTAATCCCCCCTCCTCCAAGGACCTCCACATGAACCTCCACGGAACGCTTCTCGCCGCGGCCTCCCCTCCGGCCGGAGGCGCCGAAATCGGCCAGATCGCGATCGCCACCGCGGCCGCGACGATCGTCACCTGCGCGCTCCTCTTCCTCGGCCTCGGACACCGCAGCGGCCGGGTCCGGGTCCTGCAGCGCCTCGCGGATTTCGGCGAACGCCGGTCCGGCATGCCCGGCTGGGTCGCCTTTCCCTCGGCGGTGGCGACGACCTCCCTGCTCACCGCCCTCTTCGGGATGTACTGGGACATCTCCCTGCACATCGACAACGGCCGCGATCCCGGCCCGCTCGCCAACCCCGCCCACTACTTCATCCTCCTCGGCCTCTTCGGCATCTTCAGCGCCGGCTTCTTCGCGATGGTGCTGCCGAAGGAGCGGCCGAGCACGGTCGCGGTGCGGATCGGCCGCGACTGGTGGGCGCCGCTGGGCGGCGTCCTGATCTGCGCCTGCGGCGCCTTCTCGCTGATCGGGTTCCCGCTCGACGACGTCTGGCACCGCCTCTTCGGCCAGGACGTGACCCTCTGGGGGCCGACCCACCTGATGCTGATCGGCGGCGCCGCGATGACCCTGGTCGGGATCGCCGTCCTCGCGGTCGAGGGCCTGCGGGCGAACGCCGAGGCGGAGACGCCGATCGAGGAGCTCCTGCACACGAAGATGGCCCGCGCGATCGCCCTCACCGGCGGCCTGATGCTGGGCCTCTCGACCTTCCAGGCCGAGTTCGACTTCGGCGTCCCCCAGTTCCAGCTGATCTTCCAGCCGATGCTGCTGATGCTGGCCGCCGGCGTCGGGCTGGTCATGGCACGGGTCTACGCCGGCCCCGGCGCGGCGCTGGGCGCGGCCGGGTTCTTCATCCTCCTGCGCGGCGGCCTGGCGCTCCTGATCGGGCCGGTGCTGGGGCAGACGATGCCCCACTTCCCGCTGTATATCGTCGAGGCGCTCGTCGTCGAGGCGCTCGCCCTCGCCGTCTCCACCCGGAAGCCGCTCCGCTTCGGCCTCGCCGCCGGGGTCGGCATCGGCACCGTCGGCCTCGCCGCCGAGTGGGCCTGGTCGCAGCTCTGGATGCCGCTGCCCTGGCATGAGGCCGCCTTCCCGGAAGCGGCGGTCGTCGGCCTCGCGGCCGCGATCGCCGGCGCCACGATCGGCGCCTGGATCGGCACCCACCTCTCGCCGGTCCCCCTCCCCCGCTCTCCTCAGCTGCGCCGCGCCGCGCTCTGCAGCGCCGCGGTCCTCGCCGCCCTCGTCGCCTACGGCCTCCACACGCCGAGCCAGCAGGGCGTCAGCGCCCGAGTGACGCTGCACGACCTCGGCGGCCGGGCCGGCCGCGAGGTCGAAGCCACCGTCCACATGGACCCGCCTGACGCCGCCGCCGGCGCGGAGTGGTTCGACGTCACCGCCTGGCAGGGCGGCGGCCTCGTGGTGGCGCCGCTGGAGCGGACCGCTCCCGGCGTCTACCGCAGCACCGAGCCGATCCCCGTCCACGGCGACTGGAAGACGATGATCCGCCTCCACGACGGCAACTCGCTGACCGCGCTGCCGATCTACCTGCCGCGCGACGAGGCGATCCCGGTTGGGGAAGTTCCGGCTCCCTCGCACTTCACCCGCAGCTTCGGCGACGAGCACCAGCTGCTGCAGCGCGAGGCGAAAACCGGCAACCCGGTGGTCACCGTCCTCGCCTACTCGGCGGTGGCCGGAATCGCCCTCTCGCTGCTCATCCTCCTCGCCTGGGCGCTGCACCGGCTGGCGGTCGGCCTGCGGCCGGCGCCGCGTCGGGCGCGGCTGCGCCTCCGCAACCTCCCGGGCTTCCAGCACGGCGGCGGCCGGTGAACCTGCCGCTCGCCCATCACAACGCGATCGTTGCCCTGCCGGTCTTCGCCCCGGCCCTGGTGGTGATCGTCTTCCTCCTCGTCCACCGCCTGCGCGAGAAGCGGCGGTGGGAGGAGGAAGAAAAAGCGGAGGGCTAGCCGCGAGACCGCAAAAAGGGTTCTCCAGAAGCCCTTTTTGCGGTCTCGCCGAGCAGGTTCTCGATCGCCTCGGCGTACGGGCCGTGGAGGGTTGCTCGCGGTGTGGGCATGGTTAAGTCGTAGGCCTGTCGCATCGCCTGATTCAGCACGCGCTTGAAGGTGGGGCCGTGCCAGCCGTGGGCTTCCCTGGCGCGGCCGACGTGGAGGTGGACCAGCTCGTGCAGCAGGGTCTCGAGGACGTCGCCCGCACGGATCCCGGGATAGGCGGTGACCGAGAGGCGGAACTGGCTGGGGACGGCGAAGCCGAGGCGGTTGGGGCGGGTGCTGGCGCGGCGCACCTTCAGCTGCGGCCGCCGCTCGGCGAGCGGGCCGTCGGCGAAGACCGGCAGCGCCCGCAGGCAGTCCATCTCTTCGTCGAGCGGCACGCCCGCCACCAGGTAGTAGGAGCGCGGGCGGGGCTTCGGCGCGGGCGGCTGGGTCCGCCGCCGCCTCAGCTTTGGCACCGCGGGCACCAGTAGGTGGTGCGGTTGGCGTCGCCCTGGCCGCGCGAGGAGACCGGGCCGCGGCAGGAGGGGCAGACGCTCTGGCGGCGTTTGTAGATCTGGAAGCGGTGGCGGCCGCCGCTCTCGACCGCGGCCGTCATCTGGGCGCGGGCGGCGAGCAGCGCCTCCCGCAGCTCCTCGTCGGAGAGGTCCCCGGTCGCCCGCCAGGGATCGATCCGGGCGGCGAAGCAGGCCTCGCTCTTGAAGATGTTGCCAATGCCGGCGACCAGGTGCTGGTCGAGGAGCGCCTCGCCGAGCCCGCGGGTCGGGTCTGCGCGCATCGTCGCGATCACCGCCTCGGGGTCGAAATCGTCGGCGAGGATGTCAGGCCCGAGGCGGGCGATCTGGGGGTCGCGGCGCAGGCGGCCCGTCGTCGTCACCCGCAGGGTCGGGCCGCCGAACTGGACCGCCTCCCACTCGCCGCCGGAGAGCACCGCCCAGGCCGAGGAGCGGGGGCGCCGCCAGCCGGCGCCCGGGCGGTAGAAGTGCCAGCCGCCGCTCATCCCCAGGTGGCTGTGCAGGGAGAGCTCGCCGAACTCGAGCAGCAGGTGCTTGCCCCGCGCCTCGGCGCGCTCGAGCCGGTGCCCGTCGAGCCGGTCGACGTTCGCCGCCTTCCCCCGTGGGCTGGGCGCCGTGGCGCTCACCGTCTCCCCGACCAGGGTCGCGTCGAAGCGGCGGGCCAGCCGCAGGATCGTGTCGCCCTCTGCCACTCCCCCATGATGCAGATCGGGGCAGGTGGGTAGGTATGAGTCGATGCTCCGGCGAGCGAAGATGGACCGCAGGGCGCGGCAGGTGGCGATGCAGATCGGCGCCAGCCGGGTCGCGATCGGAATCGGGATCCTCCTCGCGACCCGACCGGCGCTGCGGATCTTCGGCTTCGGCGAGACCGACGCCGGCGGTGAGGCGCTGGCGAGGCTCGGCGGCGGCAGGGACGTCGCGATCGGGGCGCTGACGCTTGCCGCCCGCAACGACCGACCGGGACTGCGCCACGCGCTCCTCCTCTCCAGCGCCTGCGACCTCGCCGACGCCGTCGCGCTGGGGGCCTCCGCCCGCCATCCCCAGACCCGCAAAGCGGGGATCGGCGGCATCCTTTCCGGCAGCGCCTCGGCGGTCGCCGGCCTCTGGGCCTGGCGCCGCCTCGGCGACTGAGGCCGGCCTAGGGCGCGGAGCCGTTGCTGCCGGCCGCGGCCCCGCCCTGGAACTCGTGCGAGGAGATCACCCGGTCGATCAGGCCGTAGGAGACCGCGTCGGGCGGCTGGAAGAATTTGTCGCGTTCCATGTCGGTGTGGATCTGCTCCGCCGACTGGCCGGTGTGCTTGACGTAGATCTGGTCGAGCCGCTCGCGCAGGGCGAGGATCTCTTTGGCGTGGATCTCGATGTCGCTCGACTGGCCTTCGAAGCCGCCGCTCGGCTGGTGGATGAGGATGCGGCTGTTCGGCAGCGCCATTCGTTTGCCGGCGGCGCCGCCGGTGAGGATCAGCGAGCCCGCCGACATCGCGATCCCGTAACAGATCGTCTGCACGTCGGGCTTGACGAACTGCATCGTGTCGTAGATCGCCAGGCCGGCGTAGGCGGAGCCGCCCGGGGAGTTGATGTAGAGGCTGACGTCCTTGTCGGGGTCCTCGGCCTCGAGGTGCAGCAGCTGGGCGATGATCAGGTTGGCGAGGTCCTCGGTGACGGGCTCGCCGAGGAAGATGATCCGCTGCGCGAGCAGGCGGCTGTAGATGTCGAATGAGCGCTCGCCGCGAGCAGTCTGCTCGACGACCATCGGTACCAGTGGCATAGGGCCCCTCTCCTAGTTGGCGTCTGGGTTGTACTTATAGCCAACGCCGCGCACGGTCAGGACCAGCTCCGGCTTCTGCGGGTCGCGCTCGACCTTCTGGCGCAGGTTGGAGATATGGACGTCGCAGGCGCGCTCGTCGCCGTCGAACTCGGTCTGCCACAGCTCCTCCATGATCTGGGCGCGGGAGAAGACCTCCCCCGGCCGGGCGACGAGCAGGCGCAGCAGCTGGAACTCCGAGCGGGTGAGGTTGACGGGGACGCCGCGGACGGTGGCGACGTGGCGGACGAGGTCGATCGAGACCGGCCCGGACTCGATCTTCACCGCCTGGGAGAGCGGCGCCCGGTCGAGCTCGCGGCGCCGCAGCTGCGCCCGCACCCGCCCCAGCAGCTCGCGCACCGAGAAGGGCTTGGTGACGTAGTCGTCGGCGCCGACCTCGAGCCCGACCACCTTGTCGACCTCGGCGTCTTTGGCGGTGAGGACGATGATCGGGACGGCGCTGCGGGAGCGCACGTCGCGGCAGATGTCGAGCCCGGACGGGCCCGGCATCATGATGTCGAGGATCAGCAGGTCGAAGGGGACGCCGTTGCCGAGCAGCTCGGCGGCCTCGTCGCCGTCGGCGGCCGGGGTGACCTCGAAGCCCTCCTGGGCGAGCGCGTAGCCGACCGAGTCCCGCACCGAGGGCTCGTCGTCGGCAATGAGGATGCGGCCGCTGCTCATGCGACGGGGGTCGGGCTCGGTTGCGCGATCGGGAGGCGCACCCAGAAGGTGCTCCCCTCCCCCTCCACCGACTCGGCCCCGATCCGGCCGCCCATCACGTCGACCATCCGCCGCGCGATCGCCAGGCCAAGGCCGAAGCCCTCCTGCTTGCGCGACTCCGAGCGACGGTAGAAGCGCTCGAAGACGCGCTCGAGCTCGCCTGCGGGAATGCCGGTTCCAGTGTCGATGACCTCCAAGATGACTTCGCCCTCGCTGTCGTGGCGGCCGCGAACGGTAACGGTGCCGGGGGGCGGCGTGTTCTTGAAGGCGTTGGTGAGCAGCCCGATCATCACCTGCCGCAGCAGCGTCGGGTCGCCGGTGGCGGCGAGGTCGGACTCGACGTCGACGACCAGCTCCACGTGCGCCGGCGCCGCGCAGGCGGCGACGACGTCCTTGATCGCCATCGGCACGTCGACCGGTTCGCTCTCCGGGGCGCCGCGGGACTCGACCCGGGCCAGGGTCAGCAGGGACTGGGTCAGCCGGTTCATCCGCTCGGCGTCTTCGCCCAGCCGTTTGAGGAAGTGGTCGCGGTCGGAGGGGTCGTTCTTGGCGCCGCTCTGCAGGACCTCGATCGCGCCGGAGATCCCGGCCAGCGGGTTGCGCAGCTCGTGGGCGGCGTTGGAGACGAAGTCGGCTTCGGCCAGCTCCTGGCGCAGCTCGTCGGTGCGGTCGCGCAGGACGGCGAGGACGGCGCGCTCGTCGGGCAGGGAGCGCGCGGTCATCGCGTAGGCGCGGTCGCCGATCCGCAGCGCCGGGTGGGCGGAGAAGCCGACCTCGGCGGCGCGGTGGAGCTGCGGCAGGACCACCTCGGGCGGCTGGCCGGACTCGTCGAGCAGGCGCGAGGCGGCGCTGTTGGAGAAGCGGACCGGGCCCTCGTAGTCGACGACCATCACCACGTCGGTCAAGCCGTCGAAGATCGCGGCGAGCTTGTTGCGGTCGGAGGAGAGGACGCCGAAGCTCTCCTTCAGCGAAGCGCGCATCGAGTCCAGGGCGCGGGCGAGGTCGCCGATCTCGTCCGGCCCGGAGGTGTTCAGCGGATGGTCGAAGGAGCCGCCGGCCATTTCCCCGGCGGCGCGGGCGAGGCTGACGACGCGGTGGGAGATCGCGACCGCGATCAGGAGGCCGGCGAGGACGCCGATCGTGACCGCGGCGATCAGCGCCTGGGGCTTGTCGCCGAAGAAGTAGACCGCGGCGGCGGTGATCAGGCTGACCGCGGCGAAGGCGCCGGTGAGCCAGAGGCGCATCCCGATCCGCGGCGCCCCGGGGGGCGGTCCGGCCGGGTTCTGCTCCGAGCGAGGCATGAAGATTTACTAACACAATCCTCCTCTCGTCGCGGCGGGCCGGGCGTTTCCAGGCCCGCATGGGAGAATCGAACCTGTGCGGACGCTCGTCTTCATCCCCGCCTGGAACGAGGAGGCCTCGGTCGCCGAGGTGATCGCGGACGTGCGGAAGGAGCTGCCCGGGGCCGACGTGCTCGTCGTCGACGACGGCTCCGGCGACGCCACCGCCGAGCGGGCCCGGGAGGCGGGGGCGCTGGTCGCCTCGCTCCCCTTCAACCAAGGGCTGGGGGCGGCGCTGCAGACCGGCTACCTGTACGCGCTGCGCAACGGCTACGACGCCTGCGCCCACCTCGACGCCGACGGCCAGCACCCGCCGGAGGAGGTCGTCCGCCTCCTCGACGAGGTCACCGCCGGCCGCGCCGACCTGGTGATCGGCTCGCGCTACCACTCGGGCGCGGTGGCCGCCTCGGGCGACTACCGGCCGACCTTCTCGCGGCGGATCGGGATCAGCGTCTTCCGCTTCTTCCTCACCCTGGCGACGCGGCAGCGCTTCACCGACACGACCAGCGGCATGCGGGCCGCCAACCGCCGGGTGATGGCGCTCTTCTCCCAGCACTACTCGCCGGACTTCGCCGAGATCGAGTCGCTGCAGCTGGCGGTGCGCCAGGGCCTGCGGGTCGAGGAGCTGCCGGTGCGGATGCTGGAGCGGGCCGGTGGCAGCTCCTTCCTGACGCCGGTGCGGTCGGCCTTCTTCATCTTCAAGGGCCTCGTCGTCCTCCTCGTCGGCCAGTTCCGTCCGCGCCAGGCGGAGGCGGAGCGATGAGCTCCCTCGTCCTGGCGGCGGCGGCCGAACCGCAGGTCCACCTCACCTCGCAGACCCGGATCGTCGCCGCGGTGATCGCGATCTTCTTCATGTTCCTGATCCTCGACCTGATCCGGCGCGACCGCCTCCAGGAGCGCTACAGCGTGATCTGGTTCGTCGCCGGGCTGGGGATGCTCGCCGGCGCCGCCTTCCCCGGGCTGCTGGAGCTGCTGGCCGACGCGATGGGCGTCCGCAACACCAACGTCGCCCTCTTCTCGGTCGTGCTGCTGCTGCTGCTCGGGCTGGCGCTCAACTTCAGCGTGATCATGTCCCGGCAAGCGGCCCAGATCACCCGGCTGGCGCAGGAGCGGGCGATCGAACAGGCACGTGAAGATTCGGCCGAGCAGAGCAACCGCAACGGCTCAACCGGCGAACAACCTCTCCAACCGGAAGAAAAGCGCCTCTAGCGCCAGCTCCTCGCTGACGTTGAGCTCGAGGCCGCGGCGGGTCTCCTGAACCAGCTCGGCGCCTCCGCGGGCGGCGGCCGCGTCCAGGTCTTGGACCTGTGCCCGCAGTTGCTCGAGGCGGTCGCGGTTGAAGACCACTTCCTCGGCGCCGGCGGCGAGGGCGGCGAGGTCGCGCAGCCAGGCGGCGCAGAGCTCGAAGCCGAGCTCGAGGATCTCGGTGCGGCGGCGGCGCCCGGCTCGTTTGGCGCCGTCGGCGATGTCCTTGGCGCTGCGTTTGATCCCGGCTTTCGCTTCCTCCTCGAGCGCTTCCCCGGTCGCCGCTTCGACGTCGGCGCCGGCGTCCTGGGCACGGTCGAGCAGGGCTTTCCAGGGAGCGCCGGCGCACTCGCCGGCGATGGCGGCGGCGACGCAGCGCTCGGCCTCGGCCCGCAGCTCCCGCCCGCGGTCGCCGAGCAGCAGCCGCGCCCGCTCGAGATCGCCGGCGGCGAGCCGGGCCGCGCCGGCGATCTCCTCCGGAGCGGCGTCGAGCCGCTCCCCCGCCAGCTCCTCCTCCAGCACCTCGGCCGGCAGCGGCGCGAACTCGATCGTCTGGCAGCGGGAGGCGACGGTCTCCAGCAGCCCCTCGCCTTCGGAGCTGAGGAGGACCAGGTGGACGAACCCGGGCGGCTCCTCGAGGGTCTTCAGCAGGGCGTTCTGGCTCTCGTCGCGCATCGCCTCGGCGGCCTCGATCACGAACACCCGCCTGGCGCCTTCGAAGGGCCGGTAGGCCGAGGCGCGGATCACCCTCTCGCGCACCTCCTCGACCATGTGCTGGGCGCCGGCCGGGGCGAGCCAGACGAGGTCGGGATGGGGCGAGGGATCCAGCAGCGCCCGCCGCCGCGCGTCCTCGGGATCGGCTGCGGCGGCGGCGAGGATCTCCGCCGCGAAGGACCGCGCCGCCGCCCGCTTGCCGGACCCGCGCGGACCGCTGAAGAGGTAGGCGTGCGAGGGCTCCGCGGCGAGGGCCGCGTTCAGCGCCACCCGCGCCCGCGGCTGGTGTTCGGTCGCCTCGAGCAGCGCTTCCGATTTCCGCCCCACCCCGGTGTGGTCAATCCCGGCTGCGCTCACGCACCGCCTCCATCACCCGCTCGTGAACCTCCTCGACGCTGCCGGCGGCGTCGATCACGGCGACGCGGTCGCTGGCGATCACGGCGATCTCCTCGTAGGCCTCGGCGACCGCCCGCTGCAGGCCGAGCCCCTCCCGCTCGAAGCGGTCGTCGCCCTCGGCGCGGCCGAGGCCGGTCTCGGGGTCGAGCCGCAGCAGCAGGGTCAGGTCGGGCCAGAGGCCGTCGGTCGCGGCCTCGCAGAGCCCGATCACCTCGCCGACGCCGAGCCCGCGGGCGGCGCCCTGGTAGGCGACGCTGGAGTCCGAGAAGCGGTCGGCGACGACGTGCCGCTCCGCCTCCAGCGCCGGGCGGATCACCCGCTCGGTCACCTCGGCCCGGGCGGCGAGGAAGAGCATCAGCTCCGCCAGCGGCTGCAGGGAAACGGCGGGGTCGGCGAGCAGCTCGCGGATCCGCTCCGCCGCCTCGGTCCCGCCGGGCTCGCGGATCGCCACCGTCCCCTCGCCGAGCGCCTCGACCAGCAGGCGCGCCTGGGTGCTCTTGCCCGATCCGTCGATCCCCTCGAGGGAGACGAACAACGCCGGCGGCCTCAGCTTTTCGCGCCGGCTTTGGCGCGTTTGCGGCCGCGGGTCGCGGTGTCGGCTTTCGAGGCTTTGACTTTCGCTTTCTTCGGCGCCGCGTCCTCGTCGCCCTTCGGCGGCGCTTTCTTTTCCATCTCCGCTTTCGCCGCTTTGGCGGCTTCGCGCTCGGCCCGGCGTTTCTTCATCTCCTGCATCGACTCGCAGTCGTCGTTGAGGCAGAGGTTCCAGGGCCGGCCGCGGAACGGCTGGACTTTGAGGCGCGGGGTGCGGTCGCAGATCGAGCAGCGCTCCTCGAGCCGGAAGACGTCGCCGCGCTGGGGCAGCGGGAAGGTCTGGTCGCAGGAGTCGGGATCGTCGAGGACCCAGCCGCTGCAGCCGACGAACCGTTTGCCCGATTTTTTCGCGCGGATGATCCGCAGCATGTTCGGCGAGCCGTCCTCCTTGGTGCGGCCGGCTTCTTCGCAGACCTTGCAGGGGCCGAGGATGCGGTCCTCGTCCATCCCTTTCCAGATCACCTTCGCCAGGTCTTCGCGGGCGCCGTCGATTTCGTCCCAGGTCTTGTGCAGGAGGTCGCGGCTCTCGCCGACGACCGCGCCCTTGGTCATCTCGCCGGCGGCGATCCGGTCCATCTCCGCCTCCAGCGTCGCGGTCATCTCCGGCGTCGCCATCGCCGGCACGTAGTTCTTGAACGCCTCGTAGAGGGCGATCCCGGTCTCGGTCGGGATCGGCGGGTTGCTGTAGACGTAGCCGCGGTCGAAGAGCTTCTGGATGATGTCGGCGCGGGTGGCTTTGGTGCCGAGGCCGCGCTCCTCCATCATCTCGATCAGTTTCGCCTGCGAGATCCGTCCGGGCGGCTGGGTCTCCTTGTCGACGATCCAGGGGTCGCCCTCGAGCTGCAGGGTCTGGCCCTCCACCAGTTTCGGGATCTCCTCGTCGGCCGAGCGGGCGTAGGTGTAGATGCCGGCGTAGCCGGGGTCGACGACGACCGAGCCGCGGACGAAGTAGGTCTGGTCGCCGGCCTCGATGTCGGCCCGCGTGGACTCGGTGATCATCGGCGGGCTGAAGGTGGCGAGGAAGCGGCGGACGACGAGTTCGTAGACCCGTTTCTTCGGACCCTCGAGGGCGCCGGGGTGGACCGCCTGGGTCGGGTAGATCGGCGGGTGGTCGGTCGTCTCTTTTTTGCCGCGGGTCGGGGTCAGCTCGCCGTCGAGCAGGCCGGAGGCGGCGGAGAACTCCTTGATCCGCACCAGCGAGGAGACCAGCTCGCGGACCGGCAGCGAGGACGGGTAGACCGTGTTGTCGGTGCGCGGGTAGGAGATGAAGCCGTCCATGTAGAGGTCCTCGGCGATCCGCATCGCGCTGGCGGGGGTGATGCCGAGGCGGCTGGAGGCGTCGGTGCTGAAGGCGGTGGTGTTGTAGGGGGTGGGCGGCTTGCGGGTGTTCTTCCGCGCCGTCACCGCTTTGACCGTGCCGGGGTTCGAGGTGCCGGCGAGCGCCGCGTCGGCCTCGGCCTTCTCCCAGAACTTGTCGACGGTGTGGTGGGTCTCGAAGCTGCCGTCGGGGTGCTGGAACTTGGCGAACAGTTCCCAGAACGGTTTCGCGACGTGGGCCCGGCGCTCCATCTCGCGCTCGACGATCAGGCCCAGGGTCGGGCTCTGGACGCGACCGACCGAGAGGAAGTTGGAGCCGAAGCGGCGGCTGGCGAGGGAGACGGCGCGGGTCAGGGTCGCGCCCCAGAGCAGGTCGATGTCCTGGCGGGCGGCGCCGGCGTTGGCGAGCGGGTAGGAGAGCGTGTCGAGGTTGGAGAAGGCGCGGTCGATCTCTTCCTTGGTCAGCGCCGAGTAGCGGGCGCGCTGGATCCGCAGGGTGCCGTCGGCGGTGCCCTCGCGCGAGCCCAGGGCGGGGTTGGAGTCGAGCATCTCCTCCAGGGCCTCGAGCCCGATCAGCTCGCCCTCGCGGTCGAAGTCGGTGGCGATCACCAGCTCGTCCGCCTCTTTCGCCAGTTTCTTGATCGCTTTGACGACGTTCTTGTCGGTCGGCTCCTTGATCAGGTCGGCGTCGATCAGGTCGTGCAGGTCGGTCTTCTGCCAGTTCGAGTAGCCCTCGGGGAAGGCCGGGCCGAGCACGTGGCCCTTGAGGCCGACCGTCATCTGCTCGTTGCCTTCGGCGTCGGTCCAGGCGTAGAAGGGGACTTTGAAGGTTTTGTCAGCGCTGTTGCCGCCGTTGCTGAGGGCTTCGGCGATCTTCTTGGCGCTGTTGTTCTTCTCGGTGACGATCAGTCGCATGGGGCGGCGAGGGTAGCAGGGCCTCTCGGCTGCGCAAGCGGGCATCCATCCGTCCGATCTCCGTCCCGGCCCCGCCGGATCCGCTTAGGATCACCGCCCTATGAGGTGTCTCGTTACCGGCGGCGCCGGCTTCATCGGCTCGAATCTCGTCGACGCCCTGCTCGCCCGCGGCGACGAGGTGACGGTCGTCGACGACCTCTCCACCGGCCGCATCGGCAACCTCGAACCGGGGCTTGCCGCGGGGGCCGAGCTGGTCGAAGCCGACATCCGCGACGGCGAGGCGCTGAACCGGCTGGCCCAGGAGAAGCGTCCCGAGGCGATCTACCACCTCGCCGCCCAGATCGACGTCCGCAAGTCCCTCGCCGACCCCTGCTTCGACGCCGGCGTCAACGTCGGCGGCACCGCCAACGTGCTCGAGGCCGCCCGCTCCTGCGAGGCCCGGCGCGTCGTCTCGATCTCCACCGGCGGGGCGATCTACGGCGAGGGCGAGGGCCAGCGGCTGCCGCTGCCCGAGGACGCCCCGATCGCGCCGCTCTCGGCCTACGGCCAGAGCAAGTTCGCGGCCGAGGGCTACGTCTCCCTCTACGAGCGGCTCTACGGGCTCTCCGGGGTCTCGCTGCGGCTCGGCAACGTCTACGGCCCGCGCCAGGACCCGCTCGGCGAGGCCGGGGTGATCGCGATCTTCTGCGGCCTGCTGAAGGAGGGCGGCCGGCCGACCGTCTTCGGCGACGGCACCCAGACCCGCGACTACATATATGTGGGCGACGTCGTCGCCGCCGCGCTTGCCGCCGGCGACTCCGAGGCGACCGGCGCGATCAACGTCGGCACCGGTGAGGAGACCAACGTGCTGGAGCTGATCGAGGCGCTGAAGCGGCTCTCCGGCAACGAGAGCTTCGAGCCCGAGTTCGCCCCCGCCCGCACCGGCGAGGTGCAGCGGATCACGATCGACGCCGGCCGCGCCGGGCGCGAGCTCGGCTGGCGCGCCGAGATGGGCCTCGACGAGGGTCTCCGCGTCACCCTCGACTCGATCTAAACCCGGATCGCTAGCCTTCTGGGCGATGCCGGCTCAGGCTTATGCAGGTAAGGAGTGCGTCTGCCAGCTCCGCAAGGGGATCTGCGACCAGTCCTGCGTGCGGGACATGCTGGAGACGCCCTTCTACATCGCCTGCCTGAAACTGACCGGGCGCAGGTGCCTGGTCGTCGGCGGCGGCGACATCGGTCTGGAGAAGGTCGAGGGGCTGCTCGCCTGCGGCGGCGACGTCACCCTGGTCGCGCCGGTCGCCCACCCGGAGCTGGAGCGGCTCGCGCAGGAGGGCTCGATCAAGTGGGAGAAGCGGGCCTACGCGGGGGCGGAGGACCTCGAGGGCATCTTCATGGCGATCGCCTGCACCGACGACTCCGAGGTCAACATCGGCATCTTCGACGACGCCGAGCAGCGGGCGATGCTGGTCAACATCGTCGACGTGCCGCCGCTCTGCAACTTCATCCTGCCGGCGATCGTCCGCACCGGGCCGCTGGCGATCGCGATCTCGACGGCGGGCGCCTCCCCGGCCCTGGCGAAGCGGATGAAGCGCGAGATCTCCGAGCTCTTCGGCGAGGAGTACGCGCGGCTGGCGGTGATCCTCAACGACGCCCGCGGCTGGGCGAAGGGGACGCTGCCGACCTACCAGGATCGCAAGGAGTTCTTCGAGGGGATCGTCAACGGCGACCCCGACCCGATCGAGCTGCTGCGGGAGGGACAGGAGGCGGCGGTGCTGGCGATCGTCGAGTCCGCCAAAGAGCGGGCCGCGGCCGCGCTCGCCTAGAAGCGCTTCGGCCGCGCCTCAGCCGGTCCCGCAGGCGGAGCTGCGGACCTGCTCGAGCATCGAGCGCAGCTCTTCGGCCTGCTCGACGCTGAGGTTGGCGCTGAAGGCCGAGGCGAGCTCGGCCCGCACCAGCGGGCGCATCTCCGCCAGCAGCTCGACCCCGGCGGGCAGCAGGGTCGCGTAGCTGACCCGGCGATCGGTCTCGCAGAAGGTCCGCTCCAGCAGGCCGGCCTTGATCAGGCGGTCGACGAGCTTGGTCAGGCCGCCGCGGGTGATCACCAGCGCTTCGGCCAGCTCCCCCATCTTCAGCCGCTGCTCGGGGGCGCGGTCGAGGGTCGCGAGGACCTCGAACCAGGCCAGCGGCGGCAGCTCGGCGGCGGTGAGGACCTCCTGTAGGCGACCGGTGACGGCGGCGTGCGTCTGCGCGATCGCGATCCACGCCTCGCGGTGGGGATCGAAGTCCGCGCCCTTGCCGTCGCTCTCGGCGACTTTGCTCTCGGCGACTGTGGTCGTCTCGGCCATGCCCACATGATCCCACAAGAAGGTTGATCTGACAATAGTTGACACGCAAAGCTTTCTTGGCTAGGATTGTTTCCAGGTCAACTGTTTGAGCATCAACCACCTCGGGAAAGAAGGGATCATGAGCGCAGAGACGATCACCCAGCAGCAGATTCCGGCAGGCACCTGGGCCGTGGACCCCGTCCACTCCTCGGTCGGCTTTGCCGTCACCCACAACGGCGTCACCACCTTCCGCAGCGGCTTCGACCGCTACGAGGCGCGCCTCACCGGCGGCGAGCAGCCGCGGCTCGAGGGCACGGTCGAGGTCGAGAGCATCGCCATCGACGAGGAGATGCTGAAGGGCCACCTCCTCTCCCCCGAGTTCTTCGACAGCCAGCGCTTCCCGCGCCTGCGGTTCACCTCGACCGAGCTGCGCGTCGGCGAGGACGGCAGCGCCCGCGTCGCCGGCGAGCTCGAGATCCGCGGCGAGACCCGCAGGGTCGAGGCCAGCGGCCGCTTCGCCCATCTCGGCGAGGACGCCCAGGGCAAGGCCCGCGTCGGCCTCTCGATCGCCGCGACCGTCGACCGTCGCGACTTCGGCCTCGACTGGCAGGCCCAGCTGCCGAGCGGCGGCGAGGTCCTCGAGTACGCGGTTGCGATCTCGGTCGAGCTCGAGCTCGTCCGCGAGGAGGCATAGCGATGCGGGTCCTCGGCATCACCGGCAGCCTGCGCCGGGACTCCTACAACCACGCCCTGCTGCGGGAGGCCGCCGAGCGGCTTCCCGCCGGGGTCGAGCTCGTCGAGTTCGAGCGGCTGGCGGAGATCCCGCCCTACGACGCCGACCTCGAGGAGCTGGAGACGCCGGCGGCGGTGGCGGAGCTGCGCGAGGCGATGCGCGAGGCCGACGCCGTCCTCGTCGCCACCCCGGAGTACAACCACTCGATCCCGGGCGTGCTCAAGAACGCCCTCGACTGGGCCTCCCGCCCGGCCGGGCAGAGCGCCCTCACCGGCACCCCGGCGGCCGTGATCGGCGCCTCGACCGGGATGTTCGGCGCCGTCTGGGCCCAGGCCGAGACCCGCAAGGTCCTCGGCGCCCTCGGCGGCCGCGTCCTCGAGGCGGAGCTGCCGGTCGCCCGCGCCGCCGAGCTGCACCGCGAAGGCCGCCTCCAGCTCTCCCCCGAGCAGTCCCAGCAGCTGGAGGAGATCCTGGCGACCCTGGTCGCCGAAGTCGAGCAGCTGCAGCAGGCCCTGGCCGTCGCGGCCTAGCAGCTAGACTCGTATTGCGTTAAATATTGCGCACACACAATGGATGAGTTATCCATTGCGAGAGCGCTATATTTGACGCAATGGCCCACTCGATTCCAATCTCAGAGGCCGCACAGATCTTGAAGTTGAGTCCCGCCCGCGTTCGGGTGTTGGCGTCTCAGGGTCTGCTCCCCGCCACCAAGGTCGCCGATCGATGGGTTGTAGAGCTAGATGCCGTGGAGCAACGGCGGAAGGAAAGGCCCCCGAAAGGACGGCGGTTCACTCCGGGAAACGCATGGGGGGCATTGATCCTTGCCTCCGGCGAAGATCTGCAGCTGGACCCAGCGGTCCGTTCGCGCCTGAAGAAAGCCCTACTGCTCGAAGGCCTGTCCGAGCTCGCGCCTCGCCTGGGGGATCGAGCTGAAGTCGCTCTATGCAGATCCCACCCAGGAGAGATCCCCTACGTCCTCGAAGACGAAGTTCTGATGCGGTCGGGGATCAGCGCGGCGGGATCCGTGGGAGCCGATTTGCTGCCAGGGAGAGAGGCAGACGGCTACGTGGCGGAGTCGGAGCTGCAGGACTTCCTCGACCGTCACGTCCTGCATCCGGCGGCAGGGGGCATCGAGGGGAACGTGCGATTGCGGGTCGTACCCGACGATGTTTGGAACAACCTGGATTTCAGCGGTCGCTCAGTTGCTCCGAAAGCCGCGGTGGCGCTTGACCTGGCCGGCGAACGCGACGCCCGCTCGCATGCCGCGGGCAAAAGCCTCCTCCGCGAGATCGACCGCGAGAACAAGAAGAGGCTGAAGAGGCGGAGGTAGGAAGGTGGCAGAGGTAGGCGCCCCACCGATCATCCGCGTCGATCCCGTGGCGCCCGAGGCGCAACGCCTCTGGTCCACGGCCCTCGAGCTCGCCGAAGCACTGGGGTCCGAGCGGCAGTGGTCCCTGATCGGTGGCCTCATGGTGCAGCTCCACGGTCACGAGCACGACGACGAACTGCGGCCGACCGTCGACATCGACCTCCTCGGCGCCGCCCGGAAGCCGCCCGCGATGACGGAGCAGATAGCCGCACTCCTCGACGAAAGAGGAGCCGCAGTCGCGATGCCCCCTCGCTCTGATCCTCGGCTTGGTTACAGGTTCGAGCTTGACGGCGAGATCGTCGAGGTTCTCGGGCCGGACGGGCTGAAGAACGACCCGAAGACGCTGCCGGGCCTGACCACTTTCCAAGTCTCCGGCGGCACGCAGGCGCTTCAGAGAACCGAGGTGGTTCTCGTCTCTCTGGGGGGCGCCACACCCGTCGCCGTGCGCCGTCCGAGCCTGCTCGGCGCGATCCTGATCAAGGCCAGAGTCGCCGCCAAACAGCGTCAGGAGAAGTTTGCTTCAGACCGAGAGGACCTGATCCGACTGCTGAGTTATGTCGAGGATCCGCGTGGGCTCGCCGGCGACGAGCAGCTGAAGGCGAGTGAGAAGCGGTGGCTGCGCGACATCGAGGAGGTGCTGGGCTTCGGCGACGCTAGCGCCGCCGCTCTCCTGCCCGCCGCAGCCCTGAGACGGGCAGAGCAGGCGTTCCGGCTCTTGTGCGCCTAACCGTGCGGGAGGGCGAAGAAGGCGATTGCGGAGAAGTGGGCGATCGCGGCGGCGATGACGAAGAGGTGGAAGACCTCGTGGTAGCCGAAGACCGCCGGGCTCGGGTTGGGGCGCTGGACGGCGTAGACGACGGCGCCGGCGGTGTAGAGGAGGCCGCCGGCGGCGACGAGCAGGGTCCCCGCCGGCCCCATCTCCGACCAGAGGTCGGGGAAGGTGGCGACCGCTACCCAGCCGAGCGCGAGGTAGATCAGGGCCGAGGCCCATTTCGGGTGGTCGATCCAGATCATCTCGACGATCGCGCCGGCGACGGCGCCGACCCAGACGACGGCGAGGATCGCCATCGCCAGGGTGCCTTCGAGGACCAGCAGGGCGAAGGGCGTGTAGGTGCCGGCGATGAGGAAGAAGATCATGCTGTGGTCGAGCCGGCGCATCCACTGGCGCACCTGCGGCCGCGACCAGTTGACCCGGTGGTAGAGGGCGCTGGTCCCGAACAGGGCCGAGAGGCTGACCGCGTAGATCGCCACCGCCAGAGTCGCCTTCGGCGTTTTGGCGAGGATGATCAGGGCGGCGCCGAAACCGAGCGAGAGGAAGAAGGCCCACTCGTGCGAGACGCCGCGCAGCTTCGGCTTGACCGCCGCAATCGCCTCGGCCGTCGCCTCTTTGGCCGCGGTCGCACGCTCTTCGACGGCCTCGCGGGCAGCCGTGGCTTTCTCGCCCATCCGCTCTGCGCCCCTGCGCAGTTCCTCCATGACACAGAGGCTACCCGGAAGTTCATGCCGATATTGCGGACTTGTCACCATTTGGAGAGCGGTTGCGCCCGCGCGCGATGCCTTTAATTGCGACTTCGGGCACTTTTTCCGACCGGTCGGTGAGCGATCCTGCGTAGTTACCGCCGAAAGCCGCCCAGATAGGAGCATTTTGATGTCGAAGACCGCACTTGCCAGCCCGAAAAACGGTCTCCAGGGCCTCTCGATCGAGCGGCGATTTTCGACGCCCGGGGTCCATCCCTTCGACGAGGTCGAGTGGGAGACCCGCGACGCGGTGATCGGCAATCCCGAGAGCCCGGCCTTCGAGCAGCGCGGGGTCGAGTTCCCGAAGGCCTGGTCCCAGAACGCGACCAACATCGTCGCCCAGAAGTACTTCCGCGGCCAGCTCGGCAGCCCCGAGCGCGAGAGCTCGGTGAAACAGATGATCGGCCGCGTCGCCGGGACGATCTCCAACTGGGGGCGCGAGGGCGGCTACTTCGCCTCCGGGGAGGACGCCGACGCCTTCGAGATGGAGCTGACCGCGATCCTGCTCAACCAGAAGGCGGCCTTCAACTCGCCGGTCTGGTTCAACGTCGGCTTCGAGGAGACGCCGCAGTGCTCGGCCTGCTTCATCCTGAGCGTCGAGGACACGATGGAGTCGATCCTCGACTGGAACACCAAAGAGGGCAAGATCTTCCGCGGCGGCAGCGGCTCGGGCATCAACCTCTCCAACATCCGCGGCTCGATGGAGCAGCTGCAGAAGGGCGGCACCGCCAGCGGCCCGGTCAGCTTCATGCGCGGCGCCGACGCCTGGGCCGGGACGATCAAGTCCGGCGGCAAGACGCGGCGGGCGGCGAAGATGGTCGTCCTCGACGTCGACCACCCGGACGTCGAGCACTTCATCTGGTGCAAGGCCGACGAGGAGAAGAAGGCCGCCGCCCTCCGCGACGCCGGCTTCGACATGTCGATCGACGGCGAGGGCTTCACCTCGATCCAGTACCAGAACGCCAACAACTCGGTCCGGGTCACCGACGAGTTCATGGAGGCGGTCGAGGCCGGCGAGGAGTGGCACCTGACCGCGCGGACCAGCGGCGAGCCGGTGAAGACGGTCGACGCGCGCGACCTGATGAACCAGATCGCCGACGCCGCCTGGCGCTGCGCCGACCCGGGCGTCCAGTACGACACGATCATCAACCGCTGGCACACCTGCCCGGAGTCGGGCCGGATCAACGCCTCCAACCCCTGCAGCGAGTACATGCACGTCGACGACTCGGCCTGCAACCTCGCCTCGCTCAACCTGATGAAGTTCCGCCGCGAGGACGGCAGCTTCGACACGGCCGAGTTCGAGCACGCCGTCGACATCGTCTTCCTCGCCCAGGAGATCGTCGTCGGCTTCTCCAGCTACCCGACCGAGGAGATCACCGAGAACGCCAACCGCTTCCGCCAGCTCGGGCTCGGCTACGCCAACCTCGGCGCCCTGCTGATGAGCGACGGCCTCCCCTACGACTCCGACGAGGGCCGCAACGTCGCCGCCGCGATCACGGCGCTGATGACCGGCCGCGCCTACCGCCAGTCGGCGCTGATCGCCGCCGGGGCGACCGGGCCCTACGAGGAGTACGGGAAGAACCGCGAGCCGCACAACGGGGTCATGCGGATGCACCGCGACGCCTCCTACGACGTCGACGGGACCGGGATCAAGGGCGAGCTGCTCGAGGCCGCGCAGCGGGCCTGGGACGAAGCGGTCGAGCTCGGCGAGGAGCACGGCTACCGCAACGCGCAGGCGACGGTGCTGGCCCCGACCGGGACGATCAGCTTCCTGATGGACTGCGACACGACCGGGATCGAGCCCGACTTCTCCCTGGTCAAGTTCAAGGAGCTGGTCGGCGGCGGGCAGATGACGATCGCCAACCGCTCGGTGCCGCTGGCGCTGCGGACGCTCGGCTACACCGAGGCGGAGATCGACCAGATCGAGGCCCACATCAAGGAGAGCAACACGATCGTCGGCGCGCCGGGCCTGAAGGACGAGCACCTGCCGGTCTTCGACGTCGCGGTCGGCGAGCGGGCGATCTCCCACACCGGCCACATCGACATGATGGCGGCGACCCAGCCGTTCATCTCCGGGGCGATCTCGAAGACCGTCAACCTGCCGCAGACGGCGACGGTCGAGGACATCGCCGACGCCTACACCCGCGGCTGGAAGGGCGGCCTCAAGGCGCTGGCGATCTACCGCGACGGCTCGAAGACGGCGCAGGCGCTGCGGACCGACGCCCAGGACGAGAAGGAGGCGGAGGCCGAAGTGCAGATGGCCGAGCCGGTGCGGAAGAAGATGCCGCTCGAGCGCGAATCGATCACCCACAAGTTCAACATCGCCGGGCACGAGGGCTACATCACCGCCGGCAAATACGACGACGGCACCCTCGGCGAGATCTTCCTCACCGACATCGGCAAGGAGGGCTCGACGCTGCGCGGGCTGCTCAACGCCTTCGCGACCGCGATCTCGCTCGGCCTCCAGTACGGGGTCCCGCTCGAGACCTTCGTCCAGAAGTTCAGCTACATGCGCTTCGAGCCGGAGGGCATGACGCGGAACCCGGAGATCCCCTTCGCCAAATCGATGCCGGACTACATCATGCGCTGGCTCGCGAGCCGCTTCATCGAGGACACGGAAGTGCTCGAGGAACTGGGGATCCTGACCCAGGAGGTGCGCAACAAGAAGGAAGCCGAGACCTCGCAGCTGGGACTCGGCATCCCGACCGACACCGCCGGCCCCGCCAACGGCAACGGCCACTCGAACGGCGGCAACGGCAACGGCGAGGCCGCCAAGGCGAGCACTCCGGTGCCGGCCGCCTCGGCTATGACCGAAGAGCCTCCGGTTCGTCCCGCCAAGATGCAGGGCCTCGAGCTCGGTCCGGCCTGCGAACAGTGCGGCGGGATGATGCAGCGGACGGGGTCTTGCTACACCTGTTCTCAGTGCGGCAACAACACCGGCTGCGGTTGATCTAGAGCTCTACGCCCCGAGCCGCGAGCCACTCGGCCAGCGGCTCGGGTGGGCTGCCTTCGAAGACGAAGCGGACGCCCTCGCGGAGGACGTGGTCGCCGTTGTCGGCCTGGCTGGGGTTGGTGGCGAGCCAGACGGCCGCCGCGGCGGCGGCGAGGGCGGCGGGGTCGTCGCCCTCGGGGTCGATGCCGCGGACGGTGCTGAGGAGCTCGCCCTGCAGGTCCTCGGCGGCGGTCGCCGGCCGGTCGTCGTCCTCGAAGCTCTCGAAGAAACCGATCACCGCGGTATCGATGCCCTCGGGATCGACGATCGCCGTCGCATCGCGCACCACCTCGGAGATCGTCGGAATCGTCTCGCGGCTGCCGGGCTTCATGGCGAGCCCAATACCCGCAAGTCAGCTCAAAATCACTTCGGCGTCGTGGCGGGGGGTCTCGGTGATGGCGCGGCGGTAGTTGCGCTCGGGGGCGGGGTCGGCCGGCTGGATCTGGCGGCGGCGGACCAGCTCGCGGAGGACGACGGCCATCTCGAACTGGGCGAAGGCGGCGCCGAGGCAGCGGCGGACGCCGCCGCCGAAGGGGATCCAGGTGTAGGTGCCGGGCGGGTTGTCGAGGAAGCGCTCCGGCAGGAAGCGGTCGGGGTCCGGGTAGACATTCGGGTCGCGGTGGATCAGGTGGATGCAGGGGGTGACGCCGGCGCCGGCCGGCAGCTCGTAGCCGCCGAGCTCGACGTCCGCGGTCAGCTTGCGGACCACGATCGAGATCACCGGGCGCAGGCGCAGCGTCTCCTGGATCGTCGCGGTCAGGTACTCCTCTTCGCCGCTCTCGACCTCGGCCCGCAGGCGCTCGAGCTTCTCCGGGTGGCGGGTCAGCCGCTCCATCGCCCAGGAGAGCGCCGTCGCCGTCGTCTCGTGGCCGGCGACCAGGAGCGTGAGGAGCTCGTCGCGGATCTCGGCGCCGCTCATCGGGCTGCCGTCCTCGTGGCGGGCCAGCAGCAGCAGCGAGAGCACGTCCTCGCGCTCCTCCAGGTCCTCGGCCGCGCGCCGCTCGGCGATCTCCGCCGCGATCAGCCGGTCGACCCGTTGGACCCGGCGGCGGAAGGCGGGGATCAGGTTGACCCGGTCGGGGCCGACCAGCAGCACCGGCAGCAGCACCCGCGGGTTCGTCGTCAGGTCGAGGAAGTCCCGCAGGGCCTCGCGCAGCGGCTCCATCCGCTCGCCCTCGTGGACGCCGAAGACGGTCTCGAGGATGATCTCCAGCGTGATCGCCTGCATCCGCGGCCGCAGCTTGTAGGGGACCCCGGTCGGCCAGCTCTCGATCTCGCGGGCGGCGATCTCGGTCATCTTCTCGCCGTAGGCCTGCATCCGCTCGCCGTGGAAGGGCGGCAGCAGCAGCTTGCGCTGGCCGATGTGCTTCTTCTCGTCGAGGACAAGGACCGAGTTCTCGCCGAGGATCGGGCGCAGGATCTGGTTGCCCTCGCCGGCGTGGAAGACCTTCGGGTCGCCGGTGAAGACCTGTTTCACCAGCTCGGGATCGGCGAGCACGACCCAGTCGCCTTCGTAGGCGATCTTGATCGAGAACATCGGGCCGAAGCGGGCGCGGCCCTGCTCGAGGAACCACTGCGCCTCCCGCGACCAGATCGCCGTCTGCAGCGCCCGCGGCATCCGCGGCCCCGGGGGCAGCCCGCGGATCGGGCCAGGGCCGTGCCCGTTGGCCGACGTCCGCGCTTTCGCCGTCGCCTCCACGGAGTCGAAGCTACCTCCTGGCCGCGCGGCCAGTGTGTGACATCGATCCGGGTGTGACGTAGCCTGCCGCCGTGGCGCTGCCCCGCTTTCCTGCCGCTGTCGAGCACAACGTCCTCAGGCTCGCCTGCAACCTGCCGCCGCGGCTGCAGCGGCTCCTCTTCGGGCCGCCGCCGCGGCTCGACGGGCAGACACTGGCTCCCGACGTCCACGCGCTGCTCCGGATCGCGGCCCTGGCTCGCGGCGAAAGCCTCTCCGAAGGAGCCGACGTGGCCGACGCGCGGATGCAGCGGCGCTACGAAGCGCAGGTGGTCGCCGGCCGCCCCCGGGTCGAGATGGCGCGGGTGGAGGAGGTCGAGATCCCGGGACCGGCGGGAACGATCCCGGCGCGGCTCTACGTGCCCCCCGTCCCCGCTGCCGAGCCCTTGCCGCTGCTCGTCTACTACCACGGCGGCGGCTGGGTGATCGGCGACCTCGAGACCCATGACGCTCCCTGCCGCTTCCTCGCCGCCAATTCCGGCGCGCAGGTGCTGGCGGTCGATTACCGGCACGCCCCCGAGCATCCCTTCCCCGCCGCGGTCGAAGACGCGGTCGCGGCCTATGCCTGGGCAACCGGATACCCGGACGATCCTCCGCTGGCTGTGAATCGGGTCGCGGTCGGCGGCGACAGCGCCGGCGCCAACCTGGCGGCAGCCGTCTGCCTGCAGGCGCGCGACGGAAAGATGCCGCTCCCGGCGATGCAGCTGCTGATCTACCCCGTCACCGACTGCAGCCAGCCGCTGCCCTCCCGGCAGCTCTTCCGCGAGGGCTTCCTCCTCACCCGCCGCGACATGGACTACTTCGAGGACCGCTACCTGCCGCCGGGAACCGACCGCTCCGACCCGCGCGTCTCGGTCCTCCGGGCCGGCGACCTCGGCCGCCTTCCCCCCGCCTACGTCGCCACCGCCGGCTTCGACCCGCTGCGCGACGAGGGCGAGGCCTACGCCGAGCGGTTGCGGCAGGCCGGCGTCGAGGTCGCCCTCCGCCGCCACCCCGGCCTCGTCCACACCTTCGCCAACCTGACCGCGATCTGCCCCTCGGCGCGGCAAGCCATGCTCGAAGCCTGCGGCGCCCTGCGGATGGGCCTGGCGTAGCTACTCGTACTGGAGGCTCTGCAGCACGTCGAGCCGGGAGGCCCGCCGCGCCGGCAGGATCGCCGCCAGCACGCCGGCGAGTGCGGCGAGCACCAGCAGCAGGGCGAGGGTGCCGACCGGGTAGGAGAGCGTGAAGCCTTCGTCCTTCAGCGGCTGGGCGATCAGCGCCGCGAAGACGATCCCCAGCGCCATCCCGAGGATCGCCCCGATCAGGGCGGTGATCACGGCCTCGTAGCGGATCATCGTCCGCACCTGGCGGCGCGACATCCCGATCGCCCGCAGCATCCCCAGCTCCCGCGTCCGTTCGTGGATCGAGAGCGCCAGGGTGTTGGCGATCCCGAACAGCGAGATCAGGATCGCGAAGACGAGCAGGGCGATCACCAGCATCACCAGCTGGTTGATCTGTTCTTCGCGGCTTTCCTTCAGTTCCCCCTGGTTCAGCACTTCGGCGACGGGGAAGGCGAGTTCGACCCCTTTCGTCAGCAGCGCCTGAACCCGCTCGGCGTCGGCCCCGTCTTCGAGCTCGACGAAGTCCGTCAGGTCCTGGGTCTGGCGGAAGTCCCGCGCCATCGCCCGCTGGGTGACGAGGACGCTGCCGAAGATCCCGAGCTTGGAGTCGAACTCGCCGGCGACGCGAAAGCGCGGCCGCGCCCCGGTCTGGGTCAGGAGCTGGAAGCCGTCGCCGAGCCCGAGGTCGTGGGAGGCGGCGAAGTCGTCGGAGACGATCGCCTCGCCGTCGCCGAGGTGGCGCAGCGCGCCCGGCCCGCCCTGCTTCCATTCGATGCTGACCGTCTCGCCGATGTCGGGGGAGGGGGCGTTGACTTTGATCGTGGCGCCGGGCCGGCCGCCTTCGATCGCCTTGGCTTCCGCCCCCCGCAGGGTCGACACCGCCTTCACCCCCGGCACCCGCCCGGCCGCGATCGCGGCGGCGTTGGGGATCGGCGAGAAGCCGTCGGTGTTCTGGACGATCAGCCCGCCGGCGAAGTTTTCGTCGACGACCTGGGCGACGGTGCTCTTGAGGCCGGCGGCGAAGACGGTGACGAAGGCGACGAGGGCGAGGCCGATCATCAGCGCCGCCGCGGTGACGGCGGTGCGGCTGGGGTTGCGCTGCGCGTTCTCGCGGGCGAGGCGGCCGGTGAGGCGCCGCATTCGCTCCAGCGGCCAGCCGGCCAGCGCCGCCAGCGGCGGCACCAGCCGCGGGCTGAAGACCGAGACGCCGAAGACGATCGCCACCGCCCCGCCGCCGATCAGGCCCGCCCGCGTGCCGGCGCCGCCGCTGCCGAAGAGGCCGAGCAGGACCATCGCCAGGCCCGCCGCCCCGAGCAGGAGCGAGAGCGCCAGGTTGAGCAGGCGCCGCCGCCGCGTCGGCGCCGGGCGGAACGAGTGCAGGGCGGCGATCGGCGGCACCCGGGTCGAGCGCAGGGCCGGGATCAGCGAGGCGACGGCGGTGACGAGGACGCCGACCAGGAGGGCGACGACCACCGTGCGGGACTCGAGGACGAGGCCGGTGGTCGGCAGGTCGATCCCGAAGGAGACGAAGAGGGCGTTGATCGCCTTGGCGATGAGGAAGCCGCCGCCGATGCCGAGCAGCGCCCCGGCCAGCCCGATCGCGATCGCCTCGACCATCACCGTGGTGAGGATCTGGCGGCGCGAGGCGCCGAGGGTGCGCAGCATCCCGAATTCGCTCACCCGCTGGGCGACCGTGATCGAGAAGGTGTTGAAGATGAGGAAGGAGCCGACGAAGACGGCGATGAAGCCGAAGACGAGGAGGAAGGTCTGCAGGAAGCCGAGGCCTTTGCGGATCTGTTCGGAGGCGCGGTCGGCGTTTTCCTTGCCCGTCTCCACCCTCACCCCGGGCGGCATCCGCCGTTCGATCCGGCGTTTCAGCAGCTCCGGCGAGACGCCGTCCTCAGCCGCGACCGAGATCTGGTCGAAGCGGCCGCGCTTGTGGGTGAGGCGCTGGGCGACCGGCAGCGTCACCTGGGCGATGCTGGCGCCGCCGAAGGAGGTGCTGCCGAGCTGGGTGAGGCCGACGAGGCGGAAGCTCTCCAGCTTTCCCTGGCCGATCAGCTTGATCTTGTCGCCTAGCTCGAGCCCGACGTCGTCGGCGGTCGCCTTCTCGAGCGAGGCTTCGGTCGGCCCCCGCGGCCGGTGACCGTCGAGGTAGGTCAGCGACTCGAGCTCGCCCGGCAGGGTCGAGGAGATGAACTTGGGGGCGAATTTGTTGCCGATCTTTTCGTTGTCTCCGTTGAAGAACGCCCCGAGGGAGAAGATCGCGCCAGCGGCGAGGCGCACCCCCGGCGTCCGTTCCACCCGCGGCAGCAGCGAGGCCCTGATCGTCGGCGTTTCGCCGCTTTCCTGTTCAACCGGGTTCTCGGCGGTGACGACGACGCTGGTGCCCTTCAGCGACTCGCTGAAGATTTCGTCGAAGGCGGCGAAGATCGTGTCGGTGAGGACGTAGGACCCGGCGACGAAGGCGACGCCGAGGAAGACGGCGAAGATCGTCAGCAGGGCCCGGACCTTGCGAGCCCAGAGGCTCTTGAGGCCGAGGCTAGTCAAGCCGCTTCTGCAGCTCGATCACGTCGTCGGCCGAGCCGGGGGCGGCGTCGCTGACGATCTTCCCGTCCCGCAGCGTGATCAGCCGGTCGGCGTGGGCGGCGGCGACCGGGTCGTGGGTGACCATCACCACCGTCTGGCCGAACTCGTCGACGGCCTGGCGCAGCAGCCGCAGCACGTCCGCGCTCGCCTTCGAGTCGAGGTTGCCGGTGGGCTCGTCGGCGAAGACGACGGCAGGCTTGCTGACCAGGGCGCGGGCGACGGCGACCCGCTGCTGCTGGCCGCCCGAGAGCTCGGCCGGCCGGTGCGTGCGCCGGTCCTCGAGGCCGACGGTGCGGACCAGCTGGTCGACCCAGGCCCGGTCGGGCTTGCGGCCGGCGATCGAGAGCTGCAGGACCAGGTTCTCCTCCGCGGTCAGTACCGGCAGCAGGTTGAAGAACTGGAAGACGTAGCCGTGCTTGTCGCGGCGCAGCTGAGTCAGATTCGTGTCGTCGAGGCCGGTGATGTCGACGCCGTCG
>JAICSS010000009.1 GCA_025936755.1 Solirubrobacterales bacterium | reverse complement strand
GCGCGAGGCGGTCGAGGCCGAGGGCGGCAACCCCAGCGCCGAGCTGCGCTGCCCGGAGTGCGGCGGCGAGCTCTCCGAGCCGCGCCAGTTCAACCTGATGTTCGAAACCCACATCGGCCCGGTCGCCGAGGAGGGTTCGACCGTCTACCTGCGGCCGGAGACGGCGCAGGGGATCTTCATCAACTTCAAGAACGTCCTCGGCTTCGCCCGCAAGAAGCCGCCCTTCGGGATCGCCCAAATCGGCAAGTCGTTCCGCAACGAGATCACCCCCGGCAACTTCATCTTCCGTACCCGGGAGTTCGAGCAGATGGAGATGGAGTACTTCGTCCCGCCCGCCGAGGCCGAGAAGTGGCACCGGCACTGGATGGCCGAGCGCGAGCGCTGGTACACCGAGCTCGGCATCCGTCCCGACCACCTGCGGGTCCGCGCCCACGGCGAGGACGAGCTCTCCCACTACTCCTCGGCGACCAGCGACATCGAGTACCTCTTCCCGATCGGCTGGTCGGAGCTGGAGGGGATCGCCGACCGCGGCGACTTCGACCTCACCCAGCACGCCAAGTTCTCCGGCGAGAAGCTCGAGTACTTCGACCAGCAGACCAAAGAGCGCTACGTCCCCCACGTGATCGAGCCCGCCGCCGGCGCCGACCGCGCCACCCTCGCCTTCCTCGTCGACTCCTACGAGGTCGAGGAGGTGGAGGGCCGCCAGCGCACCGTCCTGCGCCTGCACCCGCGCCTGGCCCCGGTCAAGGTCGCCGTCCTCCCCCTCGTCTCCAAGGAGGGGATGCCGGAGAAGGCCCGCGAGATCTTCGCCGACCTGCGCCGCCGCCTCCCCGCCGAGTTCGACGAGGGCGGCTCGATCGGCAAGCGCTACCGCCGCCAGGACGAGATCGGCACCCCCTGGGGCGTCACCGTCGACCACCAGACGATGGACGACGACACCGTCACCCTCCGCGACCGCGACTCCCTCGAGCAGGTCCGCGTCCCGATCGAGGGCCTCGGCGAGGAGCTGGTCGGGCGCCTGGAAGCGCCCTGGCGCAGCCCGAAGCTGGACTAGTCAACCAGCAGTTTTCGGATTTTTTTAAGAACTTCGCTGTCTCATCAAGGCATCTCCCTAGGCTTCCATCGTGATGTCAGCCGCAGGCGAAGATGCAGCCAAAGCCGCCGCTCCAAAACCCGAGGCCTCTTCGGTAATCGAAAAGGCGATCGAAGCCATGCGGATGGACCCCAAGGCGTGTTCGGCCGCAGATGCCATCGAAACAGCCTGCCGAGGCCGCAGCTTTGACGTCGACGCTGCGGCCAAAAAGGTCCAACCCCCTGCACCACCCGGCGAGGAAAGGCCTTGAAGATCTCGCGCATAGGGATCGATGGCTTTCGGGGCTTCGGGGAGAGGCGAGATCTCGCGCTGAAGGACGGAAGAAGCCTCTGTCTGCTGGCAGAAAACGGGCGGGGCAAGAGCAGCATCGCGGACGCACTGGAGTTTTGGAGTCAGGGCGACGTCGGCTGGACGCATCGCGACGGCATCGGGCTCTCGGCCCTCATCCACCTCGATTGCAAAACCGCAGTAGTCGAGGTCAAAGTCGAAGGCGGAGGCATTGCCAGCCGCAGACTCATCGGAAAGAAGGCCAGTGACCTGATTCCAGGAAGCGGGCCGCTGTCGGTCGATTTCAAGCCCGAGGGTCTTCCGATCCTGCGCCACCGGACCATGGCCGGCTTCGTCGAGAAATCCGCAAACGACAAGCGAAACGACCTCCTCGAAACGCTCGGGCTCGCAAGCCTCAGCGAGTTTCGGAGGGGAGTTAGGAGTACCGCCCAGAAGTTGAAACGACTCGAGAAAGAGGCGCTTCAGCAGGTACTTCAAGCCAACCGCGGTATGGATGAAGAGCTGGATGGCAAGCCCCTGCCCGAGGTGGTACTAGCGCTTTCCCGCGCGGCGGGCCTTTCCGAGGGGCTGAAGAGCGAAGCTGACCTTCTGCGCTGGCAGCCGGAGGCGGTGACCTTGAGTCAAATGGATCACTCCGCGCCTCCACCAGCCGAGAGGTTGATCGAGTTGAGCACCGCGTTGGAGGATGGCCCGCCGGAGCAATGGGCGGAGGCCGTGGCCGACCGCGACGCAGCAGAGCAGCGAGGTCTCGCTCTCCTCCTCAACGCGGGACAGGACGTCCTCGTCGCCTCAGGCGAGGATCGCTGCCCCCTTTGCCTTGTCGAGCAGGATCGAGACACCCTGTTAGAGCAGGTGACCGCCCGAGCGAGCGACCTCGCGAGCGCCGACCGGAGATTCGAGGAGGCCGAAGCATCAGCGCGGGAGTATGAGCTGAGGATCAAGCGACTCCAGCAGACCCTGGCCGACTATCTCGACGGCGGCAGCCCCCAGCTCGAGGAACTGGAAGACGACCTGGAGGTCTTCCGCGAGGCGCTGAACGAGCACGCGGGAAGGGTCCGCGCGGCGGCCACCTCGCGCTCGGCGATGGATGACAAACCGCCCATGCTCGGGGACGAAACCCTCGAGGCACTCCAGCGCGAGGCTCTGTCAGCACCTACCGCAATCGCCCCCGCGATGCTCCGCCTCTCGAGGCTGAAAGGCCGTGCCGAGGCCGCGGCCCAAGCGAGGGCACAGGCGCTGGAGGCCTCGGGAAAGCGAGAGGCTGCCGACGCCGCAGCGAAAATCGCCGACGAGTATGTGGAAAGCGCCGTCCAGCAAGCCCTCGATCACATCAACGAACCGCTCGCCAGGTATTACGCAGCGCTGGTCGGGAAGCCTGTCTACTCCGACTTGAAGCTCACCTACACGGAAGGTCGAGCCGGCGGCATCGAGTTTGCCTTCAAGTGGGACGGCAGGAAAGACGTTAAACCGCCGCAGAGGGTGATGTCGGAGTCAGAGTTGAACGCGCTCGGCCTCGCACTGTTCTTGGCGCGCCTCAAGAGCGATCCGCCGACGTGGCGCACGATGGTTCTCGATGACGTGATCACGTCATTCGACGATGTCCACCAGGCGAGGTTGGTCCGCCTGCTGGCGACGGATTTCATCGACTGGCAGGTCATCATCCTGACCCATGACCAGCAGCTGGGCCGCACGGTCGAAGCCGACGCTCCTACCTGGATAAGCGAGAAAGTAATCGCCTGGACTCCGCGAGAAGGACCCTCTTTCGGGTCGGGGAGCATGCGGGCACGCCTCAAGGAAAAGCTTGATGCAGGGGAGCCCGCCCCGGAGCTCGGCGGCCTTGCCCGCCAGGCAATAGAGGAGGCGTTAGAGCGACCGCTGCGCAAGCTGGGATTGAAGATCAGGCATGACCCGCAGAACGTTTACTCGGCGGAGGAGTACCGGCAAGCCCTGGTAGAGGGACTGGTCGATGGAGGGTTCGAGAAAGCGGATGATCCGATCCTGCGGCAGCTGAGAAGCGCGAGTTCGATTACGAATCGCGCGTGCCACTTCAAAGACCATATGCCTGGGATTACCGGGTCGGATCTCCGCCTCCTGCTCGACGAACTCGATGAGCTGGATCGGCTCTTCAAATGCGAAGGGTGCGGAAAGAAGGTGTGGGCAGTCCCGCAAAGGGGCTCCCCCCGGAGCCAGTGCAGTTGCGGGCTGTTGTCTTGCGCCTAAGGCCATTTGTGGCGCCGGGTCTGTTCGTCGGCGACCGCACCGATATCGGTTGCTTGCACCTGTCCGGCTAAAGCATGAGGCTTGGAGAACCGGGCACCAAACCCCTGAACCAGAACGGAGACCCATGGCCTACGAGATGAAGATCCGCGGCACCGAGGACGAGGTGAAGGTGCGCAGCCCCTGGGCCGTCGCCCTGCTGCCGTTCGTCACCTTCGGGATCTACCACGTCGTCTGGTGGTACAGGATCAACAAGGAGCTGAAGGCCTTCGGCGAAGCGAAGGGGTACGACCTCGGCCAGAACCCGACCAACTCGCTCCTCGCCCTCTTTCCGGGCTTCCTCGTCGTCGTCCCGCCGCTGGTCAGCTACTGGCGCGGGACCAACCGCGTCCAGGGCGCCTCGAAGATCGCCGGCCGCGAGCCGGTCAGCGGCTGGATCGCACTGATCCTCTACCTCCTGCTCTCGCCGGGGATGTTCGCCTACCTGCAGGTCTCGCTCAACGACGTCTGGAAGCAGGAGGCCGAACCGCTGCCGGGCCAGGATGCGCCACCGGCTCCCGCGGACGCGATGCCGCCGCGCACCGACGACCAGGCCTAGGACCCGAGGTATTCGAGGACCCGCTGCGCGTCTTTCTCGAGCGCAGCGGCGTCCCTCGCCCGCACCTCGTCCAGGTGCTCGATCCTCACCTTGCCGCCGGCGAGGCCCCAGCGCGCGACCGCCCGGCCCTCGACCAGGGCGAAGGGCCGGAAGATGCCGTTCGTCGTCACCAGCACCTGGTGCGGGCCGACGACTTCCTCGCGCGAGGTCCAGCCGAGCAGCAGCGGGTCGAAGGCGCCCAGCAGCCGCGGCGGCGGCAGCGGCGCGGGTTCGGGGCTGCCCTTCAGCTCGACGAGCCCGTCCTCGCCCCGCTCCAGCTCGGAGGCGATCGCGGCCAGGCCGGCGCGGGCGTCGCGCAGCGGCAGCCCTGCCCAGCGGGCGAGGTCGCGATCGTCGGCGGGCCCGTGCCCGGCCAGGTAGCGGCGCGCCAGCTCCGCCAGGGCCCTCTCCCGGTCGACCGGCTGCGGCTCGCCGAGCCAGTCGCGGACGAGGACGTAGGCGTGCTGCCTGCCGAGCATCGGCCCCCGCACGAGGATCCCCCGGGCGGCGGCGAGGAACATCAGGTGGATGAACGCCTGCCCCTCGGTCCGCACGCCGGCGGCGCCGAGGCGCGCCCGCAGGTCCCTCCCGCTCAAAGGGCCCTCGGCGGCGAGGGTCGCCTCGATCGTCTTCATCGCCCTCTCCCCGTCGCTCTCGGGGATCCCCTCCTGCTGCAGGCGCCGCCGGCAGCTGGCGAGGTGGGTCGGCGCCGTCAGCGCGTGCAGCCACGGATAGTCCTCGCTGCGGACGAGGTGGAGGGTGCCGCGGTTGAGCCAGGTGATCAGCAGCGAGCGCTCCTCGGTCAGCGCCCGGTCGACGCCGGCGGCCGTGACCCCCTCGGTGCGCGCCCGCACCGCCAGCCGCGCCCCGCGCGGGTCCTGTCCCTGCACCGCCAGCAGCCGCTCCGCCGCCGCCGCCGGCGAGCGCAGGGGCTCGCCGGCGAGGGCCTGGGCGGTCAGGCGCTCGGCGATCAGGAGGCGCGACACGCTCCCGATGATGACAACGCCCTAGCTACCTTCTCCGACAGCGAGCAGATCGACGACGAAGATCGCGGTGGCGTTCGACGGGACCGCCTTCTGCCGCGAGCCTCCGTAGCCGAGGCCAGGGGGAACCACCAGCTCGCGACGGCCTCCGACCTCCATCCCGTCGATCCCCTGTTCGAAACCGGCGACCGCCGCCCCGGACCCGAATTCGAAGGTGAAGGGTTTGCCCTCGTCCCAGGAGGATTCGAACTTCTTTCCGGTCTTGTAGTCCACCCCGACGTACTGGACCGTGACCGTGTCTCCGTTTAGAGGCCCCGGCCCGATCCCTGCGATCAAATCCTGCAAGGCGAGGGAAAAGGGTGGCGGCCCTTCGGGGGTGATCGGCTTCGGCTCCGGCCCCACGAGCCCGTTGGCTTTGAACTTCAGAGAATCGGCCCTCCTGACCGGGACCTTGCCAACCGGAATTCGAAACTGCTGAGATCCGCCGGAGGCCGACTGAGCGGCAGTCGACCCGTTGCCTCCTCCACACGCGGAGAGCACGGCCGCGGCGAGCACCAGACCGATCAAGAAACCCTTCCTCATTGGAGGGATCTTAAGCGACGATCATCCCGACGCCGCCCGTGCGAAGCAAAACGGGGCGTTTGGCCGAGCTAGTTGATCGCTTCGAGGTCGACGACGAAGACGAGCGTTTCGTTCGGCGGGATGGCCGGCGGCGATCCGGTCGAACCGTAGGCGTGGTTCGGCGGGATGATCAGCTCGCGCCGGCCCCCCACCTTCATCCCCTTGATCCCGATGTCCCAGCCGGAGATCACTTCGTGGGCACCGAGCGTGAAGGGGAAGGGTTCGCCGCGGTTCCAGGAAGCGTCGAATTCGGAGCCGGTCCTGTAGTTGACGCCGACGTACTGGACCGTGACCTGGTCCCCCGCCTTGGCGGCCGGACCGCTGCCTTCTTCGATTTCCTTGATCACGATCTTCTTCGGCGGCGGCCCCTTTGGCACCTTCACCTGCGGCCTGGTCTTCACTTCCAGCCCTCCGCCCTGTTCCGCGGCCGTGCTTTCTCCCCCGGCCGAGGACGAGGAGGTCGTCGAGGAGTCGCCGCCGCAGCCGGCGATAGCGAGCGCCGAAAGAACAAGAACGATCAAGAAGAGCCGCCGCATCGCCGGCATCTTATGCGAAGGAGTCAAGGGCGCCGCTTCGGCAGCTCCGCGGCCGCTTCGGCGTCGATCTCGAGCACGATCCCCCGCTCGTAGATCTCACCCACCTCCGGAGCGTCGACGAAGCGCCGCCCGCCGGGCCCCCAGCTCGTGTCGAAGAGGACGCCGTCGAACATGTTCGCCTCGGGGGCGGCTAGGACTTGGACGACGCGCCCGAGCTTCTCGCCGTCGCTGGAGAAGACCGGGATCCCCCGCTTCGCCACCAGGTAGGAGACGGGGTGGCCGAGGTCGTCCATCGCGGCGAGCCTAGCGAACGCGATTCGCGCTCTAGACTGGCCGCCGGGAGCAACTTCGTCCGGGGAGGAAGAGATGGGCCTGAACCTCGCTTCGATCGTCACCGAGAGCGCCGGCAGGGAACCGGCGACCGTGGCCGTTCGCCTCGGCGGTCTCGAGCTGACCTACGGCGAGCTCGACGAGCGCAGCGCCCGCCTGGCGACGCTGCTGCGCGAGAGGGGCCTCGAGCAGGCCGACCGGGTCGGGGTGATGCTGCCGAACGTCCTCGAGTTCCCGGTCTCCTACTACGGCGTCCTCCGCGCCGGCGGCGTGGTCGTGCCGATGAACGTGCTGCTGAAGCGGCGGGAGATCGCCTTCTACCTCGAGGACTCCGGCGCCGAGCTGCTGCTCGCCTGGCACGGCTTCGGCGAGGAGGCGCGGGCGGGCGCCGAGGAGGCCGGCGCCGAGCTGATCGAGGTCGAGCCCGAGTCCTTCGCCGAGCTGCTCGGCGAGCGCGAGCCGAGCGCGGAGGTGGCCGAGACCGCCGAGAGCGACACGGCGGTGATCCTCTACACCTCCGGCACCACCGGCAAGCCCAAGGGCGCCGAGCTGACCCACTTCAACCTCCACCGCAACGCCGAGATCGCCTCCGAGACCACCTGCGAGATCGAGGCGGGCGACGTCGTCCTCGGCTCGCTGCCGCTCTTCCACTCCTTCGGGCAGACGGTGAGCATGAACGCCTCGATCCGGGTCGGCGCGACGCTCACCCTGCTGCCCAAATTCGACCCCGGCGAGGCGCTGGAGATCATGCAGCGCGACGGCGTCACCCACTTCTACGGGGTGCCGACGATGTACGGGGCGCTCCTCCACCACCCCGGCCGCGAGGACTACGAGACCTCGCTGCGGATCTGCATCACCGGCGGCGCCTCGATGCCGGTCGAGGTCCTGCGCGGCTTCGAGGAGGCCTTCGAGTGCGAGCTGCTGGAGGGCTACGGCCTCTCCGAGACCTCCCCGGTCGCCAGCACCAACCATCCCGGTCGGCCGCGCAAGCCCGGCTCGATCGGGACGCCGCTGCGGGAAGTCGAGATGAAGGTCTTCGACGAGGACGACAACGAGGTGCCGCAGGGGGAGGTCGGGGAGATCGTGATCCGCGGCCACAACGTGATGAAGGGGTACTGGGAAAAACCGGAGGCGACCGCGGAGGCGATGCGCGGCGGCTGGTTCCACACCGGCGACATGGCGCGGGTCGACGAGGAGGGCTACTTCTTCATCGTCGACCGCAAGAAGGACCTGATCATCCGCGGCGGCTACAACGTCTACCCGCGCGAGGTCGAGGAGGTCCTCTACGAGCACCCGAAGATCCGCGAAGCCGCCGTGCTCGGGGTCCCGCACGACCAGTGGGGGGAGGAGATCGGCGCCGCCGTCGTCCTCCACGAGGGCGAGGAGCTGGCCCCGGAGGAGGTCAGCGAGTACGTGAAGGAGCGGATCGCGGCCTACAAGTACCCGCGGGTGGTCTGGTTCATGGAGGACCTGCCCAAGGGGCCGACCGGGAAGATCCTCAAGCGCGAGATCGAGGCTCCCGCCGCGGGCAGGAGTGGCGTTGATCACTAATACCTGATTAACTCATCTCTTCCTGAGTACCAGTACCAGTCTGCTTGGGACCAGACACAGCAGCGCGCTAGGGAGGCGCCTGCGCTCAACAAGGAGAAACATGGTCACTAGACGACTGGCGACGCTCGTCGCCGCGATCGCGGTCTGCATCGCTGCGGCGGTGCCGGCCACCGCCTCGGCCCAGGACCCGATCCTCTTCGTGCACGGATGGAGCGAGAGCGCATCGCTCTGGAACACGATGATCGGCCGCTTCGAAAAAGACGGCTATGCGAAATCGGCCCTGATGGCCTACAGCTATAACACCTCGCAGTCGAACAAGGTCGACGCGGAAATAGAAGTCAAGTCCCACGTCGAAACGCTGCTGAAAAACAACCCGGGTGCGACGAAGGTCGACATCATCTCCCACTCGATGGGGAGCCTCAACACCCGCTGGTACATCAAGTTCGACGGCGGCGAATCGAAGGTCGACGACTGGGTCTCGCTCGGCGGTCCGAACCACGGGACCGAAACCGCGAACGCCTGCGCGGGCTTCCAGGTCTCCTGCAAAGAGATGCAGGTCGGCTCGACGTTCCTCAGCGAATTGAACGCCGGCGACGAGACCCCGGGCGTCGTCAACTACGGCACCTGGTGGTCGCCGTGCGACGAAATCATCAACCCGGACGAAAGCGTCATCCTCAGCGGCGCTTCCAACCACAAAACCGCGTGCATGACCCACGCCGCCCTCACCACCGACGAAACGGTCTACAAAGAAGTCCGCGAATTCGTCAAATAGGGCTCTGATTCGAAGTTCCCGGCGCGGTCCTGGCTAGCTGGCCAGGATCGCGCTAGTCTCCCGGTGCCCCTATGCGACACCAAAAGGAGACAAGATGAGCGTCGCCTCCCAGCGCCTGATGGACAACATCACCTACGAGGACCTCTACCACCGCTGGGAGCAGGGCAACTGGAGCGCGATCGACATCGACTTCTCCCGGGACCGCGTGGGCTGGGAGGGGTTGAGCGACATCCAGCGCCGCTCGGCGATGTGGATCTACTCGATGTTCTATTACGGCGAGGACCGGGTCGCCGACACCCTCGCCCCCTACGTCACCGCCGCTCCGACCGAGGAGATGTCCTACTTCCTCGCCACCCAGCAGGTCGACGAGGTCCGCCACTCGGTCTTCTTCCACCGATTCTTCAAGGAGGTGATCGGCGTCGGCGGCGACTCCATCGAGCAGACGCTCTCCTCCACCCTGCCGCAGCTGAACTGGGGCTACCGCGGCATCTTCGACCGCCTCGACCGCATGGCCGCCGAACTGACGAAGGACCGGTCGGTGCCGAAGTTCGCGCAGGCGATCACCCTCTACCACCTGATCGTCGAGGGCAGCCTCGCCCAGCCGGGCCAGCACTTCATCGAGGACTTCTTCGCCTCCGAGGAGACGATGCCGGGCTTCAACGAGGGGATGTCGAACGTCTCCCGCGACGAGCAGCGCCACATCGGCTTCGGCGTCAAGGTCCTCTCCGAGCTGCTCGAGGAAGGGGCGCCGGGCTGGGAGGAGAACCGCGCCGCCGTGATCGACCTGCTGAAGGAAGTCCTTCCGTACATGCCCGGCGTCTTCTCTCCGCCCGGGCTCGACCGCTCCTACACCGAGTGCTACGGCTTCTCGATCGAGGACATCCTCGCCTTCGGGTTCAAACTGGTGCGCCAGCGCTGGCGCACGATCGGGTACCCGATCGAGGAGATGCCGCCCGGCGTCTTACCCTTCGACCCGGATAAATCGGAGCAGGAGATCGCGGCCGAGCAGGTGAAGATGCTGATGGGCGGCGTCGTCGGCAACCCCGGCGGGAAGGCGCCCGAAGCCTCACCCGAGCTGCAGCGCCTTCACTTCGACATCCTCACCCGCGTCGCCAACCCCGGCGCCGCCAACGGCTCTCCCTTCGTCCTGCAGTGGCGCTTCACCGACGCCGAACCGTGGCACCTGGTCCTCGACAACGGCTCGACCCGCGCCGAGGCCGGCGAAGCCCCCAGCCCGAACGTCACGATCGAGGCCAGCTGGGCCGACTGGATCGCCTCCGGCAAGCCGGACGCCGACCGGCTGAAGATGATCGTGCAGCGCCGCATCCGCCCCCGCGGCAAGGTCCGCGACATCGCCCGCCTGCGCAAGGTCTTCGGCTGACGGAGCGCGCTTCGCGCGCCGCTAGGAGATCGGCGGGCGGCGGTCCGCCCAGGGCCGCTCGGCCTCGAGCTGGGCGGCGAGCGAGAGCAGCGTCGCCTCCTCGCCGTGGCGACCGATCACCTGGATCGAGAGCGGCATCCCCTCGGCTGAGAATCCGGCCGGCACCGCCATCGCCGGGTTGCCGAGGTGGTTCCAGGGGACGCAGTAGGGATAGAAGCGGCTCATCCCGAGCACGGTCTGCAGCGCCCCCTTGCCCTCCCAGCGCCGGACCGGCAGCGCGGTGCCGCCCATCACCGGGGTCACCAGGACGTCGTGGTCGTCGAAGATCGCGTTGACGCGGGCGGCGTCGGCGGCGCGCCCCTCCCCCCGGGCTTTCTCGTAGAGGCTCCGCGGCAGGATCCCGCCGAGCCGGCCGAAGCCGCGGGTGCGGCGTTCCAGCCGCTCCGGATGCGGCACTTCCCTGACGGTCTCGGCGACCCCGCCGAGGAAGCGGGCGGTGATGTTGTTGCCGATATAGCCCCACTCGGGGTCCCGCTGGGAGACGTCGTGCCCGAGCCCGCCCAACAAATCGACGGCGTCGGCCACCGCGCCCTTGGCGACGTCGTCGACGGTCGGGGGCAGCGCCGCCCGCGGCGCCAGGGTCGACCAGGCGATCTTGAGCTTGCCCGGGGAAGCCTTGGCGGCCTCGACGAACGGCCGCTCGGGCGCCGGCGGCGCCTCAGGCTCGCGCGAGCCGCCGGAGACGACGTCGAGCCAGAGGGCGGTGTCGAGGACAGAGCGGCTGAGGCAGCCTTCGACCGCCAGCCCACCCCAGCCTTCGAGCTGGGGATCGAGGGGGACGCGGCCGCGACTCACCTTGAGACCGAAGAGCCCGCAGGACGCGGCGGGGATCCGGATCGAGCCGGCGCCATCCCCGGCCGAGGCGATCGGCACCAGCCCCGCCGCCACCGCGGAGCCCGAGCCGCCGCTGGAGCCGCCCGGCGTCCGCTGCGGGTTCCAGGGGTTGCGGGTGACCCCGTAGGTGGCCGACTCGCTGAAGCCGCAGATCGCCAACTCCGGCAACAGCGTCAGGCCGACGACGATCGCGCCGGCCTCGCGCAATCGCCGCACCATCTCGGAGTCCGTCTTGGCCGGCTCGGTGAAGGCGTCGGTGCCGTGGGTGTTGATCTCCCCGGCGACGTCGACTTCGTCCTTGATCGCGACCGGCACGCCGAGCAGCGGCCGCTCCTCTCCCGCCCGCACCCGGGCCTCGGCCTGCTCGGCTTCCAGCATCGCCTTCTCGGCGAAGACCTTGCGGAACGCGTTCAGCTCGGGGTCGAGACGGGCGATCCGCTCGAGGTAGAGCTGCACCAGCTCCTTCGGCGAGACCTCCCCCGCCCGCACCATCTCCGCCTGCCTCGCGGCTCCGGCGAATGCCAGCTCGTCCCCGTTCACGGAGGGCATCCTATTGGCTATCCAGCCAGTCTCAAGCCTTCGCCGGCTCGGGCTCGCTCTCGCCGCCCTCGAAGCTGAGGTCGGGGAGCAGGCGGTCGAGCCAGCCCGGCATCCACCAGTTCCAGTTGCCGAGCAGCTTCATCGCCGCCGGGACCAGGATCAGGCGGACCAGGGTGGCGTCGAGGGCGATCGCCACCGCCGAGCCGAGGCCGAGCTCCTTGATCGAGGGGACGCCGGTGAGGACGAAGACGGCGAAGACCGACGACATGATCAGCGCCGCCGAGGAGATCGTGCGGGCGCTGGTCGAGAGGCCCTCGGCGACGGCGCGCTCGTTGTCGCCGTGGACCATGAAGCGCTCGCGGATCCGCGACATCAGGAAGACCTCGTAGTCCATCGAGAGGCCGAAGACGATGGCGAAGATCAGCGGGATGTTGATCGTGTCCAGCGCCCCCTGGCTTTCGAAGCCGAGGAAGCCGTCGAACCAGCCCCACTGGAAGATCGCGACGAGGACGCCGAAGGCCGCCCCGATCGAGAGCAGGTTCATCAGCACCGCCTTCAGCGGCAGGATCAGCGAGCGCAGCATCACCATCAGGACCAGGAAGCTGAGTGAGAGGACGAAGAGGACGATCTTCCACATCGAGCCGCCGATCTGGTCGCGGACGTCGTGGCTGCGGGCGGTCTCGCCGCCGACGTCGACTTCTGCCCGCTGCGCCAGCGCCGAGGCGGGGACGACGCCGTCGCGGAGGCGATCGACCAGCGCGACCGCGGCGTCGGACTCGCTCGGCGCGCTCGGGGTCGCCTGGACCAGGACCGCGTCGCCGGCGTAGGCGGGCCGGCCGACGGCGCTGACGCCGGCGGCGCCTTCGAGGTCGCGGACGAAGCCGGCGACGGCCGCTTTGTCGGCGGCGCCGACCGGGGCGTCGAAGGAGGCGACGACCTGGACCGGGTCGGTGCCGCCGCCGAGCTCGGCGGAGGCGAGTTCGTTGCCGACCCGGACGTCGCTGTCCTTGGGGAACTGCGAGAGCGCCTCGGTCCCAGTTTCGAGCGAGAGCAGCGGGCTCGCGAGCACGAGCAGGACCGCGGAGACGCCGGCGATCGCCGTCCAGGGCCGCGCCATCACCCGCTCGGTCCAGGCGCGCCAGAAGCGGTTTTTCCCGCTCGCGTGCTCCGCGGCGGTGCGGCGGCGGTAGAAGCGGCGCTGGAAGAAACCCTCCACCCGGCCGACGATCCCGCCCGGCAGCACCCGGTCGCCGAGCATCGCGATCAGCGCCGGCAGCAGCGTCGTCGCGGTCAGGATCGAGACCGCGACCACGGTCATCGCTCCCAGCGCCATCGAGCGCAGCGCCTGGTAGTCGACCATCCAGAGCCCGGCCAGGGAGATGATCACGGCGAGGCCGGAGAAGGTGACGGCGAGGCCCGAGGTCGAGAGCGACCGCGAGCGCGCCTCCGCTTTCCCGCGTCCCGCTTCGCGCTCCTCGCGGTAGCGGGCGAGGATGAAGAGCGAGTAGTCGACGGCGACGCCGATCCCGATCATCGAGGCCATGTTGGTGACGAAGACCGAGGTCTCCATCTGCAGCGAGAAGAAGTAGATCAGCGCCCCGGTGACCAGCACGCTGACGAAGCCGAGCGCCAGCGGCAGCGCCGCGGCGGCGAGCGAGCCGAAGACGACGAGGAGGATGATCGCGACGATCGGGAAGCCGGTTCCCTCCGCCTTGGCCAGGTCTTCCTTGGAGATTTCCTGCATCCCGGCCCAGATCGTCGGCTGCCCGACCAGGTAGGGGGTGACGCCGGCGTCGGCGCTGCCCGGTTCGAGGTCTTCGCGCAGGGTCGCGGCGGGGTCGATCAGCTCGTCCGAGGAGAGGTCGCTGCGCAGCGGCACCAGCACCACGTCGGCCCCCTGCAGCTGTCGCCGCGCCCCCCGCGCCACCGACGGCGGCAGGACGACGTCGTTGAGAGTCGCGACCTCCTTCTGCACCCGCGCCACCGCCGCGTCCCGCTCCGCCGCGCTCGCCCCCGGCGCCGCCTTCAGCACCACCGCGATCCCGTCGGCCTGGTCGCCGAAGTCGTTCTGCAGCGATTCGCTCACCTTCATCGACTGGCTGCCCGGCACGTCGAAGCCGCCGCCGGTCAGGTGGTCGGTCTGTTTCGAGGCGAACGGAAGCGCGACGAGCACGATCAGGACCCAGGCCGCGACGACCCAGCGGCGGCGCCGCCCCAGGAACCCCGCCAGTGAACTCATCGCGTCTCTCATGCCGATCTCCCTCGTCGCCTGGTCGTGTAGCCAGGAGCCTCCCCCGCCACCGGGATCCGGGTCTGTGAGGGCCGTCACTTCGTGAGCCGCATCACTCGCCGCCATACTCTGGGCCGATGATCGTCGACTGCGCGGCGTACGAGGGAGGACGGCGGCGGCAGGGGGAGCTGCCGGTGGAGCGGGCCAGCGAGGCGGCGGGCGAGAAGGGGACCTTCGTCTGGGTCGGGGTGGTCGAGCCGAGCGAGGAGGAGTTCCAGGCGGTGGCGGCCGAGTTCGGCCTGCACGAGCTGGCGGTCGAGGACGCGGTGCGGGCGCACCAGCGGCCGAAGGTCGAGGAGTACGGGGAGACCGTTCACGTGGTGGTCAAGACGGCGCGCTACGTCGACCCGGAGGAGGTGATCGAGCTGGGGGAGCTCTCGATCTTCGTCGCCCCCGACTTCGTCGTCACCGTGCGCCACGGCAACGCCGACCTGGCGCCGGTGCGCGAGCGGCTCGAGCAGCGGCCCGACCTGCTCGAGAAGGGGCCCGGGGCCGTGCTCTACGCGATCGTCGACCACGTCGTCGACCGCTACATCGAGGCCGCCCAGGGCTTCGACCAGGACGTCCGCGAAGTCGAGCTGCAGGTCTTCGGCGAAGGCCAGAACCCGACCGAGCGGATCTACAAGCTGGAGCGCGAGGTGCTCGAGTTCCAGGCGGCGACGGCGCCGCTGGGGGAAGCGCTGGAAGAACTCTGCAGCCGCAACTACGCGGTCGTCCCCGAGGCCCTGCACGAGTACTTCCGCGACGTCGAAGACCACCTGCGCCGCGTCTCGACCCGGATCGAGAACTTCCGCCAGCTGCTCGACAGCGCCCTGGAAGCGAACCTCACCCAGGTCTCGATGCGCCAGAACGAAGACATGCGGAAGATCTCCGCCTGGGTGGCGATCGCCGTGGTCCCGACGATGATCGCCGGGATCTACGGGATGAACTTCAAGCACATGCCGGAGCTCGGATGGACGCTCGGCTATCCCGCCGTGCTCACCCTGATCGCGGCGGCCTGTCTCTTCCTCTACTGGCGCTTCAAGCGGGCCGGCTGGCTGTAGCTACTCGGCGCCGAGCAGGTACCGCGCCGAGGTGACGCCGACCGAGAAGGCGCCGGTGGTGTCGCGGGAGGGGTCCGAGAGCGCCTGCAGGGCGAAGCCGTCGCCGAGGGCGAAGAGGTAGGAGACGACGTCCTCGGCCGGGTGACGGAGACTGAGCACCCCCTCCTCGTTCTTGCTGTCGAGGACCTCGGCCACGTGGGAGCGGGTGCGCTCGAAGAGCTGGCCGACCTCGCGCTGGATGTCGGGGTTGCGGCGGCCGGCGCTGAACAGCTCGTAGAGGAGGAGGAAGAAGCCGGGTTCGTTGTCGATCACCTCGGTGAGGCTGCTGACCAGCGCCTCGATGACGTCGTCGACGGTCTTCGCCGGCGCCAGCCGCTCGTCGAGCCGTTCGACCCGCAGCTCGCTGTCGCGGCGAACGACCTCGACCAGGAGCCGCTCCTTGGTCCCGAAGTAATAGTGGAGGAGGCCACGGCTGACGCCCGCCTCGCGGGCGACGTGCTCGAAGGTGGAGCCGGCGGCGCCGCGCCGGGCCACGGAGTCGCGCATCGCGTCGACGATCCGCTGCGCCTTGTCGCCACTCAGCTCCCGCTCTTTCGTGGCCGCCTCCATCGGGCGTTCTTACGAACCGTTGATGCTGGTGGTGGAGGTGTACTCGAACTCCTCTTCGGCGCCGAAGAGGGCATCGAGGACGGCCTTGCGCGCACCCTCGCTGACGGCGAGCGCGATCACCGCGCCGACGATCGCGATCATCAGCAAGCGGCCGATGCCGCCCTTCCGCCGCTTCGGCTTGCTGCGCAGGGACTCGGAGGCTTCCTGCAGGTTCTCGGCGGCCTTGCGCAGGTCCTTCTGGACCTTCTTGTCGCCGGTCACCGCATGCACGGTGCCCTTGCCGTTGCCGGTCGCGCGGCCGTAGGCGCTCTTCGCGTTCTCGAAGGCGTCCTTCAAGCTCTCGCGCAGCTCTTCGTCTTCGATCAAACGCTGCACGTAGGGGTTTTCACGGGCCGTCTCGTAGATGTCTCCGGCGCGCGCCGCCTTGGTCTTGCTCATGCCTTCTCCTCAGTGGATTCAGTGGCCGTTACCAGAATACCCCTACCCCGGCTCAACCTGGCCCAACACCATCCAGGAGGACGCCGTTGTTCCGAAAGTTCGTGCGGGCGTGGCGCAGCAGCCGGAGCCGCAGCGGCGCCAGCTCGGGGCCGGAGAGCCGGTAGCGGCGGATGAACAGCGGGCCGACGTCTTCGGCGCCGGTTTCGCGGAAGCCGGGGCCGAGCAGGCGACGTGGCGGCTGCGGGGCCTCCCCCATCGAGACGAAGGCGATTTCGCGGACCAGCCAGTCGTAGCCTTCCGAGGCTTTCAGCTGAATCGCCCCGGTCGAGAGGTAGAAGCGCAGCGGCGCCTCGCCGAGGACCCAGGTCACGGTCGCCCGCGGCCCTTCGGGTTCGCCGAGGCGGTCCGCCACCGCCCGCCAGTCCGGCCGCTGCAGGTCCGGGTCGGCGCTGACCCAGACGCAGAAGGCGAGGGAGTAGGCGACGAGGACGACGGCGACCGCGGCGCCGAGGCGGCGTGCCCGCTCCGCGCTCAGGGCCAGCGCCACCGCGACCAGCAGCGGGACCAGCGCCGGCAGCAGGTTGCGGGCGAGGACGAAGTCCTTGCCGGCGGAGAGGATCGCCAGCAGCAGCGGGATGCCGACCGTGGTGCCGGCGACCGCCAGGGAGACGAGGGCGGTGCGGCGCTCGGCCCGGCTGCCGCGCGCCAGCAGGATCGCGAAGGCGGCGGCGACCAGCGCCAGCGGCAGCAGGGCGGGCCCGATCCGCTCGGCCCGGCCGATGATGTCGCCGGTCTCGCCGACCATGAAGGTGATCGCCGCTTCGCCGACCCGGTGGCCGAGGCTGAATTTGCCGATCCATTCGGCGTGGCCGTAGGACATCTGGTGGATCGCCAGCGGCGCCAGGAGGACGACGGCCAGCCCGACGATCCAGAGGCCGGAGAAGATCGCGCGGCCGCGGCGGCGGGCGAGCAGGATCACCTCGGCGACGAGCGGGAAGACGGCGAAGTAGTGGGTGGCGAGGGCGAGGACGGAGAAGATCCCCCAGGCGACGAAGTCGCGCTTCTCGCCGCGGCGCTCGCCCTCGCCCAGTGCCCGCACGCAGAAGAGCAGCGAGAGCGCGCAGAAGAAGCCCAGGAGCGCGTAGGCGCGGGCCTCCTGCGAGTACCAGACCAGCATCGGGTTGGTCGCGACCAGCGCCGCCGCGACGACGCCGCCCCGGGGGCCGCGCAGTTCGCGGGCGAGGAGGTAGGCGACCGGGATCGTCGCCACCCCGGCCAGCGCCGAGAGCGAGCGCAGCCCCCACTCGCCGTTGCCGGTCAGCTGCGTCCAGATCCAGGCCAGCGCGTAGTAGAGCGGCGGCGCCGACTCCGAGAACCCGACCGCGTCCATGGCGTGGCCGAAGCCGACCCGCAGCACCCGGCTGGCGGTGACGATCTCGTCGTGGTGGTAGGACTGGGCGCCGAGGGTCGCGAAGCGGAGGACGGCGCCGAGCGCGGTCAGGCCGGCGACGATCCAGAAGACCCGGGAGCGGCTGCGCACCGCTGCCGCCGTCGCGTGGAGGACCGAGGCGGAGCGACCGCGGCCGAGGCTCGCCGCCTCCATCTAGGAGAGGGCGGCGTCGAGGGCCTGGGAGACCTCGTCGACGAAGACGAACTCGAGGTCGCCGAGCTCGTGCTCGGGGATCTCCGCCACGTCCCCCTCGTTGCGCCCGGGCACGATCACCTTCCCGATCCCCGCCCGCTGCGCCGCCAGCGACTTCTCCTTGAGGCCGCCGATCGGCAGCACCTGGCCGGTCAGGGTCACCTCGCCGGTCATCGCCACGTCGTTGCGGACCGGCCGGCCGCTGACCAGCGAGGAGAGCGCGACCGTCATCGCCACCCCCGCCGAGGGGCCGTCCTTCGGCACCGCGCCCGCCGGCACGTGGACGTGGACGTCGTGGCCGGCGAACCAGTCGCCCTCGACCTTCGGCGCGATCTCGCCGCAGTGGCCGCGCACGTAGGAGAGCGCCGCCTGCGCCGACTCCTTCATCACCTCCCCGAGCTGGCCGGTGATCGTCAGCTTGCCCGAGCCCGGCATCGCCGTCGCCTCGATGAAGAGGACGTCGCCGCCGGCCGGGGTCCAGGCGAGCCCGGTGGCGACGCCGGGGTCCTTGGTCCGCCGCCGCTGCTCGGCGAAGACGCGGCGGCGCCCCAGCAGCTCGCGCGCCTTCTTGCCGGAGATCCGGACCTTGCCCTTCGCCTTGCCCTCGGCGACTTCGCGGGCGACTTTGCGGCAGACCGCGCCGATCTGGCGCTCGAGGCTGCGGACGCCGGCCTCGCGGGTGTACTCCTCGACGATCGCGGTCAGCGCCGCGTCGGCGAACTCGATCTGCGAGGGCTTCAGCCCGTTCGCCTCGATCTGCCGCCGGACCAGGTAGCGGCGGGCGATGTGGCGCTTCTCCTCCAGCGTGTAGCCGGCGAGCTCGATCGTCTCCATGCGGTCGAGCAGCGGCCCGGGGATCGTGTCGAGGACGTTGGCGGTGGCGATGAAGACGACGTCGGAGAGGTCGAACTCGAGGTCGAGGTAGTGGTCGCGGAAGCTGTCGTTCTGGGCCGGGTCGAGGACCTCGAGCATCGCCGAGGCGGGGTCGCCGCGGAAGTCGGCGCCCATCTTGTCGATCTCGTCGATCATGAAGACGGGGTTGCGGGAGCCGGCGTCGCGCAGGGCGCGGACGATGGTCCCCGGCATCGCCCCGATGTAGGTGCGGCGGTGGCCGCGGATCTCGGCCTCGTCGCGGACGCCGCCGACCGAGATCCGCTCGAACTCGCGACCGAGCGCCTTCGCGATCGATTTGCCGAGGCTGGTCTTGCCGACCCCGGGCGGCCCGACGAAGCAGAGGATCGGCCCCGGGGACTCCGGGTTGAGCTTGCGCACCGCCAGGTACTCGAGGATCCGGTCCTTGATCTTCTCGAGGTCGTAGTGGTCGGCGTCGAGGACCTCGCGAGCGTGCCCCAGGTCGAGGTCGTCCTCGGTCTCCTTTGACCACGGCAGCTCGGTCAGCCACTCCAGGTAGGTGCGGATGACCCCGTGCTCGGCCGCGGCAGGCGGCAGTTTCTCCAGCCGCGAGAGCTCGCGCTCGGCGGCTTTGAGCGCGTGCTCAGGCAGTTCCGCCGCCTCGATCTTCTCCCGCAGTTCGTTCGCTTCGGCCAGCTGCTCGTCCTCTTCGCCGAGCTCCTCCTGGATCGCTTTCAGCTGCTGGCGGAGGAAGAACTCCCGCTGCCCCTTGTCGATCTCCGACTGCACCTGCGACTGGATCTGGCTGCCGAGCTGGACCACCTCGAGCTCGCGGGCGAGGATCCGCGAGAGGTGGCGCAGCCGCTTGGCGACGTCGACTTCTTCCAGCAGTTTCTGCTTCTCCTCGGTGCCGATCCGCAGCGCCCCGGCGATCAGGTGCGCGAGCGCCGCCGGGTCCTCGATGTTGGCGACCGCCAACTGCAGCTCCTCGGGCAGGTAGGGGATCTGCTCGACGATTTCCAGGAAGGTGCGCTGGACGTTGCGGTTGAGCGCCTCCAGCTCGGGGCTCGGCTCGATCACGTCCGGCAGGGCGCTGATCCGGGCCACCATGTAGGGCTGCTCGGCGACGAAGTCCCCCAGCTGCACCCGCTGCATCCCCTGGACGAGGATCCGCAGGCTGCCGTCGGGGGCTTTCATCATCCGGGCGACGGCGCCGACGACGCCGACGCCGTAGAGGTCCTCGGGCCCCGGCACCTCGTTCTCGGGGTCGCGGGCGGTGACCATCGCCAGCATCCGGTTGGTCCCGAGGACGTCGTCGACCAGGTGGATCGACCGCTCCTGGGCGACCGCCAGCGGCGCCAGCGTTTCCGGGAAGGTGACGGTGTCGCGCAGCGGCAGGATCGGCAGCGCGTCGGGCAGCGGCTGGTTGGCGCGGATCGCGTCCTCCGCGTCGAGCGGCGCGTCGACCACTTCGAGGACCGGCGCGCCCTCCATCACTTGCGGTCGATCGGCACCCGGCGGGTGCTCTCGTTGGGGTCGCGCAGCGGCAGGTCGATCCGCAGGATGCCCTCTTCGTAGGTCGCGCTGGCGCGCTCGGAGTCGACCTCGACCTGGAGCTCGACGACGCGGCGGAAGTGGCCGGAGGGAATCTCGACCTGCTGGTAGACACGGCCCTCGGACTCCTGGACGTGGCGCTCGCCGACGATCGCCAGGTGGCGGCCGCTGACCTCGATCCCGACCTCGGAGAGCTCGACGCCGGCGAGGTCGACCTTGACGATCGCCCGCTGCGGCTCGCCGCAGTAGTAGACGTCGACGTTGGGGGAGAAGCCGCTGGCGCGGCGGCTGACGTAGCGGCTGCGGCTCCAGGTGTCGCCCATCACCTGGTCCATCTCGCGGCGCATGCGGGCGAAGTCGGCGAAGAGGTCGCGCTGGGGCATCGGGTGAAACTTACCCCGGCCGCGGGAGATTCGATCAGGCGGCGCGCGAGGCCCAGCGGGGAGCGCGCATCAGCAGCACCGGCTGACGTGGTGGGACGAGGCCCTCTGGTCGGTTCGGGCGGAAGGTGGCACAGGCCTCGTTCAGCTCGAGCGCGCAGAGGAGATTTTTCCGGAAATAGCAGTCCTCGCAGGTCGGCGGCTTTGGCTTGCGCGGCACGGCGGGCATGTTTGCATCCGGACCGGGTAGGCGCGAGGGCCGTTTCCGCAAATCGGCACCTCTTTGAAACAGCTTCGTCACAGCTTCCCTGCGTCTTGCGGGAACCCGGGCGGCCGGCGCTAATATCGAAGGCGATGGAGGGTCATTCCAGGACCGAGAAGCTCTCCGCTTCTCCCCCACTTTTCAAGAGCGACTTCCTCAACTTCTTCTCCCGCGTCCACCCCGCGGTGCCGGCGATCGTCTTCGTCCCGGTGGTGGTGGCGATGGAGTGGATCGGGGCCGATCGCGGCTACGCCGCCTGGCAGCTGGCGCTGCTGACCCTGGCCGGGGTCGGGGTCTGGACCCTGACCGAGTACTGGCTGCACCGGCTCGTCTTCCACTGGGAGCCCGACAACGCCTTCGGCCGCCGCATGCACTTCATCATCCACGGCATCCACCACGACCACCCCAACGACAAGATGCGGCTGGTGATGCCGCCGTCGGTCTCGATCCCGCTGGCCGCCCTCTTCTTCCTCGGCTTCTGGGCGCTCCTCGGCGACGCCGCCTACCCGCTCTTCGCCGGCTTCCTCCTCGGCTACCTCTTCTACGACTACACGCACTACTACGTGCACCATTTCGTTCCGAAGACCGATTTCGCCAAGCGCCTGCGCGAACACCACATGCGCCACCACTTCCAGGACCACAGCTACGGCTACGGCGTCTCCTCGCCGCTCTGGGACCACGTCTTCCGGACCTATCCGAAGAAGCGGAGTAAGTACCGGGGGTAGTTCTGGCGCTGGGGGGAGGGACACCGGCACCCTTCCCATGGCCTACGCATCTGAGCTGTCACAAACCGGCATCCTGTTCCGTCTAGGGAGCATGGACACGAAAAGGAAAGCTGTGGTTGTCGGCGGTGGTCCGGCTGGGCTCGTGGCTGCGGGGCGCCTGGCTGCCGGTGGAATCGAGACGCTGCTGCTGGAGGCCAGCTCCCACCTCGGTGGGCGGGCCGCCTCGGAGCGGCGGGAGGGGTTCGTCCTGAACCAGGGGCCGCACGCGCTTTACATCGGCGGACCGGCGATGCGGGAGCTGCGGGCGATGGGAATCGAGCTGGACTGGTGGCAGCCGGCTTCCGCCGCTTCCGTGTTCCCGCGGGGCGGCAAGCCGAAGCGGACGCTCGGAGGGTCGGCGCAGCTCGGGCGCTGGTTCCTCGGGCTGCAGCGGACCGAGCCGGGGGAGCTGGCGGGGATCTCGACCGCCGAGTGGCTGCGGCAGAGCCTGCGCTCGGAGCGGGCGCGGGCGAGCGCGGCGGCCCTGGTGCGGGTGACGACGTTCGTCGCCGACCAGGAGAGCCTCAGCGCCGATGTCGCCGCCACCCAGCTGAAGATCGGTTTGCTGCCGGGAGTGCGATACCTGCGCGGCGGCTGGCAGTCACTGGTCGACGCCCTCGCCGCCAACGCAGAGGCCAGCGGGGCGAAGTTGCGGACCCGCGCCGCGGTGCGTGCCCTCGCTCGCGGACCGGAGGGCTGGGAGCTGGCACTCGACGGCGAGACGCTGCGCGCGGACGTCCTGGTCGTCGCCGCCGGCGGCCCCGATGAGTTCGCGAAGCTGCTCGGCGAGCAGGCTCCCGCCGCTCCCGGCCCGGCCGCCGAGTTGAGCGTGCTCGACCTCGGCCTGCGCAGGCTGCCGCACCGCTCTCGGCGCTTCGCCCTCGGGGTCGACAAGCCGACCTACCTCTCCCGGCACTCGCCGCCGGATCACCGCGACGGCGTCCTCCTCAGCCTCGCCAGCTACGTGCGCGAACCGCGGGCGGCGCTGGAGGAGCTGGCCGACACGGTGCAGCCGGGCTGGCGCGAGCAGGTCATCCTCGAGCGCTTCCTCCCCCGCATGGTCGCGGTCTCGGCGACTCCGACGCCGGCGGCCGGCGGCCTCGGCGGCCGGCCGGAGGTCGATCGCGGCGACGGCCTCTACCTCGCTGGCGACTGGGTCGGGCCGGAGGGATGGCTCGTCGACTCGGCGATCGCCAGCGGCGCCGCGGCTGCGGCCGCCGCGCTGCGGTCTCCGCTGCCGGCAGCGGCATGAGCGACGATGCCTTCCTCGCCTGCCGCCCGCGCCTGCTGGGCATCGCCTACGGGCTGCTCGGTGAGCTGACCGAGGCCGAGGACGTCGTCCAGGACACGTGGCTGCGCTGGGACCGGGCCGACGGCGACGCCGTCCGCAACCCGGAAGCATTCCTCGTCACCGTCGCCTCCCGGCTGGCGCTGGATCGGCTGCGCTCGGCCCGGGCGCGGCGCGAGGTCTACGTCGGCCCGTGGCTGCCGGAGCCGCTCGTCACCGATATGGAGACCCCGGAGACGAAGGCGATCGAGGCGGAGCGGTTGAGCCTGGCCCTGCTCGGGGCGCTGGAGCGGCTGAACCCGGTCGAGCGGGCGGTCCTCGTCCTGCGGGACGTCTTCGACCTCGAGTACGCCGAGATCGCCGACATCCTCGAGCGCCCGCCCGCGACCGTGCGGCAGATCGCCAAGCGCGCCCGCGATCACGCCGGCGACTCGAGCCGGCGGCGGCCGGTGAAGCTGGAGGAGCGCGAACGGCTCGCCGACGCCTTCCTCCTCGCCTCCGTCTCCGGCGACGTCGAGCAGATCCGCGAGCTGCTCGCCGCCGACGCGATCATGTACACGGATGGGGGCGGCGTCGTCACCGCGGCCCGCAAACCGATCTACGGGGCCGACAAGATCGCCCGCTTCATGGTCGGGGTCCAGCGCAAGGACGCCTATCCCGACGACCCGATCTTCACCCGCGTCCTCGTCAACGGCGACCCGGGCGTGCGGATGGACAGCAAGGCCGATGGTTTCCTCAGCATCGCCGCGGTGGAGGTGGCAGACGGCGCGATCCAGAGCGTCCGCTTCTTCAACAATCCTGAGCGCTTTCCCGCTGAAATATCTCTTTGACTTCCTCCATGTCAGTGTCACAGTGTGTGTGACTCTGAAAGACTCCGCCTCAGGGTCAGTCTTAACTTAGGATGGAAAGGAATTAGATGCCCCCCACCACGAATCACCTCGACATCGCCCGCGAGGCGCTCGAGAGGACGGTACGCGAGCTCGAGGATCAGCTCAAGCAAGCCGAGCAGGCGCTCGCTGCGCTTGGCGGCAAAGCCACCCGTCGCGGCCCAGGCCGTCCGCGCGGCAGCGCCAAGAAAACCACCAGTCAATCCGGCGGCGCACCTCGTCGTCGCCGCAAACGCCGCGGCGGCACCCGTGCCGACCAGGCGGTGAAACTGATCGAGGAGAACCCCGGCATCGGCGCTTCGGACGTCGCCAAGCAGATGAAAATCAAGCCGAACTACCTGTACCGCGTTCTCGGCGACCTCGAGAAAGAGGGCCGGGTCAAAAAGGACGGGCGCCAGTACCACCCCACTGGTAGGTGATCGGTACTCACCGTTACCGAACTGAAAGAGGCCGGCTTGCGCCGGCCTCTCTTTTAGCTCCCGCGCGGCGCCGCTAGACCAGCCCGAGCTGGCTGACGGCGTCGCGCTCCTCCTGCAGCTCCATCACGCTGCGGTCGATCCGCTCGCGCGAGAAGTCGGGGACCTCGAGTCCCTGGACGATGCTCCACTCGCCGCCGCTGCAGGTGCAGGGCACGCCGCAAACGATCCCCTCGCCGATCCCGTAGGAACCGTCGGCCGGGACGGCCATCGAGACCCAGTCGCCGTCCGGGGTGCCGAGGACCCAGTCGTGGACGTGGTCGATCGCCGCGTTGGCCGCCGAAGCGGCGCTGGAAGCGCCGCGGGCGTCGATGATCTCGGCCCCGCGTTTCGCCACTCGCGGGATGTACTCGTCGGCGATCCAGGCCTCGTCGTCGACCGCGTCCCAGGCGCTCCGGCCGTCGACCTTGGCGTTGACGAGGTCCGGGTACTGGGTCGGCGAGTGGTTCCCCCAGGCAGTCATGTTGGTGACCGCCGAGACGGGCTTGCCGAGCTTGTTCGCCACCTGCGAGATCGCCCGGTTGTGGTCGAGCCGCATCATCGCGGTGAAGCGCTCGCGCGGGACGTCCGGGGCGTTCGACATCGCGATCAGGCAATTGGTGTTGGCCGGGTTGCCGACCACGAGCACCTTGACGTCGTCGGCGGCGCCGGCGTTGATCGCTTCGCCCTGCGGCTTGAAGATGCCGCCGTTGGCCTCGAGCAGGTCCGAACGCTCCATGCCGGGGCCGCGCGGGCGGGCGCCGACCAGGAGGCCGACGTTGCAGCCCTCGAACGCCTGCTTCGGGTCGTCGCCGATTTCGATCTTGCGCAGCAGCGGGAAGGCGCAGTCGTCGAGCTCCATCGCGGTGCCCTCGGCCGCCTTGATCGCCTGCGGGATCTCCAGCAGGCTCAACTCGACAGGGGTGTCGGGCCCGAGCATCTGGCCGCTGGCGATGCGGAACAGCAGCGCGTAGCCGATCTGGCCGGCGGCGCCGGTGACGGTGACCTTGACGGGGGTGGTGCTCACTGAATCTCTCCTCGAGTCGGGGTTGGAAGGTGGAAAAGGCCTTAGGCCATCGCCCGCCGGAGGTTCTCGTCGATCGAGGCGAGGAACTCCTGCGTGGTCTGGTACTCCTGGTCGCCGCCCACCAGCAGCGCCAGGTCTTTGGTCATCTTCCCGCTTTCGACGGTCTCGACGCAGACGCGCTCCAGCGTCCCCGCGAACCGTGAGACCGCCGGGGTCTCGTCCATGCGACCCCGGGCGGCGAGCCCGCGGGTCCAGGCGAAGATCGAAGCGATCGGGTTGGTGGAGGTCGGCTTGCCCTGCTGGTGCTGCCGGTAGTGGCGGGTGACGGTGCCGTGGGCGGCCTCCGCCTCGACGGTCTTCCCGTCGGCGCTCATCAGGACGCTGGTCATCAGGCCCAGCGAGCCGAAGCCCTGGGCGACGGTGTCGGACTGGACGTCGCCGTCGTAGTTTTTGCAGGCCCAGACGTAGCCGCCCTCCCACTTCAGGGCGGCGGCGACCATGTCGTCGATCAGGCGGTGTTCGTAGGTGAGCCCGGCGGCCTCGAACTCGTCCTTGAACTCGGTCTCGTAGACCTCGGCGAAGAGGTCCTTGAAACGCCCGTCGTAGCGCTTGAGAATCGTGTTCTTCGTCGACATGTAGACGGGGAAGCCGCGGTCGAGGCCGTAGCGCATGGACGCACGGGCGAACTCCCGGATCGAGTCGTCGAGGTTGTACATCGCCATCGCGATGCCGCCGCCGGGAAAGTCGTAGACGTCGAGCTCGACCGGCTCGGAGCCGTCCTTCGGCGTGTAGGCGAGGGTCAGCGTCCCCTCGCCCGCCACCACCAGGTCGGTGGCGCGGTACTGGTCGCCGAAGGCGTGGCGGCCGATCACGATCGGCTTCGTCCATCCCGGCACCAGCCGCGGGATGTTGGAGATCACGATCGGCTCGCGGAAGATAACGCCGCCGAGGATGTTGCGAATGGTCCCGTTCGGCGAGCGGTACATCTCCTTCAGGCCGAACTCCTCGACCCGCGCCTCGTCGGGGGTGATCGTCGCGCACTTGACGCCGACCCCGTGGCGCTTGATCGCTTCGGCGGCCTCGACGGTGATCCGGTCCTCGGTCGCGTCGCGGCTCTCGATCCCGAGGTCGTAGTACTCCAGCTCGAGCTCGAGGTAGGGGAGGATCAGCTGCTCTTTGATGAACGACCAGATGATCCGGGTCATCTCGTCGCCGTCGAGCTCGACGACCGGCTTTAGAACCTCGATCTTGGCCACGAGGCGCGATGCTATCTAGCCGCAGCTCCCAAGCAGGTGCGGGATGGGAAACTCGCACTCCGTCTGTGTTGGTGTTGGAATCATCCGCGGCGATTGTTCGGGCGGGCAGGTCAATGCATGCCGCAGTAGTCGCCGAACGTAGGAGCAGCCCGCTGTCCTCCTTGACGACGTGGTGGGAACCCACAGCCGGCGACCCGCCTGGCTGACCGGCCAGGACATGCGACAATCGGCCCCCATGGCAACCGCCGAACACCCGACCTTCGGCACCCACGAGGTGGCCAACCAGCCGCCGCCGCTGGTCGACTACAACGTCTTCGAGAGCGACCGGCCGCTGGTCGAGGCGGTCGCCCGGGAGGGGGCCGAGTGGGCGCGCGAGCGGATCGCCGCGGTCGGGGCGTACGCCGGCTCCGAGCAGGCGCAGGAGCTGGGGCGCCTGGCGAACGAGAACGGGCCCAAGCTGCGCACGCACGACCGCTACGGCAACCGGGTCGACGTCCCCGAGTTCCACCCCGCCTGGCATGAGCTGATGGCGGTCGCGGTGGCGAACGAACTCCACTGCTCGCCCTGGAAGGACCCGCGGCCGGGCGCCCACGTCGCCCGCGGCGCCGCCTTCATGTGCATGTCGCAGGCCGAGGCCGGGATCGGCTGCCCGATCTCGATGACCTACTCGGTGATCCCGGCGCTGCGCACCCAGCCGGAGCTGGCCGCCGAGTGGGAGCCGCGCTTCCTCTCGTCCACCTACGACCCCGCCAACGCCCCGGTTCCGGAGAAGGCAGGGGCTCTGGCCGGGATGGGGATGACCGAGAAGCAGGGCGGCACCGACGTCCGCGCCAACACGACGGTTGCTCGGCCGGTCGACGGCGGCGGTCCCGGCGCCGAGTACGAGCTGACCGGACACAAGTGGTTCATGTCGGCGCCCCAGTGCGACGCCTTCCTCGTCCTCGCCCAGGCCGACGGCGGCATCTCCTGCTTCCTCTTCCCGCGCTGGACGCCGGACGGCGAGCGCAACCGCTTCCGCCTGCAGCGGCTGAAGGACAAGCTCGGCAACCGCTCCAACGCCTCCAGCGAGATCGAGTTCGACGCCGCCTCGGCCCGGCTGGTCGGCGAAGAGGGCGCCGGGGTGCGGACGATCATCGAGATGGTCAACCACACCCGCCTCGACTGCGTCCTCGGCGGCGCCACCGGGATGCGGGCGGGAGTCGCGCAGGCGATCCACCACACCGCCCATCGCTCCGTCTTCGGCCGCGAGCTGGTCGAGCAGCCGCTGATGCGGAACGTCCTCGCCGACCTCGCGATCGAGTCGGAGGCGGCGACGGTCTCAGCGCTGCGCCTGGCCCGCGCCTACGACGAAGCGATCGCCGGCGACGCCGACGCCCAGAACCTGAAGCGGGTCGCCAACGCGGTCCTCAAGTACTGGATCTGCAAGCGCGCAGTCGTCCACGCCGGCGAGGCCCTCGAGTGCCTCGGCGGCAACGGCTACGTCGAGGAGTCGGGGATGCCCCGCCTCTTCCGCGAGAGCCCGCTCAACTCGATCTGGGAGGGGTCCGGCAACGTCCAGTGCCTCGACGTCCTGCGGGCGATGGTCAAGTCACCGGCCTCGGTCGAGGCCTTCTTCGCCGAGGTCTCCGACGGCGCCGCCGCCGAGCCGCGCCTGCAGTCCTTCACCGCCTCCCTCCGCGACGAGCTTCCCGGCGACCTGGAGACGATCGAGTCCCGCGCCCGCCGCCTGGTCGAGAAGATGGCCCTCGCCCTCCAGGCCTCCCTCCTCGTCCGCTACGGCGACGAGGCCGTCGCCGACGCCTTCTGCGCCTCCCGCCTCTCCGGCGACTGGGGCCAGGCCTTCGGCACCCTCCCCGCCGGCACCGACTTCGGCCGCATCGTCGAGCGGCATCGGCCGTCGGTCTAGCTCACCAGGTTCCGAGCTGACGGCGGCGCTGCTCCAGAAGCCGAGCGACGCGATCCATCACCTGCCGCGGTTCCCGTTCCAGGCGATGTCCCGTGACGCGAGTCAGCTCGACCCCGGCAAGCTTCAAGTCCTCGTCGCGACGGCGGTCCTCCTCGAACGGTTCGTGGGAACCATGCGTCGCATACACGTCGAGCTCGACGGCGAAGCGCAGCTCCGGCCAGTAGACGTCGAGCTCGTAGCCGGCGACGTTGAAGGCCGTCACCGGCCGCGGCTGTCCGCTCGCCTCGAGGAGTCGCAGGAACTCCCGCTCGAGCTCCGAGCGGGTGAAGCGCGGCGGCTCGTAGATGGCCATGGCGCGTTCGAGCGGCGAGGAGCCCCGATGGCCGCGATTCCGGGCAAGGACGGAGCGGAAGTCGGCCAGGTCGAACACCTCCAGCTCCTCGGAGCGCCGGATGAGCCGGCGCAGAGTTCGGAACCGCACTCCCGCCGCAAGGTCGAGCGCGGTGCGGGCGACTGAGGTAGCTGGAATGCGCCGCTCCAAACTCCTATCCACATCGATCAGGGTCCGCGAGTGGTGGATGCGGATGCCATCCCGCCGCCTTCGCGGGATCGGCGTCGTCGCGTGAATGGGGATTGGTCGAGTCGAAAGGAGGCCCAGCAGCCACCCGGCCGAGTAATGACTCAGCAGCGCGCCAGGGCCCGACGCCAGAACCGCCGCCAGGCATCGTCCCTCCAGCGAGAGATTCGTATGCCCAACCGCGAAGACCCCATGATGGAGTCGATGAAGCTCCCCGTTCACCACCGCCCGCCGAACCGAGGAATGGGAGTAACCAAGCCGCCTGAGCTGGCGGATCGAGACGACCCCATGCTGTCGCCGAGCTAGAGCGGCCAGTTCCTGCCCGCGCGGCAGAGGTTTTGTACCCATAGCGGCAATAAGGTCTGCCGCGGGTGAACTCTCCCCCCTCCTAGCCGGGAGTCGTAGCGTCGCGGAGGGCTCGGCCGACTTGCTCGATCGTCACCACGCCGCTGAGGCGGCCGTCGGCGTCGACGGCCATCAGGGCGCCGAGGCGGCGGAGGTTCTGGTTGGCAAGCAGGGAGTCGAGAGGGGTGTCGTCACGGACGAAGAGACCGATGTCGTGGTCGACGTATTCGGCCACGTGGGAGTCGGCGCGGGAGATCTCCGGGACCTCGTCGGCGCGGTCGCGCTCGATCAGGCCGAGGAAGCGGCGGCCGGCGTCGACCACGGGGAACCAGGGCCAGCGGTAGCGGAGGAAGTATTCGTCGAGCGCCTGCTCGACGCTGAGCTCGCCGGGAATCGTCACCGGTTCGCGGTCCATCACGTCGGCGACGCAGACGTCGCCGATGCGGTCGGTCAGGGCCGTCTGCATCGCGGCCCCGCGGGCGGAGCCGTTGATCACCATCCCGATCAGCGCCAGCCAGATCCCGGTGAAGGCGCGGCCGCTGAAGGTGAGGGCGATGCCGCCGCCGATGAAGAGGTAGCCGAAGACGCGGCCGAGGTTGGCGGCGAAGCGGGTGGCCGAGTTACGGTTGCCGGAGCGGTACCAGGCGAGCGCTTTGGCGACCCGGCCTCCGTCCATCGGGTAGGCGGGCAGCAGGTTGAAGACGAGGACGAAGACGTTGATCGTCACCAGCCAGGCGACCAGCGCCATCAGCCCCGACACGCCGGACCGGGTTTCGAGGAAGACCGCCTCGTGGAAGCCGGACCAGCCGGACGCAGCGACCCCGGCCAGGCCGAGCACGATCGCGATCGCCGCCGTCACCGCCGGCCCCGCCAGCGCCACCTTCAGCTCGGTCCCGGGCGAATCGGCTTCGCGGTCCATCCGCGCCATGCCGCCGAAGATCCAGAGCTGGATGCTGGAGATGCCGATCCCGTTGCGCATCGCCACCACCGCGTGCCCGAACTCGTGCAGGAGGATCGAGCCGAAAAAGCCGACGGCGCTGAGAAGCGCCAGCAGGAACGGTCCGCTCCCCGATTCCCCCAGCAGGTCTTCGAAGAAGTTGGTCATGTAGAGGATGACCAGGAAGAGGACGATGAACCACGACCAGTCGACCGTGACCTTGATCCCGCGGAAGTGGAAGAGGGTCACCGACCCACCGCCGAACATCCGCCCATGGTAAGCGGCTAGCTTCCTCTCCGGATGCAGAGCGAGGCAGATTTGCTGCGGGAGCGGCTCGAGGAACTGGAGCGGATCGAGCGTCCGTCCGCCTCCGACGGCGAGCGGCAGGCGGCCGAGTGGCTGGTAGCGCAGCTCGCCGAGCTGGGGGCGGAGGCGCGGATCGAGGCCGAGGACGCGCACGGGACCTACTGGTGGCCGCTCGGGATCGGGGCCGGCCTCGGCGCTCTCGGCGCCCTCGCGGCGCTGGGCGGCCGGCGGCTCCTGGGCGCTCTTCTCGGCCTCGCCGGCGCCGCCGGCATGGCCGACGACTTTCCGCCGGGGAGGCGGCGCCTGCGCCGGGTCCTCCCCAGGCGCACCACCTACAACGTCGTCTGCGAGCTCGGCGACCCGGGCGCCGAGCGCACCGCCGTCCTCATCGCCCACCACGACGCCGCCCACTCGGGCCTCGTCTTCCACCCGGCGCTGCCGGAGCTCGCGGCTCGCCTCGGCCTGACCGAGAAGACCGACACCAGCCCGCCGCTGATGGCGCCGGTGATCGGCGGTCCGGTGCTGGCGGCGCTCGGCGCCCTCAGCGGCCGCCGGCTGCTCGCCAGGCTCGGCCTCCTCCTCGGCCTCGGCTCGGTCGCGGCGATGGCCGACATCGGCCTGCGCAAGCCGGTGCCGGCGGCGAACGACAACGGCACCGCGGTCGTGGCGCTGCTCGAGCTCGCCCGTCGCCTCCTCGCCGAGCCGCCGCAGGGAATCCGGGTGATCCTCCTCTCCACCGGCTCGGAGGAGTCCTTCAGCGAGGGGATCAAAGCCTACGGCGAGCGCCACTTCGACTCGCTGCCGCGCGAGAGCACCTTCTTCCTCTGCCTGGAGACGCTCGGCGCCACCCACCTGCTGGCGCTGCGGGGAGAGGGCTTCCTGAAGATGCGCGACTACCCACCGCGCGCCCTGGCCCTCGTCGACCGCGTCGCCGCCGAGCTGGGGATCTGGCTCTACCCCAACCTCCGCACCTACAACGGCACCGACGGCCTCGAGCCGGCAGCCGCCGGCTACGAAACCGTCGCCCTCTGCAGCTGCACCGACGACAAGCAGCCGGGCCGCTACCACTGGCCCAACGACACCGCCGCCAACGTCGACTTCTCCACTCTCCAAAGAGCGATTGCCCTCTCCGACGCCGTAGTCCGCCAGCTCGGCAGCCGCTGGTTGTAACCGCCAGACGGCCCGCGCGGGAGGCGAGGGGGCCCCTCCCCGGACCCTCCCCGCTGTTTGTCCGGGGAGGGGCACCCTCGCCTCCCCACCACGGCCCAGCGTGACGAATTGCAAAGTGACGAATCCCGACTACGCAATCGGGATTCTCCGCTATAGCATCCGCGCCCGTGCCATCCCATGACGTTCTCGTAATCGGGGCCGGGCTCGCCGGCCAGCGGGCCGCCCTCGCCGCCGCCGAGGAAGGCGTGTCGGTCGGAATCATCAGCAAGGTTCACCCGGTCCGCTCCCATTCCAACGCCGCCCAGGGCGGCATCAACGCGGCGCTGAACCCGGGCGACTCCTGGGAGTCCCATGCCTTCGACACGATCAAGGGCTCCGACTACCTCTCAGATCAGGACGCGGTCGAAATCATGACCCGCGAGGCGCCGGAGGAAATCCTCCACCTCGAGCACCTCGGCGTCACCTTCCACCGCAACGAGGAGGGCAAGCTCGGCACCCGCGCCTTCGGCGGCGCCTCCGCCGCCCGCACCTATTACGTCGCCGACATCACCGGCCAGGCGATCATGCACGTCCTCTACGAGCAGCTGATGAAGTACTCCGAGCAGATCGCCCGCTACGAGGAGTGGTTCTGCAGCAGCCTGGCGATCGACGAGAACGGCGAGTGCTGCGGCGTCGTCACCCGCAACGTCGCCGACGGTCAGGTGGAGCTGTTCCAGGCGAAGTCGGTGATCCTCTGCACCGGCGGCAACGGGATGGTCTGGAAGCCCTCCACCAACGCCCTGATCTGCACCGGCGACGGGATCGCGATGGCCTACCGGGCCGGAGCGAAGCTGATGGACATGGAGATGATCCAGTACCACCCGACCACGCTGGCGGGCAAGGGCTTCCTGATCACCGAGGGCGCCCGCGGCGAGGGCGCCCATCTCCTCAACGCCAAGGGCGAACGCTTCATGGAGCGCTACGCGCCGAACAAGATGGAGCTGGCCTCGCGCGACGTCGTCTCCCGCGCCGAGCAGACCGAGATCAACGAGGGCCGCGGCTTCCCCGACGGCACCGTCGCGCTCGACATCACGGTCGTGCCGAAAAAGCGCGTGCACGAGGCGCTGCGCGAGATCGTCCTCGTCGGCCGCGACTTCGCCGGCGTCGACATCACCCGCGAACCGATCCACATCAAGCCGGGCAACCACTACACGATGGGCGGGGTCAAGACCGACGTCGACGGCCGCACCGACATCCCCGGCCTCTACTCGGCCGGCGAGACCGCCTGCGTCTCCGTCCACGGCGGCAACCGCCTCGGCGCCAACTCCCTGCTCGACACCCTGATCTTCGGCAAGCGCAGCGGCCGCGACGCCGCCGCCCGCGCCAAGCGGATCGACTACGCCCGCGCCTCCAAGCAGGTTCTGGAGGACGAGGAGAACCTCGTTGCCGACATCATCAGCCGCGAGAAGGGATCCGGTCGCCGCATCTCCGAGATCAAACTGGAGCTGGGTCAGACGATGGACGCCAAAGTCGCGGTCTTCCGCGACGAGGCCGGGATCACCGAAGCCCTGGAGACGGTGAGACGGCTGAAGGAGGAGGCGAAGACCGCCTACATCGACGACCACGGCAGCGTCTTCAACCAGGACCTGCTTGGAGCGATCGAGCTCGGGTACATGCTCGACAACGCCGAGTGCACCTGCGTCGCGGCGCTGGAGCGCAAGGAGAGCCGCGGCGCCCAGTACCGCACCGACTTCCCGGAGCGCAACGACACCGACTGGCTCAAACACATCGACCTCGAGCGGACCGACGACGGCCCCGAGATCTCCTACTCCGAGGTCACGATCACCCAGTGGGAACCGCAAGAGAGGACCTACTAATGGCCGATTACACGATCAAAGTCCGGCGGTTCCAGCCCGAGAGCGGCGAGGGCCCCTACTGGGAGGAATTCAACGTCGACCTCGACCCCTCGCTCTCGGTCCTCGACGGGCTGCTGCAGGCGAAGGACCGCGACGACGGCTCGCTCGCCGTCCGCTGCTCCTGCCGGGCCGCGATCTGCGGCTCCTGCGGGATGAAGGTCAACGGCCAGTCGACCCTCGGCTGCAAGACCCAGATCGGCGAGGCGCAGGAGCAGGCCGACAAGATGGTCGGCGCCGCCGGCGTCTCGGCCGCCGTCGCCGACAGCCCGATCCGCGGCGAAGGCTCCGACCTCGGCAGCGCCGGCAACCCGATCGTGATCGAACCGATGGGGAACATGCCCGTGATCAAGGACCTGATCACCGACATGGAGTCGACGCACTGGACCAAGATCCGCCGCGTCACTCCGTGGCTGCTGCCCCACGGCGAGCCGCCCGAGCGCGAGTACGTCGTCGAGCCGGAGTCGATGATCGACATCACCCAGTCGATGGCCTGCATCCAGTGCGGCGCCTGCGTCTCCTCCTGCCTCTCGATGGAAGCCGACCCCGGCTTCATCGGCCCGGCGGCGCTGGCCAAGGCCTACCGCTTCGTCGGCGACCCGCGCGACGCCGAGACCCATGAGCGCCTCCATGACCTCGCCGACGACCCGCACGGAATCTACGACTGCACCCACTGCTTCAGCTGCATCGACGCCTGCCCCAAGGGCGTGGCGCCGATGGACCAGATCATGCGCCTGCGCCGCAAGGCGGGCGAAGAGGGGATCGAAGACCCCAACGCCGGCCACGACCACGAGATCGCCTTCGTCAAGGTGATCGAGAAGAAGGGCCTGCTGGACGAGGCGCTGCTGGTCCAGGAGTCCTATGCGCCGGGCATCAAAGGCAAGCTGAAACCGAGCAAGCGCGGTTTGACCGAAACGATCAAGTCCCTGCCGACCATCCTGCGGCCCCTCCGCAAACGCAAGGTCAAGCTGCGCCAGGCGATCCCCGGCCTGCACCATGGCCTCCCCAAAGAGGCAATGGGAGACGTCAAGTCGATCTACGCGCACGCCGAGGAGCACAGCGAGGAACTGAACCTGTACATCCGGGGCGAGGAGGGCGACGACGCCCAGCCCGACGGCGCTGCGGCCGAGGAGGTCACCAATGACTGAGAACATCAAAGTCGCCTACTGGCCCGGCTGCGTCTCGCGTGGCTTCACCCCCGAGCTGCACGGTTCGATGGCGATCGTCGCCGAGAAGCTCGGCTGGGAGCTGGTCGAACTCGACCGCGCGAACTGCTGCGGCGCCGGCGTCATCGCCGAGCACAACCAGGAGCTTGCCGACACCCTGAACGCGCGGACCTTCGCGCTGGCCCAGCAGACCGGCCTGGCGATGATGAACATCTGCTCGACCTGCCAGGGCGCCCAGTCCGAGTGCCAGCAGCGGCTGGACGCCGACTCCGCCTACCGCGCCCACATCAACGAAACCCTCTCCGGCCAAGGCCTCGCCTACGAGAAGGGCAAGGACGGGTTCACCAACAAAAACTTCCTCTGGCTGCTGGTCGAGGACTATGGGCTCGATCGTCTCAAGGAGCAGGTCGTCCGCCCCCTCAGCGGCCTCCGCGTCGGGCCCTTCTACGGCTGCTACATCGTGCGGCCGAAGGAACGGCTCGGCTACGGCGAGTTCCCCGACCGCGACGTCTACCTCGAGCAGGTGATCGAGGCGCTCGGCGGAACGGTCGTCGAGTACGACGGGGCGCGCAAGTGCTGCGGCTTTCCGGTGGTGACGATGAACCGCGACACCTCGCTGCGCCAGGCCGGCACCCACGTCGGCGACGCGATCGACGCCGGCGCCGACTGCCTCGTCACCCCCTGCCCGCTCTGCCACCTGAACCTGGACATGCAGCAGCCGGAGGCGGCCAAGGTCGTCAACCGCGACCTCGGCCTCGCCGTCCTCCACCTGCCGCAGCTGGTCGGCCTCGCCCTCGGCGCCGAGCCGAAGGACCTGGGGATGGGCAAGCACATCGCCTCCACCCGCTGGGTCGAAGAGCGGCTCACCGCCGGCGCCCCGGCCTAGCTATCCGCCGTTAAGCCCCACCCGGCGGGCGAGCCACCTCGCGCCGACGGTGTCGGTGAGGCCGTGGGCGACGATCGAGGCGATGATCGCGATCGCGGCGACGTCGAAGATCAGGTCCTTGCCGCCGACGTCGGATTTGAAGACGAAGAGGGCGAACAGCATCGAGGCCACCCCCTTGGGGCCGAACCAGGCCATGAACAGCTTCTCCGACTGCGGGATCCCGGTCCGCAGGAAGGAGATCATCACCGCCACCGGGCGGGCGACGAGCAGGGCGAAGAGGACGAAGAGGACGAGCGGCGGCACGTCGTAGTGGAAGCCGGTGGCGTAGATCAGGGCGCCGAAGACGAAGAAGGTCAGGATCTGGAGGATGGCGCTGGCGTTCTCGGCGAACTCCTCGAACCCCTGCGGCACTTCGCGCTCGCTCACGCCCATCGCGATCCCGCAGACGAAGGCGGCGATGAGGCCGTTGCCGATCGTCACTTCGGCGAGGCCGAAAGCGAAGAGGGCGAAACCGACGGCATAGATCCCCTCGTAGCGGGGGGTGATGCCGCCGCTGGGAAGGACGTGGTGCAACCGTCCCGCCGCGACCCCGAGCGCGACCCCGATCGCCGCTCCGACCGCGGCCTCGCCGACCAGCTTCAGCGCTTCGGCGCCGGCGTCGCCGCCCGGAGATGCCAGCACGAGGAAGAAGAGGACGAACGGCAGCGCCAGCCCGTCGTTGAGGCCGGACTCGAGGTTGAGCGTGTGGCGGACCTTGCTCGGGACCAGGCGCGAGGTGACGACGGCGGAGGTGACGACCGGGTCGGTCGGCGAGAGCACCGCCGCCAGCAGGAACGCCTCGGCCCAGCCGAGGTCGGGGAAGAGCAGCTTCGCCGCCAGGGCGAGCATCCCCATCGTGATCGGCATCGCGATGATCAGCGCCCTGGCCGTCGGCCCCCAGTGGCTGCGCAGCAGCTCCCGCTCGACGAACATCCCGTCGGAGAAGAGGGTGAGGATCAGCGCCAGCTCGACCAGCTCGACGACCCCCTCCTCGGTGGCCTTGACGTCGACGACCCCGGCGAGGGCGAGCGCGAAGCCGAGGAGGACAGAGAGGACCGAGGCGGAGAGGACCGTCCCCTTGATCACCCCCGAGAGCGCGGCGACGACGGCGAGGAGCCCCCCGAACAGCAGCAGGGCCTCGGCGAAGGTGAGGCCCACGCTAGCCCTGGTTGCCCAGGAGCCCGCGGCCGGCCAGCAGCTCCGCCAGTTGGACGGCGTTGGTGGCGGCGCCCTTGCGCAGGTTGTCGGAGACGACCCACAGGTCCAGCGCCCGCTCGTTGCCCGCGTCGCGGCGGATGCGGCCGACGAAGACGTCGTCCTTGCCGGCGGCCTCGAGCGCCATCGGGTAGCGCCCGGCGCCGGGATCGTCGACGACGGTGACGCCGGGCGCCGCGGCCAGCAGCTCGCGAGCCTGCTCGGGCTCGAGCGGCTCCCGCGTTTCGACGTTGACCGCCTCCGAGTGCCCAGTCACGACCGGGACCCGCACGCAGGTGGCGCTGACCCTGATCTCCGGGTCGCCGAGGATCTTGCGGGTCTCGTTGATCAGCTTGCGCTCCTCGTCGGTGTGGTCGTCGCCGTCGGCGAAGCTGCCCGCCTGCGCGAGCACGTTGAAGGCGATCTGGTGCGGGTAGATCTCCGGCTTGGGGACGTCGGAGCCGCCGACCGCCGCCCGCGCCTCCGCGCGCAGGGCGTCGATCGCCGCCTTACCGGTTCCGGAGACCGCCTGGTAGGTGGAGATCACCAGGCGCTCGATCCCGGCGGCGTCGTAGAGCGGTTTCAGGGCGACGACCATCTGCATCGTCGAGCAGTTCGGGTTGGCGACGATCCCCTCGTGGCCCTCGAGGGCGTCGGGGTTGACCTCGGAGACGACGAGGGGGACGTCGTCGTGCATGCGCCAGTAGCTGGTGTTGTCGACCACGGTCGCCCCCGCCGCGACGATCTTCGGCGTCCACTCGGCGCTGACCGAGCCGCCGGCCGAGGAGAGGACGAGGTCCAGCCCCTGGATCGAGTCCTCGCTCACCTCCTGCACCGTCAGCGACTTGCTCCCCCACTCGATCTGCTTGCCGGCCGAGCGCTCGGAGGCCAGCGGTCGCAGCTCGGCGAGCGGGAAGTCGCGCTCGGCCAGCAGCTCGAGGATCGTCGAGCCGACGAGCCCCGTCGCGCCCAGCACTCCGACCCTGTATCCGTCGCCGGCCATGGTTTGGGCGGCCGCTTCAGCCGGCGACCGTCGGCCGGTGGCCGGGGCCGGTCGGGTCCTCGGGCTGGACGGCGTCCTCGCCCAGCTCGAAGGTCTTGTGGAGGACGTTGACCGCGTCGGCGACGCGGTCGGCGGCGATGACGCACGAGATCTTGATCGGCGAGGTGGAGATCATCTCGATGTTGATCCGCTCCTCGCCGAGGACCTGGAAGACCTTGGCGGCGACGCCCGGGTGCGAGCGCATGCCGGCGCCGACGATCGAGACCTTGCCGATCTGCTCGTCGGTCAGGACCTGGAGCGAGACGTCGCCGAGGGCGGCGATCGTGTCCTTCGCCGTCGTCAGGTCGGAGCGGTCGACGGTGAAGGAGAGGTCGGCGAGCTCGTCGTCGCCCACCGGCTCGTTCTGGATGATCACGTCGACGTTGACGTTGGCGTCGGCGAGGGCGCCGAAGACGCGGCCGGCGACGCCGGGCTCGTCGCGCAGGCCCGAGAGGGTGACCCGCGCCTCGGAGTCGGAATGCGTGACTGCGGTTACGAAAGGGTTCTCCATGGTCTCTTCCTCTGAGACGACGAGGGTACCGGGACCGTCCTCGAAGCTGCTGCGGCAGTGGATCCTCACCCCGTGGTTCCGCGCGTACTCGACCGAGCGCAGCTGCAGGACCCCGGCGCCGGAGGCCGACATCTCGAGCATCTCCTCGAAGGAGACGCGGTCGAGCTTGTGGGCGTCGGGGACGATCCGCGGGTCGGCGCTGTAGACGCCCGAGACGTCGGTGTAGATCTCGCAGACGCTGGCCCGGAGCGCCGCCGCCAGCGCCACCGCGGTGGTGTCGGAGCCGCCGCGGCCCAGCGTGGTGACGTCGCGGCTGTCGGTGGAGACGCCCTGGAAGCCGGCGACGAGGACGATCCGGTCCTGCTGCAGCGCCTCGGAGATGCGGTCGGCGCGGACGTCGATGATCCGCGCCTTGGTGTGGGAGGAGTCGGTGACGATCCCGGCCTGGGAGCCGGTCAGCGAGATCGCCTGGTGGCCCATGTCGTGGATCGCCATCGCGCAGAGGGCGCAGGAGATCCGCTCCCCGGTCGAGAGCAGCATGTCCATCTCGCGGGCGACCGGGCGCTCGGAGATCTCGTGCGCCTGCTCGACCAGTTCGTCGGTCGTCTTGCCCCGGGCCGAGAGCACGGCGACCACCCTGTTGCCCGCCTCGCGGGCGGCGACGATTCGCCCCGCGGCGCGCTTGATCTGCTCGGCGCCGGCGACGGAGGTGCCGCCGAACTTCATCACGACGATGTCGGAACCATCCCCAGTCATCGAGGTCTGAGGATAGTCGGCAAAGCCTCGCTACTCGGCCGCGCCCCCGAGGTTGCCGAGCATCGCCTGTTCGGCCATCCGGATCAGCCCGAGCCCGCTGTGGGGACGCATGTCGCTGCTCCGCACCCGCACGTGCGAGCCGTGCGGCCCGACCACCTCGACGATCGTGCAGACATCGCCGATTTCGCAGTCCTCTCCGTAGTCGTTCTCGATCGCCTCCATCTGTTCGGCCACGACCCGGCCGACCTTGCTCTGGTCAAGCGACATCTCGGACTCCCTCCTCGCTGGTTGCTGTTCGAACGCGGACCGCTGACCATAAGTGATGAAGACCACACTTGCAGATATATCGAAGCGATATATAGTGGCGATAGATGGAGCAGCTGAACGCGACCGCCTACGTGATCCTCGGGTTCGTCCGCGGCGAACCGCGCTCGGGGTACGAGATCAAAGCGCTGGTCGACAACTCGACCCGGTTCTTCTGGGCGGCCAGCTACGGCCAGATCTACCCCGAGCTGAAGCGGCTGACGGAAGCGGGCCTGATCGTCGGCTCCGACGTCCCCACGGGGAGCCGCAAGCGGACGGTGTACGAGATCACCGCCGACGGCGAGGAGGAGCTGCGGGCCTGGCTGCGACAGCCGCCGCAGACCTTCGAGATGCGCGACGAAGGGCTGCTGAAGCTGTTCTTCGCCGACGCCCTGCCCCGTGAGGAGGGGCTGGAGATCCTGCGCTCGATGAAGGCGCAGCGGCTCGCGATCTACGAGCGGCTGCGGGCGATCGAGCAGATGAAAGGCGAGCTGGAGGACCCGTTCCCGATGATCGTTCTGCGGGGCGGCCTCGAGTTCACGCAGTGGTTCGCCCAATGGTGCGAGCGGATGGAGGCGCAGCTCCTCGATGCCGCTCCCGAGAAAAGGAGCAAGTGATGTTCGACTCCCTGGCACGGCTCGCGAACGGCAGGGCCAAGCGGGTGGGCCTGCTGGCGATCGCCTTCTTCCTGGTCGCCGGAGCGGTCGGCGGCTCGGTCGCCAGCCGGCTCGACCCCTACGGGGCCGACGACCCCAGCACGGAGACGGTGAAGGCGCAGGAACGGCTCGAGGACGCCGGGCTGCGGGTGCCGGCGGTGATCGCCGTCGTCGAAAACGCCCCGGTCGCGAAGGCGGCGACCAGGCAGCGCGTGGTCGCGCTCGAACGCGAGGTCCGCGAACGCCCCGACGTCGCTTCGGTCACCGGTTACTACAGCACCCACTCCCCCGTCTTCGTCTCCCGCGACGGCGACTCCACCTACTTCGCGGTGGCGCTGAAGGCGACCGAAGACAAGGAACTGCAGGAAGTCGGCGCCGACGTCGCCGACCAGCTCGACGAAGAGCCGGGGGTCGTCGTCGGCGGCTCCGCGGTCGCCCAGGAGCAGGTCAACAAGCAGGTCGAGGAAGACCTGAAAAAGGCCGAGATGCTCGCCTTCCCGCTGCTCTTCCTGCTCTCGCTGCTCTTCTTCCGCAGCCTCGTCGCCTCGGTGCTGCCGCTGATGATCGGCGGCCTGGCGATCGTCGGCACCTTCCTGATCCTGCGGATCGCCAGCGAATTCGGCTCGATCTCGATCTTCGCCCTCAACCTGACCACCGCGCTCGGGCTGGGGCTGGCGATCGACTACAGCCTCTTCATCGTCTCCCGCTACCGCGAGGAGATCGCCAAGAGCGGGCCGGGGCTGGAGGCGATGCGCCGGGTCCTGGCGACCGCCGGGCGCACCGTCTTCTTCTCCTCGCTGACGGTGGCGGCGGCGCTCGCCGCGCTGCTCGTCTTCCCGCAGCGCTTCCTCTACTCGATGGGCCTCGGCGGCTCGCTGGTGGCGCTGTTCGCGGCGCTGATCTCGCTGACCGTGCTGCCCGCGGTGCTGACCCTGCTCGGCAACCGGGTCAACGCCGGCGCGCCGAAGTTCCTGCAGCGGCGGGCCGAGGCCGATGCGCGGCCGGCCCAGCACGGCTTCTGGTACCGGCTCTCGCGCTTCGTGATGCGGCGGCCGGTCCCGGTGGCCACTCTCAGCGCCCTCTTCCTGATCCTCCTCGGGCTGCCGTTCTTCGGAATCAGGTTCAACACCGTAGACCCGACCGTGCTGCCGGAGTCGGCGAGCGCGCGCCAGGCCTACGACACGGTCAGGCAGCAGTTCCCGCCCTTCCACGACACGCCGATCTGGCTCGACGTCGAAGGCGGCGGCCCGAAGGCGGCGGCCGAGGTCGCGGCGGCGGTGCGCCGGGTCGACGGCGTCGCCGAAGTGGCGCCGCCGCAGCGGCTGGAGCACGGCGTCACCGCCGTTCAGGCCGTCTCCGCCCACCCGTTCGTCTCGGAGGCCAGCCAGACGACGGTGAAGACGATCCGCGACCTCCCGACCCCCGCCGGCGTCACGGTCCGGGTCAGCGGCGCCAGCGCCGACTTCGTCGACTTCCAGTCGAGCCTCGCGCGTCACATGCCGATCGCGCTGGCGATCGTGATCGGGGCGACGCTGGTGATCCTCTTCCTGATGACCGGCTCGGTGGTGCTGCCGGTCAAGTCGCTGCTGATGAACTTCCTCAACCTCAGCGCCGTCTTCGGGCTGCTGGTGCTGATCTTCCAGGACGGCCGGCTGGAAGGCTTCCTCGACTACTCGAGCCCGGGGGCGATCGAGCAGACGATGCCGATCCTGCTCTTCGCCGTCGCCTTCGGCCTCTCCACCGACTACGCGGTCTTCCTGCTCTCGCGGATCAAGGAGGCGCGCGACAACGGCGCCTCGGACTCGGAGTCGGTGGCGATCGGGCTGGAGCGGACGGGCCGCATCGTCACCGCCGCGGCGCTGCTCTTCGCGGTCGCGATGGCCGCCTTCGCCACCTCGAAGATCATCTTCATCAAGGAGAACGGCGTCGGCACGGCCCTGGCGGTCCTGATCGACGCCAGCGTCATCCGCGCCCTGCTGGTCCCCGCGCTGATGGAGCTGCTCGGCAAGTGGAACTGGTGGGCCCCGGCGCCGCTGCGGCGGCTGCATGAACGCTGGGGGATCTCCGAGACGGAGCCGTCAGCCGCTCAGGCGAAAGCCTGAACCGCGCGGCGCCGAAGATCTGAATTCAGCATCCCCGTCACCTCGCTCGGCATGTGGCCGGCGGAGGGGACGGCGGCGCCGATCAGGCCGTCGGCGCGGAAGCCGTAAAGCGGGGCGACGAAGCCGAGCTCGCGGATCTTGCGGACCAGCTTGACGGCGCCCTGGGTGTCGGCGCCGGGGCCGCAGAGGACGATCGCGGTGGGGTCGAGGGCGTCGAGGGCGCGACCGAGGCGGTCGTCGCCGAGCTCGTTGGAGAGGACGAGGACGCGGAAGCCGGCGCGGCGCAGGGCGAGGTCGAGGGCCTGGGTGTGGACCTCCTCGGCGTCCTGCCCGTGGCTGGAGTCGAGCAGCAGGATCCCGGCCGGGCGGGAGGCGGCGGAGGCGAGGCGGCGGGCGCCGTGCAGCCAGCCGGTCGCCCAGCGGGAGGCGAACTCCAGCTCGGCCTCGCGCTCGGGGTCGGCGGCGAGCTTGTCGATCGCCGGCAGCAGCAGCTCCTCGACCGTGCGCTCGAGCGAGCGCAGGGCGAGGCTCTCCTCCACCGCGCGGTCGGCGGCGGACTCGTCGAAGGACTCGAAGGCGGCGAAGAGGCTGCCGTCGTTGGCCGGCGCCGCCTGCCGCTGGCGCGCCAGCTCGATCGCCGAGGAGATGTTGCCGGTCTCCCCCAGCGCGTCGCGCAGGGTCTGCAGCTCGACCAGCTCGTAGTTGCGGTGGTTGCCCTGGGTCCGCTTCGGCGTCGGGTAGCCGTAGCGGCGCTCCCAGCTGCGCAGGGTGTTCGGGCTTACGCCGAGGACTTCGGCGGCGGCGTTGGTTCGGATTCCTGGCATTGGATAAAGAGGTCGAACGGGTGGACTGCGCGTCTATTCGGCGGCGGGTGAAGATTCTCCCACCCGATTCCCGGGTTTACACCGGTTATCGGCAGATTTCGCAGGAACTGTTAGCGATCTTGCAAGGGGCCCACGCCTACGGGCTGTCCAACCGCGCGGGCGCGCCACATCGCCGCGTCGGCTTTGTGCAGAAGTTCTTCGGCGTCGGCGCCGTGGTCGGGGCAGGCGACGACCCCGGCCGAGATGCAGATCCGCAGCCCTCCCGCTCTCTCCAGGTCGTCCAGCTGGCCGAGCAGCCGCTCGCACATCTGGACGCCTTCGACGGTGCCGATGTTGGGGGCGAGGACGCAGATCGCGTCCTCTTCGAGGCGGAAGGCTTCGTCGACGATGCGGATGCTGTCGCGGAGGGCGGCGCCGAGGATCGAGAGCACGGTCTCCTGGCCGCCGGCGACGTCGCCGGGGCGGATGCCGGGGCCGGAGGCGTCGAAGACGGCGAGGCCGAAGGGGTGCCCGTAGCGGCGGTTCGTCTCCAAGAGTTGTTCCAGGCGCCGGCGCATGTGGCCCGGCTGGTAGAGGCTGGGAAGTTCTTCGATCTGCTCTTCGACCGAGCTCGAGGCGCCGTCGAGGGACACCGGCGGGATGCCCGAGGAGCCCTCCCCGCCGTTGCTCCCCAGGGCATCCTCCCGGTGCCCCGCCCCGTTCGCGGCCTCGACCGCCGCAGCGGTCACCGAACCGAACTCCCCAGCCAAGCGCTGGGCAGCGCGGGCGAAATCCTCTCCATTGGTTCCAAGCTCCTCGTGCAACGTGCCAAGAAGATCGGCGTGGAAGTCGGACACCTTGAGGGCGATCCGGCTGGCGGCGGAGCCGTCTTCGCGGCGACGGTTGAAGCTCGACTGGTCAGGCACATATCGACCTTGGCGAAAGCGGCGGACGCCGGAAGCCCGAAAAGCCGCTATTTGCGTCGCGACGGTCGTCCAGGACGGATGTCCGGTGCCGCTTATTCCAGGCTTCTTCGGCCCGCGAGCGCCTTCCCCAGGGTCACCTCGTCGGCGTGCTCGAGGTCGGCGCCGACCGGGAGGCCGCTGGCGAGGCGCGTCACCGTCACCTGGCCGCCGCGCAGCATCTCGGCGATGTGGAGGGCGGTGGCCTCGCCGGTGGTGGTCGGGTTGGTCGCCAGCACGACCTCGCCGATGCCGCCGCGCTCGACCCGCCGCCGCAGCTCGCCGATCTTCAGGTCTTCGGCGTCGATGCCGTCGATCGGGGAGAGGGCGCCGCCGAGCACGTGGTAGAGGCCGCGGTATTCGTGGGTGCGCTCGATCGGGATCACGTCGGCCGGCTCCTCGACCACGCAGATCGTCGTCCGGTCGCGATTCTGGTCGGCGCAGATCCGGCACTGCGGCCCCTCGGCGAGGTTGAAGCACTCCTCGCAGAGGCCGACCTTCTCCTTGACTTCGCGGATCGCGTCGCCGAGGGCGAACGCCTCTTCGTCGGGGGCCCGCAGGAGGTGGAAGGCGAGCCGCTGCGCGGTCCGCTGGCCGATCCCCGGCAACCGCGAGAGCTCGGCGACCAGGCGCGCCAGCGGTGCCGGGCCCTCGCTCAACCGCCCAGCATCCCGCCGAGGCCGCCCATGTCGCCGCCGGCGATGCCGCCCATCTTCGAGCTGGCGAGCTCCTGGGCGGCGCGCAGGCCCTCGTTTACCGCGGCCTGGACCATCTCCTGCAGCAGCTCCGCGTCCTCGGGGTCGATCGCCTCGGGGTCGATGACGATCTCCCGCAGGGTCAGGTCGCCGCCCATCTTCACCTTGACCATGCCGCCGCCGGCGCTGGCCTCGACGACCTCGTCTTTCAGCTTCTCCTGCGCCTCCAGCATCTCCGCCTGCATCTGCTGGGCCTGTTTCATCAGGCCCTGGATGTCGAAGCCTCCGGGACCGCCTCCACGTGCCACCTAACCGACCTCCTCCGCGTCGAACTCGCTCTTCATCTGCTCCAGCAGCCGATCCTCGTCGATCTCCTCGCTCCCCGGCGCCGGCGTATCCGGCGGCGCCTCCCCCTCCAAGACCACATAAGTGGGCCGCAGCCCCGTGCCCGTCACCGCAGCGAACGCCGCCGCCACAGTGTCGCGCCGCTCGGGGCTGTCGGCCTTCTTCTTGTTGAAGGTCATTTCGGGAGGAAATCCGACCTGCAGTCCCTCCTCCCCAAAGCTGACGGGACGAGCCCCCTCCAAAGTCGCCGCCAAAGCCGGGGCAGTCTCCGAGAGCTTGTGAAGCACAGCTGGCCAGACCCGCTGGATCTCCTCCAGCGAAAGCTCATCACTCAGCGGAGGACTTTCCTCAGGGGCCGCTTCAGCCTCTTCCTCTTCCGCTGGAGGTGGGTCGTCCTGGGGAACGGACTCTCCCGCGGGTGGCACGGTAGGGGGGACCATCCCTGAGGAAGCTTTAGCTACCGGAAGGGATGGGGGGTCCCCTGCCGTGACAGGACCCGCGGGCCGGGTGCCCCCGTCCTCCAACCTCTCGATCCGCCGCAGCAAGCCGGCCGTGTCCGGGTCGAGATCCGGCCGCGCCGCCTTCAGCAGAGCTATCTCCACAGCCAGGCGCGCATCATCGCCCTCACGTACAGCCGTCAGCGCATTCGCCAGCTCGTCGATCGTCCGCACCAGGTTCGCCGGCTTGATCGCGCTGGCCTGGGCCTGCATGCGGGCGGTGTCGGTGGCGGTGACGACGAAGCCGGTCGGGACCTCGCCGGTCGTCTGGGCGATCAGGAGGTGGCGCAGGTGGGCGAGGAGGTCGCGGGCGAACTGGGAGGGGTCGCGGCCGGAGCGGGCCATCCGCTCGACTCCGAGCAGGACGCCCTTCGGGTCCTCGGCGAGGACCGCGTCGACCGCCTCGAAGAGCAGGTCGGCGTCGGCGGCGCCGAGCATCTCCAGCACGTCCTTCAGCTCGACCCGGCTGCCGCCGAAGGCGACGAGCTGGTCGAGGGTGCCGAGGGCGTCGCGGAAGCTGCCCGAGGCCGAGCGGGCGATCATCGCCACGGCCCCCTCTTCGATCTCGATCGACTCGGCGGCGGCGACGCGGGTCAGGACCTCGGAGATCTGCTCCAGCGAGGGGCGCTGGAAGTCGAAGCGCTGGCAGCGGTCGGCGATCGTCGCCATCACCTTGTGGGACTCGGTGGTGGCGAGGACGAAGACGGTGTTCGGCGGCGGCTCCTCGAGCGTCTTCAGGAAGGCGTTCCAGGCCTCTTTGGTCAGCATGTGGGCCTCGTCGAGGATGTAGACCTTCCAGCGGCCGCCGGTGGGGGCGTAGGCGACGCGCTCGCGCAGGTCGCGGACGTCGTCGACGGAGCGGTTGGAGGCGGCGTCCATCTCGATCACGTCGACCGAGGTGCCGCTGGCGATCGTCAGGCAGGACTCGCATTCGCCGCACGGCGTCACCGTCGGGCCGCCGCGCTCGCAGTTCAGCGAGCGGGCGAGGATCTTCGCCATCGAGGTCTTGCCGGTGCCGCGGGAGCCGACGAAGAGGTAGGCGTGGTGGACCTTGCCCCCCTCGACCGCGTTGCGCAGGGTGCGGACGACGTGGGTCTGCCCGACGACCTCGTCGAAGGACCCGGGGCGGTGACGGCGGTAGAGGGAAGTCGACTCGCTCATCGGCTCGAAGGCCAGTGTATCCACGGCCCTCTGCCGTCCCCGATACGGTGCCGCGCGTGCCATCGAGGGTCTCCAGCTGGCTGACGCCGGCCGCCTGGGTCGCCGGGGTGACGGCGGCGCTGCTGCTCGTCTTCCCCTACGGCTTCCCCAACTACGACACGATCTACGCCCTGGTCTGGGGGCGCGAACTCGCCCACCTCGACAGTCCCGACTACGGCTCCGCCCTACCGCCCACCCCGCACCCGCTGACCGACCTGATCGGCCTAGTTTCGACCCCGCTCGGCGACGGTGCGATCACGGTGACGATGATCCTCGCCTACCTCTCCCTTGCCCTGATCGGCTACTTCGTCTACCGCCTCGGGACGATCTGGTTCGACCGCTGGATCGGCGCCCTCGCCGCCGCGATCGTCCTCACCCGCGCCCCCTTCCTCTCCAACGGCCTCCGCGCCTACATCGACCTCCCCTACATCGCCCTCTGCCTCGGAGCCCTCCTCCTAGAGGCCAAGAAGCCAAAGGCCGGCTGGCCCGTCCTAGCCCTCCTCGCCCTCGCCGGCCTCTTAAGACCCGAGGCCTGGCTCTTCTCCATCGCCTACCTGATCTATCTCGCTTGGAGTCCAGCGGGATCCCGCCAACGCTCCGAAGCAGCAGGGGAGAGGGCATCCCTTGAGCGGGCGGATACTCAAAAAGCCGGCCTAATTAGGTCGGCTTTTGTCCGAGCAAGGGATGCCCTCTCCCCTCCCCCGCCCGCGTTAATCGCCCTGGCAGTAGCGGCCCCGCTCCTCTGGGCCCTCTTCGACCTGATCACCACCGGCAGCCCCACCTACTCCTGGACCGGCACCAAAGAAACCGTAGAGACCCTGAACCGCCACACCGGCCCGGTGGACGTGATCCTCTACGGCCCCCGCGCCCTCGGCGAAGTCCTGCAGTGGCCAGGCATGGTGGGTGCCCTCGGCGGGGTCGTGCTCGGCTACCTCTACCTGCGCCGCCGCTCGATCCTCGGCATCGCCGCCGCTCTCCTCGCCCTGCTCGCCTTCGCCCTCCTCGGCGCCGCCGGCCTGGCGATCATCGCCCGCTACACGATGCTGGCGGCGGCGATCCTCTCGATCTTCGTCGCCCTCGCGCTGCTCGGCTGGCGACTGCTCGAGCCGGACCATCCCGCCCGGCGCGCCTGGCAGGTCTTTGCCGCCCTCATCGCCCTGATGTTCGTCGCCTGGCTCCCGAACCAGTGGGACCTCGACTCCCGCGTCGACACCGACCTCACCAACCAGGCCCGGATCGAGAACGACCTCACCGACCTCGTCGACGCCGGCGCCTTCGAGCCCGTCTGCGGCAAGATCGCCGTCCCCAACCACCGCGCCGTCCCCCGCCTCGCCTTCGGCCTCGAAATCGAGCCGACGCAGATCGTCAGCGCCAGCGAGGAAGGGACGCCGAAGCGCGGCTACTTCGTCGCCCCCGCCAGCCCCTTCGTCATCCACAACTTCATCCTCGACCCCAACGACCCGACCAGGGCCTCCTTCCCGCCTCCGCCGGGGTTCGAAGAGGTGGTCCGCAACGAGTCGTGGGTCGTCTACCGTCGCTGCCCGTGACCGCGCGCAGGATCGCCGCCCTCGCCCCGGCGGCGCTCGCCGCCGCGCTCCTCCTCGCCTCCCCGGCCGCCGCCCGCTGGCATCCGAAGCCGACGACCGCCGCCTGGCAGTGGCAGCTGCAGGGGAAGATCGATACGTCGATCGACGCCGCGGTCTACGAGGTCGACGGCTTCGAAGTCGCCGCGAGGACGGTCGCGAGGCTGCACCGGATGGGACGGAAGGTCATCTGCTACCTCGACGTCGGCTCCTGGGAGAGCTACCGGCCCGACGCGAGCGACTTCCCGAAGACGGTCCTCGGCCGCGCCTACGAAGGCTATCCCGACGAGCGCTGGCTCGACATCCGCCGGCTCGACCTGCTGGCGCCGGTCCTGCGCCGGCGCTTCGACCTCTGCCGGCGCAAGGGCTTCGACGCCGTCGAGCCCGACAACGTCGCCGGCTATGAAAACAGGACCGGCTTCCCCCTCACCGCCGGCGACCAGCTGCGCTTCAACCGCTGGGTCGCCCGCGAGGTCCACCGGCGGGGGATGGCGGTGGCGCTGAAGAACGATCCCGAGCAGGTCGGGCCGCTGCTCCGCAGCTTCGACCTCGCCGTGGTCGAGGAGTGCTTCGCCTACGACGAGTGCGGAAAGTTCAGCCCCTTCGTCGACGCGGGCAAGCGCGTCCTCGTCGCCGAATACACCGAACCGCTGACCGCGATCTGCGCCGAGGCCGAACGCCTGGACTTCAGCGTCATCCGCAAGGGCTACGACCTCTTCGCCCGGCCCTGGTCGGCCTGCTCTCCCTGAGGCAGCGGCGGCTGTCAAAGGTCCGCTCGTGAAACCATCAGGTGATGGCGGCGATCGAGCTACGCGACGTGGTCAAGACCTTCGGGCCGATCACCGCGGTCGACGGTCTCGACCTCGAGGTGCCGGAAGGCATCTGCCTCGGGCTGCTGGGCCCCAACGGCGCCGGCAAGTCGACGACGATGCGGCTGCTGACCGGGCAGGCGATCGCCGACTCCGGCGTCCTCCGCGTCCTCGACTACGAGCTTCCGGCCGAAGCGAAGACCGCCCGCTGGCAGATGGGCGTCGTCCCCCAGCTCGACAACCTCGACGTCGACGTCACCGTCGAGGACAACCTGGCGATCTTCGCCCGCCTCTACCGCGTCCCCGACGTCGGCGCCGCGGTTGACAAAGCGCTCGGCATAGCCCGCCTGCACGAGCGGCGGCACGACGCGGTCGACGAGCTCTCCGGCGGCATGCGGCGGCGGCTGCTGCTCGCCCGCGGCCTCGTCCACGAGCCGCGCCTGGTCCTGCTCGACGAGCCGACGGTAGGGCTCGACCCGCAGATCCGGACCGAGCTGTGGACCCTGATCGGCGAGCTGAAAGCGCGCGGGACGACGATCCTGATGTCGACCCACTACATCGAGGAGGCCGAGCGGCTCGCCGACGAGGTGGCGGTCATGCACCAGGGCAGGATCATCAGCCGCGGCCGCCCGGCCGAGCTGATCGGCGAGCACGCGGGGCGCTTCACCGCCGAGGTCTACGGGCCCCCCGACCGGCTGGCGGAGACCCGCGCCGAAGCCGAGTCGCGAGGGCTCTCGGTGCGCCCGGCCGGGCCGGCGATCGCGATCGTCGGCTCCGAGCGGGCCGACGGCCTCGTCCCCGACGACGCCGTCGTCCGCGCCGCCTCCCTGGAGGACGTGTTCGTGCTCCTGACCGGTGAGGAGGCCGACTGATGATTCGTCCGTTCCTTTTCGTCCCCCTCCAACAGAAAGGAACAGGCGAATGAGCGCGGTGGCAACGCCGGCGCCGCGCCGGCTGCGCCGGCTCGAACGGGCGGCGATCGCCGGGGTGATGAGCCGCGAGGTCGCGAACTTCCGCACCTACTGGAAGGGGACGACCTTCTCCAGCGTGATGGAACCGCTCGTCTACCTGCTCGCCTTCGGGCTCGGACTGAGCGCGACCCTGGTCGACGAAGTCAACGGCGTCCCCTATATCCAGTTCGTCGGCACCGGCATGGTGGCGACGGCGGTGATCTTCTCCAGCGCCCTGCCCTCGATGTTCGGCACCTTCGTCAAGCACCGCTTCCAGAACACCTACGACGCGATCCTCGCCGCCCCGGTCGACGTCGAGGAGCTGGTCAGCGCCGAGATGCTCTGGATCGCCGCGCGCTCGGGCACCTACGGCTGCGTCCCGCTCCTGGTCACGATCGCCTTCGGCCTCGACCCGGCCTGGGGGATGCTGCTGACGCCGCTCTTCTGCTTCGTCACCGCCCTCGGCTTCTCCGGCTTCGGGGTGGCGATGGCGGCGACGGTGGCCAAGATCGACCAGTTCAACTACGTGACCGCGCTCTTCGTCACGCCTTTGTTCCTCGTCGCCGGCACCTTCTTCCCGATCGACGGGCTGCCGCAGGGCTTCCAGGTGCTGGCGCAGGTCAACCCCCTGCACCAGCTGGTCGAACTGGTCCGCGGCGGCGCCTTCGGCTACGAATGGGCCGACCTGCTCCGCTTCGCCTTCCTCGTCGCCTTCGCGGCGATCACCTGGCGGGTCGCGATCCACCAGATGCGCAAGCGCCTGATCGATTAATGGACCGTGCACCCGCCTCTGAAGCGAGGCCACCGGGCGTGTCCGTCGTTTTAGGCTCGAGCCGGGCTCACCTGCGGCACCCGCGGCATCCGCTTAAGGCTGCTTCCTTCCGGACCTGACCTGATTCGCGTGCCCACGTCGCGCAGGACCCGGCCGTCAACGCCGCCGCGACGCACTGACCCCGACGGTCAGCTCCTCGGAACGGTAGTCGGCCCCGCTAAGCGGATTTCGGGTTACAGGGCACCGCTGATTCCCCGCCTAGCACGGTCCGTCGCCCATGCTACCGGGCGCTCATAGGATGCGGCGGTGACCGCCCTCCCCCTCGCCCACGTCCAGGTCGACACCGGCTCCTTCTTCGCCGTGGTCATGGTCGCCGCGATCGCCGCGATCGTCGTCGCCCTGCTGCCGAGGCGGATGGCGCCGCCGGTGGTGGTCCTGGAGCTGGTTCTGGGGATCGTCGTCGGCCCCCAGGTCCTCCACCTCGCCCACATCGACGACTTCGTCGAATTCTTCTCCAACCTCGGGCTGGGGATGCTCTTCTACTTCGCCGGCTACGAGATCGACTTCCAGCGAGTCAAAGGGCGGCCGCTCGAGCTGGGCGCCTGGGCCTGGCTGCTCTCGGTCGGACTCGCCTTCGGGATCGGCGGCATCCTCGCCGGGCTGGGAATCATCGTCTCCTTCCTCTACACCGGGGCGGCGATGGCGACGACCGCGATCGGCACCCTGATCCCGATCCTCCGCGACAACGGCGAGCTGAAGACGCGCTTCGGCACCCACCTGCTGGCGGCCGGCGGGGCCGGCGAGTTCGGCCCGATCCTGCTGGTGACGCTCTTCTTCTCGACCCAGAGCGCCCTGCACGAGTCGGCGATCCTGATCGCCTTCGTGCTGCTGGCGATCGCGGTGGCGCTGCTCTCGGTGCGCCTCGCCTGGAAAGGCTGGCCGGCGCTGGAACGGACCTTCGAGGCGAGCAGCCAGCTGGCGGTGCGGGTGACCGTGGTGCTCGTCTTCGGGCTGGTCCTGCTGGCGGGCGACCTCGGCCTCGACGTCCTGCTCGGCGGCTTCGTCGCCGGCCTGATCACCCGGATGGCGCTGAAGGGCCACGAGCTGGCGATCTTCGAGTCGAAGCTGACCGCGGTCGGCTTCGGCTTCTTCGTCCCCTTCTTCTTCGTCACCAGCGGCATCGCCTTCAACCTCGACGCGCTCGGCTCGGCCGCGGCGATCGGCAAGCTGGCGCTCTTCTTCGCCCTCTTCCTCGTCATCCGCGGCGTCCCGATGCTCCTCCTCTACAGAAGGGAGATGGGGCTCCGCGACCGTGCCGCGCTGGCCTTCTACTCGGCCACCGAGCTCCCCCTCGTCGTCGCGATAACGACGATCGCCATCGACGCCGGCAAGATGCGATCTTCGACGGCCGCGGGCCTGGTGGGCGCTGCGATGCTCTCGACCCTCGTCTACCCCTTCGTCGCCATGGCCCTGCGCAAAGGCAGCCTCGAAGCGGAAGAAGAGCGGCCGCGGCCAACCGGTCCCTTTCCCGAGGGAGAGGGACCCGTGCCCCAGCCCGGACTCGTCGGCTAGCGGCGGATCGGCCACGGTCCTACAATCCCCGTCCCGGGCGCGTAGCTCAGTGGGAGAGCGCTCGCTTCACACGCGAGAGGTCGCTGGTTCGAAACCAGCCGTGCCCATCAGGGGCGCCCACCCGGGGATTTCACCGACCGGTGCTGCCGCGGCGGACCTGCGCCGGGCTACGGCTGCTGCAGCACCGAAAGGGTGTTCCCCGACGGATCGGTGAACCAGGCGATGTGCGGGCCGGGGCCGCGGACGATGCCCTTCTCGTCGTGATCGAACTCGGGGTAGCGCTCGAAGCTGACACCGCGCTCGCCCAGCTCCGCGACGGCGGCGTCGACGTCGTCGACCTCGAAGTTGAGGATCGTGTAGCTGGGCGGGGTCATCTCGGCGCTCAGATACATGAAGACGTCGTAGCCGCCGGCCAGGTGCAGCACCGCCACGCCGAACTGCTCGTCGAGCACCTCGACCCGGAGGCCGAGCGTCCCCTCGTAGAACTCGCGCGCGGCGCCCATGTCCTCGACCGCGAAACCGCTGGTCGCTTTGACGTCGCCGAGCATCTTCCTCACTCTAGCGGCGGCCGCCGGCGCCGGCGCTTTTTCTCTCCGGTCTGCCGCTTCTGCTCGAGCCGCCGCTGGCGGGAGGCACGACTCGGCTTCGTCGGCCGCCGGCGCCGGCGCGTCCGCAGGCCCGCGGCGATCTTCGCCGCCAGCCGCTCCAGCGCCAGGTCGCGGTTGCGCGACTGGCTGCGGGCATCCTGGGCGACGGCGGTGACGACGGGGCCGAGCCGCTCCAGCAGCCGCGCCCGCTGCGGGTCGGTCAGCCTCGCCGAGGCTTCGACGTCGAAAACCGCTTCGACCCGGGAGGCGGTGACGTTGGCGTGCTGGCCGCCGGGGCCGGAGGAGCGGCTGGTGCGCAGCTCGATCTCCCCCAGCGGCAGGGAGAGGCGCTCGTCGACCCGCAGCTCCGCCACCGGTTCAGCCCGCCAGCTCGGGGATGTGGTCCTCGAGGTGCCGGGCGATCGTCTGCCGCACCCAGCGCTGGGTCTCGGCATCGGCCATCCGGTAGCGGCCGAGCAGCATCTTCTGGCCCTCGAGCGGCAGGCCGGCGATCTCCCAGCGGACCGCAAGCCGCTCGAAGAGGACCTCGAAACGCCGGTGCCAGGCGTCGTCCTGCGAGGTCGCGGCCCCCGCCGGCGCCTCCCCCACCTTGGCGACCGTGCCGGGGCTGAGGGTTTCGCGCAGGGTCAGGACGTTGCCCTCGGGATCGACGTAGTCGATCGTCGCCGCCTTCTCCCGCGGCCGCCGCTGCTTCCTCCGCTTCGCCACGGCCGATCAGGTGAGAGCGTCGATCTTCTCGGCGAGCGCGAAATCGTCTGCCGTCAGGCCGCCCTCCGAGTGGGAGGAGATCGCCACCGTCACGGTGTCCCAGGAGATCGCCAGGTCGGGGTGGTGGTTCATCGCCTCCGCCGGCTCGACCAGGCTCTCGACGAAGCGGACGCTGCCGACGAAGTCGCCGCGCTCGAACTTCTTCGCGATCGCGTCGCCCTCGCGCTTCCAGCCGGAGAGCCCCGCCAGCCTCTTCTCGATCTCGACATCGCTGAGTAGCGCCACACGCTTATGCTGGCAGGCGGAGAATGAGCGCGCAAACCGAGCAGAAGCCGGTCCTCTGGCAGATCGACATCTCGCACTATTCCGAGAAGGTCCGCTGGGCACTCGAGTACAAGGGGGTCGACCACGCCCGCCGCTCGCCGCTGCCGGGAACCCATATCCCGATCGCCCTGTTCCTGACGCGCGGGGCGCAGCCGACCCTGCCGGTGCTGCAGGTCGACGGCCGCACGATCGGCGACTCGACCGAGATCATCGCCGCGCTGGAGTCCATCCACCCCGAGCCGCCGCTCTACCCGGTCGACGCCGAGGAGCGGGCGCGGGCGATCGAGCTGGAGGACTGGTTCGACGAGAACCTGGGGCCGCACGCGCGGCTGCTGTCCTTCTACGAGCTGATCCAGGAGCCCGAGATCTTTGCCGAGGTCGCCGCCGAATCGGTGCCGGGCCCGCTGGGGAAGGCGAAACCGGTGGTCGGCGCTTACGCCCGCGCCTTCACCAGCATCCGCTTCGGAGCCAACAGCGACGAGGCCGCCCAGCGGGCGCGGGAGGCGATCGTGGCCGCCTTCGACAAGCTCGAGGCGGAGCTGGAGCGCGGCAAGGGCGAGTTCCTCGTCGGCGAGAGCCTCTCGGTCGCCGACGTCACCGCCGCCTCGCTCTTCTACCCGGTGGTCGTGCCCCCCGAGGGCCCGCTCGACCCCACCCTCCCCCGCCCGCCCGCGATGGAGCGCTTCCGCCAGAGCCTCAGCGACCGCCGCGGCTTCAAATGGGTCGAGGAGACCTTCCGCCGCCACCGGCACCGCTGAAGAATTTTCAGAGAATTTACTTTCTCAGACAATATGTTGCATTTCCTCCGCTAGGCTGCTATCCATGCAGACGATGGCCCCGCCCGAAGATGCCCAGAAGGAGCGCTTCGCCCGGATCGACGAACGATTCGTCCAAATCGACAGGCGCTTCGATCGACTGGAAGCGGGGACGAACGAGCGATTCGTCCAAATCGACAAGCGCTTCGATCGACTGGAAGCCGGGACGAACGAGCGATTCACCCGGGTCGAAGGCGACATTGCCGGATTGAAGAAGGGCATGGGCTCCGTGCAGACCACCCTCAATCGGATCTGCATCGGGCTTGCCTTGGGATTCTCCTCCGCGCTGTTGGCGATTCTCGCCAAAGGCGGCTGAGTCAGCCGCCGATCGGCGCCCTGGGGTTTGCGCCCCAGAAGATGACCGTGCCGAGCATGCCGATGATGTGGACGGCGACGATGTTGAAGACCATCGACTTGGCGGTGGCGGTGCCGACGCCGACCGGGCCGCCGGAGGCGGTATAGCCGTAGTAGCAGCCGACCAGCACGATCACGGTCGCCATCACCATCCCCTTGATCAGGCTGAAGATCAGGTCCGGCGGGCTCTGGTACATCCAGAAGATCAGCAGGTAGCCGCCGGAGGAGACGTCGCCCACCTGGTTGACGACCGAGATGTAGCTGGCCACGTAGATGATCACGATTCCGACCAGGTAGAGGAAGGGGAGCGCGATCCACGCCCCCAGCAGCCGGGTGGCGCAGAGGAAGGTCATCGGCTGGATCCCCATCACCTCCAGCGCGTCGACCTCGTCGGAGATCCGCATCGCCCCGATCTCGGCGACGATCCCGGTCCCCACCTTGGCCGCGAGGATGTAGCCGAAGGCGTAGGGCAGGCCCTCGCGCAGGTCGCAGTAGGCCGAGAAGACGCCGGCCTGGGAGGGGGCGCCGATCGAGCGGATGAAGTAGGCGCCCTGGAGGCCGCACTGCAGCCCGAGGATGAAGACGAAGGCCCAGATGATCAGGGCCGAGCCGAAGATCAGGATCCCCGCCTGCCGCAGGCTCTCGCCGAAGAACCTGAAGACCCGGCCCGAGTAGACCAGGCCGGCGACGCGGAGGCCGAAGCGGCCGATCTCCCCGAAGGAGTCGAGCCAGCCGCGCGGGATCTCGAGCCAGCCGATCACCGGATCGCCTGCAGTTCGGGGTGGGTGGCGAAGAGAACCGAGCTGACGACGAACTGGAAGAAGAAGACGGCGACGAGCGAGATCACGACCGCCTGGTTGACCGCGCGGCCGACCCCGGCGGCCCCGCCCGACGCCGACATCCCTTTGTAGGAGCAGACGACGGCGACGATGGCCCCGAACAGGGTGCACATCAGGACCGAAGACCAGAGGTCGGTGATCGTGGCGTTGGTGAAGAGCGTCGCGAAGAAGCCGCCGAGCGGCTGGTGATAGAGGAGCTCGGCGGCGATGCCCGCGGCGAGCCCCATCACGCAGGCGAAGATGTCCAACAGCCCGGTGACGATCATCAGCGCCAGGAACCGCGGCACCACCAGGTTCTTCACCGGGTCGACGCCGAGGACCTGGAGGGCGTCGAGCTCCTCGCGGATCTTCCGGGCTCCCAAATCGGCGGTGATCGCGGTGCCCGCCACCCCCGCCACCACGACCGCGGTGACCAGGGGGCCGATCCAGCGGACCGCGATCACGACGAAGAAGCCGCCGAGCCGGTCGAGGGCGCCGAACAGGGAGAGAATCCCCGCCGCCTGCAGCCCGGGCGCACCGAGGTTGAGCGCGAAGGTCGAGACCAGAAGCGGGAACCACGAAAGCCGCAGGACGAAGAGAAACTGCCAGACGAGCTCCTCGCCATAGGGGTAGGGCGGCCTCACCGCCGAGATCAGCGTCCTGACGGTGAGGATCATCATCACCCCCACCTGCTCGAAGACGTTCTTGACGGGCAGCAGCCCGCGGGTCATCGCTTCGCCCGCCACCGGCTCATCGCCCTGCCCAGGGGGCCGCGGCTGTTGGCTCGCCGCCGCACCGCCTGCTCGCTCTGCCGCTGCGCCGCCGCCAGCTGCGCGATCAGCGTGTCGCGCGTCTCCTCCAGCTCCTCCACCCCGGCGACGTGGGCGACCGCCCGCTCCGGCGCCGTCGCCAGGCCCTCCTGGAGGTGGCGCGTATAGCTCGCCAGCTCGGCCTCGAGCCGGGCGATCTGCCGGCGCAGCTCCTGCCGCACCTCCAGCGTTTCGCTCTCCTCGGGCAGGCTGGCGCAGGTCATCGCCACGATCGCCAGGTCGCGCGGGCCGAGCCCCGCCTCGCTCGCCTGCCGCAGCGCCTCGGCGGCGATCTCTTCGAGCTGCGGAGCGGCCTCCACCCCCTCGGCGACGAAGGTCCCCTGCCCGTGACGGGTGACGACCAGGCCATCGATCTCGAGCGCGTCGTAAACCGAGCGCACGGTGCCGACGTTCACCCCTGCCCACTCGGCGAGCTGGCGGAAGCTGGGCAACCGCTCGCCGGCCGCCAGCTCACCGGTCCGGATCAGCGCCCGCAGCCGCCAGCCCAGCTGCAGCCCGACCGGCAGCTCGTCGGCCGGGTCGATCTTGAAGGGGTTCGCCTCCAGCTGTGCCACTGAGCCGCACAGTATCTCGCTCCTCTGTGCCAGTCAACTGACACAGTCCGTCTCCTACGGCGTCAGGACGATCTTCAGCGCTTCGCGCCGGTCGTAGATCTCATAGGCCTCGCCAGCTCGGTCGAGCGGCATGTGGTGGGTGACCAGCGGCGAGGGATCGAGCTTGCCCGCCTCCATCAGCGCCAGCACCCGATCGACGTGGGCGATCACGTTGGCCAGCCCCAACCGCAGCTGCAGGCCCTTCAGCCAGGCGAGCCCGAGCGGCACCTCGCCCTTGCCGGCGTAGGCGCCGATCCCGGAGACGGTCCCGGCGTCGCGGGCGAGGCTGACGGCAAGCGCCAGGGGCCCCGGGTCGCCGACGGCGTCGACGACGACGTCGACCCCCAGCCCTTCGGTCGCGGCCCGCACCGCTCTCTTCGGGTCCGCCTCGGTCAGGTGCAGCGGGGTCGCCCCGAAGCGCTCGGCCATCGCCAGCCGTTCCTCGACGGTGTCGACCGCGAAGACCTCGACGGCGCCGCCGGCGACGGCGGCCTGGACCGCGCAGAGGCCGACCGGCCCGAGGCCGAGCACGGCGACGGTGTCGCCGGCCTTCATCTCCGCATGGGCGACGGCGTGGTAGCCGGTCCCCATCACGTCGCCGGCGAAGAGGGCGACGTCGGCCGACATCCCCTCCGGCACCCGGCGCAGGGTCAGGTTCGCCCGCGGCACCAGCAGCAGCTCCGCCTGGGCGCCCTGGAGGTCGCCGAGGTTGGCGCCGTGGCCGAAGGTCTGGCCGCTGCGGCAGCGGTGGTAGTCGCCGCGCAGGCAGGAGGCGCAGGTGGCGCAGGCGGTGTGGAAGGTGCCGAGGACGCGGTCGCCGACCGCCACCCGTTCGACCTCGTCCCCCGCGGCGAGGACGGTGCCGACGAACTCGTGCCCGATCGTGAAGCCGGGCTCGACCGGGACCCGGCCGTGGTAGATGTGGAGGTCGGAGCCGCAGATACCGCTCGCCTCGACCCGGACGAGGACGTCGTCGCCGGCCGCGATCTCGGGATCGGCCTTCTCCTCTACCCGCACCTGCTCGGGTGCCTGGAAAGTGACGGCGCGCATGCCCGCGCAACGCTACCGGCTCGGGTCTCCGGATAGGCGCTAGTTGACGCCGGCGACTTGGAAGCGGCTGGCCTCGCCGCCGGGGCTGGCGGTCTCTTCGATCCGCGCCTCCAGCGCCAGCTCTTTCTCGAAGTCGGCGTCCTCGCCGTGCTGGAAGGAGACGTCCTTGCCCTCGAGCAGCTCGACGAAGATCTCGACGAAGCGGGCGTCGAGCTGTTTGCCGGCGACGCGGCGCAGCTCGACGATCGCGTCGTAGCTGGACATCGGCGTCCGGTAGGAGTCACGGGCGGTCATCACGTCGTAGGTGTCGGCGACGGAGATGATCCGCGCCAGCTCCGGGATTTCGTCCCCGGCGAGGCCGCGGGGATAGCCCTTGCCGTCGATCCGCTCGTGGTGGGCGAGGATGATCTCCGCCACCGGGCCGTAGCCGTCGAGCGAGGAGACGACGCGGGCGCCCTGCTGCGGATGGCGCTTGATCAGCATCCAGTCCTCGTCGGTGAGCGGCACGTTCGCCTTGAGGATGCGGTCGGGAAGGATGAACTTGCCGATGTCGTGGAGCAGCGCGGCGATGTGGACGAGCTCCTCCTCGCGACGCGAGTAGCCGGCCCGCTGGGCGATCGCCCGCGAGTAGCGGGCCACGGCGGCGCTGTGGCGGGCGGTCATCTGGTCCCGCAGGTCGAGCGTGCGCAGCATCGCGCTCAACATCCCGACCTGGAAGCTGGCCAGCTGCTTGCTGCGCAGCTCCAGCTCGCCGGCGCGCTGCTGGGAGAGCAGGAGCTGGCCGAGCAGGTACTGGAAGGTGACGAGGACGACGCCGAAGAGGGCGATCGAGGCGAGGCCGATCTCGTAGTAGATGTAGGCGACCGCAACCGCGAGCATCGCGCTCGCGAACTCCGATGGCAGCACCGGCGGCAGCACCTTGAGCTTGGTCGAGAAGGAGGAGCGCTCGACGTAGCAGCCGTAGCTGGCGATCATCACGAAGTTGATCGCCAGGGCGAGCTGGAAGAGGCCGAAGACGCAGAGGTAGAACCAGGATTCCGAGGGCGTGAGGCCGAGCGCGACGATCCCCTCGTGGAAGGCGATGCCGCCGACGAGCGGGAAGAGCGCGTAGGTGAGGATGTTGTTCAACAGGTAGTGCCACTCGTCGCGCCAGCGCAGCCAGCCGGTGAGGATCGTGGCGACGCCGATGATCGCCGCCGGCGTGCCGCCGAGGAAGACCATCGCGATCACCAGCGCCAGGAAGCTGCCGGAGATCTTCAGCTTCGACTCGGTGGAGACGGCGGTGAGATCGCTGAAGATCGAGAAGGCGAGGAGGACGGCGAAGAAGCCGAGGTCCCATTCGCTTTTGGGGGCGTCCCAGACGGCGCCGGCGGCGGTCAGCGCCAACGCCAGCGCCATGAGGGCGATCGCGGTGCGGGTGGGGCGAGTTTGGGCCATCTCTGATTTGAATTCGTCGACTCGGGAACTCGGGCGAAACCCCGGCCTACCTCTTTCCCGGGGGGGCTCCTTTTCCCTGCGCGACCGCTCAAAAGCGGTTTCGCGATGTTTGGGAACTCCAAAGTTAGACCGGTTGCCAAATGATCGGCAAGACCTTTAGCCAGATGGCCAAATTCGCCCAAACTCGAATCGCCGGCCCCCCCAGGCCCCGCGGAGGGGGGAACCGGCCCCGGAACGACGAAGGGCGCCCCCATCCAGGGCGCCCTTCAGAAGACTGGTGCAGACCTCACGATCATTCGGTCTGCGCTGAAACTCTTGGAATGCTTAGTGACGAAAGCCCATGTTCTCTGCCCCTTCCGTAGTCGTTGAAGCCCGCAACCTTGTGCGCTGCATCGTGGAAACTCCTCAATTGCTGGTCACTTTGTAGCACAGCTTGTTCGAAACTTGTGCATCTGCAGGAAAAGTTGTGCAGAAATGCAGTAATACGCCCGGCCACTCATGACCAGCCCACGCCTAACCGCCCCCCTCCGCCAGCCCCTCTTCCGGCGGCTCGCCGCGTCCTACGCGCTGAACGAGCTGGGAGACTGGATGGGGATCATCGCCCTCTCGGTCCTCGTCTTCGACCGCACCGAGAGCGCCCTGGCGACGGCGGCGCTCTTCCTCGGAACCCGCTTCCTCCCGGCTCTTTTCGCCCCCGTCCTCGTCGCCCACGCGGAGAGGCCGCCGCCTCGGTTTGCGCTTCCGGTCATCTATTGCGGCGAGGCGGCGGCCTTCGGCGGACTCGCCCTGCTCGTCGACCACTTCTCGCTGGCGGCGGTGGTCCTCCTCGCCGCGGTCGACGGCGCCCTCGCCCTGTCCGGCCGCGCCCTCACCCGGGCGGTCGTCGCCACCGCGCTCGAACCGAGGGGGGAACTGCGGGCCGGCAACGCGATCCTCAACGTCTTCTTCACCGGCGGGGCGGCGGTGGGCCCGGCCCTCGCCGGCCTCGTCGTCGCCGGCTTCGGGGTGCAGTCGGCGCTGCTGCTGGACGCCGTGTCCTTCTACGCGGTCGCCTGGGTCCTCTTCACGGCCGGGACGATGCCGCAGGCCGAGCCCGAACCCGGCCGGATGCGGGACCGCGTTCGTGCCGGCCTCTCCTACATCCGCGAGCAGACGACCCTGCGCCGCCTGCTCCTCGCCCAGGGCCTGGCCTTCGTCTTCTTCGCCGCCGTGCTCCCGGTCGAGGTGATCTACGTGAAGGAGACGCTGGGGTCCAACGACACCGGCTACGGCGTCATGCTCGCGAGCTGGGGGGTCGGGATGGTCCTCGGCGGCCTCCTCTTCGCCCGCCTCCGCCAGGCCTCGCTGGCGCTGCTGCTGCTGTTCAGCACCCTCGCCGTGGGCGCCGGGTACCTGGGGCTGGCCGTCGCGCCGACCCTCGCGGTCGCCTGCGCGGTCTCGGTGGTCGGCGGCGCCGGCAACGGGATTCAGTGGGTGACGGCGATCAGCGCCGTGCAGGAGCTGACGGCGGAATCAATGCAGGCACGGGTGATGAGCGTGCTCGAGTCGATCGGCGCGGCGATGCCGGGCGTCGGCTTCGCCCTCGGCGGCATAGTCGCCGCCCTCGCCAGCCCCCGGCTGACGTTTCTCGTCGCGGGGGTCGGGGTAGTGGCCATAGTTGTCGTGATGGGGCCGCTGTTGAGGGGGAAATGGCTGGAAAGCCGCGAAATATCCGTAAAGCCGTCGCTTGACGGCCATGACGACGTTGTGGTGGAGTTGATCCCCGCGCCCATGGGCAATCTCAAATCGGAGGAGATGCGTTGAAGAAGCTAGGAGCACTCATCGCGGTTCTGGTCCTTGCAGCGGTCGCGGCGGTTGGATTGGCCTCCTGCGGGGGCGGCGGCGGTGAAACCTCCGGCGGCGGTGGCGGTGGCGGCCAGAAAGGCGGGACCCTGAACGGGACCTACGCCTCCTTCCCCGATTACCTGGACCCGGCGCTCTCCTACACGGCCGAAGGGTGGACGGCGATGGCGGACGTCTACGTCCCGCTGCTCACCTACAAGCACGCCAACGGCGCCGAAGGCAGCGAAGTCATCCCGGGCCTGGCGAAAGAACTGCCGAAGATCAGCAACGGCGGCAAGACCTACACCCTCTTCCTCCGCCCCGGGCTCAAATACTCCGACGGGACCCCGGTCAAAGCCTCCGACTTCCCCTTCGCGGTCGAACGGATGATCCAGCTCAACTCCGGCGGCTCGCCCTTCTACCTCTCGATCGAAGGCGCGGAAAAGTTCGCCGAAACGAAACAGGGCCCGATCTCGGGGATCAAGGCCAACGACAAGACCGGCGAAATCGTCATCAACCTGAAAGCGCCGCGAGGCACCTTCACCAACGAGCTCGGGCTGATGTTCGTGGCGCCGCTGCCGAAGGACACCCCGATCGAAGACCTCTCGGCCAACCCGCCCCCCGCCACCGGGCCGTACATGATCACCAAGTCGCAGCCGGGCAAGGGCTGGGAATACGAGCGCAATCCCTATTGGGCCAAAGCCAACGGCAAGGCGATGCCGGACCTGCCCGAAGGCGTGGTCGACCACGCCAAGATGACGGTGATCCGCAACCCGGAGACCCAGGTCGACGACGTCGAAAAGGGCACCTACCAGTGGATGCAGAACCCGCCGCCGGCCTCGCGCTACGCCGAAGTCAAGGAAAAGTTCGAAGGCAGCCAGTTCCGGGTCGAGCCGACGATCAGCACCTACTACTTCTGGATGAACGTGAACCGGCCGCCGTTCGACGACGTCAAGGTCCGGCAGGCGGTCAACTACGCGGTCGACGCGAAAGCGCTGGAAAGGATCTATGCCGGCCAGATCAAGTCCACCCAGCAGATCCTGCCGCCGGGGATGCCCGGCTACGAACAGTTCGAACTGTATCCCCATGACATGGGCAAGGCCGAAGAACTGATGAAGGAAGCCAACCCCTCGGACATGGACATCACCGTCTGGACCGACACCGAAAGCCCCAACAACGAAGCGGGCGAATACTTCAACGAGGTGCTGAAGGAACTCGGCTTCAAGACGACGCTGAAACAGATCAACGCCGACAACTACTTCACGGTGATCGGCAACCAGTCGACGCCCGAACTCGACGCCGGGTGGGCCGACTGGTTCCAGGACTACCCGCATCCGAACGACTTCTTCCAGCCGCTGCTGGCCGGGGAAAGCATCCTGCAGACCAACAACGGCAACTTCGCCGAACTCGACGACCCGGCGATCAACGAGAAGATCGCGAAGCTCGGCGAAGAACAGCTCGGGCCCGAACAGGAAGCGGCCTACGCCGAACTGGACGAAGAAACCATGAAACAGGCTCCCTGGGCGCCGTACGGGACGCGGACGCTGTCGACCTTCGTCTCCGACGAAATCGACCTCGAAAGCGTGATCTTCAACCCGACCTTCGGCCACTACCTGAGCAGCTTCGAATTCAAGTAGCGCGCGAGGGGCAGAAGGAGCACGTGTCCACGGAGCCGAGCGCAGAGCGAGGGCCCTGGTCCCTCGCTCTGCGGCGGTTCCTGCGCAACCGCCTCGCGGTCGCCTTCCTCGGGCTATTCGGGCTGATCGTCGTCTTCGTCCTGGCGGCGCCGCTGTGGGCGAACCACGTCGCCGACACCGGTCCCAACGAGGAGCACACGGTCGAACAGATCACCGTCGACGGCGAACAGAAGGACGTCGTCTCGGTCGAAGGGAAACCGATCGGCCCGCAGTGGTTCGGCGCCGGCGGCAAGTTCTTCCTCGGCGCCGACAGCCGCCTCGGCCGCGACGAGATGGTGCGGCTGATGTACGGCGGGCGGACCTCGCTGCTGATCGGGATCAGCGCCGCTCTGTTCGCCACCCTCCTCGCGATCGTCCTCGGCCTGCTCTCCGGATACTTCGGCGGCTGGGTCGACAGCCTGATCGCCCGCACGCTGGACGTGATCTGGTCCCTCCCGGTCTTCCTGATCGGGCTCGCGGTCGGTATCGCCCTGGCCGTGGGAGGGCTGAAGATCGGCTCGCTGGAACTGTCCAGCGGTTCGCTCTGGAACCCGATCCTGATCATCAGCATCTTCACCGTGCCGTACATCGCCCGGCCGATCCGCGGCGAAGTCCTCTCGTTGAGCGAGAAGGAGTTCGTCGAGGCGGCGATCGCCCAGGGCGCCAGCCCCGGCCGGGTGATGTTCACCGAGATCCTCCCCAACCTGGCCTCGACGGTGATCGTCTTCTTCACCCTGATGATCGCCAACAGCATGCTCTTCGAGGCCGGGCTCTCGTTCCTCGGCGCCGGCGTGCAGCCGCCCAACTCGTCATGGGGGACGATGATCACGGTCGGCGTCGACCTGCTGCGGATCCAGCCGCTGCTGGCGATCCTCCCCGGCCTGATGATCATGCTGACGGTGCTGTCCCTGAACATCGTCGGCGACGCCCTGCGCGACGCGCTCGACCCGCGCGGCAAAGCGAGGATGGACGCGGCCCTGCAGTTCGAGGCCCAGGCCGGGGCGGGCGGCGGGGCGGCGATCTGATGATCCGCTTCGTCGCCAGGCGCCTGGTCGGGATGATCGCCGTCCTCTTCGCGGTCTCGGTGATCGTCTTCGTCGTCTTCATGGTGGTGCCGAAGCAGAACCCGGCCCAGACCCTCGCCGGCAAGAACGCGACCCCGCTGCTGGTCAAGAGCATCGAAGAAGAATGGGGGTTCGACGAATCCCTGCCGGTCCAGTACGGGACGATGATGAAGAAGGTCTTCACCGGCCAACTGACTTCCTACAAGCCGCGCCTGCCGGTCTCCGACCGCATCGTCGAAGGGATTCCGGCGACCTTCTCGCTGACGATCGGCGCGGCGCTGATCTGGCTCTTCTTCGGGCTCCTGCTCGGCTACCTCTCGGCGATCCGGGCCGGAGGCTGGCTCGACCGCATCCTCACCGGCGTCTCGATCGCCGGGATCTCGATCCCGGTCTTCCTGCTGGCGCCGGTGCTGATCTACTTCTTCGCCACCAAGGTGGAAGTCTTCCCCAACGGCCAGTACGTCCCCTTCGGCGAAGACCCGACCGAATGGCTGAAGCACCTGATCCTGCCCTGGATCACGCTCGCGGTGCTCTCGATCGGCTTCTACAGCCGGGTCCTGCGCTCGAACATGCTCGACGTGATGAACGAGGACTACGTCCGCACCGCCCGCGCCAAGGGGTTGAGCGAGCGGCAGGTGATGACCCGGCACGTGCTGCGCAACTCGCTGATCCCGGTGATCACCCTCTTCGGCCTCGACTTCGGCGCCACCATCGCCGGCACCGCGATCATCACCGAAAAGATCTACTCGATCGACGGGATCGGGCTCTACGCGGCCGAAGCGGTGGCCAAATTCGAACTGCCGCCGATCATGGGCGTCGCCCTCTACGGCGCCTTCTTCGTCGTCCTCATGAACACGATCGTCGACATCCTCTACGCCTATCTCGACCCGCGGGTGCGCCTCGGGGAGAGCGCTTCGGCATGAGCGCGCCCCTGCTCTCGGTCGAGGACCTGAGGGTCGGCTTCGCCACCGAAGAGGGCGTCGTCCAGGCGGTGGACGGCGTCAGCTTCGACCTGGCTCCCGGCGAGGTGGTGGCGATCGTCGGCGAGTCCGGCTCCGGCAAGAGCGTCACCGCGCAGACGATCATCGGCCTCACCCGCGCCAACAACGCCCGCATCGAGGGCTCGGTCAAGCTCGGCGGCGAGGAGCTGACCAGCGCCGGCGACGCCGCGATGCGGCGGCTGCGCGGCGAGCGGATCGCGATGGTCTTCCAGGACCCGATGACCTCCTTCAACCCGGTCTACCGGCTCGGCGACCAGATCGTCGAAGCGATCCGCGCCCATAAGCCCGACACCTCGAGGGGAGCCGGCAAGGAGCGGGTCGTCGAGCTGTTCGAAGCCGTCGGCATCCCCGACGCCGCGCGGCGGGTCGACGACTACCCGCACGAGTTCTCGGGCGGGATGCGGCAGCGGGCGATGATCGCGATGGCGCTGGCGCTCGAGCCCGAGGTGCTGATCGCCGACGAGCCGACGACGGCGCTCGACGTCACGATCCAGGCGCAGATCCTCGGCCTGCTCGAGCAGCTGAACCGGGAGCGGAACCTGGCGACGATCCTGATCACCCACGACCTCGGCGTCGTCGCCGAGGTGGCCGACCGGGTGCTGGTCATGTACGCGGGCAAAGTCGTCGAGCAGGGGACGCTCGACGAGATCTTCTACGACCCCCAGCACCCCTACACCTGGGGCCTGCTCGGCTCGCTGACCAGGCTCGACCGGCCGCGGCCGCGCCGCCTGCCGCAGATCGCCGGCTCGCCGCCGTCGCTGCTGGACCTGCCCGAGGGCTGCCCGTTCCGGCCGCGCTGCCCGCACGAGTTCTCCAAGTGCCCGCAGTACCCGGGGCTGGAGGCGCGGTTGCCGGATTCCGGCGACCACCGCGACCGCTGCTGGCTGACCCCGGAGGAGAAGCGCGGGAAGCGGCAGGTCGAAGGTCAGATCGGGCTGGAGGCGCCGCGATGAGCGCCCTGCTCGAGGTCACCGACCTCGTCAAGCACTTCCCGGTCAAGCGCGGAATCCTGATCGACCGCGAAGTCGACCAGGTGCGGGCGGTCGACGGCATCGGCTTCGAGGTGGAACGGGGGGAGACCCTGGGGCTGGTCGGAGAGTCCGGCAGCGGCAAGTCGACCGCCTGCCGCGCCGTCCTGCAGCTGATCAAGCCGACCTCGGGCTCGGTCAAGTTCGAGGGCCGCGAGCTGGCCGGCCTCGGCCGCCGCCAGATGCGGCCGCTGCGCCGGGAGATGCAGATGATCTTCCAGGACCCCTACGCCTCGCTGAACCCGCGCAAACGGATCGGCCAGATCGTCGGCGACCCGCTGAAGCGCCAGGGCGTCGCCTCGGGGTCGGAGCTGCGGCGGCAGGTGCAGGAGCTGCTGGAGCGGGTCGGCCTCTCCAGCGAGCACTACTACCGGTTCCCGCACGAGTTCTCGGGCGGCCAGCGGCAGCGGATCGGGATCGCCCGGGCGCTCTCGCTGAAACCGAAGCTGGTGATCTGCGACGAGCCCGTCTCCGCGCTCGACGTCTCGATCCAGGCGCAGATCGTCAACCTCCTCGACGACCTCCAGGACGAGTTCGGGCTCGCCTACCTCTTCGTCGCCCACGACATCGGCGTCGTCCGCCACATCTCCGACCGGATCGCGGTGATGAACGAGGGCAAGATCGTCGAGCAGGGGACCGCCGACCAGGTCTGCGAGACGCCGAAGCACGACTACACGAAGAAGCTGCTGGCGGCGGTGCCGATTCCGGATCCGCGGGAGAGCCGCGAGCGTCGCGCCGGTAGCGTCCGCTAGGTGCCGCTTCCGCTCTCGCCGCCGATCAAGCCGCAGCTTGCGCTTACGCGCAAAGCGCTGCCGGAGGGGGAGGAGTGGGCTTTCGAGCCGAAGCTGGACGGGTTCCGGGCGATCGTCTTCGTCGACGGCGACGACTTCTTCGTCCAGTCGCGCGGCGGCAAGTCGCTGCGCCGCTACTTCCCCGAGCTGGGGTTCTCTCCCGGGCGCTGGGTGCTCGACGGCGAGCTGGTGATCCGCGACGCCGAGGGCAACCTCGAATTCGACTCCCTGCAGGAACGGATCCACCCGGCGCAGTCGCGGATCGAGCTGCTGGCCCAGGAGATCCCCGCCGCCTACGTCGTCTTCGACCTCCTCGCCGAGGGGGACGAGGTGCTCTGCGAGCGGCCGCTGGGGGAACGGCGCGAGCGGCTCGAGGCGATCGCCGGCCAGGCTGGCCTGGAGCTGACGACCCTGAGCGCCGACGCGGCGCAGGCGGAGCGGTGGCTGAACAGCATCGAGGGAGTGATGGCCAAGGACCTGACCGCCCCTTACGTGCCGGGCAAGCGCAAGGGGATGGCGAAGGTGAAGCGGGAGCGGACGATCGACTGCGTCGTCATGGGCTGGCGGCCCGGCAAGGAAGAGGGCACGGTCGGCTCGCTGATCCTCGGGCTCTACGAGAGCGGCGAGCTGCGCTCGGTCGGCCACATCAGCGGCTTCTCGAAAGCGGCGAAACAGAGCATGCGGGCGATGCTGGCGCCGCTGGAGACGGGCCAGAGCGGGAGCGCGGAGCCGAGCAGGTGGACCGGGGGGCGGGATCTGGAGTGGGTCGAGCTGCGGCCGGAGCTGGTGATCGAGGTCGGATATGACCACGCGGCTTCGGGGCGGATCCGGCACGGGGCGAGATTCCATCGGTTCCGAGATGACAAAAAACCCGAGGAGTGTCGGTTCGAGCAGCTGGATGAAGGTGGCTAGAAGAAGCTCTGCTGGACGGGGGCGTTCCGGCGTACGGGTCCTGTCCGAGGAGCGGACTGCCGGGACGATCTACCTCGGCCCCAGGTTTTGAGGGCGGTCGTTCTCGACTCTCTGCTCGTCCCATCGCACGAACACATGTTCGCATACGAGGAAGCGGCGCATCGGGCTTTCTCCCCACCCCGCTGTGTCGGAAGTCGGCCGGGGCGGACCGGCAGTGGTCATCCCTGGTTCCCCGGCGCCCGGCTCGGCGCCCCTGCCTCTCTGGCAATCTTGCGCGAGAGGCACTGATCGGTGCCCTGCTCGATGACCGACCTCGCCCAAAGTCTGATCGACGCGCTGGCCCTCGGCGGCCTCTACGCGCTGATCGCGATCGGCGTCACCCTGGTCTACACCGTGATGGGGATGATGAACTTCGCCCAGGGCGAGTTCATCATGCTGCCCGCCTACGCCCTCTACGTCCTGGCCGGGCTGCCGTTCGCCGTCGCGGTCGGCGGCGCCCTCGCCACCGGGATCGGGATCGCGGTCCTGGCCGAGCGGGTGGCTTTCCGCCCGGTCCGGAACGCCGACCTCTCCGCCCAGCTCGTCACCTCGCTCGCCGTGGCGACCGTCCTGCAGAACGTGGTCAGCGCAACGGTGGACGCCCGCGCGCAATCGGTGGCGACGCCTCGGGTCCTCAGCGAATCGAGCCAGATCGGCGCCCTCTCGGTACCGAACCTCGAGATCCTCACCCTCGTCCTGACCGCGGTCGTCCTCGGCGCTCTCGGATGGCTGCTCTACCGCACCCGCACCGGCCTCGAGATGCGGGCGGCGGCGGAGAACTTCGAGATGGCCCGGCTGCTCGGCGTCCGCGCCAACCGCGTGATCGCGATCGCCTTCGCGATCAGCGGCGCCCTCGCGGCGATAGCGGGAGTGCTGATCGTGATGCAGACGGGCCAGGTCTCCCCGACGATGGGTCTGACGCCGGTGCTGGTCGGCTTCATCGCCGTCGTGATCGGCGGCTTCGGGAGGATCTTCGGCGCCGTGGTCGGCGGGCTCGTGCTCGGGGCACTCTCCTCGCTGCTCGGCGCCTACCTGCCGGACGGGCTGGTCCCCTTCCGCGACGCGATCGTCTTCTCCCTGCCCGTCGCGATCCTGATCGTCAGGCCGCAGGGCCTGCTCGGCGCGGCGACCGGGGAGGCGCGGATATGAGCGGCGGACTGCGCTCGCCGGCCTCCGCAGCCATCTCCCTGGCCGTCCCGCTCGTCCTCGTGGCGCTGACCGCTGCGGTCGGAGCGAGCGGCACCCCCGCTTTCGAAGAGACCGTGACGCTGATCCTCTGCAACCTGGTCGTCGTCCTCGGGCTGCAGGTCTTCATCGGCAACAGCGGCGTCTACTCGTTCGGGCAGTTGGGCTTTGCGGCGAGCGGCGGCTACGTCGCCGCCCTGCTCTCGATTCCCGCGGCCTTCGCGGCCCTGCAGACTCCCGAGCTGCCGAAGCTGATCGCCGACGCTCAACTCAGCTCCCTGCTTTCCATCCTGATCGCCGCGGTGGCGAGCGCGATGCTGGCGGCGGCGGTCGGCTGGCCGCTGATGAGGACTTCGACGCTGGCGATCCCGATCTCGACCTTCGCCTTCCTGATCGTCGCCTACAACGTCTTCGCCAACTGGGACCCGGTCACCGGTGGAAGCAGCGGGCTCGTGAGCATCCCGAGGACCACCGACGTCGCCTCGGCGGGGATCTGGGCTGCCCTGGCCGTCGTCGTCACGCTCGTCTTCAAGGGCTCGGCGAGCGGCTACCGGCTGCAGGCGACCCGCGAAGACGAGGTGGCGGCGCGCTCGATCGGCATCGGCTTGATGCGGGAGCGGCTGATCGCCTTCACGATCAGCGGGATGCTCTGCGGGATCGGCGGCGCCCTGGAGGTGCACCAGTCGGGGGTCCTGTCTCCCGACACCTTCTACTTCGCCGCCTCGGTGACGACGATCACGATGCTGGTGGTGGGTGGCGCTGGCAGCGTCTTCGGAGCCGTCGTCGGAACCCTCGCGGTGGCGACGGTCAACGAGCTGCTGCGCAACTTCGAGGAAGGCGCCCACGTGCTCGGGCCGGTCTCGATCGGCGAAACTCCGGGCCTGGCCGCGATCGGCCTCGGTCTGATCCTCCTGGCGACGATGGTCGCGCTGCCGCAGGGGCTGACCGGCGGCCGCGAGGCGGGTGAGATCGCGTCTTCCCGCCGCAGGCTGCGTTCTCGGGCTCCATCGACGCCGTCCGCGGCGAAGGCGGCGAACGGGGCAGGGCCACGGCCCGCCCGCGGATCGGCTGGGAGCCTTCGCGCCGAGGGGATCTCCCTTGCCTTCTCGGGGTTGAACGTGCTGAGGGAGATCGAGCTCGAGCTGTCTCCCGGCGAGGCGCTCGGGCTGATCGGTCCGAACGGCGCCGGAAAGACGACGCTCGTCAACGTCCTCAGCGGCTTCCAGGCTCCCGATTCCGGCAGCGTCCTGCTCGACGGGGTCGACGTGACCGGCTGGTCGCCGGCGCGGCTCGCCCGGGCGGGGCTCGGACGCACGTTCCAGGCCGGGCTCCCCTTCGCGGGGCTGACCGGGATGGAGAGCGTCGCCGTGGGCGCGATGGGGGTCGGGGTCGGCCGGCGACGGGCCGTCGAGGTCGCCGCCGGCGTGCTCCGGCGCCTCGGTCTAAGCGAGCAGGCGCAGAGCCCCGCCGGCCTGCAGCCGCCGGGGAGCCAGAGGCTGCTGGGCATCGCCCGCGCCCTGGCCACCGGGCCGCGCTACCTGCTGCTCGACGAGCCGGCGGCGGGGCTGAACGACGAGGAGCGCCGGGAGCTGGTGGCGATCCTCAGCGGGGTGGTCGAGGACTTCGGCTGCGCGATCCTGTTGATCGAGCACGACATGAACGTGGTGATGGACCTCTGCTCGCGGGCGCAGGTGCTCGACGGCGGCGGGACGGTCGTGGTCGGAAGCCCCGAGGAGGTCCAGGCCCACCCCGCCGTGGTCGAGGCCTACCTCGGCACCTCCTACGCGGCGGGCGCGCATGCTTGAGCTGCGCGGGGTGAAGGTCGCCTACGGCGGGGTCGAGGTTCTCCACGGCGTCGAGATGAGCCTCGGCGAGGGGGAAGTGGTCGGCATGGTCGGCCCCAACGGCGCCGGCAAGACCTCGCTCCTGCGGGCGATCTGCGGCCTCACGCGTTCGAGCGCCGGCGAGATCGGCTTCGAGGGCAGGCCGCTGCGCGGGCTCGCCCCGGAGGAGATCGCGAGGCTGGGAATCGCGATGGTGCCCGAGGGCCGTCAGATCTTCGGCACGCTGACCGTGGCGGAGAACCTGCGCCTGGCCGCACGCGGCGGCGGGCGCGAGACGATGGAACAGGTTCTGGAGCGGCTCCCGATCCTGCGCGAGCGAGCCGGGCAGCGCGCCGACCGCCTCTCGGGCGGCGAGCAGCAACAGCTCGCGGTGGCGCGCGCGCTGCTGCGCAAGCCGCGGCTGCTGATCCTCGACGAGCCCTCGCTCGGCCTCGCGCCGAAGACGATCGACGTCGTCTACGGGCTGCTCGAGGAACTTCGCGCGGAGGGGGCGACGATGCTCCTCGTCGAGCAGAACGCGACGCGGACGATCGACTTCTGCCACCGCAGCCTGGTCCTCGCCGGCGGCAGGGTTCGCGCGAGTGGAAGGCGCGAGGAGCTGCAGCGCGATCCAGAGGTCCTGCGTGCTTACATGGGAAGGCAGCTCTAGATTGCGGAGAAAGAGATGACCGAAGATCGTTCTTCCCTCCCGCCGAGCAGCGAAGACGTGGTCCTGGCGTTACGTCATTGCTGGCAGCCGGTGGCGCGGCTGCAGGACCTCGAGGACGGGCCTCGGCGAGCGGTTCTGCTCGGCGAGGCGCTCGCCGTGTTCCTCACCGGGAACGGCGAGGCGGCGGTGGTGGCCGACCGCTGCGCCCACCGTGGCGCCTCGCTCTCGATGGGCGAGGTCTGCGGCGAGAGCATCCAGTGCCCCTACCACGGCTGGGAGTGGGCGGGCGACGGCTCCTGCACCAGGATTCCCTCGCTTGCCGATCAAGCTCAGATCCCCCCGCTCGCGCGGATCCCGTCATACCCGGCGCGGGTGCAGTGGGGGCTGGTCTGGACGACGCTCGAGGAGCCGCTGACCGACGTGCCCGGGGTGCCCTGGTTCGACGAGGACCACTGGACCTGGGGCCACGGCGAGCCCTTCGAGCTGCCGGTCGCTTTCGGGCTGATGATCGAGAACTTCCGCGACGTCGCCCACTTCGCCTTCGTCCACGCGGCCACCCTGGGGCCCCAGCCGGCGGAGGTCGAGCCCCTGGTGCCGGAGAGGAACGGGCTCGAGGTGAGGCTCCGCCGCAACATGGGATGGGGAGATGGGGCAAGCTCGACCTGGGGCGCGCTGCGAGAAATCGAGTACCACACGATCGCGCCCAACTTCACCTCGGGGAGATTCTTCACCGACGAAGGCGAACGCTGCCTGGTTCACGTCTCACGCGCGATCAGCGCCACCGAGTCGGTGCACTACTGGATCGAGGGAGGACTCGAGAACTTCGACGAGGAGAGCGTCGGGAAGGCGATCGCCTACGACGCCGGCATCTACGCCGAGGACGTCGCCGTCGTCTCGAAAATCCAGCCGCCCGAGCTGTCCCTGGACCCCAACGCCGAGATCAACACCCTTGCCGATCGGTACACGCTCGCCTACCGAGAGGCGTACGCGGAATTCGTCAACCGGGCCCTCGCCGCGCGCAGCACCTTTATTCCCCGTACGTCGGGATGAACTTCGGCTTGACCATGCTCACCAGCTTCGGCTTGCCGTTTGAGAGTACGTAGATCGGCCAGGTGCGGTTCGTGTAGTGGCTGTCCGCGCTGTAGGCCATTTTCCCGAGAATCGTGTTGTGAGGCTTCGCTTCGAGGGCGGCGGCGAGCACGCCGCCGTCGACGCTGTGCGTTTCTTCGATCGAGTCGATGATCAGTTGACCGCCGGCGTACCAGGCCAGGAGGTTGGTCGCGATGTCGGTGTCGATTCCGTCCTTCCGAAGGTGCTCGAGCAGTTTCGCGGTGGCCTTGTTCGGCGGGTCGTAAGACGATCCGTTTGAGGTGAAGTAGATGTTTTCGGTGTTCGGAATGCCCTTCAGCCAATAGAGGCCGTCGAAGGACGTCGGCCCGTAGATGGGTAGTTGAACCCCGGCGGCGCGGATCTGCTTGATCGCCGCGGCGCCCCCGGGCGGATAGGAGCACATGACGACGGCATCGGCATCGGAGCCCTTCAGCTTGCCGATCTGGCTGGAGATCGAGGCGTCGGTGTTCTCGAAGTCGACGGAACCCGCGATTTCGCCGCCAAGCTCTTCCCAGCTCTGCTGGAAGCCGGAGCAGGCGGCCTTGCCGTAGATGATCGTCGTATCCCTGAAGAGGAAGGGGTGCTCGATGCCCTTGTCGTGGAAGAAGGAGGCCGCGGCGCTCACCTCGCTGAGGAGGCTCGGATTGGAGCTGAAGGAGAGGTGACCGGAGGTCGGGGGTCCGAAACCCGGCTCCTGGAGAATCGAGAAGTTGAGCTTGTCGTGTTCCTCGGCGAGGGGGGATCCGGCTGCCGCGGTCAGCGCCTCACCGGTGAAGAAGAGCACGTCGGCGCCTTCTTCGATCACCTTTTGCACCGCCACCACAGCTTGCTGGGGATCGGAGCGCGTGTCCGCCTGAATCACCCGCAGCTTGTGGCCGTCGATCCCGCCGCGAGCGTTGGTTTCGCTCACCAGCTGTTCGAGGGCGGCGATGGCGGCGTCGAAGGGCGCCATGTAGCCGGTCTTGCCGATCGCGGCGCCGATCACTATTTCCTGCGGAAGCCCCGACGGAGAAGAGGCTTCGTCGGGCTTGCCGCCGCTGCCGCAGCCGCCGAGCAGCACCAGGGCGGAGATCAGCAGCAGCGGGGAGAGTTTCGCGAGTAGGCGCATGGAAATTCCAATCGAGGACTGCGGAGGTTCTTGGAGCCGCATCCTAGGCATGTGCGTTCACCGGCTTCGCCCCCGCCCCCGCTCGAGCGAGCTGGCGGCCTCGTAGTGCAGCTGCGAGATGTCGCTGCGGGCGAGGATGCGGGTCAGCTCGACAGGGCGTTCGCCGCTCTGGTCCGCGGAAAACCCGTACTGGAAGAGCCGGCCGATGAAGATAGGATCCCCAGTACGGGCGCCGAGGCTTTTGGCGGTCCAGGGCCCACAGGAGGAGCTCTCGAACGAAGCATCGATCCGGCCCAGGCTCGGCGACTCACCGAGGACGGGCTGTTCCCCGCCCTGCAGCGAGATCGCAGCAGCCAGCAGCCACGGCACCCGCGCGACGGGGAAGAAGGAGTCGATGATGCAGATCGGTTTGTCGATGCGGAGGATCGAGGTGACCTGGGCGACGGTCTGCCCCGGGGAGACGTCGAGGAAGTCGGCGATCGTCTGGTCGTTGGTCTGCCGGCGAATGCGCAGGATTGCGATTCGCGAGCCGTTGAAGGGATCCTCCCGCAGGGAGCGGATCAGACCCCTGATCGGCACCCGGCGCTTCGGCGCGGAGACGTAGGTTCCCGAGCCGCGGCGGCGATAGATGTCGCCGTCGCGTTCGAGCAGGCTGAGGGCCGGACGGACGACCGCCCGCGAGACGTCGAAATACTCTTCGATCTCGCGCTCGGAGGGGAACAGGGTGTCGGGCTCCCAGCCGCCCCCCTCGAGCCTCTGCTTGAGGATCTCGCCGAGCTGGTAGTAGAGGGGGACCTGGCCGCCGCGCTCGGGCCGGCGGAGCCCCTCGAGGCCGATCTGAGAGGGCCGCTTGCGGCGACCAGAAGTCTTGCGACGGCCGCCCGAGGCGGGATTCTCCGGCTCCAATCAACTCACCGAGCGGCTTACTGTTCGTAGATGTGACACGGCCCCGAGGGTAGGTGATCATTGGCTGCGTAGCCAGGGGGGCCCATCAACGCTGGCGATCGAAGGGTGTGCCGCATCGAAGACATCCTAAGTAGAGGTCTCGCCGCGCCCTGGTGCGCACGGCCTGAGGACGCCTAGTTGTTACTACAGGCTCGGCTCAACCTGCCGCTGCTATCCTAATTGACGTGAACGTAAGGAATAATTTCATCGCCGGCAGGCGCGTCGAGGCCGGCCACCGGCACTACAAGTGGTGGGCCCTCTCCTGCACCAGCCTCGGAATGCTGCTGGTGGCGACCAACTCGGGAACGCTGATCATCGCCCTGCCGGATCTGGAGCGGGCGCTCGGCACCGGCCTGCTGGAACTGGTCTGGGTGATCCTCGCCTACATGATCTCCTCGACCGTGCTGGTCCTCACCGCCGGCCGGCTCTCCGACCTCTTCGGCCGCAAGAGCGCCTTCGTCGGCGCCTTCGCGATCTTCGGCCTCGCCTCGCTCGGCGCCGGCTTCGCCGCCGACGGCACCCAGCTGATCCTCTGGCGGATCGTCCAGGGGATCGGCGGCGCCTTCATCTTCGCCAACGGTCCGGCCCTGGTCACCGACGCCTTCCCGCGCGACCAGCTCGGCCTGGCGATGGGGACGAACACGATGGTCGCGGCGATCGGGCTGGTGATCGGGCCGGTCCTCGGCGGCGTCCTGGTCTCGGTCTCGTGGCACTGGGTCTTCTGGTTCAACGTGCCGCTGGCGCTCGCCGGCGGCCTCTGGGCCGCCTTCGTCCTCCACGAGCTCGCCCGCCGCGACAGCGTCCGCGGCCTCGACCTCGCCGGCACGCTCACCTTCGTCCTCGGCCTCACCGGGCTGGTCTACGGGATCTCCCGTGGCGGCATCTCCGGCTGGGACGACTCGCTGGTGATCGGCTCGCTGCTCGTCGCGGCGCTGCTGCTGCCTCTCTTCGTCTGGATCGAGCACCGCGGCTCGGCGCCGATGCTGGACCTGGAGATCTTCCGCAACCGCCTCTTCGCCGCCGCCACGGGCGCCGCCTTCATCAACGGCCTCTCCCGCTTCGCGCTGATGTTCATCTTCGTCTTCTACTACCAGGGGGCTCAGGGGGACGACCCGATCACCGCCGGTATCAAGCTCGCGCCGATGGCGATCGGGATGCTCGTCTCCTCGCCGCTCGCCGGCATCTGGGCCGATCGCCACGGCTCCCGCGCGCTCGCCGCCGCGGGGATGCTGGTCACCGCCCTCGGCCTGGCGCTGATGACGACCCTGGAGGCCGACTCGCCCTACTGGCAGGGGATGGTCTGGCTGCTGCTTGTCGGGATCGGGTCGGGCATGTTCAACTCGCCGAACACGGCGGCGATGATGGGCACGGTGCCGACCGAGCGGCGCGGCGTCGCCGCCGGGGCGCGGACGATGCTGCAGAACACCGGCGCCGTGATCTCGATCGCCTTCGTCCTCGCGATCGTCACCAACTCGATCCCGAAAGAGGTCCTCTTCGCGATCTTCTCCGGTCTCGCCTCGGGCCTCTCCGCCGCCCAGCTCGACCCCTTCATCCACAACATGCACGAGGCGCTGTGGGTGCTGGCGGCGACCTCGGTCCTCGGCGCCGGCGTCTCGCTGCTGCGACCGCGGCACGAGCCGGAGGAGACGCCCGAGCGACCGGTCGCCGAGGAGGCGAGGGCGGTCTCGTGAGCGAGCCGGGGCTGCGGATCGGCGAGGTGGCCAAGCGGGCGGGGACGACGCCGCGGACGATCCGCTACTACGAGGAGATCGGGCTGCTGCCGGCGGCGAGCGGGCGCCAGCCCGGCGCCCACCGCACCTACGCCGAGGCCGACGTCGAGCGGCTCACCGAGCTGCTGCGGCTGAAGGAGCTGCTCGGCCTCTCGCTCGAGGAGCTGAAGGAGCTGATCGAGGCCGAGGGGGCGCGCGCCGAGCTGCGCCGCGAGTGGCGGGGCGGCGTCGAGGACCCGAGCCGCCGTCGACAGATCCTCGAGCAGTCGCTCGCCTTCGCCGGCCGCCAGCTCGAGCTGGTGCGCCGGCGCCGCGACGAGATCGCCGAGCTCGAGGCGGAGCTGCTGGCGCGGCGCAGGCGGGCGCGGGAACTGCTCAGGCGTCAACCGGGATAGCGACGCCCGCCGTCTGCTCCTCGAAGTGCTTGCTCAACATCGTCACCTGCCCCTGGTAGTTCGAGCCCAGGTCGGAGCCGTAGAGGCGCTCGGCCGGCGCCGACATCCACTCCAGGCCGAGCTTGCAGACCGGCTGGCGGTGCTCGACCATGAAGGAGACGTCGCGGGCGCGGACCTCGAGCGCGGCCCGGCTGCCGTGGCGGCCGCCCTCGGGGTCGTAGCCGAAGCCGGGATCGAAGAAGCCGGCGTAGTGGGTGCGGAGCTCCCCCGCGGTCGGGTCGTAGGCCATCATCTCGGCGGCGATCTGGGGTGGGATGCAGACACCCTCGGCCGAGAGCAGGAGGTAGAAGATCTCCGGCTCGAGCACGACCCTGCTGCCGGGCTCGGGGTAGACCGGGTCCCAGTAGTCGGTCCAGCGGTAGGCGCGGATGCGGGAGAGGTCGACCGGGAGGCTGTTCTTCTTCGCCCGGTACCCCACCACCCTGTCCGTCGGCCCGGAGAGGTCGAGGCTGAGGAAAAGGCCGTCCGCCACCGCCATCTCCGACTGGCGCAGGGCGTGTGAGTCCAGATAGAGCAGCGGGAACTCGTCCTGCAGCTCGCGAATTTCCTCGTCGGAGAGGCGCACGTCGCCCCGCGCCAGCCGCAGCTGGTTGAGCGAGAGCCCGGTTTTCACCTGAATCGCGAACGAACGGGGGACGATCTCCAGGTAGAGCTGGCCACGGTAACCGGCGCGGATGTCGTCGAACCGGTGGTGGCGGTCGGTGATCACGCGGGTGAAGACGTCGAGGCGGCCGGTCGAGCTCTTCGGGTTCGCCTTGGCCCGCACGTCCTCCGGCAGGTTCAGCTCCTCGATCAGCGGCACCAGGTAGGGCCGGTCGCGCTCCAGCACCGCTCCGTCGCGGAGGTCGACCCTCTGGAAGGCGAGACCGTCGATCTTCTCCTCCACCGTCGAATCGACGTCGGGCAGGAAGGAGCAGCGCAGCGCCCAGGCGAAGTCGCCGAGGCGCAGGTCGATGCTCGCCGGCTGCACCGCCTGGGGCCGGATCCGGTACTCGCCGGAGCTGACCCACTCGGCATCGATCGCCTGGTTCAGCGCCTGCGACGGGAGAACGCCGCGCCTGAGCTCGCTCATCCAGCGGAGACTATTCGCCGCGCCTCCTCCGCGCCGAGGTAGACGGAGAGGGTGAACTCGAGGATCTCCGGAAAAAGCTCGCTCAATCGCTCCCCTTCGCCGGCGAGGATGCGGTGGCCGATCAGGGAGGCGATGCCGCCGATCACGGCCTCGTCGGTGGCCTTCGGCACCCCGGCGCCCACCTGCGGGAGCGGGGCCCCGCGGCCGAGGATGCCGGCGAACGAGTCCAGCGCGGCCTGATAGCGGTCATAGACGCCGCGGCCGGCCCTCAGCCCTTCGACCAGAGCGATGCTGGCGAGGGCCGGCTCGTCGTCGAACAGATCGAGCAGCGCGGCGATCGACGCGCTCACACGCTCCGGCCACGCATTTCCTTCCGCGTCTTCGCAGGCGGCGACCACCTGCTCGCGGATTCGCTCGATCGCCGCTTCGTAGGTGGCGACAAAGCAGTCATCCTTACTTTCGAAGTGCTTGTAGAAGTCACTCTTGGAGACGGCCGCGCGCTGGCCGATCAGTGACACAGTGGTTTCGTGGTACCCCACCTCGTAAAGCGCCCGGGTGAGGCCGGAAATCAGCCTCTCACGCTGATTTCGGGCTACGAACTCCGGCGAAAGCCCATGACGTCCCCGTGGTAACCGCTCCATTCCAGTACGAAGTCTGGCACCGTACTGTCACTCCCGCCCGCCGCCGTCCACCACCTTGCCGACGCCGAGGTACGGAGAGAGGACGAACTGGGACAGTTCGGGTAGGAGACCGGGCGCCTGCTCGGCCCCGCCCCGGCGGATCTGCAACTGGAGGACCCAGGCGACGCCACCGACCAGCGACTCCTCGATCGTCTCCGGCAGGTCCATGCCAGACGGCGCGCTTTCCCGGAACAGCTCGACGAAATCGCGCATCGCCGCGTCGTAGAGGCGGGCCGAGCTGGGGGTGGCGGAGATCGCCTCGACCATGCACATCCGCGCGGTCGCCGGCCGTTGGGCGACGAAATCGAGCAGCGCCTCGAGGCCGCCGACGATCCCGCTCTCGGAGGATCCGTCGCCGCCCCTGCAGCCCTCTTCGACCGCGAGCCGCAATTCGGCCACGCCGGCGTCGATCGCCGAGAGGAACAGGTCCTCCTTGCCGTCGAAGTTGTCGTAGAGCGTCTTGCGGGCGACCCCGGCGCGGCGGACGATGTCGGCGATCTTCGTCGCCTCGTAGCCGTTCTCCGCGGTCAGCCCGGCGATCGCCTCGATCATCCGGCGCCGCTTGTGGCTGGCGACGAACTCGCGCGGCAGCTCGGGGCGGGTCGGGCTCATCGAATCGGCTCCTGGACTGAGCGGATGGAGGGGAGAACAGGCGCGACGGCCAATGGCCTGCCCAACCCACCAATGTTCTGGTACCGTGAGAAAACTTGCACTGTTTTTAATGGAAACTTGTGAGTTACTCGGTGCCCGTCGATCGAATCCAGTTGAGCCAAGAGACCCTCCTCGCTGCGATCGGTGACGATTGGCCGTCTGACCAGGTCGAGGCCGCGCTCGAGTTGCTCGCCGACAGCAGGGGCAAGTTCCCGTCGGGGGTACGCCGATTCCCGGCCGACCTGATTCGGGCGATCCAGCGGGAGCGCCTGATCGTAGCGATGCTCAACGCCGCGGCCGACCTCGGCTACCTCGAAACCAACGTCCAGGACGTGATCGACCGGGCAGGGGTCTCCCGGCCGACCTTCTACGAGCACTTCTCCAACAAAGAAGACTGCTTCCTCGCCGCCTTCGACATCAGCGCCGAGCGACTGCGCCAGAAAATCGAGACCGCCACCCGAAGGGGCGGAGACGTGTGGCGCGACCGGGTTCGATTCGGCCTCGAAGCGCTGCTCGGATTCGCCAGCCGAGAGCCCGCCACGGCGCGCACGATGGTGGTCGAGGCGAGGGCCGCCAGCGCCGCTGCGGTTAAACGCCGTGTCGAGCTGATGGACGAGTTCGCGCGGTGCCTCCAGGCGCAGGCGCGGGAGCTGCTCCCGGCCGGCGCCGGCGACAACCCCCTGACCGCCGCTGGGATCGTAGGCGGGGTCGAATCCCTGCTCTATTCGCGCCTCTGCAAGCACGAGTACGACCGGCTCGAGGCGCTTCTGCCCTCCCTGATGTACTTCATCGTGCTTCCCTACGAGGGTCACGAGGCGGCGGCTGAGGCATTCGCGGTCAACTAGATCCAGATTACTAAAATTAGACAACAAGTACAGCGGTTTTCCCGGTTGCACCACTTGATGTCGAAGAGGCGGGCCGGGGCGAAACCGAAAGCGCCCTAGAATCCAGCCCGGCTTCCTGGAGGGGTGCCGGAGTGGTTGAACGGGGCGGTCTCGAAAACCGTTGGCCCTCGTAAGGGGGCTCGTGGGTTCGAATCCCACCCCCTCCGCTGAACCCGTGCGGTTCTCAAGGGCCGGGGGGCTCCTGCCGAAGAAACCGCGTGAGCGCAGGCGAGCAGACCCCTCTCGGGAGGTTCTTCGACAACCATCCGCGCCTGCTGCGGGCGCTGGCCCTGGTCGCGCTCCTCTGGGGCGCCGGCTACCTGGCCTGGCGCGTCGGCTGGAGCGGCGAAGGCGCCAGCCCGGTGGCCTTCGGGATGCTGCTGGCGACCGAGGTCTACGGCCTCTACGCGCTGGCGATCCTCGCCTGGTTCTCGTGGTCGCGCCCGGCGGCGAAGCGCCCGGCGGCGACGCCCGGGCGCAAGGTCGACGTCTACGTCTGCACCTACGACGAGCCGGCCGAGGTGGTGATGGCGACCCTCGCCGGCTGCCGCGCCCTCACCTACCCGCACACGACCTACCTGCTCGACGACGGCCGCCGGCCGCAGATGCGAGAGCTGGCCGAGCTGGCCGGAGCCGAATACATGACCCGGCCCGACAACTCCCACGCCAAGGCCGGCAACCTCAACGCCGCGCTGCCGCGCACCGGCGGCGACCTCGTCTTCGTCCTCGACGCCGACCACGTGCCGATGCCCGACGCGCTCGACGCGCTGGTCGGCTACTTCGACGACGAGCGGATGGCGATCGTCCAGACCCCGCACGACTTCTTCAACCACGACTCGGTCCAGCACTACGTCGTCGGCCGCCACGAGCAGTCGCTCTTCTACCGCGTCGTCTGCCCCGGCAAGGACCGCCACGGCGCCGCCTACTGGTGCGGCTCGGCGGCCCTGATCAGCCGTCACGCCCTGCTCGAGATCGGCGGCGTCGCCACCGAGACGATCGCCGAGGACTTCCACACGACGATCCGGCTGCTGCGCCACGGCTGGCGCAGCCGCTATCACGACGAGGTCCTGGTCCAAGGGCTGGCGCCGCACGACCTCGACGGCTACCTGCTCCAGCGCGACCGCTGGGCCCGCGGCAACCTCGCCGTCTTCAGGCTGCCGGAGTCGCCGCTGCGGGCGAAAAGCCTGAGCCCGATGCAGCGCCTCTCCTTCCTCGCCAGCCTGCTCGCCTATCTCGCCCCGCCGATGCGGCTGTTGCTGCTGCTCACCCTCGGCCTCGTCCTCTGGACCGGCGAGCTGCCGATGAAGATCAGCATCGCCGCGCTGGCGGCTCTGTGGCTTCCCTACGTACTCCTCAACTTCGGCGCCGGCGCCGCCCTCGCCCGCGGCTACATGCGCGTCCCCGAGTCCGCCCACTACGAGCTGCTGACGATGGAGATCTACGCCCGCGCCCTGCGCTGCGCCCTCGTCCCCGGCAGGACCGCGTTCAAGGTCACCCCGAAGCAGGGGCGGGACGGCGGCGGCCTGGACGCCGTCGGCAAGCTCCATCTCGTCCTCTTCTGCACCGTGCTGCTGGCGACCGGGACGGCGATGCGCCTGCTCGACCTCGCCGGGGTCGGGCCGCTGCCGGACCTGCCGGGCATCGCCGCCTTCGTCGTCCCCCTGCTCGGCCTCTACGAGCTGCGGCGGCTGCTGGCGACGCTGGCCGCTGTCGGCCGCCGGCGCCAGCGGCGGCTCGTCTACCGCTTCGAGGGCGACGCCCCGGCGAACCTCTACACGCCCGCCACCCATACCGCCGCCCGCCTGGTCGACGCCTCGGCCGCCGGACTGGGGCTGGTCGCGACGGCGCCGCTGGAGACCGGCAGCGAACCCGCCGTCCTGCTGACCCTGACCGACGCGTCAGGGAGCCGGCACGAGGTCGCCGCCAAGGTCGAAGTCAAGACCTGCCGCGAGGTCGACGGGAGCTTCCTGATCGGGGCGACGATCCTCGAGATCGACCCGGAGGCGCGGTTGCGGCTGATGGAGTGGTGCTACGTCGTCTGCACCCACGAGCGCCTGCGCGGCCGCCGTCCCACCGCGCCGATTCCCGAGTCGGAGGCGATCGTCGTCTCCCTCGACGACTATCGCGAGGAGCCGGTACCGGTGCGGCCCTCGATTCCCGCTCTGCGGCAGGCCTGACGCGCTAACCTTCGCTGACGCGGCGGTTTGTAGAACCTTCGCGCGGGGGGGTTGGAGAGGACCGGCACTATCGGCCAAGAAATGCCGGCCCTCCCACGCTGCAACGAAGCGTCGTCAGAGAGAGCTCCATTACATCGCTGAGTATAGAGTTGACCTCAAACTGATCGAAGGATCTACTCGACGGTGGCCTCGAAGCCGACGTAGCGGACCGATTCGAGGTTGCAGTCCCAGCAGTCGCGGGGCGAGCCGACGTCCCTCAGCTTGATCCCGGGGGGATCCATGATCCCCTCCGGCAGGTGCGCCACCACCGCCTCTTCGCCGGCCGACCCGTAGAGCATGGTCGACCCCTCGTCGTAGACGAGCGAGGCCTGCCGCGGCAGCTGCAACGCCACCGCGTCGTGATGCGCCTCCATCCCCAGGCCTTCTCCCGCCCGCCGGGCCTTGACGGGCCACTCGATCGAGAGCCGGACGAAGGTCCGTTCCGGGGCCCGAACCGGCGCGGCTGCCAGCCGCAACACCGAGACCGGTTCGCCATGGGGGTCGTAGAGGCGGACGCGGAAGTCGATCGTGTCGCCGGGGCCGACCTTCAGGGGCGCCCTCCGGCGGGCCAGCTCCGAGCGGTCGCAGTCTTCGGAGTCGCGGTCGCAGGCCCAGAGGATGTCCCTCCAGGCGAGCCCTCGGGAGTTGGCGAGGGGCCGCACCAGCCGGGCGGCGAAGACCTCTCCGGTCCGGGCGTCGACGATCGCGCCGCGGGGGGGAATCGGGTCCTTCTCGCCCCCCGGCCAGCTGACGAGATTGCCGAGGCCGCCGTATTCGACGAGGAGGGCAAGAGCGAGGACCAGGACCATGGCGACCAGCACCCCGGCGGATCCGTCCGGTTCCGGATCTCCAGCCGCAGGGGAGCCGGGAGCCGGCGGCTCGACGCTCGCCCCTTCCTTCGGGTCGGTGGCCAGGGGATCCTCGCCGCCGGCCAGGGATTCGGCGACGAGCGCGATCACGTACTCCCGGGGCGACGGCGGGTACTCGCTGCTCTTGCCTCGGAACCAGCGCCCGGTGAGCCCGAGCAGGGCGCCGGCGCGGTTCTGGCGATCGGTGTGATTCGGGTTGCCGCCGTCGAAGCCGAAGTAGGCGATGGTGGCCGCTCGCTCCGGATCGGGCAGACGTTCGATCGCGGCCTTGATCGCCCTTTCCACCGCATCTCGCCGCGCATCCGTGCTCACGTCCTGCGGGTTCAGCTCCGCCTGTACGCTTTCCAGGTTCAGAAGCGGCGCGAGACCGATCCTCTTCTTCCGCCACCGCTGCTGACCGGCGCGGGCAAAATCCGCGACAGCCTGCGTGACGGCGTCGAATTCCCCGCTCCTCCGGCCTTTTCCAGCCTCCCCGGAACCCGTCCTAGACATGCCGAAGTCCCCGTGGATCCTGGCCCGCATGAGTCGAACCGACAAGGAGGGCCAGGATGTTTCTTCCGCAGAAAACCCCCACTGCCGCAGCCGTCAGGCGACTGCGCGAGAGCGTCGAGCACCTGGAGCGGCTGGGGGCCTCCCGCCAGGGAGCAGTCCGTGCCGTCGCCATCGAGCACGGCATTCCATCAAAAACGCTTCGAGTATTACTCGAAGACTCCTCAGATGGGGAAGGCGGAGAGGGTGGGATTCGAACCCACGAGGCGGGTTAACCCCGCCCACGCGATTTCCAATCGCGCTCCTTAAGCCACTCGGACACCTCTCCGGGTTTCCACAGGGTATCGGCGGGCTAGCCGCGGCGACGGGCGAAGAACTCGCGCAGGAGGGCGGCGCACTCCGCGTCGCGGACGCCGCCGAGAACCTGCGGGCGGTGGTTGAGGGCGGGCTCGGCGAGGACGTCGAGGACGCTGCCGGCGGCGCCGGCCTTGGGGTCCGCCGTGCCGTAGACCACCAGCGGAACGCGGGCGAGGACGATCGCCCCGGCGCACATCGCGCAGGGCTCGAGGGTGACGAAGAGCGTCGTCTCCGGCAGGCGCCAGCCGCCCAGCTTCTCCGCCGCCGCCCGGATCGCCAGCACCTCGGCGTGGGCGGTGGGATCGCCGCGCAGCTCGCGCTCGTTGCCGGCGCGGGCGAGCAGCTCGTCGCCTCGAAGGACCGCTGCCCCGATCGGCACGTCGCCGTGTGCCTCGGCCTTGCGCGCCTCCGCGATCGCGACCTCCATCCCGGCGTCGAAGTTGCCCGCGCTCACGATCCGGGAGTATGTCCGCCGACAACTTCCGCGGCAGCGCGGTGTTCGCACCTAGAGACGATGAGACGACTTCTGCGCACCCTCCTGCCGCTGGCGGCGATCGCCCCCCTGGCGCTTGCCGTCGCGCCCGCCCAGGCGGCAACCGGCGTCTCCCCCGCCCGCGGCTTCGCGCCCCGGCAGCTGCTGGTCAAGTTCGAGGGACAGCGGCACGGGCAGGCGGTCCGGCTCGGGCCCGGCATCGGCGTGCGGCAGGCGGCGCGGGCGCTGCGCCGCAACCCGCGCGTCGTCTACGCGTCGCCGAACTACCTCGCCACCGCCTCGGCGCTGACCCCACCTCCATACGACCCCAATCCACCCCCCTACGACCCGAATGACACCGGCAGCCTCGCCAGCGCCCCGGAAGCCTCGGCGGGCGCGGGGGGCTGGATCTACAAGCAGTGGAACTTCCTCGCCTACGACGCCTCGAAGGCGGGCGGGATGCCGGTCTCCCCCGGCGGGATCGACGCCCCTGGCGCCTGGCGCAACCTGATCGAACGCGGGCGTCCCGGCGCCGCCGGCGTCGTCGTCGCCGTCCTCGACAGCGGCATCGCCTACCGCTCTTTCGGGACCGCCTTCCGCCGCAGCCCCGACTTCGGCCCGCGGCAGTTCGTCCCCGGCTACGACTTCGTCGACCACGACCGCGTGCCGCTCGACGAAAGCGGCCATGGCACCCACGTCGCCGGGACGATCGCCGAGAAGACCGGCAACGGCGTCGGCGTCACCGGCCTCGCCTACCGGGCGAAGCTGATGCCGGTGCGGGTGCTCGACGCCAACGGCTCCGGCAACGCCCTCGCCATCGCCAGGGGGATCCGCTACGCCACCCGCCACGGTGCCCAGGTGATCAACATGAGCTTCAACTTCGACTGCGGCAAGCGGGTGCCGATGGTTGACGAAGCGCTGCGGGAAGCCTTCGAACGGGGAGTCGTCACCGTCGCCTCGGCCGGCAACCTCGACTCGGAGACCTGCGTCTCGGCGCCGGCGACCGGGCCGCGGGTGATCGGCGTCGGCGGCACCACCGAGGGCGGCTGCCTCGGCGACTACTCGCTGGCGGGGAAGGCGATCGACCTCGTCGCGCCGGGCGGCGGCGTTCCGCAGAGCCGCTGCCCCTCAGTCGCGGCGCGGCCGGTCTACCAGGTGACGCTGCAGCCGAAGAGCACCAGCGAATTCGGGATCCCCGCCTACTACGTGGGCACCTCGATGGCCGCCGCCCACGTCTCCGGCGTCGCCGCGATGGTCCTCGCCAGCGGCGCAATCAACCCGGTCCTGCCGCCCGCCAAGAGAGTCGAAGTCGTGACCAGGAAGCTGCGTCAGACGGCACGTGACCTGGGGCTGCCCCGGACCGAGCAGGGAGCGGGTCTGGTCGACGCCGCCGCGGCGTCGGGGACCTACCCGGTCTTCGCCAAAGCCCCCTGACGCCGCTCAGGTCGTACGAACGATGATCACGCTGCACGAGGCGTGGTGGGAGACGTTGTTGGGGACGCTGCCGAGCAGGTAGCGGCGGGCGCCCGTCATCCCCTTGTTGCCGACGACGATCAGGTCGGCCTTCACCTCTTCGGCGACGTTGAGGATCGCGTCGGCGGGGTCGGCCTCGACCGGGTGGGTCTTGACCTCGATCCCGGCTCCTTTCGCCTCCGCGGCGGCGGCGTCGAGGACGAGGTTCACGTCCTCGCGCGGGCCGAGCTCGTACTGGACGTCGGCGGGCGCTTCCTGGTGCTCGGCCTGGGCCCGGCGGCCGGAGGCCGGGGAGTAGGCGCTGACGATGCTCAACTGGGCGCCGCTCAACTTCGCCAGCTCGATCGCCTGGCTGACCGCCTGGCCGGCCGTCTCGGAGCCATCGGTCCCAACAACGATGCGAGTGAACACGCCGCCTCCTCTGTCCGGGTCCTGAACGCGGTCGATACTAATCGCTCCAGGCGCCTCCTAATGACGCTCCTTCGCGGGCAGGCCGCGGAAGCCGTCGCCGAGGATTTCGTTCGGGGTCGTCGCCAGCCGGTAGACGGCGATCCCCATCGCCAGGAAGAGGCAGACGACGAGGACGACCATTCCCGCTCTCCAGATCCAGGGCACGGGGGAACCCTAGATGGTCGCCGCCCGGCGTTAAGGTGGTCGGCGATGGCGCTGGAGAAGGTCGCAGACGGGGTTTGGCTCCTGCGCGGAGACTTCCGCGGGGCGATGAACGTCTACTTCCTCGAGGACGGCGACGGGGTGGTCCAGTTCGACGCGGGCACCAAGGCGATGCGCAAGAAGGCGAAGGCGGCGGCGGCGGAGCTGGGCGGCCTGAAGCGAGTGGTCCTCGGCCACGCCCACGCCGACCACCGCGGCACCGCGCCCTACATGGACGTGCCGGTCCTCTGCCATCCCGACGAGCGGGCCGACGCCGAAAGCGAGGGGGCGATCGCCCCCTACATGGACCTCTCGCAGCTGCCGGTGGCGTGGGTGCGGTGGATCTACCCCTTCCTGCTGCGGCGCTGGGACGGCGGCGCGGTGCGGATCGCCGACACCGTGATCGAAGGCGACGAGGTCGCCGGCTTCGAGGTCCTCCACTTCCCGGGGCACGCGCCCGGGCTGATCGGGCTCTGGCGCGAGAGCGACCGGGTGGCGCTGGTCTCCGACGTCGTCTACCTGGTCGACTCGGCGCGGCTGAAACCGCTGCCGGAGGGCGAGGCGAGCGTCCCCCACCCCGCCTGGGCCTGGGACCACGCCAGGGCGAAGGAGTCGCTGCGGCGGCTGGCGTCGCTGGAACCGCGCGTCGTCGGCGCCGGGCACGAGCGTCCGCTGCGGGGCGAGAACCTGCGCGAGACGCTCGAAGCGGCGGCCGAGAAGTACTGAAAGCGCCCGCTGCCTTAGTTTCCAGCGCCTGATGATCGCGACCTACGCCTCGGCGGCGCTGATCTGCGCCGTCTCGCTGCTGGTCGGCCGGGCGATCCTCTCGCTGGCGGGAAGGAGCGGGTGGACGTGGCTGGAGCCGGCGGTCGGCTTCGGCGCCGTGCTGACCGTGACCGGCCTGCTGGCCCGGGCGCCCGGCCACGGCACCTCGGCCACGCTGGGCCTGGTCGCCCTGATCGCGGTCGCGGCCCTGGTCCTCTGGCGGGTCGGCGTTCGTCCTTTTCGCGAGATAGATGGGAAAGGGACGAACGCCGACGGAAATCCGTGGCGGGAAGGGCTGCCGGTGGCGCTCGTCGTCCTCGCCGTGCTGGCGATCCCGTTCGCGGTCAGCGGCCGCTGGGGGCTGCTCGGCGTCGGCTTCAACAACGACCTCGGCCTCCACCTCGCCTGGGCGGAGTGGCTGCGCAGCGGCTTCGGCCCCGCCCCCGACCCGGGCTACCCCCTCGGCCCGCACGGGCTGGCGGTGGCGACGGCGGTCGTCCCGGGCATCAACCTCGCCCAGGCGTTCCTCGGCGAGATCATCGCGATCGGGGCGATGACCGGCCTGACCGCACTCGGCGCCATCCGCGACATGACCCCGGCCCGCCGCACGATCGCCGCCGCGATGGTCGCCCTCCCCTACCTGGCCGCCTCCTACTTCGCCCAGGCAGCCTTCAAGGAGCTGGCCGAGGCCCTCCTGGTCTTGGCCTTCGCACTCTGGCTGGTCGGGTTCGAGGCGCTGCCGGCCCGCTGGCGCGACCGACTCCTCTTCGCGCTGCCGCCGCTCGCCCTCCTCGGCGGCATCTTCTTCTCCTACAGCTTTGCGGGCGTCGCCTGGCCGGTCATGACCCTCGTCCTCTGGAGCTTGACGCTGCCGGAGGTGCGGGCGGCGCTGCGGCCACGCTCGCTGCTGCGGCTCCTGGTGCGCCCGCTGACCCTGGTCGCGCTGCTCGTCCTGGCCGGGATCGCGCTGGCGGTCACCGTCGGCCCCTTCGGCTTCGGCAGCTCCTTCAACAAAGTGGCCGGCTCCAACACCTACGGCCCGGTCTCGCCGATCGAGGCGCTCGGTATCTGGCCCGCCGCCAACTACCGTCTCGACGCCGCCGGCGGCGCCCAGCTACCGGCACTGGCGGGAGCGATCGCAGTCCTCGCCCTCCTCGTCGGCGTCGCCTGGTGGGTTAGCCGCCGCGAGCGGACGATCCCGATCGCCCTCGGCGCGGGCACCCTCCTCTACCTGGCGTCCCTGCCGACCAGCGGCGACTACTCCCAGGCCAAGGCCCTGATGATCATCTCCCCCCTGGCGATGCTCGTAGTCATCCGCCCGCTGCTGGCAGAGTTCCCGCGCTTCGGGGGCAGGGGAAGGGGTCTCGCCGGACTCTCCCCGCCGTTGTCCGCCGAGACCCCTTCCCCTGCCCCTCCAACGCTTCGCGTCGCCTGGGCGGTTCTGGCAGCGGTGTTCATCGCCGGCGCGGTTTACTCATCCTTCCTCGCCCTGCGCGACGCTCCCGTCGGCCCGCCCGGGCATGGCGGTGAGCTGAAGGCGTTCCTGCCGATACTCCACGGCCAGCCGGTCCTCTACGCGGGCCAGGACCGCTACGCGGCTTACGAGCTGCTCGGCGCCGACACTCACGTGCCGCTGGTCGAGTTCCCCGACGACGCGGTCTCGCCCAACCCGGAAAAGCCGTTCGACACCGGCGATGCCTACAGCCCAATCGACTTCGACTCCTTCTCGCGGGGGACGCTCGACCGCTTCCCGTACGTGATCACCAGCCGCGCCGCCTGGAACAGCGAGGCGCCGCCGAACTTCAAGCGCGTCGCCAGCACCCCCTCCTTCGTGCTCTGGAAGCGGACCGGCCCGACGCCGGAGGACCGCCACGTCCTGCTCGAGGGAACCGAAGCGGGCGCCTTCGCCGGCTGCGCGGCGCCGGAGATCCGCATCCTCCTCGCCGGCAAGGGGCGCGCCGGGCTCTTTCCCGACGCCGTGATCGGCCAGAAAGACGACTGGGAAGGCGGCAGCATCCTCGGCACCGGCGCCGAGACTTCGCAGACCCTGCGGCTACCCGCCGGCAGCTGGGACCTCTCGCTGCAGTACTTCTCCCCCTTCGGCCTCACCCTCTCCGCGCCCGGCTTCGGCGAAGACCTGAAGGCGGCCCTGGACGGCCAGCGGCCGAACACGATCAGCCTCGGCAACAACGGCCAGTTCTGGCCCGCCGGCCGCTACGAGAGCAAGGGCGGCAGCGTCCGCTTCACGATCGCGACCGCGGGGGCGAGCACCCTGCAGAGCCTCACCGGCTACACCGGCAAGGCCTACCTCGGCGAGCTGGTCGCGGTACCGGCCGAACCCCACCGCACGGTGCCGCTAGGTCAAGCCTGCGACTCCTGGATCGACTGGTACGAATCCGACGAAGCTCCCTAGTTGAAGCACGCAAAAGGTCCTCTGACCAAGCAGGTCAAGGACGCAGGGAGCGTGGCGTGCTCTGCACGCGAGCGACCGAGGACGCAGAGATGCGCCGTGTCAGAGGGCCTTCGCCTGGAGTCGTTCGGGTGCAACCCGAACGACGTCCCACACCAAACCAACCTTCTCGAGCCCGTCGATGACGAGGGCCGAGACGTCGACCTGGTACCAGCGCAGGCCGTGGGTGGCGGAGGTCGGGAAGGCGTGGTGGCTGTTGTGGAAGGCCTCGCCGAGGGTCGGGATCGCGATCAGCGCCAGGTTGCGGGACTCGTCGGTGGTGTCGAATTCGCGCTTGCCGAAGGTGTGGCAGAGCGAGTTGATGCTGTAGGTGAAGTGGTGGAGGACGAAGACGCGGACGAGGCCGCCCCAGAGCAGGCCGGTGAGGCCGGCGGCGAGGGTGCCGCCGATCGCCCAGCCGAGGAAGAACGGCAGCAGCAGGCCGAGGATCGCCCAGTAGATGAAGGTGCGGTCGACCCAGTTGATCACCGGGTCCTTGATCAGGTCCGGCGCGAAGCGTTCCTTGTTGCCGCGCTGGGTGTGGATGAAGATCCAGCCCATGTGGGCGTGGAAGAGGCCCTTCATCGCCCCCTTCCAGCCGCCGCCGTGGTCGACGTGAGGGCTGTGGGGGTCGCCGTGTTCGTCGGAGAAGGTGTGGTGCTTGCGGTGGTCGGCGACCCAGGAGATCACCGG